>JAZQQO010000064.1:0-3080 GCA_045629085.1 Bacteroidaceae bacterium
TACCGACCACTACATCCGCTATGTCGAGAGTTTCGGCAAGCAGGCTGTGTTCTGGGGCTCGCTGACCCATGCCAATGGTGTCACCCCCGTCAAGGCTGACGGTGTCCTGATGAACTGCTGGTATAACGGCTATGCCAATCCGAAGGTGATGAAGGAGGCTGGCTACGACCTCGTCAGCATCCCCGACGGCTATGTCTATATTGTTCCCGCTGCGGGTTACTACTACGACTATTTGAACTGTCAGTTCCTTTACAACGAGTGGACACCTGCGCAGATTGGTGACCAGAAATTCGAGGAGTGTGACCCCGCCATCAAGGGCGGTATGTTTGCCGTGTGGAATGACCACGCTGGCAACGGAATCAGTTGTGCCGACATCCTCCACCGCGTCTGGCCCGCCATGCAGACCATCAGTGCCAAAACGTGGACCGCAGGCCGCACCACCATTCCTTACGAGACTTTCGATTCCCTCCGTCACCAGGTAGCAAAGGACCTGAAACGTCAGGTACTCGGCATTGACTGGCCTTACACGGTGACCTTCGACATTGAGGGTGCGGCTGAGGAGCCAGGTACCGTGCTGTATGCAGATGGCGACACTCGTTTCTACCTCGCCGACCCCATGAAGGGCCTTGTGGGCTTCAGTCGCGATGGCTACCTCTTCACCTTCGATTACCGCGTCCTTCCCGGTCATCACACCATCAGCGTCCAGGGCACCAACGAGATGACGCGCCTCATCGTGGATGGCCAGGTGCGTGGCACGCTGCAGCGCCGTTGGAAATTTTATGGTAAGGAGGGTAAGGATAAGATGGCCGAGGTGCCTACCTTCATGTTCCCTGTGGATGGTAAGGAAGGCGCCCACAAGAGCATCGTTTCCAATTTACGCTACACTAATACCCTCGAATAAGTCTCTTGATGGCTTTCATTTTGATAATTAAAAACCACTGAAATACAATCATCCTTCGTATGAAAAAGTTAATTCTCTCTGCATTGGCTGCTGCCGCCCTCATTCCTGCAGTCTCTTGTCAAGGCAACAAAACCACCGCAACCGCCGTCAAAACAGAGACTTGGCGCGATGTGCTGGCTGCCCAACTTCCCCTTTTGGGCCATCGTAACTGGATCGTCATTACCGACATGGCTTATCCTCTGCAGTCGGCTGGTGGCATTACCACTCTCTATGCCGACGAGCCTTATGCTGATGTGTTGGCCGGCGTTAAGGAACAGATTGATGCCGCTCCCCACGTCTTTGCCCACATCTGGACGGATCGTGAGCAGCAGTTCCTCTCCGAAGATATCGCCCCAGGCATCGACGCTCTGCGCAAGGACATGCAGACCATCTGCGGCACGGAGGCACAAGCCATGCCTCATGAGGATCTCATCAAGCGTCTTGACGAGGCGGGCAAACTCTATCAGGTGCTCATCATCAAGACACCACTCACCATTCCCTACACTACCACCTTCTTCGAACTGGACTGTGGCTACTGGTCGGCCGACCGTCAGCAGACACTCGATGCCCGCATTCAAGCAGAATGATTTTTCTTGAGTGTAAAGTTACCGTGTAAAGTTACCGTGTAAAGTATACCGCGTTCCATGTCGTGCATGTTTAATGTTTAGCAAACATTAAACGTCAACCATCGAACCTAAAGAACTGACATTAAACATATTTGTTTATGAAACGATTTTCTTGGCTTGCCGCCGTTTCTTTTTCATTTTTCATTTTTCATCCTTCTTTTTGTTCGGCAGAGGACCATACGCAGTACGTCAATCCGTTCATCGGTACGCAAGCCGATGAGGCCGGGTCATTGGCTGGCAGCACATTCCCCGGTGCTACCGTCCCCCTCGGCATGGTGCAGTTGAGCCCCGATACTGAGTTGCAGGTTACCTGGGATCCTTGCTCTGGGTATGACTATGATAAGGACCACATCTACGGCTTTTCGCACACTCACCTTAGTGGAACAGGCTGTACGGATCTCTTTGACGTCTCTCTCATGCCCGTCACCCATCCTATTACACAGGAATATCTCGCCCAGCCCGACTATTCGTCGGCCTTCAATCATACGGACGAGGGTGCAACGCCCGGCTATTATTGGGTGAAACTGCAGGACAGCGGTATCAAGGCTGAACTTACGGCCACCACACGTGCTGGCATTCATCGTTACACTTTCCCCAAGGGCGCAGAGCAACATGTCATCATCGACCTGGATCATTCTACCTATCGTGGCAGTGATGCATACTATGGCAACCGTCGGGTATATAACATTATCCAGAGCCAGATTCGCGTCATAGACGACCAGACAGTTGAGGGGTATCGCGTCATCACAGGTTGGGCTAAACTGCGCAAGGTCTATTTCCGTGCTCATTTCTCGCGTCCTTTTACTTCTTCACTGTTATGTGACGGTGCCCGCTCGGCCGGTGATGCTGAGGTCATCAACGGACGCACACTTCACGCCGCCTTTACCTTCGACGCTGCGAAGGGTGACGACGTCACTGTATGTGTTGCCATCTCTCCGGTCAGTGGCGAAGGTGCTGCTGCCAACCTGAAGGCTGAGTGCCCAACCACCGATTTCAATGCCTACAAGCAAGCTGCTCATGATGCTTGGGAAAAGGAATTGGCTCGCATAGATGTGGAGGGAACGAACGAACAGAATACGATCTTCTACACGGGATTGTATCATGTCTTCACGCAACCCAACATCATAAGCGACTGTGATGGACACTATGTTACCACGAACTATGAAGAGAAGCAACTCCCCGCTGGTGAACAATACTTCTCGACGTTCTCTTTATGGGACACTTTCCGTGCCGCTCATCCGCTTTTCAACCTCATTGCTCCTGACTATGCGGAACAGTTCGTGAACTCCATGATTCGCCACTGCGACACCTATGGCTATCTGCCTATCTGGGACCTTTGGGGACAGGACAACTACTGTATGATCGGCAATCACGCTTTGCCCGTGCTGTCGCGTGCCGTGCTGACTGGTGTCTATCCTGATGCCGCTCGTGCTTACAAGGCGATGAAGAGCAGCGCTACGGTCAGCCATCTCAACTCACCCTTCGAGGTGTGGGAGAAACTGGGCTATATGCCG
>JAZQQO010000065.1:0-40308 GCA_045629085.1 Bacteroidaceae bacterium
TACCCTCTGGAGGTTAATCCGTCCTTCATACAACAAAGGTACGAATTAACTTTTGTTAGTACAAATCCTTGTTATTTTGTTTCGGCTACAAAGGTAGGACGGCAATTCACGTTAGCCGAACTTGCCGTAGGCCAGTCGCGAACGACAGGGAGTCCCGAAGGGATGCGAAGCACAAGGCATAAATACTCGTATGGGCTTTCATTTGTACAGGTCGAAGTTTTTTGTCGCAGACGATTTGGATTGACGCAGTTTTTCGCTTTCTCTACAATTTTTTTGTGGCGAAAGGATGGTTATGTGGAAATTATTGTATAATTTTGCAACGTAGAAGATTGTGTGCCCAATGAGGGATGCTCTATTACAAACGAATAAATAATTGCCTAATCATACACCCATAGGATGGAAGGATCACCACGAACCCACGAAAGCGATGTGATGCAGTTCTGCGTCATAGTCATTGAGACGGCGGCACGAAAGATGAAAATCTCCCCAGCTGAGCTTACCAGACGTCTTGAGGCTCAAGGTCTTATAGAAGGGCGCCTCTTCAAGTTCTACGACACGCTTCACACCCAGAGTGCCAACTATGTGGCGGACGACATCATCGAAACCCTCTATAACTACGAACATGATCAGTAACGACAATCACATACTCTATCATGGAGCTACTACCGAAGTTCGTGAACCTCTCACGCATGTAGGTCGTCCTGAACTTGATTTCGGACCTGGTTTCTATCTCACCAACGACAAGCAACAGGCCATCAATTGGGCGAATACCAAAGCTGGGCGTAAGAAAGGGCTTAAGGCAATGCTGAACATCTATCGTTTCGACCTTGAGCGTTTTTTCGCCAACACAGACTTCCACCATCTGGTGTTCCCAGAATATAATATTAAGTGGTTGGATTTCATTGCAGCCAGTCGTAAGGGCAAGCAACCATGGGCTGGTCTTGATTGGATAGAGGGTGGAATTGCTAACGATAGTGTTATTTCAACCGTAGATGCATACACAGATGGTTCTATGACAGCAGAGATGGCTTTAGGCAAACTCGTCAAAGAGGAACTCAAGCATCAGGTTTGCATCAGCAACCAACTCATCATTGATCAATACCTGACTTTCCTGGAATCCATCCCACTATAACATTCATAAATATGAAAGACTATCAGCTATACCGCAAGATAACGCGCATCATTATGCAGCTCTCCGAGGAACTTCACATTTCCTCAAAGCGGGCTATGCTCATCTTCTACAACTCCACTGTAGGTCATCAGTTGCACGATCCCAAATACGGATATCAGCTAATGTCCGACACCTATATCGTCAACGACATAAAGGCTGAATTCGCAAATATGTAAACATCCATCACTAATCATCCCACTCCTCCCCACACTTAGTAGACATGCTGCTTGCTCACGCTGACCGTTCCATCGGAGTGGTAGTCCTTGCGGATGATGATGGGGGAAACGGAAGAGCGGGGAGAAGTGAGGGGTTGACCATTGAGCTGATAGTAGCGGGTGGCAACGATGCGCGATGAGGGGGCAGAGGGCGACTGGATGACGTCCTCTATGTCATGCGAATTGAAGTTGAAGACGTAGGGGGTGGCTGGCGAACCCAGATGATGCTGGGGGCTGAACTGCAGGGTGTCGCGTGCTGCATAGCTGTCGAGCGACGCGTCGAGCAGACGGAATGAAAGCACTTCCCCACCCTCACCGTGTATGTTCATGTAGATGCGGTTGTCCATGACGGAACCTACACCACGACATTCCTCGCCAACGAATGCTCCTACAAGATAGTTGCCATCAAGATTGGCTTCATCCGCTTGTACTTCGCCTACAATCGTCATGACGTTGGGATAGGCATGGATGTCGTACGTCCACGCCGACTCCTCGCGGGCCATGGCTGCTGCATAGCGGCGATGCTGCGCTGAGGGCGCGCTGAGGGCAGTCCATGTCAGCGTGTTGTCACCCTGGCTCTCGTAGATGTAGGCTTGGCCTGGCTGGAGGCTGGTGAGCGTACCTTCCCACTGCCCATCCTCGTAGGTGGCAAACTCATCCAAGGCGATGATACGGTCACCATCCGACGGTGTGAAGCCGGTGAGGGCAGCATCGAGCGTGGTGGTACTGTAGAGCGGGAATGCCAACCAGTTGGAACCTTCGCGCAGCGTGACGGGCGTTTCGGAGGCTGCGAAGGGTCGACCACGAAGAATCACCTCACCCTCGTCCTTGCACTGCAGCTTGTAGCCCTGCCCACTCTCAAGCAAATCAAGATCACCAAGCCATGAACTGCTTTCTGCGTCGAGGAAGTATTCGGTGATATAGCCTACGATCCTTTGTGCAGCACCGGTGAAGCGTGAGCGATGGACGTCATCCGCAAGGTTGTGGCTCGTCCAGTTCCATCCCTTTGCAAGGGCTATGGTAATGTAGATGTCGTCGTTGAAGATGTTGGGAATGTCGGAAGCCAGGCAAACGGACGTACCCAGACGGTTGGGCTTATTGATGGTAGGTTGTGGCAAGAGAGATGAGAATCCTGCTCCATCTGGATACCTACCGAATGTGTGCCTACGAGGCTGCTCAAGGTAGGTGAGCTTGTCGCTCCACGAACCATCCTCAGCCTGAATGCTGACGCAGGCACCATCGGCGTTGTCGAGCTTGAAGGGAGCATGCAGCTGGTTGACAGACGCTAACTGATCGCACCACACTATGAGCGAGCCATGTGCCGGAACGACGGTAGAGGCCTTCGACTCGGAAGAGGTGATCTGCCACTTCTGCGGTTTCTTCTTCTTGTCGCTGAGGTACATGCCGGCCACATCAATGTCTTGGTCGGTGGTGTTGTAGAGTTCCACCCAATCGTTCTTCTTACCGTAATCGTTGATGTGGATGTCGTTGGCAGCCGACACCTCGTTGATGCGGATGGGGGAAGCCCCCTCCTGCAGAAGTTGCCGCTCGTCGGTGATTCGTGCAAATCTGGCTTCTATGTTGTATGTGCCTTCGCTCTCGAAATCGGAGAGCCCGAATGTCGCTTCTCGGCATACAATATCTGCCTCTACCTCCTCCTCAGTCGTCATGACGAGTTCAGCATCCCAGAAGATGTCGCTGCTGCTGAGCGAGGTGTTGTGCACCTCGACGGCCAGGACGTTCCAGCCCTGATGCAGTTCGTCAGGCGGGAAGGTGAAGGAACCCTCGTCGGGCACATCGCCAGCATAGTCACCCGTCACATAGTCGTATGAGCATCCAGCCTGGCATCGGTAGCCATCGATGTCCTTCCCATTGATGTAGAAACGGAAACCGTCGTCGACACGGTAGTTGAGCTGGAAGGTAGTGTTTGGCGAGGGCTCTTCCTCGAGGTAGAAACGCTTGCGGAAATAATAGGTGGGTCGCTTGTTGCTGGCGTTGGAGCCATAGCTGAGCGTGGTGTTGATCTGGCTCTGCATCGGTTTGCCGGCACTGCAGTAGCCAAGAGGAGCCTTGCCTTCCTTCCATCCATCCTGGGTGGCGTCGTACTCCTCGCCGCACCATGCGGAACTATTGACAGCCCCCTTGTCGTAGTATTCCCACTGATCACTAAAGGTAATCATATGCTCGTGCGTGATGCCATCTATACCGGAATAGCCATTCTGGAACCATCCCTTGAACACATAGCCGGCAGGAGCCTGCGCAGTGAGGTAGATGCCGTTATTCTTGTAGTTGAAGAGATAGCCTTCAAACTGACCTGTGGGGATGAGCTGGTCGTTGACGCTGAGACGGGCCTCGGGCAAGTTGCTGGAGATGGTGAGCTTGTAGCCGTTGTTGAGCGAGAATGACTTCTTCAGGTTCGTGATGTTGGAACCGTTATGCATGCTGCGGATGGTGCTGGCAAGGTTCGTGTTGCTGGCACGTCCCTCAAAGGACAAAGCCTTGTTGCGCTCGTTGTAAAGCTCGCTGACGATGGCCGAACAACGCTGTGGCTCGAAGATGCTGCCGTCCACAAGGCAGAAGGCATCGATGAACTTGCGTCGGAAGGTGTCGTAGCTGATGAGGTAGCGGAAGAGGTCGTCGACATCGGCATTGTAGTTGTTGCTGATCAGTTGGTTGAGCACGTTCGACGTCTCAAAGGCAGAATCCATGTCGAAGAGCACGAAGCGGAACTTGCCATTGTCGGAACGTGAACGGTAGCCCTTGGTGTTGTTCACGTTCGTAATCCAATCGCTGGGGCTCAGACTGCAGCAATAGGCCATGTAGTTGGCATACTCGTCGATGTCGAGTCGCTCGCATATCTGCTTGTAGATGGACTCGTCCTTGCTGGAATTGAGCTGCTTGGCGAGGGCCACGAGTTCCTTCCACGCCACGTTGTCGCCCACCTTCTGGTTATACGTGGCATTGCTGAGGTCGAACTGGTCCATGTCATCGGTGTCGATGCCCCAGTTGCTGTATCCGTAGTGTCGGTTGTTGCTTTCGCGTATGTTGAACATGCCGACGTACTGACCGTTGAAGAAGACGTGTGCCGGCTGGCAGTCCTGTGCGTCAATGTCGTAGTCGGTGCGCATGACGAACTGCGAGAGGGCAGCATCCTTGATGCAGGCATAGTTGTCGTTGCCGCCATTGCGTACCTGCCACACCTTATATTTATTATAGGGTTTCAGGGGGAAAATGGGATAGTCGAGCGAGGTCTGCCCCTCATACTCCTTGTCGCACTTCAGGCGGAAGCCAGCCTTCATCTCCCAGTACTTGCCGTCGACGGTGCTGGCACCGAAACCACGCGACCATCCACCGCATATCTCCATGTCGAGCTCTTGGTTGATGTGGGTCACAAAGCTGGTCTCGCCATCCTGATTCTTCTCAGGCACCATATACTCGATGTTGACGGGACGCTCCCAATCCATGTTCCAGTTCTTGGCCGAGTTCTGTCCGTTGCCCGAGATGCCATTCGAGCCGCTGCAGTAGATGCCTATCGTCTTGTCGAAGAGATTCTTAGGGTCGGTGGTGAGTGAAAGGACAGGCAGGTAGTAATCGTGGTTCTTGAAGATGAAGGAACGCGATACGACAGGGCTGGGCAGATAGCCGTCGCGGAAGGCGGCAAAGCGATAGATGGAGGTGCCGCTCACGGTGAAGCTCTTGCTGCTGGCGACCTGTCCATTGTTCAGGGTGGGTGTGCTGCCGTCGGTAGTGTAGATGAGTTTGGCGCCCGTTGGAACCGAGACATTGAAAGTGAACTTCTGGCCCACCTCGTACACTCCACCATCGCGACTTACGACAGGTGCAGCAAGGCGTGTGGTGGCAAAGGTGGAACCATTGTTGGAGGCAGTGGGTGTGGGTTGGGCAGTAGTGCCCCATTCGTCAGCGCCATCGGTAATGCGGGCGTAGGAGCATCGGGGCGTGGCGGGTGGATAGTCGGCCTGTGCCATGATGTTGCCATCGGCATCGCTCAGGTAGATGCTTCCACCCTCGGGGTCGAGCTTGAAGGGAACCTGAGAGCTGGACTTGCCTCCGTAGGTGCCCTGCGAACTGTGGTGGTCGAACCAGATGGTAAGGTAGTTGTTGGGCTTGACAGAGGACAAGACAATGGAAAGCTTGTGTTTCATCAGATTGTTGGCATCGTCGCTGATGTATTTACCTCCAATCGTGATGCTCTCCGTTCCGGAATTGTACAGCTCTACCCATGAGCCGTAATTGTATGATGGGTCGATGGTCTGGTCAGTGTTGCAGACCTGGATTTCGTTTATAAAAAGACAATCTTGCTGTGCAGCGCACGGTATGTGTGCGCCGCAAAGCAAGATAACGATTATAACTCGGATAGTGTTTTTACAAATCAACTTTTGGCAACTTGTCCAAATACATTTTAATGGTTTCATCAGAGGGGATGATATCAGTCATTGTCTTATTGTTGAATGCCTCGTAGGCATAGAGGTCGAAGTAACCCGTACCGGTCAGGCCGAATATGATGGTCTTCTCCTCGCCCGTCTCCTTGCACTTCAATGCCTCGTCGATGGCTACGCGGATGGCATGGCTGCTCTCAGGAGCAGGAAGGATGCCCTCCACACGGGCAAACTGAGTGGCAGCGTCGAATACGGCGGTCTGCTCAACGGCACGTGCCTCAAAGAGACCATCGTGGTAGAGCTGGCTCAGGATGGTGCTCATGCCGTGGAAGCGCAAGCCACCAGCGTGGTTAGCCGAAGGAATGAACTGGCTGCCGAGGGTGTACATCTTTGCCAAGGGGCAGATCATACCGGTGTCGGCAAAGTCGTAGGCGAACTTACCACGGGTGAAGCTGGGGCATGAAGCGGGCTCCACGGCAATGACCTTATAATCAGCCTCACCGCGCAGCATCTCACCGATGAAGGGTGACACCAGACCACCGAGGTTTGAACCACCACCGGCGCAACCGATGATCATGTCAGGCTTGATGTCGTACTTCTCGCAAGCCTTCTTGGTCTCAAGACCGATGATGGTCTGATGCAGAAGCACCTGGTTGAGCACAGAGCCCAAGACGTAACGATAGCCTTCCTGCGATACAGCTGCCTCCACAGCCTCAGAGATGGCGCAACCCAAACTGCCGGTGGTGTCGGGATGCTCAGAAAGGATCTTACGACCCACGTTGGTCAGCTGGCTGGGCGAAGGAGTCACCTTGGCACCATAGGTACGCATCACCTCGCGGCGGAAGGGCTTCTGCTCGTATGAGCACTTCACCATGTACACCTGGCAATCGAGGTCGAAGTAAGAGCAAGCCATACTCAAGGCCGTACCCCACTGTCCGGCACCCGTCTCGGTGGTCACACCCTTCAGACCCTGCTTCTTGGCATAGTAGGCCTGGGCGATGGCAGAGTTCAGCTTGTGGCTGCCTGAGGTGTTGTTACCCTCGAACTTGTAGTAGATCTTGGCAGGTGTGCCAAGTGCCTTCTCAAGGAAGTAGGCACGTACCAGGGGTGAGGGACGATACATGCGATAGAACTTCTGTATCTCCTCGGGTATGTCGAAGTAAGGAGTGTCGTTGTCCAACTCCTGCTTGTTCAATTCTGTACAGAAAATAGGATTGAGATCGTCAATCGTCAAGGCTTCCAGCGTACCGGGATTAAGTAGTGGCGCAGGCTTGTTCTTCATGTCTGCGCGAACGTTGTACCACTGCGTTGGGATCTCACTCTCGTCAAGATAAATCTTGTAAGGAACTTCTTGTTTCATAGTAAATGTTGTTGGTTTAAAAGATTCACCGCTGACAAAGTTACGTATTATCTTTCAATCCGCCAAACAAAAATGGTATTTTTCTAATGAATTAACACCTCGACGGGTGGTTTATCTTACATTTTTGCATTTATGCTCGCAGAATTTCTCGCCCTAGAACAATAATGTGATTAATGGACAATGAATAATTAACAATGAGTAATGAGTAATGAGCAACAATGTGCGTCCTATGGCGTATCACTGCGCCAGCCTCTCATTAATCCCATTATACATTGCTCATTACTCATTATACATTGCTCATTACTCATTATTCATTGCTCATTATAAACAATTTACAAGCAGTTGTCAAAGGGTGGGAACTTTACTTGCTCATCGTAAACTCCAAAGTACCACCCTTCACGATGTCGCTGTGCGAGAGGTGCCAGTCGGTGACCGGCTTGCCGTTCAGCTTGACGGATTTCACGTAGATGGCCTTCTGGCTCTTGCCCTTTTGGGCGCTTCTGCCCTTTGCGATAATCGTAAAATCCTTGCCGCCATCGAGATGCAGCGTGACGCGCGAGAAGAGCGGTGTGCCCAACACGTACTCTGCACTGCCGGCATTGAAGGGGTAGAAGCCCATGCTGCTGAAGATGTACCAGGCAGACATCTGACCGCAGTCGTCATTGCCGGCATAGCCCGCAGGCGTCGCGTTATAGAAAGAGGTACGTATCTGGTTGACCAGTTCCTGCGTGCGCCATGGTTGTCCTGCAAAGTTGTAGAGATAGGCCGTGTGGTGGCTGGGTTCGTTGCCATGGGCATACTGACCGATGAAGCCAGATGCGTTTCCGTTCACCTCACCACTTGTGGCCGTGAGGGTAAAGTTCTCGTCGAGTTTCTTGATGAACGCCTTTTCACCTCCGAGCAACTCGATGAGCCCCTGAGGATTCTGCGGCACAAACCACATGTACTGCCAGGCATTGCCCTCGATGAAGCAAGGCTGCTCGTAGCTGAGGGGATCGAAGGGCTCAATCCACTGCCCCTTGTCGTCCTTGGGACGGAAGAAACCGATACGCTTGTCGAAGAGATTGCGGTAGTATTCCGAGCGCTTGCTGAAACGCTCATAGTCAGCCGTCTTGCCCAACTTCTTGGCAACGGCAGCCACGCACCAGTCGTCGAAAGCCTGTTCGAGCGTGATGGACACGGAGGTTCCCTGCAGGTTCTGCGGCATGTATCCGTGGCGTTCCCACAATTCAAAAGGCGAGTTGGTATGGCTGCGCGTGCTGCTCTCCACCATGGCCTTATAGGCTGCCTCCACATCAATGCCCGGCAACTCGGCCAGGATGGCATCGGAGATGACAGGGATGGCGTGGTTGCCAATCATGCAGTAGTTGTCCTGACCCCAAAGATCCCAAATCGGCAGGTAGCCGTACGTGTCGTGGTGGAGCATCATGTCGCGAACGAACTGTGCTGCCACCTCGGGAGCGATGAGCGTGTAGAGGGGATGGGCAGCGCGGAAGGTGTCCCAAAGCGAGAAGGTAGAGTGATAGGCTTGCCCCTTTGGCATACGCTTGATTTCGAAGTTGGTGTCCATGTAACGGCCATCGACATCGCTGATGGTGTTGGGCTGCATCAGTACGTGGTAAAGTCCCGTGTAGAAGATGGTCTTCTGCTCGTCGGTTCCCTCTACATCGATGCGAGCCAATTCACGTTGCCATGCCTCATGGGCTGCCTCTACGTAGTTCTTGAAGTTCCAGCTCTGGGCCTCTGCCTCAAGATTGCGCGCTGCACCTTCGTTGTCGACAGCCGAGATGGCTACCTTCACCGTGAGTTCATCGCCCTTGGATGCATCGAATGCCAGCGCACCACGCAAGGAACGGCCATTCACCACGTCGCCAGCACCCACGCTGCGACCGCCATCCATCAGCAGATGGCTCGTGATGGGTCTGGAGAACTCTGCACGGAAATACACCTTACGCAGTTTAGCCCATCCGGTCATGACGCGGAATCCTTCGACTGTGTGGTCGTTGACGATGCGGATTTGGCTCTGAATGATGTCATAGGCACGACGCCCCGTGTAATAGGCCTGACCACGGAAGGTGGAATGGTCGAGGTCGATGATGACCTGCTGCGCCTTGCCCTTGGGAAAGGTGTAATGATGTATGCCCGTATGCACCGTGGCCGACAGTTCCACCTGTACCCCACTTTCCTGCAGTTTCACCGCATAGTAGCCCGGCTTGGCTGACTCCTCGGTATGCTTGTAACGCTGTCCGAAATTACCTTCCGACAAATAGGCAGCATTCGCCTCCCATGTGATGGGCATGAGCGAAACGTCAATAAGGTCGGTGCATCCCGTACCGCTCAGGTGGGTATGGGTGATGGCGTAGATGGTATCCTTGTCGTAATCATAGCCCGAGCAGGGATCCCAGGTAACCATTCGCTCGGTGTCAGGGCTCAACTGCACCATGCCCTGCGGCATCGTTGCGCCGGGGAAGGTGCTGCCACTCAAGGCACCCGTTTCATCCATCTGTGTGCCGATGAATGGATTGACATATCGCGTATGATCCTCTGCAAATGCCGTCATGCTCAGCAGCGACAAGGCAAAGGCAAAAATAGATTTCTTCATAGATTATTTATAAATATTTCAAAATGTCTTAAAGCCGCGCAAGCTGCTCTTTCGGTGTTTTCTTCACGGCCTAAGTCGCCAGTGAGGCAGAGCGTTTGCACATCATCTTTCGAGCCCCATCCAATCCACACAGTTCCGGCAGCGATGCCATTGGCACCCGACCCGGTGTAGCCTGTGGAGGCAATGGCGTAGTCGGTGTGGAAGAGGTCGATGCTGCCGAGCACCATCTGCTCCACTACCTCACGGCTCACCACGTCGTGTTGTCGTATCGTGTCAGCGCTGACGCCGAGGAAACGAATTTTCAGTTCATCCTGATAAGCCACGAGTCCACCTTGAAAATACTCAGAGGCTCCGCTCACGCTTGTCAGTTTGGCAGCAATGCGTCCGCTCGTACAACTCTCTGCTGTACTCAGCGTCTTGCCGTGCGCCACCATCCATGCCCGTATGTTCTCTGCCGTGTCATTCATAAAACCTCATAACCTCATAACCTTAAAACCTTAAAATGGCTTGTCGACCCACTTGATGACGGGCGTGCCGTCCGCAGCATATTCGATAGGCAACCAGATGTGCATAGAGCGGCTGAGATGACGAGGATTCCAGATGTCAGCCATGAAATACTGGCGGTCACCGAGGTTCAGGATATAAGTGCCCTGTGCGCCAAACGTCTTGTCGGCAGAGAAGGTGCGCATGTTGCCGTCGCGACCCGTCTGGACCTTGGCGTCGTCGCCGGTGAAGGGAGAAGCCAACTGCGTCCATGGTCCCCAGATGTTGTCAGCCACAAACATGCGAGCCATGTTGGGATCCCACCCCGTACAACCTGAGCAGATAAGCCAGTAGCGTCCGTCGTGCTTCACGATGGTGGGAGCTTCGTTCTGTCCGCCGGGTGCAATCATGTTGTACTTGCCCGTAAAGTCCAGGTAGTCGTCGGTCAACTCGCTGACCAGCAGTGTCAGATTCTCCTGTGAAGAGGTGATGTGATAAGCCTTTCCGTCACTGTCGACATACACCGTCATGTCGCGTGACATCTGGCCACCCTCCATGTCGCGCCACAAGTACATGCCCTTGGCCGTTTCCTTGCGCCATGCGGGTGTCCACCAGTCTTTCCAATCGTCAGCATTGGTCTTCTTGGCAGCCTCTATCTGCTCCTGACTGTAGTCGAAAGGCCAGATGCCAGCATTGACGCGGGTAGAGCGGATGAATTTAAAGGGACCGGTAGGAGTGTCACTCACGGCAAAAGCCACACGGGCTGCAGCATAGCCCTTCCCCTTCAACTCTAAGTGAAAGAGCATCACGAACTTATTCGTCTTGGGGTTGTGAAGCACCTTGGGGCGTTCCATGATGCAACCACGCTCAATGTCATGGCCGGGAGTCTCCGAAACAGCCAGTGCGCATCCCTCGTCTTTCCACGAACGGAGGTCGGTGGATGAGTACACCTCTACGCCTACCTCGGTGGTATAGCCACGATCGGGACGATTCTCACCATACCAGTAGTATTTATCACCATATTTAATAATGTTACCGCCATGGGCATTGATGTGCTTGCCATCCACGTCGGGCCAAAGCTGACCGTTAATTTGAGCGCGAAGGCTCTGCACACTGCATAGCATCACACATAGCAAACAACACACCGTCTGCCTTATTCTCTTTGTATTCATCATGAGTTTTTTCATAATTTAGTTAAAGTTTTCTACCTTTTAAATTAATTATAATGAGCAATGAATAATGAGTAATGAGTAATGAGTAATGGGATTAATGAGAGGCTGGCGCAGTGATATGCTCGAGGACGCACATTGTTGCTCATTATTCATTACTCATTGTTAATTATTCATTGCTCATTAAATGCATTGTTGTTCTATTTACTTACGATAGGTGATAGTACGCTCCTCCACCAAGTAGCAATACATGTCGTTGGTATACTTGTTTGAGCCATCGTCTTCGCCATCTTCGAAGTGCTGGTGAACTACACGGCGTGTCCAGTTGCCCTCATCGTCGCTCTCAAGGATGCGGTAGGTCATGGTGCTGCGGAAGATGGATCCCTCGCCAGCACCCTCGCTGGTGGTTTTTATGAGATTGAAGTTGTCATCATAGAAATATTTGATCTCATCATCTGACTCTATACCCAACGAGTAGCATGACTTGATTGTACCATCAGCGTTGTAGGTGTATTCATCGTAGATGTCGGTATCATAGTCTTCCACATACCACAGCACTTTCGTCAACTGACCTTTTGCGTTACGCTCGCCACGTGGATTAATCAGACGCCAGTCCATCTCTTTAGAGCCGAAATCCAGCAATCCGTCCTTATCGTACACTTTGGTAATCGTTGTCCAATAGGCATCCTGATCAGGCACACCATTCTCGTCGCAGTTGGTGCTTCTCGTGGTGCATTTCGTTACGATACCCCTCAGTTCGTCCATCATGAGGTCGGGCGAATAGAAGTTGTTGTTGCCCTCCATCTCCTCGTCGGGCACCTCGCCCTCAGCCAGTTCCGACTTGGTAGCCGTTGAATCGTTTTGCTCGCCACTTTCGGCTTGTTTCTTACATGACGAAATTGTCATTGCAGCCACTACGGCTGCCAGGGTCAAAAAACTAATCCTTTTCATATTTATTATTTTATACGTATTTATTCTCCAGAGATAGTTAATTCGAGTTTGCCCACTCTTGAACAATTATGTGATTAATGAGCAAGGAACGAAAATTAAGAAAAAAGAGAAAATTTTCTGAATTTTTAGAATTTTCGTTTATACTCATTATTGGCTTCATCGAGCTCTTCTTCTTTCTTCTCCTAAACGCCCAAACGCCCAAACCACTAAACGCCTAAACCACTAAACGACCAAACCACTAAACGACTAAACGACTTGAATAATTAATATGCCGTCTTGTCTTCTGGTATGTTTGCCCCGTGCTTGGCCTCGATGATGCTGTCAACGAGTAACTCTTGACGAATGCTGTCAGCCTCATGGATGGCTTCGATGCGATCTTGCATGATTTCTTCCTTAATGAGTGCCTCTGCCTCGATGGTTTGACGCTCTGCCCCACCCCACACTACTTCATAATAGCCGCGAGTGAGCTGTTTTCGATTGCCATCGTAGATGTAGGCAAAGGTGTAGAGGCGTCCTTGCTTGGCATTGCCTTCAAACTCACTGTACTGGTTGACAGGATAGATGGCAGCGTATGAGGGCTCGCCACGATGCTTGTCCTGACTGACGCGAACGAAGAAGAACTCATCGTTCTGCACGGCGTAAGCATTGGTGATGCGAAGCGTGCTGTCCTGTGCATTAACCTTGAACGCAAGGTCGCAACCCTCCTCGCCATACCAGTTCTTAATGACGTACGTGCTGTCGTCGTAGGCTGTCAGTTCAAGTTGTATGCCTTGTTCCTGTTCCTGCACGGGGAAGGCCTCGACAGTTGACACCCATGCCGGTTGCGGTGCGAAGAGTGTGGCAATGGCCATAATGCCCACATACACCCAGTGAGTGATGATACCGCCACAAATACCGCCAATGAACGTACTGAGGAAGGCGCGTGGCACGAGGGCACGGTAGCCCAGGCTGTCCAGCGTGGCAGCGTCGGTGCTGAGGTATCCACTCCAGCACATACCCATCGCCGTGAAAACGGCAATCGCGTTACCATCGATAATGCCCTTGGCTGCGAACTCGGGGATCAGTCCCAAGGCAGCGCCTACAGCACCCAATGCGGTGATGGGGAATGATATCAACTCGGGAGCAGAGAAGCCAAACAACCACTCGAAGAGGAAGTTCACCTTGTCGGCCAACCAGGGCAGCAGTCCCACACCCTGATAGGCCTCGCCCGTGTAGACGATAATCTCATTGCCTGCAGAATCCACACCTTCGGCACTACCACCAAAGGTCAGCATCATGACCAACGTACTGATGATGAGCACACCTGGGATGATGGCCAGACCGATGCTGACGCCATCCTTACCACCGTCGAGCAGTGTGTTGAGGATGTGCACGAAGGCCGATTCCTTCTGCTCGTCAGCCTTTTCCGCCTCCAGCTTCTTCTGCTGCTCCTCCAATTGCTCCAGGTCTTCAGGTGAGATGGCATCCTCGATGCGATAGGTGGGGAAATCCTTGCAGGTGAAGTGCTGCATCAAGCGTGTGGCAATGACACAACCGCACATGGCGCCAAAGAAACCGATGAAGGGTTCGGCGTAGTAGCCTTGACCCATCATGAAGACGATGACGAGCAGTCCCATGCCGAATGCCGTGCCGAAGTTGACGAGCGACACGTGCTGGTATTTCTTGAAATAGCGGGCAAAGGCCTTGTCCTTGCTCAGCGCGATGATGGCAGGATTGTCGCTGAGGAAAGTCAGCACGGCACCCAACGATGCTACGCCCGGCATGTTGAACAGGGGGCGCATGACGGGTTTCAAGGCGCGTTGCAGCAGGTCGACTACGCCAAACTCAGTAAACACCTTGCCCAGTGCTCCCGTCACGACGCACATACCCATGAGGTAGAACACGGTGTTGAGCAGCAGGTCGTGAGCCGTGTGCATCACGGTGTTAAGCATATTTGTCAGTCCCATCTTCATGCCCATACCGCCAAAGAGCAGTAGTACGGCGGCAAGGCAAATAAGGCCTTTTGTTGTCTTCTTCATAATTTGATGTGTTTAAGTCCCTCCAATACATCAAGATTGATATATACTCCTGCCTGCATCATCAACTGGCGGTCTTGCTTCACACCTTCAGAGTTGGTGTTGGTACCCCAGTTGTAGCCTGCCACAGCAAAGAGCCTCAATGCATTGCGATATTTCTTTATCGGATTCACCTCGACACCTGCCGATACCATGTGAATCTGTGTGCCATCGGTTACCAACTTATCCGCATCCGTGCCCGATTTGTTTTGGTCGTAAGCGTACTTCAGGAACACGTTGACTTGCGGTTTAGGGGAGTAATCAAGTTTTCCGACCAGCGAGAAGTCGCTCAGGAAAGGCTGGTGGCTTGAGGCACGGTTGATATAGTCCACAGCCAATAGCACCTTACTGCCTATTCCCATCATGTTGCCCAGCGAGAGATAGTTCATCCATCGTCCGCCGCCCAACTGCATGGCATTTACACTCCATCGTGGTTCCCAGAAGAAATGATCTCGTGAACGGTGTGTATTCCAATAGAGATTAATGGCATACGAGTTATTGCCCGCCCAATGGCGGAACGGACTGTTGCAGAGTTGCAACGTCAGGTAGTCCTTTTGGTTGGGTGTGTAGGACGTGGAAACGCCCAACTGATAGCAAGCGATCTGATTCCAGAACTCCGAGCAATAATACAGGTGGATGGGTGCATAGTCATATTCCGTACCACCTATCTGCACGATCTGCTTTCCTGCACTCACGGACCAGTGTTCGTTTGCCTTATAGTCAAGCAGGAGGTAGTCAGTGCCATCCCAGAACGTGCGATCCGTTGGCTTGTTCAATCGTTGACGATACGCGATTTTTAAGTTCTCAACTATTTCGGCATCTATCTTCAGATTGAAATATTGTCCCTTGAACCCCGTGTTACTCTTGTTCAACGTACCGTCATTGCGTTCCTGCTCCCATCCCACTCTCGCTTCGAGTGCGAGGGTGTTGAACTTCGGATAACGCGACTTCGATTCGGAGCGCATGTCCTGTACACTGTCAGACACAGTTACTCCTTCCACCTCTCGCGAAAATGCGGAAAGTGGAAGGAGTAATAGGAGTAATATAACGGTGCAATAACGCGTTCTCAAGGCAATCATGGCAATTTATGGTCAATCTTTGTGAAGCAAATTCTTTGCACAAAGGTAGTAATTCGTCCTCAATTTGCCAAATATCTTCTTAAGATAATGCTGTAAAGTGTTGAATTTTGTTAATATGCCTGCTCGTGTACGCCCTTGATGGCACGTCCGCTGGGGTCATTCATGCCTTTCCATGCAGCATCCCACTCCAGTGCGATGGCTGTAGAGCAAGCCACGCTGGCCTCGTGAGGCACGCTCTTGGCTGCGCTTGCACTGGGGAAGTGCTCCTCGAAGATGGTGCGGTAGTAGTACTCTTCCTTGTTCATGGGCGGGTTGATGGGGAAGCGCTCTGCTGCATGTGCCATCTGCTCGTCAGTAACGGCCTCGGCGGTGATCTGCTTCAGCGTGTCGATCCACGAATAGCCCACTCCATCGCTGAATTGCTCCTTCTGGCGCCATGCCACGCTGGCGGGCAGCATGTCCTGGAATGCCTCGCGTACCACCTTCTTCTCCATGACCGTGCCGGGGCACATCTTTGCAGCGGGATTTATGCCCATGGCCACGTCGAGGAACTCCTTGTCGAGGAAAGGCACGCGGCCTTCCACACCCCAAGCCGAGAGCGATTTGTTGGCACGAAGACAATCGTAGAGGTAGAGTTTACCTAACTTGCGAACCGTTTCCTTGTGGAACTCGTCAGCCGAGGGAGCCTTGTGGAAATACAGATAACCGCCAAACACCTCGTCGGCACCCTCGCCCGAAAGCACCATCTTGATACCCATCGACTTGATGACTCGCGCCAGCAGATACATGGGAGTAGAGGCACGCACTGTCGTCACGTCGTATGTCTCGATGAAGTATATCACGTCGCGGATGGCATCGAGGCCCTCCTGCACGGTGTAGTTAATCTCGTGGTGAACCGTTCCAATAAAGTCTGCCACCTCCTTAGCCTTCGCCAGGTCGGGTGCGCCCTTCAGACCTACGGCAAATGAGTGCAGCTGAGGCCACCATGCATCCTTCTGCATGTCTTCCTCGATGCGCTTCTTGGCAAACTTCATGGCCACAGCACTCGTCACTGAGCTGTCCAAACCACCAGAAAGCAATACTCCGTAAGGCACGTCACTCATCAGCTGACGCTTCACGGCAGCCTCCAAGGCAATCTTCAGTTTCATGCTGTCCGACTCACCCTTCTCGCCTGCCTCCTCAGCCTTCTCATAGCGCTCCTTGATGACCTCGTTGTCCATCCAGTCACGCTTATACCATTGCTTCATGCAGTAAGGCTTATCACCCATAGTGTCAGGCGATTTATCGTCTGAAACCGCCCCCCACACGTAGTGTCCCGGCAAGAATGGCTCATACTCCTCGCAGAATCCTTCTAGCGCTTTCAGTTCGCTTGCGATGTACACCTTGCCGTCACTGTCATGACCTATATAAAGAGGTATCACACCGATGGGATCGCGACCTATCAGGTAGCGCTCCTTCTCCTCGTCGTAGAGACCAAAGGCAAAGATGCCACTCAACTGCTCGAAGAGTCCCGTGATGAGTTCATCCTCACGTTCAGGATGAGCCTCCAGTTCGGGCTTCATGGCTTGGTAGAGAGCCAAGATACTCTCGCAGTCGCTACCTGTCTTGAACTCATAGTCCGAGCAGCGGCGTATCTCCTTATGGTTGTAGATCTCGCCATTGACAGCCAGGATGTGCTTGCCGTCGGGCGAGATGAGTGGCTGACCACCTGAGAGGGGGTCGACGATGCTCAATCGCTCATGGGCGAGGATGGCTGTCTTGCCGCTGTAGATGCCGCTCCAGTCTGGTCCACGGTGACGCAGCTTCTGCGACATTTTGAGTGCTTTAGTACGAAGTTCTTTACTTTGATCTTTGATATTGAAAATACCTACAATTCCACACATAATATTATCAAATTATCGTTTTTACCTTTCACTTTGTTCGTTTTCGGGTACAAAGATATGGCAAAATGAAATATAAAACAAATAATTCGCGAACAATTTGCTAATAAATGTGCACTTTTTGGCAAAAAATGTTTCTATTTGCTGTGAATTGTCACCTGCGTGGCACCATAGCCGTATTCGCGGAACGAGGCATCTTGCGAGGTGCAATGCTTGTAGCGGTACTTCAGTTCCTGCAGCAAACTCTTGCGCAGTACGCCGTTCCCCTTGCCGTGAATGAAGACGATTTTACGCCCCGTGTGGCGTATGTTCTCGTCCATTACACGGCGGAACTCCTTCATCTGTGCCTCCAGCATGTCAGCATTGTTTAGGCCGTTGGTGTTGTCGATGAGTTGATCGATGTGGAGGTCTACCACAATGGGATCCTTCGCCGCCGGCTTACTCTTGTCGCGACCACCAGCAGCCGTCTGAACTTGTGCTGGCTTCTGAGCCGTCGAGGCGGTTGAGGTCATAGCCTCTTGCAATTCGGTGGCATCCACCATCAGCGAGCGTACCGACTTGTCGTCGCGTATGATGGGAATCTCCCAGCATGGCGTCTCGAAGAAGGGTGTGGGTTGGAAGGTGTGCAGCTTGTAGAACTTCGTGCAGTCCAGCTTCACCTCCGTCGTCATCGTTGGCTTCACGGCATATAGTTTATCCTCTTTCCATGCCATGGTCTGCAGGCATAGATGTTCGAGCGTGTTGAGTTCCGTACGCTCAAACTCATCGATGACAAGTTTGCTGTTCGGCGCCACCGTGGCGTTGAACATCATGTAGTACCCGGCACCCTCGTTGGCCAGCAGCAGCACCTGCATGTAGTAGTTGCTCTCGTTGACAAAGTATGCCTTGAGGTTGGTCGTCGAGATGCGCTTCACATCCACCGGTACAAAGCACAATGACAGGTTCAACTCATCGCCGCCACGTCGCTCCATAGGCTTAGCCTTAAAGGTGATGGGCATGTCGCACGGCTCCACTTCCACCTCCTCGGGTTCCTGCTCCTTCAGCAGCGAGGGGTTCTCCTTCACCTCTGGTTTTGAGGCAGCCCCCGTATTCGCCTTTGCCATGTTGTAGTCATCGGTTTCCACTACAATGACTTCCGACAGCGGCATGGGTATCTCGAACCCATCCTCGTCCTCCACCAGCACCGTGTTCTTGCCTTGAAAACCACTCACCTTGCCGCCTCCCACTTCCGAGAGGAATCGCACCTTATCTCCTATCTTCATATACCTTATTATATTTTAGTCTCTTGTCTCACAGGATGCGTCGCGTAGGCCTGACCTTTGCAGGCCGTAGCCCTTTGTGCCTTCGTGCCTTCGTGTGCAAAAATTTCCTTTTTCACTGCGAAATTACACAAAAAATGCGAATTTCCGTCCACTTCCTCGCTTTATTTTGATTTTTTGACTAATTTTGCATCCATAACCCTAAAACCTCATAACCTCAAAACCCCATAACCTCAAATGAAACATCTGCTCTTAGCCGTGTCGCTCTTCATTAGCGGCATGATCAGCGCTGCCGACAAGGACAGCATCCGTGTAACCATCTTTGGCGACAGCTACTCAACCTACGAGGGTTACCTTACTCCCGACACCAATGAGGTGTGGTACTTTGCCCCACCCCGTCAGCAGAAGAACAATGACGTCAGCCGTGTCGAAGAGACATGGTGGTGGCAGGTCAAGGAACGCATGGGCTGGAAAGTCGACCGCGTCAACTCCTACAGCGGCAGCACCGTGTGCTGCACAGGCTATCGCAAGGAGGACTACACCTCTCGCGCCTTCATCACTCGCATGTCGAACCTCGGTGAACCCGACGTCATCCTCGTCTGTGCCGCCACCAACGACAGCTGGTGTGGTGCTCCCATTGGTGAGTACAAGTACGGCGAGTGGACACGTGAGGAACTCTACAGCTTCCGTCCCGCCATGGCCAAACTCTGCTGGGGCCTTCGCACCCATTATCCTCAGGCCCGTGTCCTCTTCATCCTCAACTCTGAGCTCAAGGAATCCATCAATGAGAGCGTACGCACCATCTGCAAGCACTACGACATCCCCGTCCTCGAACTGCAGAACGTCGACAAGCAAGGCGGCCATCCCTCCGTTGCCGGTATGCGCTCCATTGCTGATCAGGTTGTCAAGGTGCTGAAGAAGTCACCTCGTTTCCGCATGTAACAAATAACCTTAACCGTAGAAATGAAAGCCATATAAAAGAATTAACGGATAAATTTACGGTCAATTCACGTTAAAATAAAGATAAAATGCCTGCGGCGCAACTAAAATTTATCGTAAATTACCCGCGAATTTAATCGTAAACTTTCTAAAGGAAAACGAACTGCTCGTTCAGATTATCCGCGAAAACTGGGAATACTTTGACCAACAGCTCACAAAATCATTTGAAGGCATCAAGACCGAAGTGAAAGAGATAACCCTAAAGAAATAAACGATTATGTGCAAATATAAAGATACCAATATAGGAATCAAGAAGTTGAACTTCACTGAGAAGCGAGGCATGATGGTAGTTTACCTGACAGATGGTCGAGTGGTGATGGTTCCAGTGAGCTACTTCCGCGACATTCAGCACATGCCAGTTAAGGAGCGTTCAAAATGGTACATACTTGACGACCAGTATTTCACGTTCGAAAACATGTCGCGTGTGTATTCCGTAAAGGATGTACTTAACTATAACATAGTTCAACGATAAACCTAAAAATAGATAGAAATAACATAAAGTCAAACCAGCAAATCTCATTAGATCAGTCTTTGCTCTCGCCATTTTTAAAAAGGTGTGATACAAGACACTACGAAACAGAAATAACAAATAGCAATCACGAGGACGGTGCACCATGTGTGCAGCCACTTCACCAACGTAGCTCCTCTCTTAAAGGGCGGGAGAAATTAATTCAATTATTAACTACGAAGGTGAGCGACAACCGTTCGACACTTTAAAATATACTTGAGCAAACTGCTCTTGTTCTCTCCTTCAGAAACCGCCAATTTCAAAACAATGAGAACAAGTCGCGGTGGGTTCACGTCTCGTATGGGGCGTGAGCTTCTCCGTACTTATCCATTGTTGAGGTGCTTGGCGGTACCATGAAGGAGGATAAGCGTCGGGAAGTTCGCGCTCCTTCTTTATTCTTTTCAAACAATATGAAATCAAACAAATTTTGGAGTTTCTTGATAATGATCGTCTTTATGCTTGGCTCTGCAATAGTTTTTACCTCGTGTGGTAGCGATGATGACGATGATTATAATGGAGGTTCTGGCTCTTCTTCGGAACCGCCGAAAGTTTCAACAGTATTGGCAACCAATAAAGTACAGACGGTAAAGTTACACAAAATACAAGGTCCTTGGTATGGAGGTAAAGGTGAAGTAATTTTCTACAAAGATTACCAATACCAATATACGCTTTGCTTGGCGGGTAATAGTCTTACAGTCGTTCCCTACGGATTGAATTCCAAAGGTGAGATGAAGCAGGTTGATGATGGGTCTAATGGTGCTGTTACAGGTATCGTGGATTTGGGAAAACTCAATGGAATTAATGAAATTAAGAACTGTTTATATAACCATAATTTTTATTTGGGGATAAATGGATATAGTCTTTTTGTCAATAATGGTAATAGTTTTGAAGGCTATTATGAAGGCGAAACTTTAAATTTTTTGAGATATTGGGATGATCTTTATCGTCGTCATTGGCATAGATTGGATTATGGTAAAACGGCTCTTCCAAATCATGGTTATGCTATTGTATTTAATACTTTTGAAGATGGCGTGAAGTTTATTCGCGTTTACGAGAAGAGTTATACCCAGCAGAATGATGGTGAGTTGACGGATATCACTGTTGAATACCAACTCTTTGATCCTATCGTTCCAAAAGAATAATACTCTTTTTATATACACAATTCATCCGCAAACAACAGTGGTCTCCCGTGAGTCTATAATTGACTCCGAGAGTCTGATGTTTGCGGATGTTCTTTTTGCCCTCATTGTAATCATACGTATCATTTCCTTATAAAGAAAGGTTAAAATTGATTCTGTATAGCGAAATAATCAACCTTTAAGTTGTGAGACTTGGATGTTTTATGTACTTTTGCATCAAATTTAGCTAGGTATGACTTTCGAACAGATAACGGAAAATGAGAAACTCTGGGCGGTAAGATACGATGACTGCCTGGACAATGTACTTGATTCTATTCTTGGACAATGGAATGATGTAGCATGGCTTCGCGATTTCTTCAAGGCAAACCTTGAGGATCTGGCCTCTTACTAAAGCTAACTCGCACGATGCAGGAGCGTGAACATACACTCGTTGAGTTGGCAAGGATGGAAAAGGTGCGTAGGTTTATGCTTGACAACGATATTACGGATAAGGATTCTTTTGACGACTATCAGAAGGAAATCAATTAAACGGAAGGAGGTCTTAATGAGAACGCATGAGGAAATAATATCTAAACTGAAGGAACATCAGTCGCCAACGCCTTCAAAGTGGCGTGAGAATGCGGAGTGGCGTAGGAAGAACAAAGCATGGTTGCGCTACTCGCAACACATCGCTATGATGATGTTAGACAAGATGGAGGCATTGCACATGTCACAGAAGCAGCTCTCCGAACTCATGGGATGCAGTCAGCAGTATGTATCGAAAGTACTGAAAGGACAGGAGAACCTTTCTCTTGAGACAATATCAAAGATAGAGATTTGCTTAAACATTCAAATAATGCCGACAAGTCCTTATCGCCAAACCTACTCCTCAGACATAGAGGAGGAAGGTGCAACCATGGTGGCCGAGGATATTGTTGAATACAGAAAATAAAAGATTCTTCAAAGATTCAGGAGAAGGCAAGGTTCTACGCGCGCACACGCGCGCATTTCCTAGAAAGTTAAAACAAGCCTCCACCCTCCACAATCTTTATTACAAACTAACATTCAGCGCATTATCTGTGTGGAGGCTACTTTCAAGCCTCCACACTTTTTGCGTTTTTAGGCATATTTTCTTTTCCTTTATCACAATTTCCGCAGTTTGAACCGCTCGACTTTGCCCGCTTGACTCGTTCAAGAACCGTTGTAGGTCGTTATATTGCCACATGTTTCATCTGAAGAAATTGGAGTAGGCATCCCTTTGTTAGTGCGTATTTTGTTGTTTATAAACAATAAATATGAGGTTTCTTGTAATTTTGTTGTCTATGCAAAATAGAATTGCAAACGATGAAACCCGAAAACGAGAATTCGGAAACCTGCGACTCATTGCCGACGATTATCCAAAATATGTAATCTCAGCATCACCTCTACTAAAACGAAGTGATGATGAAGGTGTAACGCACATCCATCTCAGAGAATTCTTGAAGAATGGGTTGTAAGAGTAATACAATGATAGTGGTATTGGCAAAGCCAGGCGAACGAATGAATTGATGGGGAACAGATTATCTGGCATTGACGCTACGAAACAGAAATAGCAATATATCTTGTTTTTCCCATGCTTCAATTTCCATTTTCCTTCGCATGAATTCTCTACGCCACGCTCGACGCGTTTGTACGCCACGCCCGAGACGTTTGTACGCCACGGCCGTGGCGTATATACGTCACGGCCGTGGCGTAGAGAATTCTTCCTCCATAACAATTTTATTGTCAACACGGTAATGCTGATTTGCATGGTTTAGGGAAAAAAGTAGCCCCCCTAACCCCCGGCTTTTGACTTCGGTCAAAATGCAGGGAATAAGAATGAAGGGGAAATAACACTTTGTTATATAGAAGTGGCAATGATAAGTATATCATCGCCTGTGATTACTCGCTATGTACCATCTTCCAATAGGTATGGCCGAAGATGAAGAGGTCGCCAGCCATGCGAAAACCAAGAGACTGGTAGAGGGATTGGGCACGATGATTAATGGGGTCAACAGCAAGCGTGACCTGCAAACCTAACGCATGGCCCTGCTCAATGCCATGCTGCAGGAGTGCACGCCCTACCCCATGGCCACGATGCTCGGGCATGACAGCCAGCGAATCAAGGTAGTACTCACCCGGTACGGCTTCATCCTCCATGCCGGGAAACTCCACGCCAAGGTGCTCACGAACAAGTTCCATGGTACGCAGACGCCATTCATGATAGAAACGTCCATCGTAGGCGGTGAGCATGCCCACAGGCTCGTTGCCCTGTATGGCAATAAGTGTGTTACGCCAGGAATAGAGCACATCCTCACGCACACAAATGGTGTGGGCAAAACGTGCAATGCGCTCATCGTCAGCATCATCGTAGAGCATGGCCATGTGAAAGCCGCGCGCAATAAAGAGGGCATCGTCGGGTGTGGCGGGGCGGAAATTCATAATTCTCAATTCACGATTCACAATTATTAATTAACACTTCATAGGAAGTGGTCCACGTCTCACCGCCCTTGACATGCTGCATGAAGGGACGCTCGCTAAACTCGCCCAAATAGCCGGGAGCATCGCATCCACCGCTCCAGGGTTCGATGCAGACGAAGGGACAGCAACCGGATTGTGGTGCCCACAAGGCAATGACGGGCATCGAATGGCTAAGCGTGAGGATGGGGTTACGATGCTTATCGAGAAGCGTCACCTCACGGTTGATGCCTCGAATATCCAACAGGGTGTCGCATTCGAAGGTGTGGTTGCCAAGGGGAAGGAGATTGCCGTCCTGCAACTGCACCATTTCGTATTCGGGGTGTAGATGGCCGTCGGGCAGCACGATCTGACTCTTGATGTCGGGCATATCGAACTGAAGGTAGCCATGCACCTCGTCAGCAGGATCGAAATCAGGCAACGCAAAGGCTGGGTGCGCCCCCATCATAAAGGGAAGATCGGTATCACTACTTACCTGCCACGTCACACGCAATGCATTGTCAGTCAGTTCGAAGCACTGACGTACCACAAACGAGAAAGGATAATGCTGACGCGTGGAATCGGAGTCGCGAAATTCAAGAATAAGCAAACCATCACCCGTAGCCGTCACACCATGTTCCACAACTTGCCAGGGACCATTCTGTGCAAAACCATGCTTTGGCATGTCATAAACCTTACCCTGCACTCGAATATGCCCCTCGTAACTCTTTCCAACGGTGGGAAAGAGAATGGGATCATGTTTGTCCCAGTATTGAGCGTCGCCCTTCCACAACAGGTTCTCCCCATGGGAATTGAACAACGCAACAGGCTCTGCATGGACATCGTCCACGCAGAGCCTGAGTGTATTGTTCTTATTTGTAATTTCTTTCATATTCAATCACTTCACTAGCACGAAACCACCCTGGTCGGCCATCGTGATGGTCAGTGCCTTGCCGTTGTATTTCACGTCGCCCTTTTGCGGTTCGCGTGTCTTCATGTTATCGCTGTAAAGTGTGGCGATATCGCCCTTCTGCAGCATGTCGAGGCTGAGCTTGAGCGTGAGTGGAGCACCCGTGGCGTTGTTGCCGCAAATGTACCAGACAGATCCGCTACGACGAGCCAATACGACATACTTGCCGGGATAACCATCGATGAAGCGCGTCTCATCCCACGTGGTGGGGACGTGACGCAGGAAGTCCATGGCCATTATAGGAGCCACCACACCGTCGGCATTATAATCGGTATCGGCAGAGGCTGTGGCAGAGGCCGAAGCCTCAAACGAACCATTACCCTGCTTACTTAGTATGTCGAAGAATGAATCTATCTTGGCATGAGCAGCCTCCTGTCCCCATAGGTTCTCTGGCGTGATGGCAAAGTTCTGAATGGCATTCTGGAAGAGAATGCAGGTAGCCAATTCGTGTACATCAGTGGTACGACGCGTACTACCACCCTTGTTGCCCTTGTGTATGTGACGATTCATGAAGCATCCACCGAATTCCATCGAACCGATGGCGTTGCGGATAAAGGGATGTGTGGCAGCATCCTTGGCTTCCTTGTCGGCAGCACCCTGACCGAAATAGATGTTCTCACTGGCCAATACTGCTTCGCTACCCACATAGTTGGGGTACATGCGCTCCCATCCTCGGGGGATGGTACAGCCGTGGAAGATGACCATGAGCCCATTGTCATCGGCATCGGAAAGGATGTTCTCGTAGTGACGGATCGTCTCCTGCTTGTCGCCTCCGAAGAAGTCAACCTTGATGCCCTTCACACCCTGTTGCTTCATCCAGCGCATCTCAACTTTACGCTTGATGGTGCTGGACATGATGTTGATGGGGCCTTGCTCGATGTCGTTCCAGTAACCGCTTGACGAGTACCACAGGAAGACGTCAATACCCTGAGAATGTGCGTATTTGATGAGTTCTTCCATCTTCTGATGACCGATGTTGTTATCCCACCAGTTGTCGATGAGTACGTATTTGAAGCCCATAGCCTTCGAGAGGGCGATGTACTTCTTCTGGTCGTCCACATTGATGCTATTGTCCTGCCATACAATCCAGCTCCATGTGCCCTTACCCATCTGATAGTTGTTGTTTGTGGTGTAGCGTGGAGTGACGTAGTCCCAGGGTATGGTGGTCTCCACGATGGGCTTGAGCGAGTTGCCGATGGTGATGGTGCGCCAGGGGGTGCTGTTGGGTAGCGACATCGAGGGTTCGATGGTGCCGTTGCCAGCATTCTCCTCGGGCATGGGGAACTCCAGTTTGTAGAGTCCTGAACCGTCGGCATTCATGACAGCATCGCTGAGACGTGAGCCGCAGTAACGACTATCCACGTCCGTTTCGCTGATAAGCACCCAGAGAGATTCCTCGCTTTTCACGTTGAAAAGGCAAGGGAAGGTATATCCGTGTCCGAACTGGCTCTTCTTGCCCATCGGTTCGTCGTATCCGTAACCCTCCTCGTAGCTGGGTTTCGTACCCTTCCATCCAACCATGGCATGGCTCTGAGGCGTGAGGAACGTGGTTGTGCCATCGGGCAGACGGAAGCCTGTCTTCTCATCCATGATGCGGATGGAGAATGTCTTCTCGTTAGCCTTGCTCTTCTGATTACCAATGTAATAGCGGATAGCCACGTCGTTGTTCTCGACGAGGAACTCAATGGCATAGGTCAGCTTGATGCTGGGGTCGACAGCCTGTCCTGTGTTGGCCTCGAACGAACCGGGGTCGTTGGCAGCACCGTTGGTAATGCGACGGAAACCGCCTCTGTAGGCAAGTCCGCCTTCCAGGTTGACGATCATCACGTTGGCCTGCTTCTCTACCTTCGATTGTTTGGAGCGTTCAAGCGTATAGCTTATGGTTTTGTCTGTCACTGATGACGCTGTCATCCTCATGTTCTGCGAGAAGTCACCCGTGTTGGCCACAAAGCCGAGGGGCGACTCTAGGATGGCAGCCTTGCCATCGTAGTTTACGCAATAGGTGGGACGACCGTCGCGCAGGTTGAAGTCCACCTTCATCTTGCCATCGGGACTGCTTACCGTGGCATCCTGTGCCCAGGCGGAACACAAAGAGAAAGAGAGAAGTATGAGCGATAAGATTTTTTTCATGTTATTTTTCCGAATTTAGGGAAGTACAATTATCAATTGTCAATTGTCAATTATCAATTATCAGTTATTAATCACCTTCATGACGAGCGTGCTCACGGTCTTGCCGTCGGCGGTAGGCAGAGCGGCCTTCACGAACTTCACACACTGTCCCATGTCCTTCTTCTCCAACTTCTCAGCACCGATGCTCGTCTTGAAAGCCTCAATCTGCTTGCAGATGTCCTCTTCGCTGGCAGCCTGAGGCAGAAGGTCGGCCAGTACGCTGGCCTCGTACTTGTTCTGCTCGGCCAGATCAGCACGGCCATTGCTCTCGAACAGCTTGGCATCCTCCTCGCGCTCCTTGTGCATCTTGCGCAGGATGCTGATTTCTGCAGCATCGTCCAGGGGTTTGGCATCCTTGGCGGTCTTGAACTTCAGGAACTCGCTCTTGATAGCACGATACACTTCGGCCTTAGCCTTCTCGCCGCCCTTCATGGCGGTCATAATCATTTTGTTCAGTTCTTCGTTAATCATAATACTATGTTTTTTCTTTTTCTCCAGATTAGTAGATGTATTTGAAATTCTGCTCAATAAGTAGTTTTAGCAATTCTTTCCCTGAGCAATCGTTGCTACCAATGTAGTCAGTAAACACCACACCCAGACGTTTGTGGTTGCCACTCTTGAGTAGGTCTATCGTGGCAGGGTTAATCACCTTAGCATGAGTATCGATGCCACCGCCAAACAGTTTCCATGCAATGTTGGTGAACGTCATGTACCACTTTGTACTCGTGTCGCTGCTTGCCTTGGCAAAGATGTCGCTGATGGCCGTCTTCTTGTCTTTGTCGCTGATGTCATACTGATCCTCTATGCGAGCAGTGCATACCACGCTGTTGTTTGTGTACTTGAGGTTCGTGTCAAAGGCAGTATTGTCCTTCCAGTCTATCAACGCGCCATACACCACGTCGTTGTAGACACCCTCGTTGCCGTAAGGCGTACGGCTCATTACCAGCACCTTACCACGACAGTCGGCCAACGTCAGTGCGGCCTTCATCTGTGTCACCAGTTTAGACTTGTTGGCAGTCAGATAAGTACGCACACTCTTGCGCCAGGTGGACGAGTAGTCTGTGCCGCTCGAACTCTCCTTCTGCATGTTCACAATTACCATCTCCGTGGGATGCTCGGTAACGAATTTGATCAGTGCATCCATCGCGTCCTTCCACTTCACGCCCGTTGCCGCTATACCGTGGTAGATCTCCAGGTTATCCAGTTCGATGTCACTTTCTTTGTTCGCCTTGAAACGAGGACGGAAATCAAACGCACGCACACCTGCCTCCAGCTGTTCGGCGATGGTTAGCGTCTGCGTACGTGTAGTGCCTGTCATTGTATTGCTTGTCGCTGCATCGTGTGTGCCCGGTATGGTTAGCATGTTCAGTTTCGTCACGCCCGGCACCATGGCCATCCAGCAGCCATGCTCTTGACACCCCTTCTGAGTCAGCTTGACAGCAAGCCGCGTTGCTTCGTTGGCTTTATCAAACGTAAGTTCAGGAAAAGCCTGTGTCAGATATCTGCCATCTTTCGTCATCACTGTCACGAGAAGACCCTTGGCCAGTTTGACGGGGGCGATATAGGCCTGTACAGTCTCTGTATTGGTAGGTATGTTGTTGATTACCACCACGTCACTCTTTAGTGTGGTGAGGTAGGTTGTCGAGCCCGATTTATAGGCCAGCGTGCCTGTGGCTTGGGGCGAGTTGAGCCAGTCGACGGCCTGAATGGCGTTGTAGGTGAATGGATAGGCGATGGCCTCGTTGCCCATACTGGTGATGGCTATGCGGTCGATGGTGTGTTCCGACTTCAGCGCAGCGAAATCAATGGTCACGCCATGGGCTATGGGATGGTACACGAAGTGGTAACTTCCATCAGTCTGTTCCGTCCATCGTCCGATGCTGGGCACACCCTGTCTGGCATTGTCCTGTGCGTCCTGTACGATGGGCACGCGCGAGGTGATGCGATTGGATGCTACGTTCTCTATGCTGCTCTCGGGCGAGAATGTCCATGCAGGTTTGGGAGCTGTGAATGTCATGCTGTCTACTGTTTCGAGTGCCCATGCCAAAGGGCCTATGTGCAGGGCACCCTCCGACAGCGTCATATCTCCCACCTCACTCAGTGAGATAGGATGGTAACTGTCAGCACTATTTACATATAGCGTCTGTGCAGCCGTCTTCAGCAGGCACCCCATCAGAGTCAGACAAATCAAGAATCCCTTTTTCATAGTTATCTTGTTTTAATGATTAATTATTCACCTCATTGGTCAGCGTAAGGGAGAGCACTCCGCCTTTGCTGTGTAACTCATTGAACAGACCGATGAAATCCGTCTGGTCCTTGCTGCGCACCATGAAGTTTATCGTACTGAAATTCTGCGTATAATCATAGCGAAGGAACTCGTCCGAGATGTGTACCTTATAGTGAGCAAAACACTCACGATAGGCCGTGAGGTCCGTCACAATAGTATCGAGTTTCAAGCGGACAATCTTTTGCTCACCGCCCTTCAGCAGATGCTTCTCAATGTTGTCGAGAGCAATCAGCACACAAATGATGAGCGCGGCAGTCACAATAGAAACCACATACATGCCTGCACCAACAGCCAGACCAATACAGGCATTGATCCAGATGCCGGCTGCCGTGGTCAGTCCACGTACGGCACCTTTGCTCTGAATGATGGCACCCGCACCCAGGAAACCGATACCGCTGATGACCTGAGCCGCAATACGTCCGGGATCACCATTCTTCAGTCCCATATATTCCTGTGGGATATAGATAGACACGAGCATGGCCAACGTGGCACCCATACTGATGAGCGCAAAGGTTCGCATACCGGCAATCTGTCCCTTACGGCGTCGTTCCAATCCGATGGTAGCACCCAGCAGCATACTCAACAGTAACTTGAAACATGCTCCGATCAGGTTTACGTTTGGGTCAACGATACATTGATAAATGTCTTCCATAATATTAATGCGCGCGCTATTAAATTGACGGTGGCAAAATTACAAAATAAAAATGAAACGCCAATGCTTTTCCTATCACTTTTTAGGGCTTTTTGATGCAAAATCATACAACAAACGGCTCATGTCATACAAAAAATGTATCATTTTTATATATATAAAGGATTTTTCAGCAGACAATTTTGGTGGCACGAAGGAAATTGTCTACTTTTGCAAAGAAATGAAAAAATCTGAGTCAATAATGAAGACCATGAAGCGATATTTTACACTTATTCTACTGATCGTAATCCTTATCCCAAACTCTGTGTTTGCCTACAAGGATTGGGAGCCTAAGGCCGACGAGTCCGCCATAGTGACTTCCGGCAATATGCGCTTCACAGTGCTGACCCCACAGATGATCCGTATTCAGTGGAGTGCTACAAAAAACTTTGAGGAACGTGCCACGTTCGCCGTGGTCAATCGTCGTTTACCCGTTCCCGCATTTACAACCGAGACGAGTGGCGGCTATCTTTATATCCGCACCTCTGACCTTGAGTTGCGCTACCGACTGACCAGCACCCCTAAGGCTTCGGACAAGAAGCCCGACAACCTGCAGATCACGATGAAGCTGAACGGGCAGGACGTGGTGTGGTATCCCGGCAAGGACGATGCCCTTAACCTTTTAGGTACGACACGCACCTTAGACCGCGTGTGGGGAGAGTCTCAGCGTAACATCCTTGAGAAGGGCATCCTGTCACGTGCCGGATGGAGCATTATCGACGAGTCACCCCAGACAAAACGTGGCGACGGCAGCACGACCTTCGCCATGGAGGACACAGAGGATGGCTTCCCTTGGTGGAAACAACCCGTAGATAAGAACGCTATCGACTGGTATTTCATGGGCTATGGCCACGACTACAAAAAGGCCTTGACCGACTTCACACGCATTGCTGGCAGCGTTCCCTTGCCTCCCAAGTACATCTTCGGATATTGGTACAGTCGCTACTGGGGCTATTCTCAGAGCGACTTTATCAACCTCGTCTCACAGGCTGAGCAGAACGAACTGCCCATGGATGTGATGATCATGGATATGGACTGGCACAAGAGTGGATGGACGGGATGGAGTTGGAATAAATCGCTCATCCCCAACCCCACCACCCTTATCAATTACATGCACGCTCATGGACTGAAGACAGCGCTCAACCTTCACCCCTCCGACGGTGTGGCTAACTATGAGGACAATTATTCAAAACTGCGTTCCGACTTGGGACTGCCCAACACCTACACCGCCCCCGTGCTTTGGAAGATAGAGGACTACGACTTCTATAAGGCTTTCTTTAAGAATATTATGCGTTTGCGCGAGAGCGAGGGTGTGGACTTTTGGTGGCAGGACTGGCAGCAGGCATTGACTGTAGCCAAGCATGGACAGGAGAAGAACTATACACCAGCCGAAGGAGCAGGAAATCTGAGTGAGACGTTCTGGATCAACCATGTGTACTTCACCGACATGGAGAAGTATCGTCAGGAGCGCCCCGTCATCTACCACCGCTGGGGCGGACTCGGCAGCCACCGCTACCCCATCTGCTTCTCAGGTGACACCTTCGCCGCATGGAGCACCTTGGCCTACGAAATTCCCTTCACCAGCATGGCCAGCAATGTTTGTTATGCATATTGGGGACACGACCTGGGTGGACACCAGGGTGGCAACAACGACCCCGAACTGATGCAACGCTGGTTGCAGTTTGGCGTATTCACCCCCATCTTCCGCACGCATGCCACAAACGATGGTAAACTGGAGCGTCGTCTCTGGAAGTACAGCAACTACAAGCAACTGCTTGAGACTGTACGTCTGCGCTACAAGCTTTTTCCTTATATATATACGTGCGCAAGAGAGACCTACGACACAGGTATCGGCATGAACCGCCCTCTTTATTACGACTACCCCGAAGACAACAACGCTTACGTTCGTGAAAGCGAATACATGTTTGGTGGAGATATTCTCGTGGCTCCCATTGCCACTCCTTCTGTCGATGGCTATAGCGAGCGAGAGATTTGGCTGCCCAAGGGTCAGTGGTGGGACGTAACAAAAAATGAATTGAAAGAAGGAAACCGCATCCTGACGGATCAATTCACCACCGATGAAATACCCTACTACTATCGCGCCGGTGCCATCATTCCGCAATATCCCGTACAGCGCACCGTGCAAACCACGCCTGAGACCATCATTCTGCAGGTCGTTCCGGGTGCCAATGGTACTGGTCGTTTCTATGAAGATGCTGGCGACAACAAGGATTATACAGAAGGACAGTTTGCCAACACCACTTTCAGTCAGGCGCGTACAGCAAAGGGTATCACGCTGCAGATTGCCGCTCGTGAGGGCAGTTACCCTGGCATTCCTGAGGAACGTGCTTGGCGTGTGGAGGTTTTAGGCATGAAGCAGGCTCCCGCAGCGATTACCGTCAACGGCACTGCAACGACCGACTATGAATACGACGAGACCCGTCGTCTGCTCATCGTCAACGTGGCTAAGACGTCATGCAGCAAAGCACAAAGCATCGTCATTGAGGGCGACATCGATGACACACCCGTAGTGGCTGGTCGTGCAGACACTTTCCCTGAGACGGATCCCTACACTGCCGACCCCGTCAGCAAGCAACTCTATATCAGCGGTTCTGCCGTTCCCGGTGGACAGGCCATGCTCGAGGCATTCCCCGACGGTTCGTTCAAGTATCATGGCCATCTGCTCAATGGTGACCTTTACATTATGGATAAGGCAAAAGTTGGTGCTACGACAAAATTCTGCAAACCATCCGTGGTAGATGCCAACATAGTAACAGATGGCACGCCCTTCACCTCTGCCTACAATAACTCCAATGCCACATGGCACGTCACCTTCGAGGCCGACAACTATCGCTTCACCGTCAATCCCAACACCAACACCGTCAAGGGTGAACTGTTCCTTCCCTGGGCAGAATGCTTCATCATGGGTGGATGCACCAATCCCGGACAGGAGAAGTGGGATTGGAGCAAAGGCTTGGCAATGGAGCGCAGCAAGACTGACCCCAACGAATGGACATGGACAGGTAAGCTGGCGGCTTATCCCGGCAACACCGAGCCCAAGCGACTGAAGATATACGGTCAGTACGACTGGGGACCCAACACGCTGAGCCCCTACTCACAGGACGCTTCTCTGCTCAGTGCAACCCGCGTCATCACAAACAACAGCAACGACTTTAAGTGGCAGATTGGTGAGGATGGCTACTACCGCATTCGTATCAATGCCTTCCGTGAGACCATATCGGCAGAGTACTTCGGAAAGGAGTTGCCGGTGGGCATTGAAGCCACTCCGGCCCTACCCCAAAGAGGAGGTGATACCGGTGTGTACGACCTGAGCGGACGAAAGGTGGGGGACAATTCACAATTCACAATTCACAATTCACAATTGAAGCCCGGTGTATACATCGTCAATGGAAAGAAAATCGTGAAATAAAAATAGGAAAATAATATATTAATAACTAACATAATATTAACTTAACAACACAATCATGAGAAAAAAAGTGTTTTGCCTTTTGGCAATGGCATGGACTGCTTTGACAGTCAGTGCAGCTGAGTGGGTGAAGCCGACGACTCCCAAGCTCTCAGGAACCTCTGAGTTCAAGATTGCTGAGGACAAGGACGACGACGCCTACTACTATCTCTGGAACGAGGAATTCGGAGCATTCCTCGGTGAGGGTAATGAGTGGGGCATTAGTGCCGCTCTTTTACCAGAAAAGGGTATACCTCTTTACTTCCAGAAGTACAAGATTGACGGTGTAGAACAGCCCGACAACTACCTGTTCAACAACTACTCGGTGAACGGTGGTGGTACTGGTTGGGACTACATGTGGATTCCTCTTGGTGACATCAACGACCTTGATGTAGACTGGAGAAACCTGGACCGTGGCTATGGTGACAAACGTCCTGTATGGAACTATGAGTTCAACGGCAACCACGTACGTATCAAGACCGGCTCACTGCAACCTACCTGGAATTTTGAGGAGCAGCGTCGTGAATTCTACATCGGTAAGAGCCGCGAATTGGCCGCCGATGACACTCACCTTACAGCCAACTGTACTACAGATGACAACATCGACTGGACTGTTGTCACCAAGGCTGACTATCAGGCATTCCAGGCAAGTCTGAATGCATTCTATGCTTCAGAAAAGCTGAGCGAGGCTATCGAGACCAGCAAGGCCAAGTATCCTGGCATTGACCTGAGCTCGGTAGAGGCTGTTTACAACAACACCAGCAGTACTGCTGAGCAGCTGAAGGCCGCTCAGGACCAGATTCCTGCACTCGAGAAGGCTTATTCTGAGAACAACATCAACAATGCTACCGTTGACAATCCCTTCGATGCTACTGCCTACATCCTTAACCCCAACTATGATGATGGCGGTGCAAACTGGGAAGGTGGCCTCAGTACAAGCAACAACGTTGCTAACTACTGGAATCCCGGTACAGAGTCTTACGACTTCTACCAGACGCTGACTGGTCTGCCCAACGGCGTTTACGAGGTGCAGGTACATGCAGCTCACCGTATTGGTGGCTCAGGCAACTATGGTGTTCACTATCAGACTGGTGTGCTCGATCCCAACTACGAGTACCTGCGTACCAGCCAGATCTATGCTAACAACTATTGGATCCTTAACAACGATATCACCAGCGAGATGATTCAAGAGGATCTCGGTAGCGACTACTGGGACAAGGAGATAGTCAACGGCTACTACATTCCTGTTGGTACCAGCTATGTTGTAGGTGCCTACAACGATCTGGGCATGTTCGACAACTCACTCTTCTGTGCTGTTACTGACGGCACCTTGAAGATTGGTATTCGCTGCTTGGATCGTATGGCTGGTTCATGGACCTCATTCGACACATGGCGTCTGACCTACTACGGCAACACCGCTGATGCACTCGACCTGATGAAGGCCAACTTGTTGTTGGGCTTGGACGACTACAGCGAGGACATGGTCTATGCTGGTCTGAAGGAAACTTACAGCAAGGCTATTGCTGACCTCAAGGCTGCTACTACTGCTGAGGCTATTGAGGCTGCTTACAGCCAGGCTGCAGGTATGTTCTACGACATTGAAAAGAACAAGAACGCATATGCCCACTTCATGGAGAAGGCCGAGAAGATCATGGCTGAGGCTGAGGGTCTGAACGGCGACAAGGCCGATGAGTTGAGTGACTTCTTCAATGGATATGACGAGTTCCAGTTTGGTGATATTATCGAGAACATGTCAGCCGACACCGAGAAGCTCGCCGAACTTGAGACATGGATGGAGGAGACTCTTGACGCTGCCATCAAGGAGAGCGTTGAGGAAGGCAAGGACTTCACCAACCTGCTCAAGGATGCAGACTGCTCTATTGGCGACTTCAACGCTTCAGGATGGGAAGGTATCGCTGACTGCGAGAAGATCCGTACTGGTGAAGAGGGTAAGATCTACCGCGTTGCTGAGGTTTGGAACTTCGCTAACTTCGACATCCATCAGACACTGACCGACATGCCTAAGGGTATCTATGAACTGACCTTCCCCGCACTCTATCGTGCTGGTGACAAGGACTACACTCATCCCTCAAAGGCTGAGATCTACGTTAACGACCTGGCTAAGGACGTGATGAAGGCAAGCCAGCCCGGCATCGAGTACAACACTATCATGGATCACCATGACAACTGGACCGACATCGAGGGCTACAACTGCTACAACTATGGTTCTGAGAATATTGACGGTGGCTGGCCCTACGACTGTATGGCCGAGGCTGAGGACGGTCTCCGCTACTGGCCCAGCTCTGTATTTGGTGCTTCTGTAGCATTCAACGCTGGCCGTTATATGAATAAGGTATACGGTATCGTAGGCGAGGATGGCATCCTGAAGTTCGGTATGCGTAGCAAGAACACTAATGGCCGCGCTGGCGACTGGTTGACCTATGGTCACATCACTATGAAGTACATGGGCAACAATGCTGACGCTCTTGCTGGCCTCAAGGAAGAGGTTGCCGAGCAGGCTGCGACCTACATGTATATGGAGGACAACTTCTACACGGGTTACCTTGAAGTGGTTGCAGAGAAGCTAGGCAACGTACTCGCTGCTGAGTCACAGAAGGACATCATCGCTGCTATCAAGGAGCTGAACGAGGCTTACGGTCTCATCGACGAGAGTGTTAATCTCTATAAGAAGATGTACGATGTTATCAATAACGAGACCAGTGGTCTTTATGCTGCTGCAGCTAATGCTATGGAGAAGGGTGTTATCACCGAGGAAGAGGGTCTTGCCATGATGGAGCGTGCTGAGGAGATCAACATCATCTACGCTTTATGTACTGCCAACAACGAGGAGACACAGAAGATTATCGACGAGGTATTGGCTAACAAGCTCGTTGACGTCATCTACATCCGTGGTGGTCTCGTTGGTGTTCAGGGTGACTCTTGGGACAGCACCGACTATCCTATGTATAAGAATGCTGAGGGTAAGTACGTAGGTACTGCAAGCTTCCGCGAGGAGGTTTACGGTAACGACGGAATCTCTGCACGTAGCAGCATCATCGCAGCCTTCCACTATATGGGTCATGACATCGCTGCTGCCGACAACCAGAGCCGCTGGTTGACCAACAGCACCGAGCCTCGTCCCATCAAGATGGACAGCCAGAGCTGGTTCCAGTCTCATGGTGGTGACTGGGAGTTCACTATCGACCTCGAGAATATGACTCTGAGCGCTAAGCCTGTTACTCCCTTCATCTACAAGCAGCAGATCTATGCTGTGGGTAATCTGAAGGACAACTCATGGACTAAGAACTATCCTTGCGCTGCTCACTGGGACATCCAGCACATGGGCAACGGTATCTATAAGGGTTCTATCGCTTTCAACCCCGGCGTAGAGCGTGGTGAGATCACTCTCTTCTCTTCTGAGGCTTGGCTTCTCGGCAACTGGGATGAGGGCCGTATCGGTAACCCCGAGGATCAGCTCAAGGTTGAGTCTGGCGAGGAGACTCTCGCTAACCGCTTCGAGGGCGACCGCAAGTGGATCCTCGATCCTTCTAAGATGTACCTCGTAACATACGACCTCAACAAGGGTACCGTTCGCTTCGACGAGAAGGCACTCGAGGGTGACGACACCGAGGAGAGTCCCTTGCTCATCGGTAGCTATGAGGATATGTTGATGATGCGTGCTTACCTGCGTCAGGGTGAGACTCACTACTTCGCACTGACCGACGACATCTGGATGGGCAACATGCCTTGGAGCCAGCTGAATGGTGAGGGCGAGCAGAATGGTCGCAACGAGCAGCGTTGGATCAGCCTCGATGGTCGTGGTCACGTCATCAAGGGCTTCCACGGTGAGACTGGTGTACAGGGTCACAAGAACACCTCATTCTTCGGTACCTTCGCTGGTACGCTCAAGAACATCGGTTTCGTACAGACCGACGTTAAGGAGGTTCCCTTCGTAAGCAAGTATGTTCCCGGTGTTGATCACGTTGATGCTTCTGTCATCGCTGACAAGCTCGGTTCTACCAGCTACAAGGGCACTACCACTCTCGAGAACGTATTCGTAATGGCTGACATGAACGGTGGTAAGGATTACGCAGGTATCTTCGCTGGTACCGTAAACGGCAACGTAGACGTTAAGAACTGCTACGCTATCGCAAACATCACTACTGAGGCTGAGAACGCAGCTGGTCTCTTCGGTCGCGTTAACGGCAAGCTCAATGTAGAGAACGCATACTTCGCTGGTGAGACTACCACTCCCGCTATCGCTAAGACCTACACCGCTCAGGCAGAGGCTACGATGAAGAACATCGCTAACTTCACCCAGAACGAGGCAGGTTGCGAGGCTACAAACCTTCTCTCATTCAACGGTAGCAACTTCGCTGATCTGCAGCACGGTGTCGTAGCATTCGACAACACTGTATGGTACTGTGGTATGCGTGCTGACGAGTATCCTATCCTCAAGGCATTCAAGGAGGTTATCGACGGTGTCAACACCGTTATCATCACCGATGCTAACAACAACAGCCGCGTATTCGACCTCAGCGGTCGTCAGGTGAAGAGCGCTCAGAAGGGCATCTACATCCAGAACGGCAAGAAGGTTGTTGTTAAGTAAAAGCCCCACCCCCGCCTCCCCCAAAGGGGAGGAGCTTCCAAACCCCATGAGGTTGGATGTAAGGACATGGGCCAGTTTAAATAATTGGAGCGCTCCTCATTGCGAGGGGCGCTCCTCATTATATCCAGTCTTCTCCTCGGATGCAATGAAGCCCCTCCCCTAGCGAAGCGGTCGGGGGAGGCGTGGGTGGGGCGTTCTCTTGATATAAATCAATTAAGCAGTTGTTTTATTGCATTTTTCGATGCAAAAGCTTGTGGATAATCAAAAAAGCAGTACCTTTGCATCGTGTTTTTCATGGTATTAGATTTAAGGTTAACGAAAGTTGGGTTGTCGTGATGACAACCTTCTTTTTTTGTGCTAATTTGTACGTTTTTGCAAAAAAAAAGCACAAAATGGACAATTTTCGCATACATTATATATATATTATGAGAAAATGAACTGTAATTCACATTTTTTTAAGTAATTTTGCACATTAATTCTAGTGTGGATTTTCGAATCATTTAATAACCTTTTTTAATTAACTTTATTTATTAACAAATTCATTCAATCAAACAATGAAAAAACTGTTTACGTTTTTCATGGCGCTGATGTGCACTGTTGCCGTCAACGCAATTGAGCTCTACATGGTTGGTGATGCTACGCCTGCTGGCTGGGACAAGGATGCCGCAGTAGCTAAGCAGCAGATGACCGAGGTAGGGACCAATGTCTTTGAGTGGACTGGTGCGCTGAGAGCCGATTCTGGCGAGGGCTTCAAGATCCTTGCTGGTAAGGATTGGAATCCCGGCATGCACCCCTCAGAGGCTGCCCTCAAGATTGATGTCGCTGGTCAGGACGTAGTGGCTCTGCCCTACGACGGTGACCCCGACACCAAGTGGCAAGTATCAAAGGATGGCGTTTACACCATCCGCGTAACCCTCCGTGCTGAGGACGCGCTCGTAGAGTGCATCTACAAGGGCGAGATCGCTGGTATCGACGTACCCCTGGTGGACGGCGTATTCCAGATCAGCACCGCTGAGCAGATGTTGCTGTTCGCTGAGGCTATCAACGATGGTACGGTTAAGGGTTCTTCAAGCGTTGCTCTGACCCAGAACATCGACCTGGGCAGCATCGAGAAGTGGACCGCTATCGGTACCGATGGCCACAAGTTTGTCGGCACATTCAACGGTCAGGGTTATCGTATCCTGAACATGCACATTGATGGCGGCAAGAAGGAGCAGGGCTTCTTCGGCGTCGTAGGCTCTGGTGCTGTTATTAAGAACCTCATCATGGACCAGAGCTGTGTGATTGTCAGCACTGGCGGTTCATGTATGGCTGCTTTTGCAGGTTGCTGCAACAACGATGGTGTAATTACCTTCGAGAACTGCGGTAACGAGGCTAACGTAACTGGTACGCAGCAGAACAACGCTGCATTCATGGGTTGCAACTATGGTGGCGGCTGCCACTTGGTATTCACTAACTGCTACAACACCGGTAAAATCAGCGGTGGTTGGGAGAACGGTGCATTCAGCGGCTGGGTAGGCGGCGGTGCCAAGTTCACCAACTGCTGGAACATCGGCGAAGTAACTGACGGTGAGGACTGGGCACGTGGTAACAAGGAGGAGATAAACAACTGCTACCAGACCAACGGTGCTACCGTTACCAACATCTCTATGGAGGATGTTGAGAACGGTACATTGCTCAGCCTTCTGAACGAGGGCTTCCGCCAGGATGCTGGTGACAAGTTTCCCAAGCTCTTAGTAGACAAGGAGGAGGCTGCTGCTCCTATCGAGATCACTCCTGCTCTCATCATGGGTGAGGAGGAGATTACTCTGAACGATCACTCAGCAGTTTCTGTTGAGAGTGCTACTGCTATCAAGGTTAACTTCGAGAACGGTGCTGCTATCCGCACCGCTATGTACACTATCTGCGAGGCAGTTGAGGAAGACGGTGAACTCACTTATGGTGACGACATTGCTTCTGACGTGCTGAGCCTGAGTGGCTTCGGCTATGCTGAGTTCGACCAGGTTGTCAACTTCGAGCAGGGCAAGCAGTACTGGGTTCGCGTTATGGCATTCGGCGAGGCTCCTGCAAACGACGAGCCCGGCCAGATTGTTGTTCCCACTCCCATCGCTACCTATGAGTGCCTGATCAACGGTGCTTATGTGGCTCCTATCGAGATCACTCCCGCACTGATCAACGGTGAGGAGGAGATTGCTCTGTTCAACGGCCGTGATGCATCTGTTGAGATGGCCGAGGCTATAAAGGTTGATTTCGTGAATGGCGCTGCTGTTCGTTCAGGTGCCTACTATATTAGTGAGGTAGGTTATGATGAAGAGGGTGAGCCTTACGCCGATGTGATTACTAGTGGCGAGCTGAGCATTAACGGTAACGGCTATGCTGAGTTCGAGGAAGCAATCAAG
>JAZQQO010000066.1:0-62533 GCA_045629085.1 Bacteroidaceae bacterium
AGCAGAGGGGCCAAGCGACTGCTGGGCGATGCTGTCGAGCGGACGGAAGGCGGTGGCGATACCGTCGGCCACGCTGCTGAGCGAGGCTGACATGCGGATGCTGGACGGGGTGCTGCCCAGGGATTGCCGACTGGTGGCTTGTCCGGACAGGGACGAGGCAGGCGACAAACTGTTCGGCGAGCTGACGAGGGTGGCGAATACCTTGCAGCGAACCATCGTGCGGCATCAGTTGCCGGAGGGGGTGAAGGACTTCGGGGCGTGGTGGAGTGAATCAGGAGGGCTGACCTAGTTTATTGCAACGCTTTTCGTCCCAACCTCTTCGTTCTGCCTCGTTGCTAACTTGTACAATCTAAGTAAAAGTGACGAGTGATGAGCAAAATTACGAGATTATCGCTAAATAAATTACGATTTGTTATAATATGTCGGGAAAAAGTTGTAATTTCGCGAATTATTTGGTAAAAAGATAACGCAAAACCAACTATGACCAACAAAGACAAGAGGAAACTACCTCATGAATGTACCGACATCACAGAAGTGAGAAATGAGATTGACAGCATCGACGCAGAGATCATACAACTTCTCTCGACACGCTTCGGATACGTGCGAGAAGTGGTGAAGTACAAGGAAAACACCGACAGCGGCATAGAGGCTTCCGACCGTCGTGCAGCAGTAATAGCCAGCAGACGGCAGTGGGCTGAAGAGGCTGACATCAACCCCGATGTCATCGAGACGATTTACAATGCCCTCATCGACTACTTCATCGTTGAGGAAAAGAAGATAATGAATAATTAAACAATGAAATACAGCATGTACAGAAAAGAAATCAAAGTTTTGGATTGCACCATCCGCGATGGCGGACTGATGAATAAATGGCAATTCAGCAAGGAGTTTGTGAAGGACGTGTACACGGCTTGCGTCAATGCAGGCGTGGACTACATGGAGATTGGCTACATCAGTAGCGAGGATCAGTTCCCCCGCACGGAGTACGGACCATGGAAGTTCTGTGCTGAGGATGAATTGCGTGAGATTGTGGGTGAGAACAACACCAACACCAAGCTCAGCGTAATGGCTGACATTGGCCGTATCAAGTTCGACGAGATACGTCCCAAGGACGAGAGCGTAGTGGACTTGTTCCGCGTGGCTTGCTATGACTACCAGATCGACAAGGCCATCGAGCTGGCTCATCACGTGATGGATAAAGGCTACGAGGCTACCATCAACCTGATGGCTGTGTCGAAGGTCAACGACCGTGCCCTCGATCAGGTGTTGGCTGACGTGGCAGAGTCTCGCGTGGGCACTTTCTACTTGGTGGACAGTTTCGGTAGCCTCTACTCTGAAGACATCCACAGCCTGATGGACAAGTACATCAAGGCATTGCCCGGCAAGACGATTGGCTTCCATGGCCACAACAACACCCAGTTGGCTTTTGCCAACACGATTGAGTGTATCCGTTCGGGTGCCAACATGCTCGACGCCACCATGCTCGGTATCGGCCGTGGTGCAGGCAACTGTCCAATGGAGTTGCTGCTTAGCTTCCTGAAGAATCCCAAGTACAAGTTGGAGCCCGTCATCAAGTGTATCCAGGATCGTATCAACCCCTTGCACAAGGAGATTGACTGGGGTTACTTCATCCCCTACATGATCACCGGCTCACAGAACGACCATCCCCGTTCTGCCATGGCATGGATGGCCAGCGAGCAGAAAGACAACTATCTGGCTTACTATGAGTCGGTAGTGAAGAACAAGGAAGTGTAGAGTTGAACAGAACAAGAGCTTCCCATCTCAGGGAAGTTAGAAGGAAGTTAGAAGGAAGTTAGAGGGAAGTTATAGGGACTTTTGGTGACGGCCAAAAGTAAATGTCTTGCTACATGAAGACTTGGCAATAGTGGATGCTATCGTCCCTATAACTTCGACTTTTGACTGTTGTCAAAAGTATAACTTCCTTCTAACTTCTTTTTACTTCTTTAGAAGTTATATCCAAGGCCGATACCCAGAACTGACTTGAACTGTACGCGCTCGCAAGAGTAGCCATCTTTGTCAATCATTACTCCATTGTAGTAACGAAGAGAGGTGGAGAGCGTAGCCTGCAGGCACTTCAGGAACTGATAAGAGAGAGCCACATCCCAGTCCACGTCGAAGTTACCGATACGACGACCATTGTCGCGGTAGATGGCTACGTCGTGGCCGTTGCGTCCAACCTCCTTCTTGTCCCACGAATAGGGAGTGTACAGCCCGAGCGTTGAGCTTACCTTGAAGTCCTTAATAGAATAGTTGACAGCACCCTTGAGTGAGAAACCGAGCTCAGAACGTGTGTTGCGTGTGTAGTCCTTCTGGTTTGCGTCATCATACTTCCACACAGAATACTTATCCTTCAGCACCTGCTCCAGACCACCGTCTGCCACAGGATACTGGTGGTCGTGTGCACGATTCGTATCATCGCTAACCTTCACCGTAGTGAAGCGACCTGCCAAGGGAGAGATATAGACAGAGAAGATGTCATTGGGCTTCCAGTCGATACCGATGGAGATGTCGGTGTAGGCAGGTGCCAAGCCCTTAGAGATGATAGGATTAGCATCTGCATTACCCGTGTAGTTGTAACCCAAAGCATACTGTGTTCTGAAACCGACCAAACCAGTGGCATACCAGTTCTTGGCAAACTCATAACCCAACTTTGAAGAGAAGTTGAACTTATCGTTTGACTTCTGCAAATTATCATAGGTCTGATCGATGTATGACAGACCGTACTCGGTGTCCAGGTTAGAATCCCATGCCAGTTTGTTCTTGTGGTAGAGCAGGCGCAAACGGCCGTATACCACGCCATTGAGATTGTTGTTACCACCGGATGCCCAGTTGATCATGCCCGTTGCAGCTGCGTTCAGACCAGCCACACCGGAGAACTTCCATAGTTTGTCACCCGTGTCCACTTTCTTCAGATCACCCTTTGCGGCAGCAGCAGCGTTAGCCTGGCTCTGCACAGTGGACTTGTTCACTTCCTGAGCGCTGACAGTCATCGTGGCCAGCACGCTCATCAAAATCAAAACTTTCTTTCTCATTATTTTTTAGTCGTTTAGGAAATTGGTCGTTTAGTCGTTTAGGGAACTTTCAACTTTCACCACGTCCACCGTATGGCTGCCTGCTCCAATGAGGTCCATGCGCTCGGAGATGCACTTTTGGTATTCTATGAAATGGGCAAACGTCTCATCGCTCATGCGGTTGAGACGAGTGCGCATATAGTCGGCAGCACCATCGGGCGAGAATATCGTGACGCGTTCGAGACCAGCCTTCTCATCCAGTCGGTTGATGTCCTCCAGACGTATGTAGTCATACAGTTCGTCGTCTTTCGACTGAATGTGGAAGTTCTCGTCCACCACACCACGAGCCAGCAATTCCCCTATCCTATCCTCGTCGAAGCAATAGGACAGGATGCTGTATTCGTTCATCAGATAAGCCACAAAAATCAAGCCACCTGGCTTCGTCACACGCTTGGCCTCACGCAGCGCTTTGAGTTTCTCTTCGTCGCCAAAAAGATGATAGAGCGGACCGAGCAGCAGCGTCACGTCGGCAGTATTGTCCGCAATGAAAGGCATATTCCTTGCATCGCCCTGCACCACGTCAGCCGTGGGTTCACGCTTCAGGAACACCTCGATGTTGCGTCGCACCAGTTCCACAGCCTTCACCTTGTAGCCCTCAGCCATCAAGGCCGACGCATAGCGCCCGGTGCCTGCACCAATGTCGAGGATGCAATCACCGGGTTTCAGAAAGCGATGGAGATGGTGCATGGTCGTTTCAAACTCCACCATGCCGTGCCTGCGCAATAATCGCAGGTCTTCAGGATGCTTGTTATAATGTTTCTCTATGTTGGATAATGCCATAGTTGATGCCGACGAAGACGTATATTGCAAAATTAAGCATTAAATTTGTAAATACCAAATAAAATGAGGAATTTTGCGGTTTTGCGTCATCAATACAACACCTTACGACTGAACTTACCTGCCTTCACGACGTAAATTCCGCGCTGTGGGAGCAGTACGCTGTGCTGCGCATTGACATGGTGGTAAATGCGATGGCCAGCAGCGTTGTAGACGTCCACACAGATGTCGTTGTCACATGACACCTGCACCTCGTTGTCACGATTCCTGATGGTGACGTCCTGCGCCATGAGGTCGTCGAGGGCGGTGACATCGCCATTGGATGTCTTGTTGCTGAGGTATTCAGCATGGATCGTCTCACGGAAGACATCCACGACGATGTGGTAGACACCATCATCCACCACCGACCACTTGTTGTCGCCTGCGCCATTGGTCAGAATCTGTGTACTTTTTAGCACGTTCTCATCGTTGGTGAAGGGATGCAGCATCTTGGGTTCCCAAGCGTTCTGCCCGCTAAACTTGAAATGGCGTGGCTCGTTGTTCTCTGGACGATACTTCAGCATACCCGTCCACTCGTAAGTACATATCTCATCCTCCAGACGCGTGAAGGGCAGGAAGGTGTAGGATGTCCACCCACATTCCGCAGCACCACCCACGACAAAGAGTTCGTTCCAAGGGCGAAACAGTTCTCCGGTGACGGTACTGCCGTTCAGATCCACCGTAAAACGGAACATCTCCTCGCTGAAAGGCACGACCCAGTCGGCACCCTTACTGTCTCGCACAAGCGAATAACTCAATCCGTTATTAACGATATAGGCATCCTCGTTATTGGGCTTCAAATAGCGCGAAGCCGTAAGTTTGTGCTCAGGTGTGTTCGAAATGCAGAACGTGCCTTCCTTCAAGGCTCCTGCATACTTGAACTGTTTGTTCGGGAACGCCGTCAGTTCCTGAATGCCACCCGGAATGGCATCGCCAATGGCGTAGAGATGCGTCATGTCCTGTGCCGTAGCGAAAATCGCATAGGCACATAAAGCACAAAATATAATTAACTTACGTGTCATAATTCTATATTAGCGTTTTATGATAAACTATATTTACGTTAATCAGTACTTAATGAATTTGCGGATGACGGTGTCCTTGCCGGCTTTGGCGCTGCAGACATACTGCCCTGCAGGCAGCGAATGCACGTCGAGAGTCGTCTCGCCATTTGCAGCGACGTTACAACGGAATCTCACCCTACCCTGCATGTCGGTGACAGTGGCAGTCAGTACTGCATGCTTGCCGGCATAGAAGAGTAACTTCTGCGATGCATTGTCGTAGCGTACCTTCAGTCCCTCGCCTGCCTTCTGAGCGACACCAGTCTCGTCACCCACAAGTTCTATCACCGTGGCCTCCGAGCATGGTTTCTTGGGCACATTGACCGTCAACTTCTGGCTCACCTGGTCGTAGAACCAATCATCGCAGTCCGCGCCATCCACGCTGACGCTAAGAGGCTCATTCTGTGCGAAGAACACAACCTCGAGACTACGCTCTTCAATCATATTCCTGTACGCACCCTTGCGCCCCTCGACCACCACGCGTGCCACGCCTCCAGAGCGCTGCTGTGTGATCTTCGTCGTGGCATACTCACCTGTCCTGTAGGCCTCGCTGTCACCCTCGTCCTCGTAGAGCGTGAAGCAGCCTTCCTCGCCAGGGATGACCCACAGCACGAGTTTGTCGGCTTGCGACTTCAGGTTCCTCACGTCATCGGGATTGCAGGGAATAATACTGCCAGACTTAATAAAATAAGGTATCTCGTTCAGGGCGTATGAATCCTTGAACGTCGTATTGCCCTCTACGAAGCGGTTTCGGCACACATCATACCAGCGTCCCTCGGGCAGCCATGTCGTCTTGGACGATGTGTCGTCGGCACCACTTGCCACAGATACGGGCGAAACGAGGATGTTCTCGCCAAAGAGGTATTCGTCCTCGATGGTGTATGCCTTGTTCTCCTCAGGCCATTCGTAGTAGAGCGGACGGCAGATGGACACGCCAGTGTCGTACGCTACGCGTGCGTGGGAATAAATATAAGGTACAAGTCTGTAGCGCAACTTGAAAGCCTCGTTCTGCAAGTCGAAGTTGGCAAACTTCCATATCCTTCGCTCGCAACCGTTCTGACTCGAACCATGGGTGCGGAAGATGGGTGTGAAGACACAGAACTGCATCCAGCGCAGCACCAGTTCGGGGTCGGTGCCAATCTCGTTGGGCTGCAAATAGCCACCGCCGTCATGGCCCCAATAGCCGAAGCAGGCGTTGGCTGCCGTAGCGGTGTAGTAGGACTCGAACTGCAACGTGCCGTAGGTGGCAAAGGCATCGCCCGAGAAGCCCAAGGGATAGCGATGGCTACCCATGCCACCCCATCGGTGGAAAATGACGGGGCGACGGTCGGGACGGTTCAGTCGCATATCGTTGTAGAACACATGGTTGAGCCAGAACGTCTCGCCCAGACCCTCCACGTATTTGCTCGTCAAGTCCTGTTGCCAATCAAGCCACCAGAAGTCCACTCCCTCCTTCTCCCTCACACGTAGGATGTTCTTGGTGAACGAACGATAGAAGGTCGAGTCTTCCAGTTGCCAGGGAATCGTCGTCACGCTGGAGGCAAGTCCCATCTCGGCACGCATCTTACCGAAGTTATCGTCACCACTGCTGATGCCGTCTGCAGGGTGTAGGTTGAGTGCCACCTTCATATTCTTATCATGCATCCAACTCAGAAGCGTGGTGGGCGAAGGGATGAGCGTCTTGTTCCACGACCAGCCAGTCCAGCCAGCCTTGTGCCAGTCCATGTCGAACATCATAACGTCACGAGGCACCTCGTTCTTATCCATGTCGTTGACCAATTCCTGAAACTGCGAGGTGCTGTAAGCCTGGAACTTGCTGTACCAGTAGCCGAACATGTAGTGCGGTGGCAAGGGCTGACGACCGGCAATCTTGACGTAGTCGCCCAACGCCTTCTTGTATTCGTGACCGTAGCCGAGGAAGTACCAATCGATGGCCTGTGCGTCGAGCGGTTGTGCCACCCAAGGTATACCGTCCACCTCACCGTCGAAGGGGAACGAACGGCTACCATCACCACGCTTGGCCGAGGGTGACTCATTGAGGATGGCCCATCCGTCGCGTGAGAGCAGACCTTTCTCAAGGAACACGCGATGCGTATCGCCGATGTCGCCGTCGAGTGTGCGGTACGTTCCGAGCAGGTTCAGTGCATCGTCCTTACCGGGATACCACAGTATGCGCTTTCCGTTCATATTCAGCGTAATGCTGAGATTCGTACTATTTTTCTCGCCATCCTTGATGGTGGCACCGATGCGGTACTTCAGCGTCAGGTATTCCGTCTCGATGATGAGGTAACCACCCTCCTTGCGCTGGGTAAACTCGGGCACCTCCAGTCGTCGGTTCACCACGGCAAAGGTGGCACGATCCTCAAATTGCTTCTTCGAACTGTACTGTATGCGGATGAGCTGTGGCGTTAGCACGGTGAACCTCGCATTGCCACTTATCACCATGGCAGCGCTGTCGGCCACGGGATTCCACACCTCCTGTGCCTTCACACCGACACACAAGGCTACAAACATCAGTATCGTCAGTATTCTTCTCATACTATTCCGTTGTTTTCTTTGCTATTATTTCACCAGATTATCATTAGATTTCTTCACTCTCACGTTGTGCCTCTTGCACGAGTGCAAAGGTACATTTTTTTTTCGAAACCCACGCATATTTCCCTCTTTTTTTGCTCCTCTCGAAAAAAAACACTACCTTTGCCAGCAACTATACAAATTAAGGAAAAAGACATGAAAAAGATAGCGTGCGTATTTGCCATACTTTGGGCACTGTGCTTCAAGGTGCAGGCAGAACCGTTGGTGATTGAGAACTTCGACAACATTCCCATCGGAACGACGTGGAAGATGTGGGGTGTTTACGGCGACGTGGGCAGCAGCACAGCCACCGTCGTGGCCGACCCCAAGAACTCGAAGAACCACGTCCTGCGCGTCAAGGTCAAGGCATGGAACTGCTTCCCCGAATTCGCCGTGCCAGAAGAGTTTGCCGGAGTAAAACTCACTGGACGCTTCAATGCAGTGCGCTTCCGCTTCTACCGCGCCACCACCGAGACCGACGACTACAAGCAGATGCACGTATACTACGGATCCGACCAACTCTATGCCGACAACAGCTACCCATACCAGGGTGACAAGGGTACGTGGCAGGACCGCCAGTATGCGCTTCGCAACATCCCTGAGGCCAGCACAGCCACCCTGCTGCACCTTGGCATCCACCACGACAACAGTGACTACTACATCGACGACATCACGCTGGCCGGCCCACTCGACGACTTTGCCGAGGTGACAAGCGGCGTGGTGGATATCTGCCAGAAGAACTCATCCTCAAGCTATGCCAGCTACGATAAAGCCACCTACATCCCCGAGGGCAAGAAACTCGACGTCTATACGTCACGCTACACCGACCTCATGGCCGCCTTTGCCGGTCCGGGCACACTCAACATCTACGCAGGTGGCGAGCGCACCTTCTTGGGCAACCACAGTTCGAAGGCCTATCCCGACTGGACTTATTTTCAAGGAGATGTACATGTATACCCATGGAACAAGGTTGAGACGGGAGCGGGCTTCTACGGTATCGTGATGTGCCACAACGGCAAGACCTTCTCGCCCGAGAGCGCCGAGCAATGCCTCACAGACGGCAAGGTGTGCCGCATGATGGGCGACAACCACGTCACGCTCCATAAGGGCGCAGCCATGGCCATGGAGGATGGCACTCGTGCTGCACAATTTGGCGAACTCAACACCGAGGCAGGAAGCCGCATCTATGGCTACTACAAGGCCAAGGCTGCTGCCGGTTCGTACTTCATCGTGGGAGCCCTCAATACCGATGCCACCCTGGCTGGACGCATCGCACCGCCCGAGAGCAACGGAACGCCTCTTGAGACGCAACTCCTGGGCCTCATCAAGCAGGGCAAGGGCACTTATACCATTACCGCCAACGACAACGTCATCCCTGCCGGAATTCGCGTCCTCGAGGGTAGCGTGCTGCTCAACAACGATGCCGCAGCGGCCAAGAAGAGCAAGATGACGGGTGCCACAGGCTATGCTGCCACGTCGACGGGTGCCGTGGCCTACGTCATGGAGAAGGGTGTACTGGGTGGTACGGGTAGCGCAGGCGGTAGTCTCGACATCTACGGCACTTTGGAGCCCGGCAATGCCACCACGCCTGGTACCCTCACCGTGCAGGACTTCGCCAAGAGCCGCCAGTGCAACGTCACGCTGCATCCCGCCTCGCAGATCCGCTTGAAGGTGCGTTCTGCCGCTGAACACGATCTGCTCTACGTCAGCCATAACATTCTCTATTCCAATATCAAGGAGAACTTCACAACCTCCACCGACATGCCTCGCGTAAAGGTCGTACTCGATAAGAACCCCGACCTCAACGTCGGCGACGAGATGGTGCTGATGGAGTATGCAGCACGCACCGATGCTGCCAAGTGGCAGTTCGACGTCACGCTGCCCTCGAAGTACACATGGACACTGGAGGAGCGTGCCGTCAGCACATCGCACAAGGCTCTCGTGCTGACGCTCACCTCGCTGGACGACAGCGGCAATCCCGACGATGACGACGACGATCCCACCATCGATCCTGACGACGAGGAGGATGACACGACGACCTATGCCAACACGGGCGATACGCATCCCCTTCGCTACTATGCCGACCTCTTGGGCGTGAAACTTGGCGTGGCCGTACACAACGACATACCACTCAACGACACCGACACACGTGCCAAGATGATTGCCCGTGAGTTCAACATGGTAGTACCTGAAAACAACCTCAAGTTCGAAAGCGTAGAGCCCTCGCAGAACTACTTCACCTTTGGAGGCGGCGATGCGGTGGCTTCCTTCGCACAACGTCATAAGATGTACATGCGCGGACACACCCTCGCTTGGCACAACCAGTTGCCTCAGTGGGTGTCGGTCGACGGCAAGAAGAACGACAAGTCATGGACCAGGCAGCAGTTGCTCGACATCCTGCACAACCACATCAACAAGGTAGTCAGCCACTACAAGGGTAAGGTGCAGGAGTGGGACGTAGTGAACGAGTGCCTCGACGACGACCAGAGCATCGTGCGCACCTCGCCCGACGGCTACAAGCTGCGTCAACTCTCCGTATGGACCACCGTCATCGGTGAGGAGTTTATCGACTCTGCCTTCGTGTGGGCTCACCGTGCCGACCCCAACGCCAAGCTCTTCCTCAACGACTACGACAACGAGTTCATGGGCACGGCCAAGGCACAGGCCTTCTACAACCTCGCCAAGCGTCTCAAGACGTCAGGCATTCCCATCGACGGCGTAGGCCTGCAGTGCCACCTCGATGCAGGCAAGGTCAATGGCAAGGCGCTCTCCGAGAACATCGCCCGCTACGCGGAACTCGGTCTGGAGTGCATCGTCACCGAACTTGACATGGGCATCAACTCCCTGACTGAGACCAACCAGCAACAGCAGGCACGCGACTACCGCAAGGTGCTTGAGGCAGCCATGGGCAATGCCAATTCGCAGTCCGTTCTCATCTGGGGTCTTTCCGACGACCAGTCATGGCGTGGCTCACTGCCCCTTCCTTGGAACGGTTCCCTACAGCCCAAGCCCGCCTACTACGCCCTGCAGCAAGCCCTCTCTACGGCCCTCACCGACGGCATTGAGGCCATCACGCCCGATGCCTCTACCGTCGAATCGCTTGACATCCTCAGCCGCACCTATTATTCCCTCGATGGGCGTCACCTCTCCCACCCCACTGCGTTCTGCATCGAACGCCTCATCTTACAGGACGGCAGCGTGAAGGTGCGCAAGGTTAGACAGACTTCACACTAAACATACAAGTAACCTAAAACAATTCCTAACCCTATGAAAGTAAATCGAATGATAAGCCGCATGGTGCTGGGCATCATGATGCTCGGCAGCACAACTGGCTATGCACAGCAGAACGAAGTATCCGGCGTCTACATCGGCGGACACATCCGTCGCGAGCGCCCTGGCACCATCGCCACCCTCCGCAACTCCGGCTTCACCTACGCCCTCCTTTTCAACGTTCACGTCGACAAGGACGGCACCCTCATGACCGACGGCGAGACAATCTGCCGCGACGGCAAGTACGTCTTCCAACAGACGCAGCCCTACTACCAGCAGGACATCGCCGACCTCAAGACCGCACCCACCAGCATCTCGCGCATCGAGATCGTCATCGGCGGTTGGGGCAACGACTCCTACGACAACATACGCAACCTCATCAACGCCCACGGCACCGGATCCGAGACCATCCTCTACCGCAACTTCAAGGCGCTCAAGGAGGCCATCCCCGAGATTGATGCCGTCAACAACGACGACGAGCACTGCTATGACCAGAACACCGGTGCCCGCTTCCACATCATGATGTACGACCTCGGCTACAAGACCACCCTTGCCCCCTACATGAACCGCTCCTACTGGCAGAACCTCTGCAAGCAGATACGCACGTCGCGCCCCAAGGCCGTCGACCGCATCATGGTGCAGTGCTACGATGGCGGAGCTGGCAACGTGAACAGCGTCAAGGACTGGACCTTCACCGGCGTCACCAACATACACGCTGGCCTCCTCCACTACGGCAACGACTGGAATATGCAGAAGAACATCGAGCAGTTTGAGACATGGCGTGACAACCACGGTGTAAAGGGCGGATTCGTGTGGGTCTACAACGACGAGACGTGGAACCTCAACCAGTGGGCCTCAGCCATGAACCGCATCTACGGTGCCAAGACCACACCCGAGGACGAGGTTGCCGTCAAGTGCTACAGCGGCAGCAACTACACTGGCTACTGCGTCCCCCTGCCCGTCGGCACCTTCCATCAGGGCGAACTCGCCGTCTACGGTCTTACCGCCGATGACCTGGAGAGCATTGAGGTGAACGAAGGCTATAAGGTAAGAATCTACACCAAAGCCGACTGCACTGGCACCTACCGTCCTCTCACCTCCAGCATGGCCCAGTTGGCTTCCATCTTCAACAATAAGATCAAATCCATCGTCATCGAGCCCGCAGTTCCCACCTCTGTGCCCGACCTTGCCGACACCGATGACCATCAGCCCACCCGCTCCAATGCTATCTACGACCTCAGTGGCCGTTCCCTCTCCGCTCCCCAGCGTGGCAAGATCAACATCATTGGCGGCAAGAAGGTTCTCCACTAACACACCACATTAAAGAATAACCTCTACATCTACAACATCAACAAGACATCTGCAGCTCCCAAGAAACCCGCAGTAAAGAAGAATGTAAAGAAATAGCGATATGATCCACAAGAGCCGGGCGTCTTCCCGAGTGGTCAGAAGGTCACTCTAATGCGCCCTGTCACTCCTGTGGATCATTATTGTGTTTTACTGAGGTAACAATGCCTCTGGACTTTCTGTGACCTCGGCCATGTCCTTTGGCATGATGGACTGAAAAAGCTGGAGGACATCATACTTTCCTTCGGTCTTGAAGGTGATGTCTTCGGCATTGACAACAAAGACTGACTTGCCATCCTTTAAAACGCTGAAGGCCATGCCACGAGCTCCACAGAGAACAGGCCCATCGGTATTCTTCTTGCCTATACCTGCCGCTGCGATTTTATCCTTGAGTTGCTTGAACTGAGCATCAGTAATGGCAACTTCCTTGTTGTACAGATCCTTATCGCCATAGCAGGAGGTAACAAATGTCTTGATAGACTTGGCCGACACAATGACCTCAAGAGACCACTGATACTCGGGAGGCAAACTGCCGCTGTTGGAATAGTAGCGGAAGCTGCTTGCCCCCTCTACATCCTTAGCGTTCAACCATTTGGACTGCATAGCATTCTTCAACTTTGCTATGAGTTGTGTAAGAAATCCAGAAGTGGGACGGTCATTGTCCTGAAGAGAAGGAACTGCCATGTTGACGCAAAATAAAAGTGTAAGTAATGTTTTCATAATCTAAAAAGGGGGTGTTTAATGCATGGGGCTTTTTACTTCATCATCATGTTTATTTGTCAATAGACATTTACTTAGCCTGCGTATAACCCTCCTTCCGAAGTATCTCAACGAGTCGGGCACGGTGATCACCCTGAATGATGATCTCGCCATCCTTGACAGAGCCACCTACGCCGCAACGCTGCTTGAGGAGTTTGGCAAGGACCTGCAGATCAGCATCACGTCCGACGAAGCCACGCACAAGGGTCACTGTCTTGCCACCTCGTCCGGCACGCTCCATGCTGAGACGCAGGCGCTGTTGTGAGGAAGGCAAGGTGTCGGCTTCTGATGCAGCATCGTCATCGTACTGATAGTCAGGGTCTGTGGAGTACACCACGCCTACCCTACTCTTACGCTCTACGGGCGTCTTCTCTTCTGCGGCGTCGTCCTGGCTGCTCATGCCTGCCAACGCGCTGAGTGCATCTTTCCAATCGGCCATACTATTGAGGTCTTGAGGTTAATACGTCAAACATTGGGCGATAGGCATCTGCCTTCTTCTGCAAGGATAGCGGATAGGCACGCGAGGTGCTGGGCATACGGTAGAGGCGGAAGGTTTCGCCATGGAGTTGGAACTCGGAATATCCACCCATCTTGGGTTGCTCAATGCCAAACTGACGGCACAGCGTGTCGGTGGCTTTCTGCCCGGTCGTTACGATGGCACGGCACTGGGGCATTTGTGCCAGCAGAGCCTCAACATCTGTAGGCGTCACCACCTCGAGGAACTTGTCCGAAGCATTGTCCTGCAGGCGGCGAACGGCACAAGCAGTATCGAAGATGCCGATTCCCTTCTCATTGAGAAACTGCACAATGGCCTCCTTGCGGTAGGTCTTGTGCTCCGCATCGATGAAGTGCATGGCATCGCCAAAGAACACCACCCCGAAGAGCCGCCACATGTCGTTGGTGTAGTTGGGGTAATAGAACTCCATGCACCAACGCTTCTTGCTGGGCGGAAACGAACCGAGCATCAGCAGCCTGCCATTCTGTGGAAGGAAGGGTTCGAGAGGATGTTGCTCTATGGGAATGTTTCCGTTCATGCTATCAGTTTTCATCGCAAAGTTACAAATAGTTTTCGGATATGCAAACAAAAAGCGTGTCTACGATGCAGAAAAGATGACTTTCGCTCGCTTTTATGCCAAAATAATGCTAACTTTGCGTATTAGTTATTTAGGAGATTTGTCGTTTAGTCGTTTAAGAGAAGTAACATTCACAGAATTTAAGACACACGAAATCCCCTAAACGACTAAACAACTAATCCCCTAAACGACTAATCATAAACGAAAATTCAGAAAAAAAAGAAAATTTTCCCCATTTTTTTAATTTTCGTTACCCTAACCCTCTAAACGACTAAGAAAAATGAAGATCAGAAAAGCAACGGTGGAGGATGCTGAGGCCATACTCTGCATCTATGCTCCCTACATCGAGAAGACAGCCATCACGTATGAATACGACGTGCCAAGCGTGAAGGAGTTCCGCGAGCGCATGGGCTTCAAACTCTGCGGCACCTTCAACCGCTGTGCCGTGAAGTTCGGCCGCACGTACAGCATGGTGTGGATGGAGAAATTTATTTGATTTTTTTGACTCTCTGTAAAATATTCCTTCTCCTCATTTGTCTATATAGGTAGAAGGGCATTTGAAACAAACAAAAAAAGAGAGCATAGATATGACAATCTTACAGAAACACCTCGTGTTCGTCCCCTTGTGCTTCGCAGCCTTTGCAGCACTGTTCGGATGGATCGTGATGATGCTTTGGAACTGGCTGATGCCAACAATCTTCGGTCTGCCCGAACTCAGTTTCTGGCAGGCAGCGGGTCTGCTCGTGCTGTGCAAGATCCTCTTCGGCGGCATGGGTTTCGGGCACCACGGGCACCATGGCCATCATGGTTGCTGCCACGGTAGGAACAAGTTACGCGAACGCTGGGAGAGCATGACCCCAGAGGAACGCGAGCGCATCATCGAATTGCACAAAGAATCAACGTGTAGTTGAAGCCCGACATGGACAACGAGCAACTTGACGACCTCATCAAGGAGAACGAGCCCAGGCTACGCTCTTTCGTGAGAGGCAAGGTGGACAACCGCGACGATGCCGACGACATCGTGCAGGACACCTTCTATCAGTTGCTGCGTACCATCCACGTGCTGGACAACCCCATCGCCCACGTCTCATCATGGCTCTACACGGTGGCCCACAACCTCATCATCAACCATGGCCGCAAGCATCGTGAGGAATCGATGCCGGTTCAGCAGAGTGACGAGAGTTTCATGGCCGACCTCTCGGAAATCATGGTGGCTAACACCGACGACAATCCTGACATCCGCATGCTGCGATCGATGGTGTGGGACGAACTTGACAAGGCGCTCGAAGAACTGCCTCAAGAGCAACACGATGCCATCGTCATGACGGAGATCAAGGGACTGTCAACCAAGGAGGCTGCCCGACAGATGGGCTGCTCGACAGCCACCTTCCTGTCGCGCAAGCACTATGCCGTGCTGCACATCCGCAAACGACTTCACACGCTCTACAGTGAACTTACTCAAAACCACAATTCATAATAACGAACCGCTTTCAATTCTGAACCCTAAAAACAACTATCAAAATGTGGTTAGCAAAATCATCTATTGGCCGTAAGGTCATCATGGCCGTCACAGGCGCAGCGCTTGTACAGGAATTAGCCTAAAGAAAATGAAATCGTTTCTGCGCCACATCAAGCAGTGGCTGAGCCGCTTGTCATTCCGCACGGGAGTTATCGTGCTGCTGTGCTGCATCCCCTGCTACATCCTCTCCTTTGCCCAGATGGCATTACCCATCTCGGCAGAGGCAAAAGGCGTGCTATGGTTCGTGCTCTTCGGCATGGCCAAGACTCTGCAGTATGGCGGTCTCACCATCTTAGGTGCAGAGGGTTTCAAACGGCTGAAACAGAAGTTCAAAAAAAAGAAAACGGAAACAGAAAAGGAAACGAATCCTGAAACACAACAAAAAACAGAATAATCATGCCACAAACTGCAAACAAGCCCAAACCCTGCGCCAACTGCAAGTTACGCGCCAAGTATGAGAGAAGTCCCAAGTCATTGGCCGGTCGCTTTTGGCGTTGGCACATCAATTTCTGCCCAGGCTGGAAGGGCTACTTCACCTCACTTCCCGAGGAGGAGCAGAAAGCCCTCCGCGAGAAGTACAATTTTACTAAATATCAGTAATTATTCTATCACAGCCTCGGTGACACGCTCTAACACAGTAAGTCCATCGAGCGAGAGAAGACCCGATTCAAGAGCAGCGTCTATCACAGCACGCTGCTCTTTTTGGAAATAGATGGGAGCCGTCTTGGAAAGTGGCAGGATGCGCAACTCGACATGCTTCTTGCCAATGATGTCGGAGAGACGGACGAGCATGGGTTTGCCATTCCAGAAGTTATCCTCGACAAGTTCTCCATCGGCATAGACACGAGCCACATCACCCTTATAATTGATTTGCAGGAAGAGGTTATCGACAAGCGAAGAAGAGGCAGAGGCGAGAGCGCTCAAGTCAAGACGATAGACAGCTGCTTGTTGGAAATCAGCATCACTGGGCTGCTCGGCCACCTTCTGACTGCCGAGTTTCACCTCACGCAAGCCTTTTGAGTCCTGCGTCTTAGAGGCAGAACATGTCACGCTTTCACTCGCCTTCCAATATTCCTCCATAATCTTTCCATCCGTCATGCTACCCTTGAAGAGCACGCCTCCATGCTGGGCATAGTGCATCTTACCGTCGACGACAAAAGCCGTCTTGGCCTTTTCGGGTGAGAGCACGATGAAGGTACTGCCAGTGATGGTCTTGGGACGGTCGAGCGGCATCGCGTACTTCTTACCATCGATGGTGAGCGATGGTTTCTGCCCACGAATGGTGATGAAATAATAACCATCGTCAGTCTTGGCAAAGGGTTGAACGGTAGTGGAGTTGATGGTCACACGTTCGGTCAATGCCCAATCGCGTAGCGTAACGGACGCCACACCCTCCTCATTTAGGATGCGTACGTAGGTGTTACGGAACTCAAAACTGCCTCGGCGGGCATAGTGATCGCTGAGACTATCGACATCCATCTGCGAGAGTTCCTCGCCCCAATCTGAGAGGAACTGATGCAGCCAGCGCGTCTGATGGAAAGCGTTCTCGTTGAGTTGTCCCATCTCACCCAAAGGACACTGAAAATCGTAGGAGATATGAGGAAGGTCATTGTAAGCCGTCGTACGCGAAGCCTGGCACTCGGCCATGGTGTGCAACGGATTGAAAGGGTTGCTGCCGCCATGATACATGTAGTAGCCAGGCAAATTGCTGCCACTGCCCACCTTACAGATAGCCAAGGGAAGTGGTTCGTTGCCACTCATATTGAGACGACGATGATAAGCCACCGTCATACCGCCACCCAACTCGCAAGTGAGGTAGGGATACTGCAGATCCTTCTGTTCCATCTTGGTATCCTGCTGTGAACCAAACGTCTCCGTAGCGATAACGCCAGAGAGACGTGTATCCTTGAAGATGAATGCCTTAGGATAGTCGCCCGGCATGTCGGTAAGCTTACGATCCCAGAAGCCATCGGCATAATCACCATAGAGAGGAAGCATCTGTCCAAACACCTCCGAGCCGTTGAGTTTCGGCCATCCGGTGCGGGTGTAGAAGGGAGTGTCAAAACCAATACTTACGGCCATGTCCTTCAAAGCCTGATAGTACGACCAAGGACCACGGCATTCATTCTCAATCTGCACGCCCACCACGGGACCTCCATTCTTCCACATCATATCACTGGCCTGTGCATAGATGTTGCTGAAGAGACGTTGTGTGGCAGCCAAGAAGCCAGGTGCCGTAGAGCGCAACTTGAAGTTCTTGGCATCGCTCGTTGCCTTGTCGACCAGCCACACAGGGAAGCCTCCCTGATAGACCTCACCGTGACAGAAAGGACCGACGCGCAACACTACGGGCATGCCCTCCTCCTTACACGTTTGCAGGAACTTATGCAGGTTGCGATTGCCACTCCAATCCCACTTTCCCTCTTCTGCCTCATGATGAATCCAAAAGCAATAGGTGGCCAGCACAGTGACGCCGCCCGCTTTCATCTTGAGAATCTCACGGCGCCAGTCCTTCTCCGGCACACGGGCATAGTGCATCTCGCCCATCACAGGCAGGACGTGGCGTCCACCCACGATGAAGCCCCTGGAGTCGACCTCGAACTTCACGCCATCGGGATTGGTGGGCGTACCAAACTTAAAGGTATCCTGGGCATGGAGGCCCATCGTCACAGCCGCTCCTAAGAGCAGGGAAAGCAGATATTTCTTATTCATCATTTAAGTGCTATTTTATTGATTCTCCAGTCCTTTCTTGCCCAAGGCAATCATATTCTCACAATGGCGACGATTGCGCACGTCGAGGTCTTCATCCCAGACGAGAAGATCGGGCAGAGAGACAGCGAAGTAGTCCATCGTCACATGGTCGTAGTAGTGCTGCTCGCCATAGTTCTTCAGTTTGTAGAACAGACCACGAGCCTTATCCTCCTGTCCCAAAGCGCGATAGCAGAGGGCAGCGAAGAAAATCTTCTCAGGTTTGGCATCGTTGTAGTAGAGCGCCGCAGCGGGTTCGGTAGGACCTGCCGTGCCGAGTTGCCACATCTCACGTGCCTTATCCTCATTGCCTTGCAGGCGATAGGCCTCGCCGAGATAGTAATAGAAGTCGTTGTCCTGGGCACCATAGAGTTTGCCTTCGCCCAGGTTGTGGGGGAAGACGAGGCACTCCTCCAACAGGCGGATGGCCTCGGGCTTGCTCAAATCCTTCTTGGCAAGTTCGAGGCGGCAAAGCTGATACTGACCACTGACCTTGCCTTCGCCACCTTCCCAAGGATGGAAGATGCGGTTGTCGATGACCGCCTTGGCCTCCTCATAGCGAGCCAGTTGGTTAAGCAGGGTGGCGTGCTCGAGGACGAGGTCGTCGCGCTGCAGGATAAGGTCGGGCATAGCCTCGTAGTTGGCGATACGCTCGGCGGCTGAACGCTCCAACTTCTTGTAGAGTTGGTCGAGTTCCATGAAGATGCGTGAATCGGTGGTGTCGAGCGCAAAGGCTTTCTCCATCTCAGCCAAAGCGCGGGTGGCATCGTTCTCCTTATTATAATATAAGAGGGCCAGATTGCGGTGGACGGCAGGGAGGGAGTCGTTGCGCTGGGCAGACAATTCCCAATATTTCTTCGCCAAGTCGTACTGACGCTTGTCGTAGTAGAGGCAACCCAACAGGTAGGGAGCACGGGCACTGGCTGTATTCTCGGTAAAATAGAGCAGTACGGGGATGTCCTCCAGGCGGTTCGGGAAGAAGATGCCCATCTCGCAGGTATCGCCCTCGGTGGGAAGGTCAGGCTGCTCCACTCCCAGGCAATAGTCCTCGTGGAAGTGGCTCATGGCCGTCATGGCATTCTCCTCGCGTGCCATACTCCAGATGCCGGCAGCCTCGCAGATGAGGCTCATCTGTTCGTAGTGCAAGGCGAGCATGTCGTAGTTGAAGTCGCTCTGGCGCATCAGTTGTCTCATGCTTTGCAGCACGCTTTCATCATTGGTAATGAGATATTTCTCGTAGAGACAAGCATAATTGAAATGATCCTTCTGAAGCTCCGCCTCGATGATGGCAAGCGCCTTATCGTTCTCGCCAAGCTTGCGAAGTGCAGTAACCTTCACAGCCACGGCACGATGGTTGTGAGCGCCAAACTCAAGAGCGCGTTCTGCCTCGTCGAGTGCGTCCTCATAGCGATCCTGACTCATGCTGATGATGGCACAGTGGAGATAAGAGGCGCATGCCCAACCGGCATTCCATGTGGCCTTCCAGAACCATTTGTAAGCCGTTTCCTTGTTGCCTAGATATTCATTGCAGAGGGCAAGATTGTAGAGTGGCTCACCCCAGTATGGATTGGGGTTGCGCTTCTGCAGCACCTTTACGGCAAGTTCGAGGTAGGGCAATGCCTCGGCGAAACGTCCGCGGCGCATGAGCCAGAGGCCTTTCTGGTTGTTGCAGCGCACGTCCTTTGGGTCGCGACGCAGTGCCTCGTCGTAGTAGTCGAGTGCCGACCAAGTGGCATGGCGGTACTGCTCGAGGTGAAGGCCTGTGAGATAGAGCTGCTCGTTGGTCTTGGTGTCCTCGGGTGTGAGGGCAGCCTCCGCAGCATCGGGAATCTGGCGTATGCCGTCAGGCTCGGGTGTGTAGCTGAGGAGGACGTGACCGTTGCGACGTGAACAAACATCGGCCGTGTCGAGCACAAAGATGGAGGTTTTGAGGTTTTGAGGTTTTGAGGTTTTGAGGTTATTGTCGAACAATACGCTGACCACACCCTTCGGCGAGACGGTGACGGCCTGCTGTTCCTCACCGCACATAACGATGACGTCTCGCTCACTCGTTCCGTAGAGTGTCACCTTGATGCCCGTGCCTTCCGGCTCAACATTCATCACCAGATCCTTGCTGGCGTTCTTCACGTCGGCCATGTTGCAATAGGGCATAAAGTATTGCTTGAAGCGTTTCTCTTCGCAGGGCATGAGCCAAGTGAAGTCGGGTTGGTTCTCGGTGTAGACACCCGCCATCAGTTCGATGTAGGGGCCATCGGTGTCGGTGAGGTTGCGATCCCAGGCACGACCGAAGTCGCCATTGCCCCAGGTCCACTGCTTCTTACCGGGCGAGTAGTGATGGCTGGCCACATGCAGCATACCACCCTTCGAGTCGTTCTCGTAACCACCCTCGAAGTTATACTTGGAATTGACGCCCATATAGGATGTGGGCACCTTGATGTTCTTGTAGTTGGCTATATCCACGCCGGCCGAGTAGTCCATCTTGTAGTAGGTACCCGTAGCGATGGGGAAGGAACTAACGGCTCGCTTGCCGTGGTCGAAGACAGCATTGATGTCGGGTGGGAAGATGGAGCGATACTCATCGTTCACCTTCACGGCAGGATTGGCCCACCAAAGGAAGGTCTGGGGCAGGTTGGAGGGGTTGCTCACCTTGCCTTCTATCTCCAGATAGGCGTGACCGGGACGCAGGGTGAAGCCTGCCATACCTTTCTGCCCGAACATACGTTCGTGCTCGTTGATCCACACTGTGACGGAGCCATCGGCATTCTCGACTATCGTACAGTCGACGGGCATGTAGGTAGAGGGGCGATGGTGCTGTGGCCAGTTGAACTCGATACCGCCGCTGATCCATGGGCCAAGCAGACCCACCAGTGCGGGCTTCACCACACTGTTGTAGTAGACGAAATGGCGCTCACGCACCTTGTCGTAAGCCATCTGTACGCGACCGCCCAGTTCGGGCAGTATCATCACTTTGATGTACTCATTTTCAAGGTAAACGGCATTCCAGGCATGAGGCGTTGGTTCGTCGGCCATGCTCTCGATGACGGGGTATGGATAGACCACGCCACTGCTGCCTTGATAGACTCTCTTCTCAAGGAAGATGGGATTCTTCTCGGGTTTTCCTATCTCGTAGGTGGGGATTACCACCTGTTCTTTCCATGCTTTGACCATTGTGAGGGGTTATGAGGTTGTGAGGTTATGAGGTTGTGAGGTTGTGAGGTTGTGAGGGGTTGGGGTTGTGAGATTATGAGGTTTTTCGAGATTTCGAGGAATCGAATAATCGAGGAATCAAGTAATCGAGGAATCGAAGTCTCGACAATTCAATTTTCAATTTTCAATTCTCAATTCTCAATTATCCTTACGCCAGTTCCTTCTCTAACTGGTCGAGCGATTTTCCCTTTGTCTCGGGGCATGCTCTCATGAGGTAGATGAAGGCAACGGCGCAGATGATTGCGTATATCCAGAAACTACCGTAACTGCCAAGCGAGGCGTTCATGAGCGGGAAAGTGTAGGTCAGCGTGCAGCATCCTGCCCATAGGGCAAAGGTGCAGACTGCCATGGCGATACCACGCACTCGGTGAGGGAAGATTTCGGAGAGCAGCACCCAGGTGATGGGACCCAGGGTCATGGCATAGCATGAGATAGCTGCCACGACAAGCACTACCATGAAGACACCCGTCACCTCGAAGAAATAGCACGTGCCAAGAGCGAGGTAGATGAGCGCCAGGCCACACGAACCGATGAGCATGAGCGTACGACGTCCCCAACGCTCTACGGTGTAGAGAGCCACAATGGTGAAGAGCACATTGGCCACGCCCGTGATGACGATATTGATGAACATACCGTCGACGTCGAAGCCTGCTCCTTCGAAGATCTCCTGCGCATAGTTGAAGATGACGTTCGTACCGCACCATTGCTGGAAGACGGCTATGACAAGACCCAAGGTCAGTACCTTGGCATATTTCTTGGCAAACAACTGCTTCAGGCCACCGCCACGCTGACGCTCGGCATCGGGCACCGATCGCTGCTGCTTGAGTTGCAGGAATACAGGCGACTCAGGAATAAAGAACGCCATGAGCAGGAAGGCTGCGGCAGGCACGGTCTCGGCCCAAAACATCCAGCGCCAGCCCCACTCGCTACCCCATTCGTCGGTCACACCAGTACCAATGACCATGTTCACCACTTGAGCGGCAAGAATGCCCAACACGATGGTCATCTGATTGATACTTACCATGCGGCCACGGATGTGGGCAGGACTGACCTCGGCGATGTACATAGGCGAGAGGGCACTCGCCACACCGATGCCGATGCCGCCGACGAAGCGTGCTATATTAAATAAGGTGAAATCGTTGAACACGCCTGTGGCCACGGCACTGACGGTGAACAGCATGGCTGCAAGGATAAGCAACGGTTTGCGGCCATAGCGGTCAGCCATGGCACCTGCCACCATCGCACCGATGAGGCATCCCACCAAGGCCGTCGTCATGGCTACGCCTTGCATCGCGGGGCTGTCAACGATGCCAAAGAACTGTTCGTAGAAGGGTTTGGCTCCGCCAATCACGACCCAATCGTAGCCAAACAACAGGCCTCCCATAGCCGATACACAGCAAATGAAATAAAGAAATGTCTTGCTCATTGGTGTATTTTTCGTTTAGATTTGTTTTTCAGTTTGCAAAGATACAATAATTTGTTCTAAAAACAGCCTTTCCAATTCAGATATCTGTTAAATTCTCTGTACTTTTCCAAAATATTTACTAACTTTGCGGCATAAACACATACTATCATGAAAAGGCTTTTCCTCACCCTCATCACCATACTGACCTGCTGCCTCGCCAAGGCAGAGGATGTCACCGTGACTTGCCACGTCATCGATGCAGAAACAAAGGAGGCACTGCCCTACGTGAGCGTCTATGCCACCGAGGACAACGGAACGCTGACCAACTACGATGGCGACTTCACCATCATCGTCGACGAGGCACAGATGCTACGCATCACTTGCGTGGGTTTCGAGACGGTGAACGTGAAGGCCACCGCCCTGTCCGAGACGCTGGCCATGAAACCTCTGGCACACTCGATGCGAGAAGTGAGGGTGTATTCGTGGGAGTCCATCATGACCGAGGTGGCCAAAAAGTTGGACAAAGAGTACAACAAGCGAAGCAGCCGCACAAGCCAGTATTTCATGCGAATGACAACGGAGTTCCGCACTCGTGAATTGATTGAGGCGTTCGTAGAGGCACGTTCGGCCAGCAACCTGCGCGACGTCACCGTGCTGAAAGGACGCCACGGACGACTGACGCAGGAAGGACTGTCACGCCCGATGATTGCCAGCATGAACTTCCACACACCCTTCGAGGTTGGTCCGATGACACACGGAAGCCAGATGTGGAGACGTCTTGTCACCCCGATCATCGAAAACCCAGGCGTGAGCAGCAACAACAAGGACGTACCCTACAGCGAATACATGCAGATTCTCGAACTTGCCTTCAAAGAAGGTCTACTGACAAAAGAAGACAGGCCAAACAGTACAAAGAGAAATAAGGTGGTGGACGAATACTTGAAGAAACCTGCCATCGCAAGGCATCTTGCCGTGTACTACGACATCACGGGAGAGGAACTGAATGAGAATGAGGGGCAGCGCATCTATCGCATCAACTTCAAGAAGAGAGACGACAATGAGAAAAAGTCACCCATCCTGACCGGTACGCTATACGTCGATGCACAGACAATGCAGATGCTGCGATTCGACGGACAGGTGGAAAACGTATCGGTACAAATCAAGAAGGACTTGCAGGTCATCACCTCGCCCATCACACTGACCGTCCACATCAACTACCGCCACGACAAGGGTTACACTGAGGTGTCGGACATTGCCACTGTCATTCACAGCGGCGACCTTACCAGCAAGGCCATATTGTACAATGTAGACAACCTGAATCTCGGCCTCAAAGCCCGCAATGGCAAGAAGGCAGGCGAGAACATCCTGTCGAGCATCGACGATGCAGGATTCGAGGAGGCCTTGTGGACACGCTCCAACATCATCCAGCGAACGAAGGAGGAGGAACGCCTCGCAGGACTCGAGGAGCAGAAAGAGGTGATTAACGACAAACTATCCGAACCCAGCACAAAGATGGAGAAACTCATCGACAGACTCTCACGCTTCAATAACGCCATCCCGCAGGAAAAGGTGTACCTGCACATGGACAACACCTGCTACTTCCTCGGCGACACGATTTGGTTTGCCGCCTACACCCGACAGACCAACAACGGACAGCCTTCGAACATCAGCCGTGTGCTCTACGTTGAACTCTACAACCAGGACGGCTACATGATGGAACGCAAACTCATCGACATGTACAACGGACGCGGCTACGGCAACTTCGCCCTGCCTACGGGTAAGACATATTACAGCGGCTACTACGAACTGCGAGCCTACACCCGCTGGCAGCTGAACTGGGGCCGGACAGAGCACTGGCACGCAAGAGTGAGCAAGGAGTGGTTCATCAACAAGGAGATGCAGCAACTCTACTACCGCGACTACGACAAACTTTACAGCCGCGTCTTCCCCGTCTACGACGAGCCCGAGAAGGAGGGTGAATACGCAGAGAACATGACCTTGCGCCCCATGCGCCGCGTCTACAAGAGCGATCCACACAAGCGTAAACTCACCCTGACGTTCTACCCCGAAGGCGGTAACCTTGTCGAGGGACTGCCCTGCCGCGTGGCCTACGAGGCTGCATGGGACGACGGCGAGGTGGTCGAAGGTAAACTACAGGAGGTCAATGCCCCGACCGTGAATCGCGGACGCGGTACCTTTGTCATTACTCCGCAGAAGGGCATGGAGCGCGAACTGACATTCGTCACAGCCAAGGGCGAGAAGGTAAAGGCAAAACTGCCCAAGGCTGAGCCGGAAGGCGTGGCACTGAAAGCAGAACAGACCGATTCAACATGGCGTTTCGACATCACACTCTCGCCCACCCTCAGCGAGGATAGCGTCGGCATCACAGTAATGCACGAAGGTAATGTACTCAAGGCATTGCCACTCGTCTCCTGCATGTCTGACGGAGAGACGCTGCGTCTCTCGGAAAAAGACGCTGCGTCACTTGAAAAAAGACGCTGCGTCTTTGAAATGGCACACACTGAGTTGAGAGAGGGCGTCAACCAGATTACGGTGTTCGATGTCAACGGCAACATCCTTGCTGACCGTCTGTTCATGGCTCTTCCCACTACGCTCTCCACCAAGAAAACAAATCAGTTAGTCACAGAAGGCATCAAGGAGATGTATGAACCATATGAGAAGGTGAAGATGAACATCCGCTCATCACAGCCTAATAGCACCGTATCGCTCTCCGTACGCGATGTTGCCCACAGCGATGCGCTCTACGACAACGCCACCATGCGCACCGAAATGCTGTTGGCTTCGGAGGTGAAAGGCTTCATTCCCGATCCACAATGGTTCTTCGAGAAGGACGACGAGGAGCATCGTACAGGTCTCGACCTGCTGATGATGACGCAGGGATGGCGGCGTTTCAATTGGCGCGACATGGCCGTGAAGGGCGCGTGGGAACTGACGGAACAGATGGAGAAATCACCTGTCATCAAGGGTATGGTATATGAAAATCCTGATTGGATGGATTACTCACACACCGACTCCGAGTTTGTCAACTTAGTCAAATTCGAGGGAATCTATTCCAAAGACAAAAAAGCACCACAAAGTTTTGACGTAATGACAGGAGCATCTGCAGGCGAAAATACAGGAAGCGCTTCTCCCGACGAAACGACGGAACCCGAATTAGACTACACGCACAAGCAAATCTATCAACGGCACATAGAGGAAAGTGAGAAGAAGCGCACAAAGGAAGTACTGATGCACATCGAGTTGGTATCGGCCGACGGTAAGGAAACACGTACCACCGAGCAATTGACAAACCACCGACGTTTCCAGTTCCTGATGCCGGGCTTCTACGGCGACGCCGTACTCTTCATCAGTGCCAGCGACAGCACGAAGTGGAAGAAGGGCCGTCAGCACACGTGGATACAGCAAGCCACGAACGTCTACAACCCACAATCACCCGAGTTTGCAGTACGTCTCAACCAGCCTCATCCCCGCTTCGTAAAACCTTACCATTACTACCAGCAGCAACTGTTGCAGACATCCGACTCGGTGCTAAAGGCTTTCAAGTTGAGCGATGGCACGACGCAGATGCGCGAGGTAAAAGTAGGTACTAAGCGAAGTCGCCTCAACAAATTCTCCGACTCCATCCCAGCCCTCATCGTGGATGCCTACCAAGCCTACAACGACGCCATCGATGCCGGTATGCTGGTTCCTTCACTCTCCACGACCGAATCAAGAGGTTTGGCTGAGGGCATCGTCCGTACTTACGTAGGCGACTACGGCATGGAGTTTCCCTACATCCATGTGCCCATTCCATTCGGACCAACCATCACGCACAGCAACATCGAGATACGCTTTGCCTTCGACCAGACACGCCGAGTAGTGGCAGGCTACACCACCGATGCCGACTCCACCTACCAACGCAATAACCTCATCTCGTTCCTGCCCTTCTCGAATATAGGCGAACCACTGAGATTCCTGGCAGACAGAGTTGTACGTTCCATGTACAAGCGCACAGCACAGGACAAGTACGTAATCTACACCGACTACCAGCCTCGCCTCGCTGGCAATGAGCGCTATCATGGTAGCGACCTGCCTAACACACAGTTGGCCATCTACCTCTACCCCGATGACTCCGAGCGTGTCATCTATCGCGACCGCCGCTACGTGTTCCACGGCTACGCCTATCCCGACGACTTCTACCATCCCAACTATGAGAACCGTAAGTTGGACGAGAAGCCGAAGGACTATCGCCGCACGCTCTACTGGAACCCAGCTCTCAAACTTGACAAGAATGGTCGAGCCGAGGTTACGTTCTACAACAACGGGAAACATGGTCAGATCAGCGTCAGTGCTGAAGGTCTGAGCGACAAGGGAGAAATCTTAGGAAACTAATAACTACAGTCCAAAAACGCTAAGATACACGCGCTTCATGACTTCCTCCAACTGAGGAAGAGCCTTGAGGCAGGACTTCTCGCCAAGACGTATCATCTGCTTCACCTGCTTGGGCGTGAAGGACATTATGGTATATTTGCGAAGATCGGGATTGATGTAAACATCCACCATCTCCTTATTCTTCTCGTACTTTTTATCATCAGGATGACGCAGGAACCATTCGGCTATCTTACCGAAATTCACCTGCTGATTCTTGATGAAATCAGGTTGCCCAACCAACGTATTCACGATGCCACCCACATCGATGCCCGAGGTAAGATCGTCGATGAAATCTGTAACGCCGCTCGTGAACCTCTGCAATGCAGAAGGTTTTTCACGATGTTCCTGCTGCAGGTCGATGGCAATAACGATGTCGGCTCCCATCTGCTTCACCACATCGACGGGGAAGTTGTTGACTGCACCGCCATCTATAAGTTTACGGCCATCACGCATCTGAGTCGTAAAGGCGACAGGGAAAGACATGCTTGCACGCAGACATTCTGGCAGCACACCCTCTTCGAGCACTACCTCCGACATCGTCTCAAGGTCGACTGCCACGCAGCGAAAGGGTGTCTTGAGTTTATCAAAATGTATGTAGTTGCGCTGACCTGTCAACTGGCCCAGCAGGCTCGTAATGCTATCACCACGCAACAAGCCGTCACGCAGCATACTGCGGTTGGAATTGTAAATGGGATAACCGAAAACGAAGTAGCAGCCATCTTCCGAATAAAACGGGTCAGACTTATGTTCGACATTGCGATCGGTGAAGAGCGAAATCCAGTCTTGGCGCATGAAGAGTTTCTCCATTTCCTCAGCACTGACGCCTGCAGCATACAAGCCACCCACCAGACTTCCGATGCTCGTTCCTGCCACATAGTCAATAGGAATACCAGACTTCTGCAGCACCTTGATGACACCTACCTCGGCAGCACCCTTTGCGCCGCCGCCACCCAACACCAATCCTACCTTCAAACGCTTGGCAGGAACGGGAAGGATACAGAAGAAGAGAAGGAGAAGAAGGCCTGTCCATCTTCTAAATCCAAAAGTGAAAGCATTATTTCTCATTTATGTATTGTGAAGTCTTAATTATGAATTGTGAATGGAAACAATATACGATTAGGCACAGAATGATATTTTGACACAGATTACGCAGATTTCACAGATTATTTCCATTTTGACACGATTTGACGGATTCTATTTCTGCTAAAATAAAAATCTGTGAAATCTGCGTAATCTGTGTCAAAAAGTATATCATTGCCTTATGAATTGTGAATTGTGAATTAATAGAAAGATACTCCCTCGAATGCCAATGAGGGTATGAGTTCTGTCTCGTAAGGATCGGCATCGTTAGCCACCTGCACGAGGTGCTGCCATAGTTCCAGCATATTGCCGGTGATGTTCATACCGCTGATAGGTTGTACGTAGATGCCATCACGGCAGAGATAGCCCTCAATGCCGTAAGAGAAATGTCCCGTGGCAGGATTGCAGTTGCCTCCATTGAAATCGGTAACGAGTATGCACTCACCTTGATCGCGCAGCACATCGTCGAGCGACGACTGCGAGGGCGTCATGATGACATGGTGCGTGTCCTGCGTCGTAGGAGCCATACCGAGTTTATAACTCATCGGCGTGTCAATGAAATAGGTGCAGAGACGACCCTTGTCAAAGAGTTGCATAGGACGGGTAGCAGCACCGTCGTAGTCGAAATAGGTAGCACCACGCGTACCAGGAATATGGGGATTGTCGATGATGTCGAGTAAGGGACTGCCAATCTGTTCGCCCAATTTTCCTTCGAGGAAGGACGTGTGTTGCTGCAATGCCTGTCCACCCATTGCCGAAAGCAAAGGCAACAACAGGGACGCGGCTACAGGGCTCTCCACCACCATCGTATAGCGACCTGCCTCCACAGGATGCTGGCCTATCTTACGTAAGGTGCGCTGCAAGGCCACACGGCCGATGCCTTCCGTCGGCATATCACGGAAGAAGAGACGTGTCTGCCCCCAACCATCCATCGGACGGGCATCACCCTCGCCCTGCACGCTGACGATGGTCGAAAGCGTGCAACGTGAACTGCGTTCTGAGGCACAGAAGCCATTGCTCGTCATGTAGTGAGCATGATGGGTACGATCAACATAGCGGGTATCAACGCTGATTACGCGAGGATCGGCACCATACGCCTCCGCGTTATGGTCAAAAGCCAAAGCCTGCTTCTGCTCCACGTCAACACTTGTTAGCGCTTCGTCAAAGTTCAGCAAATCTGGTCCGTCACCCTTGTAGTAGCGTTCAGGTGACACCAAACGAAGAGCGGGATCGGGAGCCAGCAGACGTGTCGTCTCCACACTCTGACGCACAAAGCGAAGGAGAGCCTCATCGTCAAGCACATTCGTATAGAAGAAACCCTCACGCCCATCCATATACAGCGTGATGGCCAAGGATTGCGACTCGCTGCGTTGCACCTTGTCCAATTCCTGATTGATGACGTTGATGCTCTGCTCCGTATTGCGCAGCATCACCAGGCGAGCATCCTCACAGCCCGCCTCGCGAATCATCGTCAAAACTTTATCTAATTCACAATTCATACAGACTTTTATTCAACTTTCGCATGTCACATAATTGATTAATGAGCAATTAATAATGAATAATGAGTAATGAACAATGTGAATAATGTGAGTCCTCTAGCGTATCACAGCGCCAGCCTCTCATTAAATCCCATTACTCATTATTCATTGCTCATTATTAATTAACTCATTAAAAATTGCAGACATACTACTTGCGAAACTTGTAACTTTTATTTCTCCATCATTCTTATTCCCCCCGGGGGTTAGGGGGGCTACTATGTTTAATCTCAAACTCCTCCCACGGTCAGCCGATCAACTCTTACGGTAGGAATACCCTGCCCGACAGGCACTTGCTGTCCTGCTTTGCCGCAGAAGGCAGCCGAGGGATCGAGCAGCAGGTTGTTACCCACCATCGAGATGTCAGCCAAGGCACGAGGGCCATTACCTATTATATTTACATCGCGTATAGGAGCCGTGAGATGTCCATCCTCGATGAGAAAACCAGTCTTGAGGTAGAAGGTGAAGTCGCCGGCGCCAATCTGCACCTGTCCGTTAGTAAACGCCTGAGCATAGATGCCGTGCTTCACACTGCGAATGATGTCCTCCTCCGAAGCCTCGCCAGGCAGCATGTAGGTGTTGGTCATGCGAGGCACGGGAGCGTGGCGGAAGTTCTGACGGCGACCATTACCCGTAGGCTTCACACCATAATGCTCTGCTGATATGTGGTCGTGAAGATAACTCTCCAATCGACCGTCATGCACAAGATAGGTGCATTGAGCAGGAGCACCTTCATCATCGTAGGCAAAGGATCCAGGCGCGAATGGCAACGTGGCATCGTCGACAATCGTAATGCCGGAACGGCAGATCTCCTGCCCCATCTTGTCAGAGAAGATGCTCGTATGCTGACGGTTGAAATCTGCCTCAAAGGCATGGCCAATAGCCTCGTGCAGCAGGATGCCACTTGCACCCGCAGCCATCACGACAGGCATGTCGCCACCTTGCGGTGTAATGGCGCGGAACAGATGGTCAGCCTGTGACAAGGCATTCTGAACGAGCGACTTGACCGTCGTCTCGCGTTCCTCGTCAGTCATGGCATGGAGTGGTTTCTCCTTCAGCACAATGCTGGCAAATCCCATCTCGTGGCGCCCTTCCTGCTCCAACACGACATGCAGCATCAGGACATGACGCTCACGATGATCGTGCACAGGTTGCTCGGCAGTTCTGCCCGCATTTGTTGTATGGCAGAAAGAGATGGAGACGTCCGTCACGGTAGAGGCCACCACAGCCTTTACCTTGACCACACGATTGTCAAGCGTACGCGCCTGACGTTCCATATCATGGAGTATGACGGGCGTCAAAGCATGCACATCGCAGTACGGATGGTTAGCCTCAAACCAATCCGGCATACGCGACGGCATGTAATATGTATAGCGTGTCTTCTCGCCATTGAGTTCACGGATGCCCACACCTTGCAGAAGCGTATGGGCAGCCTTGCTCACTATGCCATCCAGAAGTTCAAGACTTTGTGTCTCGGTACGCTCGGCGTAGAGTTCAGCAAAATCGCAACCTCGGCAAAGACTATTCAAATCAAAATCCATTGGGTGAGGTTTTGAGGTTTTAGGGTTTTGAGGTTTTAGGGTTTCCCACCTTCATGAGCAGTAATCCCACGGCAATCCAGAAGAGTTCGCGCAAACGAGTGACAAGACCTGTCAGCACGCCATTAGCCTGACGCATGTGCAGAACGCCCGTTATCATGGCAAAGCCGCCTTCACGCGTGCCCATCTCCATCGGAATGAAGAACATCAAGTTGGCAAAAAGGCTCATAAAGGCCTGCATCAAAATGCAATCGAAGAAGGAAATATCGCTATTTTCGGGCAACATGAAGAGGATAAACATCACCTCCAGGCAACCCACCACACGAGCCAGAAACTCCAGAAAGAGCGACAGGTAGAAGGTTGACTTGCGTTGCGCATGCAATTCGGCAATCTGGCTGTCTACACGCTCGATTGTCTCACTATTTCTCTCCGCAAAACCACGAATGCGCTTGCCGATGAGCGGCCATTTGCCAAAGAAACGCAGAGCACGGGCCGCCAAACCATTACGGTAGCCTAACATAAAAAAGTAGATGCCCAAAGCGCAAAAGGCTGACATGACCACAAGAATGAGGGCTATGGGCCAAGTGATAACAGACGTATACAATGCCACGAACAGCAACAGACTGAAAGCCCAGAACCAAAAATGCGAGAAGATGTGCATCATGGCATAGAGAATAACGCTCGATGAAGCCTTGGCTGCTCCGACGTAAGGTGTCAGTTCCATGATGCGGTAGGGCTCGCCACCTAGCACGCCGACAGGAGTGACGTAATTGAGCGCATAGCCCGACACGGTGTACTTGAAGACACGCCAGAAACCGACATGGTGTTCTGCCGAGCCATCGTTGATGATGACGTACCATGACCATGCATTTAGCATGTAGATGGGCACCCAAAGCAAGATGACAGCCCAAAACCAATAGCCAGCGCTCTTTATCTTATCCCACAATTCGGCATACGACATGTCGAAGGTCAGCAGCATGATGACCACGGCTGCCAGACCTATCAACAGGAAGATATTTCTATATGTTGCTTTCACTCTGCCTTCTGCTCAGGTTCTTGATTAGAGTCTTTTTCTTTAGTTGGAACAGGGGTGGGATTATTGCGATGGCGTTCACGGCGCTCATCCTCACGCTTCTCATGGTAGAGTTTTGGCAGAGGATCTTCCATAGCCTCATCGTAACGCTGGCGGTTGCGGAAGATGTCGATGGCCTGATAAAGTGCCTGACGGAAAGAATTCTCGTCTGCCACGCCCTTACCGGCGATGTCGTAAGCCGTGCCATGGTCGGGGCTTGTGCGAACAATAGGAAGACCTGCCGTATAGTTCACGCCGTCATCCATAGCCAGCACTTTGAAAGGAGCCAATCCCTGATCGTGGTACATTGCCAGAATGGCATCGTAGTGCTCGTAAGCCGCGCTGCCAAAGAAACCGTCAGCAGGGAATGGACCGTAAGCATCGATATGCTCGGCATTGGCCTGCTCAATGGCAGGGATAATGATGGTCTGCTCCTCCTCACCCAGCAAGCCGTCGTCACCGGCATGGGGGTTGAGCGCCAGCACAGCGATGCGTGGGCGAGTCATCAGGAAGTCACGACGAAGGGTAACATTGAGAATGCGCAACTTTTCCATAATTCCCTCGGTGGTGAGGTTCTGAGCCACCTGAGCAATAGGAAGATGCGTGGTAGCGAGTGCTACACGTACACGCTCGTTCATCAATATCATCAAGGCCTTATCGCCCTCGCCCAGTCGTTCCTCGATGTACTCAGTATGCCCGGGGAAGTGGAAATTGTCGCTCTGAATGCTATGCTTGTTGATGGGGGCAGTGACAAGCACGTCGAAGGCACCTTCGCGATAGTCGTTCACGGCAGCCTCCAGGCTCTGCAGGGCAGCCTTACCAGCCTCGGGCGTGCTCTGTCCGAAGTCGATCTTCAGTTCCTCGTCGCTCACGGCCAACAGGTTCAGGCGTCCCTCACGTGCCTCCTCGGCACGCTGTATTACGTTGTAGTTCACCTCGATGCCCAGAGCCTTGCGGTGATAGGCCATTGACTTGGGATTACCGTAGATGATGGGAGTACAAAGTTCCAACATAAGTGGCTCGGCAAAGGTCTTCATGATGACCTCGTAACCCACGCCATTGGTATCACCGGCCGTAATGGCTACGACGGGTACTTCGGGACTCTCCACCGCTGCGTTCTGTCCTTCCACGTCCGCACCGTTTTGTTGACTAAAAATAGATGATGAATTATTTTTCATAAGTATGTTTTTAATTGATTGAATCTGTCTTTTCTTCGTAGGGCAGCATCAGCGTGTAGAGGCTTGCCTCAATGCGGCGGATAAGGCCGCGCTTCATCTTCTCGGGTGCATATACGAAACCCTCGGTCACGATGACAAGGTTGCGGGTCGTATCTACACGCGACTGACTAACGAACGGGCCACCCATGCCGTCGTTCTCCATGTACCAAAGGCCACGGCTCTCGTAGGCATACTGTCCGTGCACCGTGATGGGGCGGCAGTCGGTGTAGAGCGTATCCGTCTTCATGTACATACCAGGCGTCGAACCAGGTATGTTACGCATCATAACCGAGTCGCGCTTCGCCAGCACATACTCCTTGTTGAAGGTCTCAGGGCCATAGTATGGGTAACTGTAGATGCACATGTTCAGCAACCCTGATGACGTATTGTTGCTTGCCCAGAAGAAATTGTCGCCACGCTTCGAACTCTGCAATTCCTCGGGTGCCCACACATTGCAGTTAAAGAGATCCTTAGCCAAGTTAGAAACCAATTCTGAATGCTTCTCTTCAAGTATCTTGATGAAACGGTTCATCTCCGTCTTGGTAATAAAGTCCACGATGTACTGACGGTTCTTGATGCAGTACTCCTCGAAATCCTCCTCGCTCGGACTTTGCAGCGTTATCCATATCTGCTCCATGGCAAACTTGTCGCGCATGAACTTCAACTTGGTGTGGGTGTACATCTTCGGATCGATGTCCACGAAGATGACGTTGCGGAAGAGTTTCAGCACACGATCCAAGTCATTGGGACTGCACTGCGAGAAATGGAACGAGCGCTCAGACTGAGGCAGGCCTGGCACATCGGTATCGAGCACGGCAAACAAGGCACGTCCGGCAGGACGCTCCCATGCCTGATTATCCATTACGACGAGCACCTCATACGGGCGTCCGCTTGCCACGGGAAAAAGCATCTCCTTCTTACAGCCCACAAGACTGACTGCCATCAATAGCAACAATAGTATTCTTTTCATAATCTTTGTATATTCTAAACAAAAATATGTGTATTCGCTTCAATCTACCTCTAGACACCTATCTTGTCTTATCCCTGTTCAAGCGTTTCTTTCGTTGACAGCAATCCGCACGCAGCGAAGATGTCCTGTCCACGGCTGGCACGGATGGTCGTGGTGATGCCATGACGATTCAGTTCATCACGCATCCACTCCATCGTCGTCTCGGGAGCCGGATGGAAAGGCGATTCGGGTATCTCATGACAGCGAATCAGGTTGACACGGCACTCCAAGCGCCCCAGCAACCGGCACAACTCACGAACGTGGCGAGGGCTGTCGTTGAAACCATGCATCACCGTGTACTCGAACGACAAGCGGCGCTGATGGCTCCAATCGTAGCGCTTCAGCAGAGCGATGAAATCGGTCAGCGACCATGCCTTCTCGGCAGGTATCATCTCACCGCGCTCCTCGGGGAAGGGGTTGTGCAGACTCACTGCCAAGTGGCAAGGACTCTCGTCAAGGAAACGCTGCATACCCTTCTGCAGTCCCACGGTGCTGACGGTGATGCGCTTCGGGCTCCATGCCCAACCATAGTCGGCCATCAGTAGTTCTGTAGCGCGAAGAACATTGTCGAGGTTGTCGAAAGGCTCACCCTGCCCCATGAACACCACGTTAGTGATGCGTTCGCGCTCGGGCAATGAATAGAGTTGGTTAAGAATGTCGCCAGCCGTAAGATGTCCATGGAAGCCCTGACGGCCCGTCATGCAAAAGGCACAATGCATCTTACATCCCACCTGACACGACACACACACCGTGCCTCTATCGCCATCGGGAATAAACACCGTCTCTACATGTCCACCGCAACTTACAGGGAAGAGATACTTTGCCGTTCCGTCCACGCTCCGCTGCACCTGCAGTGGTTCGCGCCGGCCCAGTTCGTAACCCTCTGCCAACTTCTGCCGTCCCGCCTTCGAGATGTTCGTCATGTCCTCTATGCATGCCGCACCACGCTGGTACAGCCACTGCGCCAACTGTCCGCCGGCAAAGGCAGGCAGTCCCGCTTCGGCAGCCACCTGGCGCAACTCGTCCCTTGTCTTTCCTAGTAATGTGTCCATATTCGGGCGCAAAGATACAAAAAAAAAGTCAATGTAGCACGCGTTGAGCGAAAAAAAGGTGCAACGGGCATGTTAGAGAGATGCAAACAGTTTTTTAGACGCAGATTTGACTACGTCGAACTCTTACCTTCGCAGATGACACATTATGTATTATTTTCATTTGTAGAAGTCGAAAAACTTCATCTTTTCTTGGCAGTTTAATTTCAAATTACTAACTTTGCCCCGTCTTTTGGAGCGAAGTGGGTGCTTTGCACCTACGGGATAGCCAAAATGATAAGAAAGCGTTCCATGCTTTCATCCTTTATCTCGAAATCGCCAATTTCAAAACGGAAGGATGAATGATACAGGGCGCCTTCCTGTATGTAGTACGTACTCATGCAGCCCCGCGCTGTATAGTGGCACTTATACAGCGTGGGTGAGTTGTAGTTATTCGTTTCCGTAATGGTGTTTGGCGATACCAGAGATAAGATGAGTAAGGACATCCCTCACGCTTTTCTTTTGTCCTTATTCAATCTAAACAATGCCAATACAGTGGGATGATTTGGCAAAAGGAAAAAATTATGAAGAGAATCTTTACGCTATTAGTGTTGCTCACCGTCGTTGCGACAGGATGGGCACAGTATGTTGAGATTGGTGGCATCTCCTACAATCTGAACAGAACAGACATGACGGCAGAGGTGACGAGCAAAAGCCCCATCTACAAAGGCGTTATCGTGATTCCTGCCAGTGTAACAAATGGAGGTGTGAAGTACTCCGTGACGAGTATTGAAAGCTCTGCTTTCTATGGTTGCAGCGGCCTGACCTCAGTGACCATCCCCAACTCCGTGACGAGTATTGGAGACTATGCTTTCTATAATTGCAGCGGCCTGACCTCAGTGACCATCCCCAACTCTGTGACGAGTATTGGAGATTATGCTTTCGGGTATTGCTTCGACCTGACCTCAGTAACCATCCCCAACTCCGTGACGAGTATTGGAAGTGAGGCTTTCTATTATTGCAGCGGCCTGACCTCAGTAACCATTCCCAACTCCGTGACGAGTATTGGAGCCAGGGCATTTCGGGGTTGCAGCGGCCTGACTTCAGTAACCATCCCCAACTCCGTGACGAGTATTGGAACTGATGCTTTTTATCAATGCAGCGGCTTACCCGTAATTGATGGAGTTCGCTATGCGGATACCTATCTGGAAGGATTAGTAGATAAATCGTTGACCGATGTCAAAATAAAGGAAGGGACAAGGTTCATTGGAAGCAGTGCTTTCTATTATTGCAGTGGCCTGACTTCTATGACCATCCCCAACTCTGTGACGAGTATTGGAAAAAATGCTTTCGATGGTTGTAGCGGCCTGACCTCCGTGACCATCCCCAACTCCGTGACGAGTATTGAAAGCTATGCTTTCCGTGATTGCAGTGGCCTACCCGTAATTGACGGCTTGCGCTATGCGGATACCTATTTGGTGGAATTAGTAGATAAATCGTTGACTGATGTCAAAATAAAGGAAGGTACAAGGTTCATTGGAACCAATGCTTTCTTACAATGCAGCGGCCTGACTTCAGTAGACATCCCCAATTCCGTGACGAGCATTGGAGTCTGGGCTTTCTATGGTTGCAGCGGCCTTACATCTGTGACCGACTTAGCTGAGACTCCGCAAGATATCTTTTCAGAAACCTTTACGACCTACGGTACGCTCCATGTACTCCCTGGCTGTGGTGATGCATATCGTACCGCAAACTATTGGAAGAACTTTACAATCATTGAGGATGCGGTATTACCTCCTAACGACATAGCTCTTTTTGATGGTCAAGTATTTGAGCATAGTTCGGAGGAAACATACGACAACCTAACCTACACCCGCAACTTCACCAATACCGAGTGGCAGGCCCTCTACGTGCCCTTCGCCATGAGTTACGAGGACTGGGCTGGCGACTTCGAGGTGCTGCGCCTGAACGCCGTTCACCAATATGACGATGACGACAACGGCACTGACGACCGCACCGAGCTGGAGGCCATCAAGGTGAAGAGCGGTAGTATCGAGCCTAACACGCCCTACCTGATCCGTGCCAAGGAGGTCGGCGAGAAGGTAATCACCCTGACCGATGCAACACTTTATCCTGCTGTCGAGAATAAGTTTGACGTGACTTCATGGAACACCAAGTTCACCTTCACCGGCACATACAGCGGCATCAGCGGTACGGAGATGAAGACGAATGGCTACTATGCCATGGGTGGCGGTGCCTTGGCCCGTGCCAAGACGGAGAGCGCCAACCTGGGTGCCTTCCGCTGGTATCTGAGCGTCACCGACCGTATGGGCAATCCTAAGGACGTCAATGAGGTTAAGGTCACCGTATTTGGTCTCGACTGGGATGGCGAGGAGACAGCCATCGAAGGCATACGCAGCAACGTACAGACTTCATCTGTCTTTGACATGAGTGGTCGAAAAGCGCAGCAGAACACCTTGCGTAGCGGCCTCTACATCAAGAATGGCAAGAAATATTTGGTGAAGTAAGAAGCCCCCCTAACCCCCGGGGGAATAAGAGTAATGTTGAAATAACAAACTTGTTATATAGAAGAATCCAATGAAGAAAGTATATAGCAAACCAACGGTGCAGCAATACCACCCCATACAGCCGGCACAGATGCTGGCACAGAGCAGCACCTTCATCCCCATCGGCGGTGAGGTGGATGAATTCAATGTCAAGGAGCAGCGCGACTACAGCGATGGGAAGAGCAGTCAGCATGGTGCTTGGGACAACGAGTGGTAAGGAGAAAGGAGGCTTACGCGCACACGCGCGCGCATTTCCTAGGAAATTTAAAAAAGCCTCCACCCTCCACAATCTTTATTACAAACTATCATTCAGCGCATTATATGTGTGGAGGCTACTTCCAAGCCTCCACACTTTTTGCGTTTTTAGGCCTATTTTCTGCTTTTTTTCGCGCAAAGCATACTCATTTCCCTGCGCAGAAAATCCTGTTTCTCCATGCTTCAATTTCCATTTTCCTTCGCATGAATTCTCTACGCCACGGCCGACGCGTTTGTACGTCACGCCCGTGGCGTATATACGCCACGGCCGTGGCGTAGAGAATTCTCCCCCCACAACAATTTTATTGTCAATACAGTAATGCGGATTTGCACACTTTAGAAAAAAATGAGGTTCATCCGACATTTGGAGTGCAGTTATCACTCCAAATATCGGATGAACCAAAACATTTCCTGTATATGTTTTTCTGAAGAGGGGGTCAGTCAAGATGGAAAACCTCCTTGATAGGGATGGTGACGGGCGAGTTGTCAGGATTGGTCTCCATGATGTCCTTCATGTAAGCCCACCACTTGAGCGTGATCTCGTCGGCCACACTGACGTCCTGCGTATTGGCAGCTCCCTCGGCCACCTCCTGATAGCCAAAGAGGATGTTGGTGTCCTTATCCCAATAGATGCTGTAGTTGCTCACGCCAGCATCCTTGATCTGCTGTTTCAACTCGGGCCACAAAGCAGCGTGGCGCTTTTGGTATTCCTCCTCCATACCGGGCTTGAGGAACATTTTGAATGCGAATCGTTTCATGTTTGAGGGGTTTGAGGTTTTAGGGTTATCAGCAAGGACGTGTCTTAGGCAATCCGAAGACGTCTTGTATCTCCTTCATCTGCTCATCGGTCATGCCATCAGGCTCACTACCCATGTTGCGGGCACACATATAGATGTTGGCAGCCTTGCAGAGCACGTCGGTCTGGTCGAAGGCATCCATGATGTCGGTACCAACTGCCACTGTGCCATGCTTCTCCCACAGCACTACGTCGTGCGTCTTGATCTGCTCCATGGTAGCGTCGGCCAACTCCACAGAACCTGGCAGTGCGTAAGGCACAACACCGATGCCAAGAGGCGCGAAAGCCAAAGTCTCGGGAATCATCGACCAGAGTACGCGTGTCATCTCATCGCCCTTGAGGAAACGCTGAATGTGTGACATGGCTACCAGTTCGATGGGATGAGTGTGGAGCGTTGCCTTGTAAGTGCTGCCGGTGGAGAGCAGGTAGTCCTGCAATGCCAAGTGCGAAGGCAATTCAGAAGTTGGGATGACAGGCTCATCAGCGATGATTTCGTACGAGGCGCAGTCTTCACAAATACGGATGATGGCACCATTCTGCATAGGCCAGCGTGCCAAGTCGCGCATACGCTTGCCAGTTCCCTTTGCATAGAAATACTTACCCTTCAGGTTTGGCAACACCTTACCAATCTGCTTGACAGGTGCAATGGCAGGCATCGAAGCCCACGACTCGTCAGCAAACTCGGTCACGTTAACGGTGATGTTACCACCATTACGCTCTGCCCACCCCTTCTGCCAAAGGTAACCTGTTACCTCTGCAACTTGATCTATCACTTCCTTCAGGCCTGGACGGCCTTCCAATATACTTTTCATTTTTATCGGTTTTATGGTTTTACGGTTATTCAACTTTCGCATGTCGCATAATTGGTTAATGAGCAATTAATAATGAACAATGAGTAATGAGTAATGAGCAACAATGTGCGTCCTCGAACATATCACTGTGCCAGCCTCTCATTAATCGCATTACTCATTATTAATTGTTCATTATTAATTAACTCATTAAAAATAGCAGACATACAACTTGCGAAACTTGTAGAAGTTTTGAGGTTAGATGTTTCCGTAGCGCTCCTTCGTAATCTGATCGAGCGATTTGCCACGGGTGTTGGGAGCACCGATGATGCCAACAACGAGCGAGATGGCCAGCAGAGCAATCATGCAATAGGCTGCAATGGTAAAGCCCTCGCCATTCTCACCATAGATAAAGGTGAAGATGAGACCCCATGCAGCAGAAAGGCCACGCACGATGAAGAACATCAAACCCTGGGCTCCGGCACGGAACTTGGCAGGGAACAATTCAGATCCCCAAAGAGCATAGAAAATCTGTACGGACAAGCCGCTGTTGAGTCCCCACAGAATGACAAACGCCCAAAGGCCTGTCAGACTACTGATTCCGCTGACAACCACTACCCAACATGCGATGGCAAACAGCAGACCAAGTACGTAGATAAGTTTATGACTGGTACGGTCGATGATGCGCGACACGCCTAAAGTGACCACGACCACGACAGCCCACTGAATGCAGTTCATCCAATTGGCATATTCGTTACTTACGCCACCTGCCGTCTCGCAGATATGCGGGGAGAAGAAGCCCATCACTGATGCTACGAGATTCCATGTCAGATAGATAGAAGCCAAGAAGATAACGCTACGCACGGCTACCTTATTGGTAAAGAGAACGGAGAAGGAATGAATCAGTCCTGTCTTCTCACCGCTTGCCTTAGCAGCCTCTTTAGATGCCTCGAACTCTGCACTTTCCTCCAACTGACGCTGCAGTGTCCACGCTATGAAGGCAACCACAAACAGTGTGAAAAAGACCACGCGAGAGGAGAACACTTCCACTACCGACTGAGCGGCATCTGCCCCCATGATGGCGTGTGCCAACGACTCCACAGGGCCATAGAGATAGCCACCAGGAGCAAACAGCATACCCAAGAGCAGAATCATCATCGGGCCAAGGCCCCACGACATCTGCGAGAGACAAATATTACGTCCACGGTTATTCACCTCTGAACTCTCAGAAATGTAAGTCCATGATGCGGGTACTCCAATACCCACCGAGATGCCCGTTACCAAGAATCCTGCCAAAAGCATGGGAAAGTTGAAAGCACACATCACGATGAGTACACCTACCATATAAACCAAGAGGTTATAGGTAAAGATGAACTTACGTCCGAACTTATCTGCAAGGAATCCACCGATAATGGCACCGATAGCCGCACCCAGGGCATTAGCACTCAAGGCATTGAGCCAACCCAGATGCATCTCGGAAAGTCCAAGGTAGTTTTGCCAAAGGGTGATGCCGCTACCACCCGCTACGATGGCACCGGCATCCAAATAGTTGTTGAGAGACACCGCGAGGGTGCTCTTAAGAGAACTTTTTCCTGCCATAATTATGAATTATGCATTGTGAATTGTGAATTATCTCTTCAGCGTCACTTCCTGTTCGTACTTCTGGCACTCCTTGATGTAGTCGAGACCCACAGGCACGTCGTTGCGGAGGCAGAACTCATCGTAGACAGCATTCCAAGGCATCGCCTTATGTTCCTCGATGGTAGCCAACTTCTCAAACATCTGACCAGCATTCTCCATCTTGCTGATCTCAGCCACAGGCTCAAGCAAGGCACGGCACATGCACTTCTGGGCGGCACGGCTACCGATGACGTAAGCACCGACACGGTTCAAGGTACCGTCGAAATAGTCAAGACCGTAGTGAACACGGTCGATAGCACCGGCACGAACTATCTCGTAGAAGAGTTCGGTGGTGAGGTCGTCCATGATGGTTACGTGGTCGCTGTCCCAACGTACGGGACGGCTGACATGCAGCATCAGTTCGGGCACGAAGAGCAGCAATGAGCTGACCTTGTCGCCAATAGACTCTGTAGGATGGAAGTGACCCGTATCGAGCGTCACCATGACATTGTTCTTGGATGCGTATGCATTATAGAAATCGTTGGAACCCACGGTCATAGATTCCAAACCGATACCGAACACCTTTGACTCAAGGCAAGGCTTCTCCCACTCATACTTGGTGGCGAGAATCTCGTCAAGGCTCTCCTTCAACTGGGCACGGTACTGCATACGATTAACGGTGACGTCCTTGCTACCATCGTGAATCCAGAGGTTGATGATGCAGGGATCCTGCTGGTACTCACCCATGGCATTGGCAATAGCACGGCAACGCTTCATGTGCTCGATCCAGAACTCACGGATCTCCTTATTGGGATTGGAAATGGTGAGGTTGCCTGACTTGGGGTGAGAGAAATTGGTAGAATTGAAGTCGAGCTTGGTATTATGCTCCTTACCCCACTCCATCCAGCCTTTGAACATATCAACGCTGCACTCATCGCGATCGATCATCTTGCCATTGAACTCTCCATAAATCTCATGGAGGTTAAGACGATGTGTACCGGGAATGAGGCTCTTGGCCTTGAGGATGTCCTGACGAAGTTCATCGATGTTGCGGGCTGCACCAGGGTAGTCACCCGTTGACTGAATACCACCACTCATGGCACCAGCCTTAGGCTCGAAGCCGTGTACGTCGTCAGCCTGCCAGCAGTGCATACTCAGGTGGAAGTCCTGCAACTGTGCAATTACCTTCTCTGTGTCGATACCCAATTCTGCATAACGGGCCTTGGCCACTTGATATGCCTGTTCAATTTGTTCTGATTTCATAATTTGAGGTTATAAGGTTTTATGGTTATACGGTTTTGAGGTTGTGAGGTTACAAGGCCATAAACTTCTCGTACGCCTTGTCCCACTCGTCGGAAGCGGCAGGCTGATAGGTCACGGTCTCCACACTCTTGGCGCTGACGCTGCGCATCTCTGTCAGCGAGGCGACTTCGCCAGCGGCACGCATCTGCATCAGCACATTACCCAAGGCTGTACCTTCGGTAGGACCAGCAATGACGGGCAGACCAGTGGCATCGGCAGTCATCTGCATCAGGTATTTGTTCAACGAACCACCGCCGATGACGTGCAGGCGCTCAATGTTCACTTCAGAAAGAGAACGGAGCAACTCTATGACCTGGCGATAGCGCAAGGCCAGGCTGCGGAAGATACAGCGTATGTAGTCAGCAGGTTTCTCGGGCAAGGCCTGACCTGTGCGGCGGCAGAATTCCGTAATGGCAGCCGTCATGGAGTCAGGATGAGCAAAGAGCTCATCATCGGGCTGAATAAGACTGTCAAACGTACTCGTCTCACACAATGCACTGAGTTCGCCTGCGTCTGCTGGCACATCCTTGAACTCCTTCCGACATCCTTCAAAGAGCCACAATCCACAGATATTCTTCAGGAAACGTGTCGTACCGTCTACTCCACCCTCGTTGGTAAAGTTCTCCTCACGGCTCTGCTTATTGATGATAGGCGAAGGGCTCTCAATACCGAGAAGCGACCAGGTGCCGCAACTCAGGTAAGCATAGTTTGCATCACTGGTGGGCACACTCGCTACGGCAGATGCCGTGTCATGCCCAGCCACCGCAATCACGGGGAAAGCACCCACACCTGTTGCCTGCTGCACCTGAGGTGTGAGTGTACCAATCAATGTGCCAGGCTGCGTCATGGGCCCAAACTGCTTACGGCTCAAACCGACAAACTGAAGAAGTTTCTCGTCAAGATCTCCCGTCTCAGCATTGAGGATCTGGCTCGTACTTGCCACGGTATATTCGCAGACACACTTATCTGTCAGCAGGAAGCCCAGCGCATCGGGAATGAACATTACTTTCTCAGCAGCCTTTAGAGCCGTAATACCTGAACGGCGCATCGTGTCAAGTTGGAAGAGGCTGTTGAAGGGCATGAACTGAATGCCTGTTTTGTTGTAGAGTGCCTCAGCATTCATGTGAACATGGGTAAACTCTTCGATGGCACCATCGGTATGAGGATCGCGGTAACAGAAAGGCATACCCATCATCTGACCTTGCTTGCCAAAGAAGGCAAAGTCGCAACCCCACGTGTCGATGCCGATGCTCTCAATCGTCACCTTTTCTTCTACCACTTTCCTTAGTGCCTTGAGAATTTCATTATATAAATAAGGAAGGTCCCAGAAGATGTGTCCGGTCATAGGAATCTGAGGATTCTCAAAACGTGTCCAGACTTTCATTTCCACCTTCTCTCCATCATACGATGCTAACACGGTACGTCCGCTCGTAGCACCCAAGTCAACTGCTAAATAGTTTTTCATGGTCATATTTTTTCTTTCATGGTTACAAATATAGGGATTTTTTTTGCTATGATGGTTCATTTTCTCGGAAAAATTCAATATCTTTGTCGAAAAATAACTAAAAGCTTAAGAAATGAGGCCCGGAATAGACTGTTTTATACCTTTTGAGAATGAGGCGCAGGCACGTCCAACCATCGAAATGCTACAGGCAGAACCCCTGGTTGACTGCATCCATCATCTTGAGGAAGTGCCCTTTAGTACCAAGACAATCCGATACATTGGTGAGACGTCAAAAGCGCCCTACACACTCATCTACACCAAGACGTGGACGCTGCAACTAGGCTATCATGCCTTGGAACGTTGGATATCCATAGCAAAGGACACCGGAGCACCACTCAGCTACGCCGATCATTACGTCGTCAATGGCCAACAGACCGCTGAGAAAAAGCGCATGCCACTCATCGATTATCAATTGGGAAGCATTCGTGACGACTTTGCCATGGGATCGGTGCTACTCATCCGCACAAGGGATCTGCGCGAGTATATCGAAGGACTCGGCAATCACAACTACCAGTACGCCGGACTCTATGACTTGAGACTCTTTCTTTCAAGAAAACAGTTGCCAGTACATATCAACGAGTATCTTTACACCGAGGTAGAGACTGACACGCGCAAGAGTGGCGAGAAGCAGTTTGACTACGTCGACCCCCGCAACCGTGCCCGCCAGATTGAGATGGAGCGTGTGGCTACACGTCACCTTCGCCACATCAATGCCTATTTGGCACCAGCCGAACTTGACGAAGTACGCTTCGACAAAGAGCAGGACATCAATCGCATGGACATTGAGGCCAGTGTGATCATTCCCGTGCGCAATCGTGTCCGCACCATTGAGGATGCTGTCCGCAGTGCCTTGTCACAGGAAACGAACTTTCCCTTCAACGTCATCGTCATCGACAATGGCAGCACCGACGGAACAACAGAGATCCTATCGCGTTTGTCCGCAGAAGACGAACGCGTCGTACACATCATCCCTGAACGTGACGACCTTGGCATTGGTGGATGTTGGAACCGCGCCATCCACGACTTCCGCTGCGGACGTTTTGCCGTCCAACTCGACTCTGACGATCTATACAGCAGTCCTGCCACCTTGCAACGCATTGTAGACAAGTTCCATGAAGAAAAGGCTGCCATGGTCATCGGTAGCTATCGCATGTGCAACTTCCAACTCGAGACGCTGCCTCCCGGTCTCATCGACCATAAGGAATGGACTGCCACAAACGGTCGCAACAACGCACTCCGCATCAATGGTCTGGGTGCTCCACGTGCTTTCTACACACCCCTGCTGCGCAAGATACAGATTCCCAACACCAGTTACGGTGAGGACTATGCATTGGGATTGATGCTGAGCCGCCGTTTCCGCATTGCACGCATCTATGACGAACTGTACCTGTGCCGTCGATGGGAAGGTAACAGCGATGCCGCCTTGTCCGTCGAAGCCGTCAACCGCAACAATTTATATAAGGATCAGTTGCGCACCACGGAGATACGTGCCCGTCAGCAGATGTGTGAGATGTGGCAGCACCGCGTTACGGCTGAGGAGGCAGAACTCTTCCATCAAACGGAGTTGAAACGTTGGCAAGAGGCCGCTTCACGTTATGAAGAACTTGAGCACGTCGAGACTCGTCAACTAACAGAGGGCGAGGCCACAATGACCGTACAATGGAACCCAGCACGCATCGTAAGCACCGGAGCCAAGATCGACGCCAAGACTTTGCAGGAGCGTCCTTGTTTCCTTTGCGATCACAATCGCCCCAAGATACAGCGTGCACTGCCTACCGAGAAGTACTACCAGTTGCTCGTCAATCCCTACCCCATCCTTCCGAAGCATTTTACCATTCCCACACGCCACCACCAACCGCAGGCCATCTTCGATCACTTCGGCATGATGTGCCGTTTTGCGTGGGATATGCCTTCACATATTATATTTTATAATGGCCCCGTCTGCGGAGCCTCATGCCCCGACCACTGCCATTTGCAAGCAGGTGTTCGCGGCATCTTACCTATCGAGCGCGACTGGAAGGAGTATGAGGGCAGCATCACCAAACTATATCCTCTGACCGGAGCACAAGAGGCAGAACTGGACGAGTCGGGTAACGACAAGCGTAGCGGTCTGTATTTGCTTCGCGCCTGGGCTTGCCCCGTCTTCGTGATCCGCTCGCTCGACTATCACATGGACCGTCCACTCTGCGAGAGACTATACAATGCGCTCCCCATCATGAATGACGAATGGGAGCCACGCATGAATGTTGTCTGCTGGCGTCAGCCCGGCACCGGTGGCCGCCCCGACGAAATGGTAGCCCTTATCTTCCCCCGAAAGAAGCATCGCCCTGACTGCTACTATGCCGAAGGTGATGAGCAGATTCTCGTCAGCCCCGGAGCATTAGACATGGGTGGCCTCATCATCACTCCTCGCGAAGAAGACTTCCGAAAGATGACACCTGAACTTGCTGCAGGTATCCTGCAGGAAGTAACCATGACTGAGGAGGAACTGCGTCCCATCATTCAGCGCATCAGTTACGGAGATAAAGAAGCAGCCAACGCACATGATGCCAAGACGAACAGTCAGCGAACTAAGGAGTCCACAAAAGAAGCAATAGAAACAGAAAATGCAGAGCCGCAGGAAGAACCCGAAGTTTCTGTAGGTATTCTGATAACTGATCACTTACGCCTCACGATGAATGGAGACTTCCGCGCCAAGGGTGCTACCGTGACAGGCGATCAGGAGGTCACCATCGAGGACGGCTGTCTGAAATGGAATGACGCGCTTTATCGCGAGTTCACCATCGTACCAGCCACACCGGAAAGCACTTTCTCGCTTCATCAGGTTGTCATTGGAAAGGAGTTCCATTGGGAGCGCACAGAGACGCAGACCTTCCAAGGCAAACTGCGACTCGTGGTCGACGAGGAGAAGATTGTGGCCATCAACATCCTTCCTGCAGAGCAATATCTTACCAGTGTCATCAGTAGCGAGATGAAGGCAACATGTCCCATAGAGTTCCTGAAGGCATCGGCTGTCATCAGCCGCAGTTGGCTGTTGGCTCAGATGGAGAAGCGCAGAAACGGACAATCTCACGCCTTCTTCCAATTCACAAAGACGGATACCGAGATCATCCGCTGGCACGACCAGGAGGAGCATACCATCTTCGACGTATGCGCTGACGACCATTGCCAACGCTACCAAGGCATCACACGTGCTGCATGTCCCGAAGTTGCAGAAGCCATACGCCAGACCAGAGGCGAGATACTCACACACGAGGGAAAGGTATGCGACGCAAGATTTGCAAAGTGTTGTGGCGGAACGACCAACGCATTTGAGAACTGTTGGGAGGATGTACCTCACCCCTACCTTCGCCCCGTCAAGGATCCTTATTGCAACACCAGCAACATCGGCATCCTAAGCGCGGTACTCAACGACTATGACTTGGAGACACGCAATTTCTACCAATGGAGAAAGGAATACTCACAAGAAGAACTTGCCGAACTTATAGCAAGGCGTTTGGGCATAGACTTTGGTGCTATCCTTGCGCTTGAACCCGTCGAGCGCAGTGAGAGCGGACATTTAGTGAAACTGAAAATCGTGGGTAGCAAGCGTTCCCTCACCATTGGCAAGGAGTTGGAGATTCGCCGTGCCTTGAGCGACAGCCACCTCTACAGCAGCAACTTTGAGGTTGATATGCTCAATCCCGATGCTAACGGAGTGCCTCAGTCCTTCGTTTTGAATGGTCACGGATGGGGCCACGGAGTCGGCATGTGCCAGATTGGCGCTGCCGTGATGAGCGCAGAAGGTCACTCTTACGAGGAAATCCTACACCACTACTACACTGGCGCTGACATCACCAAGTGCTACGAATAAAAAACATATAAGGTGGGGGCTATCCTGCATTATTCATGCAGGAATTGATAATTGATAATTGACAATTGATAATTAGGGTATTGTGCATATACGCTGCGGAAATCCTGAATTAGTATACGCAATCTCAAATTATCAATTGTCAATTGTCAATTACTACAAGGCGTTTCTTTTACTTTACCATCTTCTTGCCATTTCGAATATACAAACCATGGGCAGGAAGGGCTAACACCTTGCGGCCATTCAGGTCATACACCTCCAAACTACCGCTGTTCACCGTTGGCAGAGAGGAGATACCCGTGGGATCATTCTCAGGAGTGAAGATGCGGATGCAGTCGGGGGCGTTGGCAAAGGCCTGCGAGTAGTAAGCACCATAGGCGGGCACGGCATACTGACTACCGCTGGTGACGCGATTGAAGACGAGGCCGCCCTTGCTGCTGATATAGCGTACATCGCCATATACAGAAGAGCCATCACCCATGATTTTCTTGTTAACCAGCATACCCCTCAAGGCTCCAGCCTGGTAGACGCAATCCTCAGTCATAGGCATGGCATGCCACTCGCTCAGAGGGCGACGAAAGGTGAAGTCTGCGTCATTGGCGGCAAAAACCACGTAGGGGCAAAATGCCTCCAAACCTGTGCCTTCCTTCTCTTTCAAGATGACACCGGCACGCAGAGTACCGTTGTCATCAAACTGAATCGTGTCGTTAGAGCACTCGAAAACCGTCATACCCTCAGGAATCTCTGCCTCAAAAGGGAGCATCAAAGTGCGCACGGCCTGACCGGTCAACTCGCCCTCAGCATCCTTGTCCTGACCGTATGTTGGCATGGTCACCTTGACGTTGGTTTGAATGGGATGAAAGGGAGCCTCCTCCGTAAACTTGTACTTACCGTTGCTTGCCCAGTCGAGCGAGAATCGAACGAAACGCATGGTGTAACCGCCGAAGAGACCGTTCTCCTCATAGTAAACGCCTACCGTACCGTCAGGCAGGACTGTAGCAGAACTGTAGGCTGAACCACGAGGACAGATTGTCTTGGGAGCAGCAAAGGTGTCACCCTCGTCGGTTGAGAGTGCGATGCTGACGTTCTCACGGCTACCGCTGTTTGGCATGGTCTGCAGGACGATGTCCCAGGGGTTGCCGTCGAGCGTAGAGCACCAGTACATGTAGTCACCATCGCAGGCATTGCCGTTGAAACCGCTGGTGAAGCGTGTCTGTGAAGGCAACTGCCATGTCTGACCATCGTCGCTTGTCACGTTGTGATAGTTGTAACCGCTGGCACGCACGCTGATAGCCAAGTCGCCATTGTTGCGCTCCAGCACCTTGGGTTCGTCAGCACCCTTCGTACCACTCACACCGCTTACATACCAAGTCTTTCCACCGTCCTTCGACATGAAGTTGTAGTAGTTCTGCGACACGTTATTATTGGTACCATCGGGCGACTCTCGGTTCACGAAGGGCGAAACGAGTGTACCGTCGCGCTTCTGCAAACCAGCGCCCGAACCGGTAAATCCGCCCAACCAGTTGGGGTTAGGACTGCCCTTGGCATAGAGTTCCTTGGTATGGTCAACGGGAGTCTCCCACGTCAAACCACCATCGTGGCTGACAATGGTCTTCCATGTCTGAGGCTTCTCGGGCGTAGAGGCAAAGTATCCTGCACCATTTGCCGAGGTGGTCATGATGCCGATGATGTCGCCATTGATGCGGTTAGTGATGAGCGAAGCATCACCGTGACCATAGTTGCCACCCGTCTCAGCAGTACCGGCCACCGTCACGGGGTCGCTCCATGTGCGGCCATTGTCCTCTGAGTACTGAGCCACCACGTAGCAGTGGCTAGGCAGGTCGGCATTGTGGTTCTTGCGGTCATCGGTCAGAACGACAAGGCGCTTGCCATCGGCTGAGGTGGCAATAGCAGGGATACGATAATAGAGCGAGCCCTTATCCATGGGCATCAGCACGCTACCCTCGCTCAGGAAGATGGTGGCAGCATGGGCAGGATTTCCATTTGCCTCTGCCTTGGTTGCGCCATCGACGGTATAGTTTGTAATGGTGGCATCTACGGTATTACCCTCCTTTGCATCATCGGCAATGTCGAGAGCAATCCAGAGGTAATGAGTGCCGGGAGCAAGGTCTTTCTCACCAGCGATGGTGTAAGTGCCATCGGTATTGACAGTGCCCTCGGCATAGAGTTCACCATTGGACTCACGCCAAGCCATCTTCTTCTCAGCATCCACGAAGAGTTCTTGTGCATTTGTTGCGAAATAAGCGCGTACGGCCTTTACATTCGTCTTGTCGGTTGCGACAATCTTACCGCTGACACCTTGCAGCTTAACAGCACCTGACAAACCTGACACGGTGATGGTACTGCGCAGGATAGCCACGTCCTTATTGCCGATACCCGTGGTCACCTTACCCTGCTCCACTCGGGTGGCACCCATAGCTGCAGCAGCATTGTCCACGTTCACCTCCTGGAAGTTCCAGGTCGAGGCGTTTCCAGGCTCAGCCATCCAACGTACGAGCACGCTGCCTGTCTGCTGTGCATGCAAGGGTGTGCCGCCATCGCTGATGGTGAACTGTCCGTCTGCTATATTCTCAATCTGATAAATGTAGTTGGCGGCATCCGACTTACCAAACTGCGTACTGCCACCCGTGCCCGAACCTGCCGTGCCAACGTAGATGCCATCAAAGTTCTTGATAGCAATCTTGCCCTGGCTGTTCTTCCAGAAACTCCAGACGCGATCGCTCATGAAGGCCTTGTCGCCAAACATCATGCGGTCGCTGTTCGCATCGTAGTACCACACCTTGCCCTTGGCATAGTCCACAGTGGCGGTGCTGTAGATGTAGTACCAATGCTGCTCGCTGTCGGTGCTGAAGGTGATGCCCGTCTCAGTCTGTGCCTCCTTGGTCTTGATGGTCACGCTGAACTCAGTGATGAGCGTACCCGTGTTTTCTCCTTTCAAAGTGAAAACAACGCTTGGCGCACCCACATTGTCATCGCTGATGGTGGTAGCGGCAGCAGAGGTCACGTTGTACGTCTTGCCGTCCTGCTCCCAGGCCTGATCGCTGCTCAGCGCCTTGGCCTTGAAACTATAACTGACGATTTCGTAACCGCTCGCTACGGCCAAGGTGTAGGTAGCACTCTTGGCACTACCGCTGCGCGCGTCGATGTCGTTGCCGTTCCACTGCATGTTGTTGGCGTTCGAAGTCAGTGTCAACTTGCCGTCGGTCGAAGTCCACTTGCTGTTCCACGTTCCGTTGCCGCTCATCGTGCCGGTGGTCTTACTGATATTGTATTCGCCCTCAGCAGCAGGATCGTCCTCGATCTCGCCATCGTTGCCTTCGGTCACGTCGCCCAGCGTATAGATATCACTATAGGTAGCCGTGAAGCCCACGGTCGCATCGCGCCACTTGTTCCAAGTTCCGTCGGCATTCTGCACGAAGGTACCGTTCTCCGTACCATTGCTGCGCTTACCGGTAAGGAGTTTACCGTTGGTGACGTTGGTCACGCTCGTTACGAGCAGGTCGCAATAGGTGGCGTTGTACTCGTCCATCACTCCCTTATTGCCATTGAAGCCCGAATCGTTACCCTTCCAGATGAGATACTGGCCCGTCTCCACGTTCTTGAAGGCAAACTTGTTGTCGCCCTTGCTGATCGCCTCAAACTTGGCACGACGACCGTAGCTCTTGGCAGCCAGCGCATTGGTCTGACCCACGGCGAGCACCTTGGTGTCGTCGACGTAGAGGGGATAGCAGACGCCGCTTTGCTGGTGGTTGGTGATGGTGTAGATGTGACCATTCTCGATGGTGGCAGCGCCCTCCTGAGCCTGACCCGTGACCACGGTGATGGGTTCGGGTTCGTTGACTACGGGTACGTCGGTTACATCCTCAATCTGCCACTGGCAACCAGTGTCGGTGCGGTTGGGGAAGGTGCCGTACCAGTTGAAAATGGGGTTATTGGTCTTGTCGGTGGAATTGAGCTGACAGGTCGTACCGCTACCGATGATATAGAGACCGATGGCATCGGCATACTGCACGGTCCATCCAGCCGAGGGAGCCGTCTTCGACATCTGGATGGCGCTGTTGTGAGCAGCGGCGGGGTTGATGTAAGTGCCGTTGCTGGCGTTCTTGATGTTGAAGGTAGCGTCCGTACGGCTCTCGAACACCCAACGATACTTGGCATAGCCGGGGTTCGTCTTGGTGCTGTTGAGCGTCTGACCATCGCTATAGGCATAGAGTCCCTGGCGATTGGGGGTGCTCAGGGCAAACTGCTTGCCAGCCACATTCTCTGCGGTGAGGGGATTGATGGACTGCTTCAAGTTTGCCATAGCCGCATTGATGGCCGTGGCGGCAGCCTGCAGGTCGGGCAAAGAAGCTTCGCTGGTGAGCAGGTTCTTTGCAGCATCGGTCTTGGCGTTGATGTCTGCCACGGCAGCGTTGGTGTACTGACCTACACCCTCACCCACGCTGATGTCCTCCACGGTGCTGATGCCCTTGTTCAGGGCGGCACGAGCCTCGAAGGTGTTCTTCAGAGCATCTGCCTCCTCATCACCGATGACGGTGCAATCACCGATGAACGCTGCCAATTTGCGGGCAATCTGGACATAACCTTTTCCATAGACGTAGTTACCCACGAAGTAATCGGTCTTTGCTGCGCCCGAAGCCTGAGCCAGATCGCTGTAGATATCAATATAGGTAAGGTCGGCATCAGCCTCCGCCGTCTGCTTCAGCCACGCATTGAAGGTGCTGATGCGGCTGTTGGCATTCTGCGTGGGCATGAGGCTCACGAGGGCTAGAGGCGTACCAGGGGCATAGCCCTTCAGTTTGTTGACCAAAGCAATGTAATTACTCTCCACAGTGGCGAGGTCAGTGCTGCCGTTGATGTCCTCCGTTGCGGTGTAGAGCAGCATCTTGGCGGGAGCCTCGCGCGTCACGCCGTTGCTCTTATTTGCAAAGGCAGCATCGACGAAGTTGCTGACGAGTGAGATGTTGCCGCCATAGCCCCACCACGAACCGCGATTCTTCACATTCTGGTTGTGCAGCAACTCGTTCCACTCGCCGTTCTTCACCATCTCGTCGCCGAAGAAGAGCACGTCGCTGCTCTTGACGGGTAGCACACTGAAATAGGTGGCACGCATACCGTGGCTACCGCCCATCGTAGCTGCATTCTGAATACTTTGTGTGTTGGTAGGATACACGGGCTCGATGCCCACGTACTCCTTGATGGCCTCCGTCCACACCTTGTAACCATAGGCCATGAGGTGCAGGTTATCGAGCGAATAGGGTTGACCACTGCGTATGCCGCCCATCTTGCTGTAGAGGTCGATGTAGGTGGTGTTCTCCGTATTGTCAGCAATCTGCTTTATCAGCACATTGGTGGCCTGGATGGTTTCCAACGTCTTATACAACTGGTCGTAGGCCGGCAGGATGCTCTGCAGATAGATCTGCGTAGAGGGACTCTCGCGACGGATGATGTTGACCGTCTTCTGAATGTTCTTGGCGATGCTCTGCTCGTTATAGTTTGTGCCAAGGTCGTTCGTACCGATCTTGATGAACACCTTGGCGGGCTTGAAGCGCACCCAGCTCTCCACGTTATCGAGTACCTCGTAGCTGTAGCCACCCGAGTTACCACGGTTCACCACTCGAGGGTCGTTGCCAAAGGCTTCGGCCCACACATGCATGTCAGTAATACTGTTACCTGCAAAGACAATGGCATTATCAGGCAGTGCCATCACCTTCCAAGAGTCATAGCGATGCTTGCGAAATGGTTCGTCGGCTCTCGCGTTGTGTGCCAATCCCAGCACCATGGCCAGGAGCAGCAAAACTGAATACTTCTTCATATTGATAAAATTATAAAATTATTGGCGTGCGATATATATGGTATTAGTTCGTGCGCAAAGATACAACTTTTTTCTTTAAACCCATATACAAAAAGTGCCTTTTCTCCGAATTACGAAGAAAAAGCACCTCTGTTTATCACAATAGCACAGAATTTCAGACTTATTTCTGACGGACGAACAGGTTGATGGGCGTTCCGCTGAAGTCCCAGCGCTCACGTATCTTGTTCTCAAGGAAACGCTTGTAGGGCTCCTTGACGTACTGAGGCAGGTTGGCATAGAACACGAAAGTGGGGATACGTGTATCGGGCACCTGCGAGCAATACTTAATCTTAATGTACTTGCCCTTCATGCTTGGTGGGGGATACGCCTCGATAAGAGGAAGCATCTCCTCGTTGAGTTTGGTGGTTGAGACGCGGCGGCGACGGTTCTCGTAAACGTCCTTGGCGGTCTCAAGCACCTTGAAGATGCGCTGCTTGGTCAGGGCAGAACCGAAGATGATGGGGAAGTCATCGAACGGTGCCATGCGGTTACGGATGGCGTAGATGAATTCGTCCATAACTTTCTGCGACTTGTCGGGTACGAGGTCCCACTTGTTCACAACCACCACAAGGCTCTTCTGGTTACGCTGGATGAGCTGGAAGATGTTCAGGTCCTGTGACTCGATGCCTCGCGTTGCATCCAGCATGAGGATGCACACGTCGCTGTTCTCGATGCTGCGTATGGAGCGCATAACGCTATAGAACTCCAAATCCTCGCTCACCTTATTCTTCTTGCGGATACCCGCAGTATCAACCAGATAGAAGTCGAAGCCGAACTTATTGTAACGTGTATAGATGCTGTCACGTGTGGTACCAGCAATGTCGGTCACGATATTGCGATCCTCGCCAATGAACGCATTGACGATGCTTGATTTACCTGCATTGGGACGACCCACCACGGCAAAACGGGGGATATTCTCGTCGGGCATCTCCTCGCTGGTCTTGGGGAACTTCTCCAGGATAAGGTCCAGAAGGTCACCCGTACCACTTCCCGTAGCAGCCGAGATGCAGTAAGGATCACCCAGACCCAGCGAATAGAACTCTGCTGACTGGTACTGGTCGATATTATTATCTGCCTTGTTGCATACCAGGATGACGGGCTTCTTGGTGCGGCGAAGAATGCCGGCCACCTCCTCGTCCAAGTCGGTGACACCATTCTTGACATCGACAAGGAAGAGGATGACATCAGCCTCCTCGGTGGCAAGCGTCACCTGCTTGCGAATCTCCTCCTCAAAGATATCGTCGCTGTTGACAACCCAACCGCCAGTGTCGACCACCGAGAACTCATGACCTGTCCAGAGGCACTTGCCGTACTGGCGGTCACGCGTCGTACCGGCCTCATCGCTCACGATGGCGTGGCGGGTCTGGGTCAAACGGTTGAAAAGGGTACTCTTGCCCACGTTGGGGCGACCCACTATAGCTACTAAATTTGCCATATCTTTTTAAGGTTTTGGGTTTTAGGTTTTAGGTTTTAGGAGTACCTCAAAAGCGAAGCGGCCTAAAACCTTGTAAGCAAAGCGGCCTAAAACCTAATCTAAATTATATCCGTACGCCTTGAGCGCACGGTCGCTGTTACGCCAATCCTTATCCACCTTGACAAACACCTCCAGATAGATGGTCTTGCCAAAGAACTTCTCCAGGCTCTTGCGAGCCTCGCTGCTCACGCGCTTCAAGGCTACGCCCTGATGGCCGATGATAATGCCCTTCTGGCTGTCGCGCTCCACGTAGATGACGGCATTGATGCGAATCATCTTTTCCGTCTCCTTGAACTGCTCCACGACGGCCTCCACGCTGTAGGGTATCTCCTTGTCGTAATAGAGGAGTATCTTCTCGCGGAGAATCTCCGTCACAAAGAAGCGGGCAGGCTTGTCGGTCCACTGATCCTTGTCGAAATAGGCAGGCGACTCGGGCAACAACTCCTGAATGCGCTTCAGGACATTGTCTACGTTGAAGCGATGCAGGGCGCTGATAGGCATGATCTCTGCCTGAGGAAGTACCTCGTGCCACTCCCCTACCTTCTGCTCCAAGCCCTTCTGGTTTGAGAGGTCTATCTTGTTGATCAGCACGATGATGGGGCACTTCATCTTCTGCACCTTCGACAGGAAGTCGGCATTCTTGTCGGGCGTCTCCACCATGTCGGTGACATAGAGCAGCACATCGGCATCCTGCAAGGCACTCTCGCTGAACTGCAACATGGACTCCTGCAACTTGTAGTTGGGCTTCAACACACCAGGCGTATCGCTGAAACAAATCTGCATTTCAGGCGTGTTCAGAATGCCCATGATGCGGTGACGCGTGGTCTGCGCCTTGAAGGTTGCAATAGAGATACGCTCACCAACCAAAAGGTTCATGAGCGTACTCTTTCCGACGTTGGGGTTTCCAACGATATTTACAAATCCTGCTTTATGCATTTCATTACTACATTAGCGAAGCACGCCATCGGTGAGTTGCAAGGGCTTCACGTCGGTAACACCACGCTTTGCATACCACTCCTCACGGGTCATGGTACCCTCCTTGTAGAACTCTGCGGGACTCTTGGCTGACTCAGCAGCACCATCGTAGCCCCAAACCATATAGCTGGCGCCCCAAGTGAATCCTGCACCGAAAGCAGTGAAAATCAGCTTATCGCCCTTCTTGAGACGAGGCTCATACTCCCACAAGCAGAGGGGCAACGTACCACCAGAGGTATTGGCCATGTGGTCGATATTGATCATGATGTGATCCTCCTCGATACCGATACGACCGGCAACCGACACCTCGATGTTGATGTTGGCCTGATGAGGAACCACCCAATCAATATTATCCTTATTCAAGCCATTACGCTCAGCGATGGTCTTGACAGCGGTGCTCATGTCCAGTACGGCATGCTTGTACACCTGACGACCCTCCTGGTATACGGTGTGCTCACGATCGTCCACACTCTGGTGTGTAGGCATCTTGGCGCTACCGCCAGCCTTCATCTGCAGGTGCTGCAGACCCTTGCCGTCGGTACGGTAGTAACCGTCAATAAGGCCTATCTCCTCGGTCGTGGCCTCCATCATCACGCAAGCAGCACCATCACCGAAGATGGGGCAAGTGTTGCGGTCGGTATAGTTGGTCATGCTCGACATGTGGTCGCCACCACACACGATGATGCGCTTATAACGGCCACTGCGGATGTATCCCGCTCCAGCCTCCAAGGCATAGAGGAAACCTGCACATGCAGCCTCCATGTCAAAGCCAAAGGCGCTCTTCAATCCGCACTCGCCGATGACGAGTGATGCGGTTGAGGGGAAATGATAGTCGGGAGTGGTCGTAGCTGCAATGACCAGCTCAACGCTATTAGGATCAACCTGCGTCTTCTCCAGCAGTTGCTTCACTGCTCTTGACATCATATACGAGGTACCAGATCCCTGCTCGGGCCTGAGGATGTGACGCGTCTTCACGCCAATACGCTCCATAATCCACTCATCACTGGTCTCGACGATTGTCGACATCTCCTCATTGTCAAGGATATAGTTGGGCACGTAGCCACCTATACCAGTGATAACGGCATTTATCTTTTCCATTGAATAGGGGTTTTCTTAATAAAAAAAGTAGCCGGAGAGTTGTGTTGGGCTCTCTGGCTATGTGTTAGGCTAATTGTAGATTAAGCCTCTTTCTCAATAGCAACCTTGCCGCGATAGTAACCGCAAGCGGGGCATACAGTGTGGTAGATGTAATACTCACCGCAGTTGGGGCATACTGCCAATGTGGGAGCCACAGCTCCATCGTGAGTTCTTCTCTTCAGAGTCCTGGTGTGGGACTGTCTTCTTTTAGGATGTGCCATTTTCTTAGAATGTATTTAATTGTTTGTTGATATTAACTTTTTCAAGGCGTCCCATCTGGGATCGGTTGGCTGCTCGTCCTGCGAGTTTTCACCCTCGCCGTCCTGCGCCTCGCTCGCCTCATGTCTCTGGAGCGCTTCTGCCATCTCGCCATCGCATTCTCCGTCTGCATGGACATGACGGAAGGGGATGCTCAGTGCAATCTGCTCGTACACTTGCCATGAGATGTCCAGCACGCCGTCATCCTCAGGCACCACGATGATGTCGCCATCATCCTCGTACGTTTCGCCTAACTTGACGCTCAGTTCGGCTTCGCCCTCAACAGGCTGCATCATGGGTTCGAGGCAGCGGTCGCAAAGCCCCTGCACCTCGCCCTGAAACTGCAAGCCCACCTTGAAGGATCCTGCTGTCGGACGCACCTGCATCTCTACCTGTACGTTTCCGAACTGGATTTCCTTACCTTGAACGACAGAAAAGAACTCATCATCAGCTACAAGCGAACGGCATTCCGCATCGCTTGCCAACCCCTTGAGGTCTATCTTGTAAGCGTCTAGTTTCTCCATTTGGCGTGCAAAGTTACGAAAAAAAGTAATACGAAGGCATAAAAAGCACACAAAAAATGCGTTTTTAGTGTTTTTTCAGCTCAATTCTGAATGTTGTGCCACGTCCAAGCTCCGAATTTTTCACATAAATGCGTCCGTGATGGTATTGTTCGACGATGCGTTTGCACAATGCCAAGCCTAATCCCCACCCTCTCGCCTTGGTCGTATAACCGGCCTTGAAGACGGTTCGCATCTTATTCTTGGGGATACCTTTTCCGGTATCATTTACCTCTACGGAGAAGACATCATCCTCCTCTCGGGCCACGAGGTGAATGCTGCCCTTACCCTCCATCGCGTCGATGGCATTCTTGCAAAGGTTCTCGACCACCCACTCGAACAGCGGGGCGCAGATATTGACAACGAGAGGTTGAGGAGGCATCTGCGTGGTGAGTTTTACCTTGTTGCTCGTGCGCTTACCGATATACTCCACCACATGCTCCACCACCTCATTGAGGTTTTCGGGCTTGCACTCTGGCAAGGATCCGATCTTAGAGAATCGCTCGGCAATACGCTGCAAGCGGTTCACATCCTTATCCATCTCTGGCAGCAGCTCATCATCGGGATAGCTCTCCTTGAGCACCTCCACCCAAGCCATGAGGCTACTGATGGGCGTGCCCAACTGATGGGCCGTCTCTTTCGAAAGGCCCACCCACACCTTGTTCTGCTCAGCCTTGCGACTACTCATAAGAGCAAATACCGCTACGACAACGAAGATAAACACCACGCCAAGTTGCACGTAGGGATAGTAGGCCAAACGGCGTATCATCACGCTCTCATCATAGCAGACGTCCATGTAGTCGGGAGGGGTGATACTGTCGCCTTCCAAGTCAACACGAATGACCATCTTTGATTTCCTTAGCGAAAGCGCAAGGGTCTTTGCTAAGGCAAGCGAGTCATCGTAAGTCTCAGCATCTAGATTAAGATTACGGAACGTCTGCACCTCATCCTGCGAGTCGAGCACGATGACGGGAATGTTGTTATTACCCTCCAGCACCTTAAGCACGAGTTGCAAGTCGGTAGTCTCATCGGCACTGTTCAGCGAGCGCATGGCCTCTGCCCACACTTCCATGTTTGTGCGTTCCTCATCTGCCAAATCCCCGACCAAGATGTTCGACACGACAAGTGAGACAACCGCTATTACCACGGCCACCACCACCAGAAGTATCTTCACTTGCCTGATCCTGTCAGTCCACTGCATCTGCCTTACACCTTATATATAATTATAAATATATAGTTTCCCACCCTTGAACAACAATGTAATTAATGGGCAATGAATAATTAACAATGAGTAATTAATAATGAGCAACAATGTGCGTCCTCGAACGTATCACAGCGCTAGCCTCTCATTAATCCCATTATACATTGTTCATTACTCATTATTCATTGCTCATTATAATTGTTACTATAGGAAAGTACCTTCCGTGCACACTCATATCCCTCTTCGTACAGGTCGATGAGACGGTTGATATTGCGTTCCATTCGCCCCACCTTCAGCGTCTTCTCCGGACGGATAGCAATGATTTTCCCTTCTGCCTCAAGCCGCTCAACGAGTTCCAACTGCTCATTATACGCTGCGCAACGACGGCTCAACGCCTCACGCAGATGAGGGAAACGATTGTAAATAAAACGGGGCACGCGGATATCCTTTTCTGTCTTGCGATAGCCCTTGTTTCGGGTCAGCACAACCACGTTTTTGTCAAAGCCTTTCTCCATGGCGCGAGCCACCGGAATGGAGTCGACAATACCACCATCAAGCATGGGAATACGGTCTACAAAAACGACAGGACACACGTATGGAAGACTGCTCGAAGCCTTAGCGATTTCGATGATTCGGTGAGGGTCGGAAGGCTCATGCAGATAACATGCCTTACCCGTCAGGCAATCCGTCGTAACCATCTCAAAACATGCAGGATTTGCACGATAGGCATCATAGTCGTAGGGCAATAGTCTTTCGGGCAAATCCTCAAAAAGAAAGGTCTGATCGAGGATGCTGTGCTGGCGCGGAAGAAAGCGCAATCCGATGTATTTGTAGTCCCTCAGCATCTCAATGTTGGAGGTACGGGCACGGCCACGCTGGCCGCTCATGTACGACAAGCCGTTGCATGCTCCTGCCGACACGCCGATGACGTAGGGAAACGAAATGCCTGCATCCAGAAGATAGTCTAAGACTCCACAAGTAAAGACACCGCGCATGCCTCCACCCTCCAAAACAAGGCCCATTTTGTCATATTCCAACATATACAACGCTTTTTCTTTGCAAAGATACACACTTTCCCAAAATTTTTTGCTAAATTTGCGCATTATTTTCACTTTTTTAAATCAAAAAGCCATGTTATTCAGCAAACAGACCTACATAGAGCGTCGCGAAGTACTCAGAAAGCGTATGGGTAGTGGACTCATCATTATTATGGGCAACAACGACTCACCAATGAATTATCCCGCCAACGTATACAAGTTCCGACAGGACAGCTGCTTCTTGTATTACTTTGCACAGCACCGTGACGGCTTGGTGGGCGTCATCGACGCTGATGAGGGCAAGGAGTATCTCATCGGAAACGACATCGACATCGAGGACATCGTATGGTTTGGTCAGGTGGACAGCGTGGCTGACATGGCTGCCGAGGTAGGCGTAGCCAACAGCGCCCCCATGAGCCAGCTCAAGGTGCTGGTCGACAAGGCTAAGAGCCAGGGAAGAAAGATTCACTACCTGCCTCCCTACCGTTACGACATCCAGATTCAACTGATGGACCTCCTCGGCATCCATCCCAGCCAGCAGAGAACCAACGCATCTGTAGAACTGATCAAGGCCGTTGTCGACCAGCGTGCCGTGAAGTCTGCTGAGGAGATTGCAGAGATAGAGAAGGCGTGCGCCATAGGTTACGAGATGCACACCACGGCCATGAAACTCTGCAAGCCCGGCGTCACCGAGCAGTACATCGCCGGTGTCATTGGCGGTATTGCCAGCGCAAAGGGCTGCATCACCAGTTTCCCCAGCATACTCTCTATGCATGGCGAGATCATGCATGGCTATCCCTCTCCCCGACCTCTTGAGGCAGGACGCCTGATGCTGTGCGATGCCGGTGCTGAGACCAACGAGAACTATTGCAGCGACAACACACGTACCACCCCCATCAACGGCAAGTTCGACCAGCGCCAGCGCGACCTTTACAACATCGTTGTGGAATGTCATGACTACGCCCTGAGCATCGCCGCTCCCGGTGTCAAGTGGTGGGACGTTCACTTTGGCGTGGCTCGACTCATGACGGAGCGTCTCAAGGAACTCGGCCTCATGAAGGGCGACACCGACGAGGCGGTGAAGAATGGTGCACACGCCATGTTCATGCCTCACGGCCTTGGACACATGATGGGCATGGACGTACACGACATGGAGGGACTCGGACAGACCTATGTCGGCTTCGACGACGAGGTACAGCCCAACTTGGAGCAGTTCGGCACCAACTGCCTGCGCTGCGGTCGTCGCTTGCAGGAAGGTTGGGTCATGACCGACGAACCCGGCATCTACTTCATCCCCGCCCTCATCGACGAATGGAGAGCCAAGGGCATCAACAAGGACTTCCTCAATTTCGACATGCTCGAGACCTACAAGGACTTCGGAGGCATCCGTATTGAGGACGACATCCTCATCACGAAGGATGGTTGCCGCTTTATCGGCGAGAAGCTCATCCCCTACCACATCGACGACGTAGAAGCCTTCATCGCCCGATAGCCCCCTCCCCTCGGCCAATTCTCCTCCCCGGCCGCTCCTCCTCCTGGCCGCTCCTCCTCCTGGC
>JAZQQO010000067.1:0-25413 GCA_045629085.1 Bacteroidaceae bacterium
TTCTGGTTGAGCAGGAGCACCAGTTGCGTGAAGACATCGTTGATCTCGTGCTTCACGCGGTTGCGGAAGCGGTTGATGGTGATGAAGTCGGGCTTGTTGTACCCCGACAGCCAGATGAAGTGGATGTCGCGGTGCAGCAGCTTCTCTATTTTGCGGCACGAATAGATGTTGTTCATGTAGGCATACAGGATGACCTTGAGCATCATCTTCGGATGATACGCATTGCGACCCGCCTCCTTGTAGAGCTTGCGGAACTTGGACAGGTCAAGGTGCTCCACGACGCTGTCTATGAGACGTACAGGATCATTTTCCGCGATATCTTCGTCGATTCTCTGCGGAAAAAGGACTGTTTGGTTGGGTATGTAAGAAATAAAGTGTATCTTTGCCATAGCTTTAAAACTACGTCAAAGTTACAAAAAAACTTTGATATAACAAAGCCCTGGCTTGGGAAAGTCGGGGCTTCGTTTATGAAAAGAGGGTATGCCAGCATTTTGACACACCCTCGTTAATGTAGAAGTAAACAATTAAATCTTATAACTCGATGACCATCATACTGTAGGAAGGAAGGATGAGGTCGGATTGGGGAGATACAGAGACAAGAGAGGTGGTGGGACGAGCCGTCATGCTATCGTAGGCACCGCTGAGGATGGTGGCCTTGCAGAGCTTATCCGAAGAAATGAGTTCCTTGGGAAGAGAAAGGGAACTGCGAACTTCGACAGGTAGCATATTGACGAACTTGAGGTAGACACGACCCGTCTTGCTGTCGCGAACGGCAGAAGAGGCAATACGACATTCCACATCGCTACGATGAGATCGTGTGGATACGGACATCTCGGAACGAAGATATTCATCACCAGCAAACTGCCCGAAGAGCTGCTGCACATAATAATCGACAGTAGGCTTGACCTCGGTATTATTAAAATAAATGAGGTCGGGATTCCATTGTGTGTGACCATCCTTAGCAAGAAGAGGAGCATAGCTGCTCATGGCAACGACATCAGCATTGCGCTCCACCTGACAGAGGTGGATGGCGCAGGCTAGGGCTGTCTCAATGGTACTCTTGCGCCCATCGCCATGAGCAGCATATTCGCCCAGATAGACTTTGCTCTGTGAGCGGTCGTAACGGTCGTAGTAGTCACGATTGTGGAGATACCATCCTGGAGCACAATAGTAATGCTCATCGACCATATCAATCTTATTGTCAGCGGCTATCTGCCATCCTCGATCATAGTCACTACCCTCAAAGAAGGGACCAACGGTACCGCAGACGATGATGTCGGGATAACGCTCCTTAACAGCCTTGATAAGCATAAGGTAACGCTCCTCGAAGACGGGTGAAATAAGATCTTCGTTACCGATACCGATGTAGTGAAGATTGAAGGGCTTGGGATGTCCTTGCTCAGCACGCTTGCGACCCCAAGTGGTGGTGGCATCGCCATTTGCCCACTCAATCAGGTCGAGCACATCTTGCACGTACGCATCCATCTCCTCCATAGGAATACCACCTTGCTGACCATGTCCACCATGGCTACTGTTCTGACAAGGTACACCAGCAGCAAGAACAGGAAGAGGCTCCATGCCGAGATCCTCACAGAAAGTGAAGTACTCGAAGTAGCCGAGACCTTTGCTCTGATGATAGCCCCAGAGGTTGGGCTGTGCCTTACGCTCCCAGAGGGGACCAATGGTTTCCTTCCAATTATAGATATTATCGATGCCATTGCCATGGGCTACACAACCGCCAGGAAAGCGCATGAACTTGGGATGCAGGGCAGCAAGCGTCTCTGCAAGGTCAGCACGAAGTCCATTCTTATGGCCACGGAAGGTCTTCTGAGGAAAGAGACTGACGAAGTCGATGGCGAAACAGCCAGGGGTGGTAGGTTCAACACAAAGAACAGCCTTTTCAGCATCGGCCGTAGCGGTAATGACAGCCTTCTGCTGACGCCACTCGTGGGTGGGTGCAGAAAGAGTGGTACGCCCCACGACTTTATCACCATCGCGCAACACGATGTTGACCTTTCCCACCTTACCAGTGACTGCAGCCTGTGCAGTATTGTCAACGCGCAGGAAGCCAGATAGATCGTACTTGTCACCTTTCTTAAGCACAATGCCATCGAAGCCACTATTCTGCAAGCTTACGGAAGGAGTTTTCGTATTATTGGCGGCAAAAGTCCTGACATCAAGAACTGCATAGTGGGAGTTGTTGGGATGGATGGGATGCTTATCGTCGATGGTCAACGTAGCACCCTCACCCACGAGTGTCCAAGCCGTAGTAGCATTCCACTCACCACGGTCAGCATTGCTGTACTCGAAATCACGGTTCTGCACCAACTCTGCATAGAGACCTCCATCGGCACTATAGTTGATGTCCTCGAAGAAGATACCCATCAGTTTGTCACTAATAGGCTTACTGTCATTTGTAAAGGTGAAAGAGGTCTGAACAAAATCACCCAAACCTTCGAAACGCTTGGCATCATCCTTGGCTCGCTCGTTATGCTTGGCATCACGCTCACGCACAAAGACTTCGTTAGCCTGCAAGGAGCGCAGGAAACCGTAAGGTATCTTCACGTTACGTTGCGAAGCCGCAGCCGTAGGGACAGGATCGGTGAAGTGGATGAGGTCGGTGGTAGAGGTCTTCAGCCAACCAGCCTTATCGCCCGCAAAAAACACAACATCGTATCCGCCACGTGTCTTAACGACACAGGGGCGTGCGACCTGTTCGACACCTTTCATATAAGGATAGTGTTGAGGTGTCCATGAGATAAAGTCGCGAGTGGTGGCTACACCAAACTGATTAGGCACATCAACAGAGAAGACGAGAACGTAAAGTCCATCATGACCTTCAACGATGGAGGGCTCGAACATCTTCTTCTTACTACCCCACGCACCGAAGTCAGAACCCACAAGACGACCATTCGTAATGTCGGCTTTTTTCCCATCGACTGAGGAACTCCATCGCAGATGAAGACCGTCACCATTACGGTTGCTATATGGCCACACGAACACACTGTCAACAGGTCCAGCGTTGGCGGTCAGAGAGCAAGCGGAAAGGACAAGGGAAAGAAATGTTTTATTCATAGTTATGTTTTTACTTAAGTTTCTCTCAAACTCAACTTTTACTTCTTCTCCTTAGGAGCAGCCTGAGTGAACTTGATGTGCGTGGTGGCACCATTGCTACTCTTGAGGACAACCACGTTGCTACGCTCCTCCTTTCCTGCATTTTCAGTAAGGTTGACACCGATGCGTTGCATACCAGCCTCTCCCTCTGTCTTGCTGACAGTGAGGAAGGCATCCTCAGGGAGCGTAAGCGTCCAAGCATCATAGGCCTTGAAGACGATGGAGTCAAGTTTTTGAGTGGCAGAATCCTTAGCCTCGCACGAGTAACTCACAACAATTCTGTCATCGCCCGCTACAGGCGTAAGCGAAGGCTTTACGATGTTGTGACAATTAAGTTGAGCATAATGTGCAGCCACACGTTGATCCCATTCATCAGGACCAAAGGAATGCACATGAACATCAGCATAACGCACCTTTTCGGTCAAGTTGGGCTCGAACTCAAGATTCACACGTGCTGTAAGATAAGAATAATAGTCATAGGGGAAATTCAGTTTCTTGGGATATTTCTGTGAGTCGAGCACCTTGAGCCATGACTCTCCGGCAGAATACACCTCGAAGTTGTCGGATGTAGCGAAGACAACAGAATCGGAAGACTGATCGGCAAAGATAGTACCTACTCCAGCAGGATACAAAACGGCCACAGTGTGGCGATAGGTAGAGCCCTTAGTACATGAGAGAATACACAAAAAAGATAATGCCAAAGGCAAGATAAAAAGGATTTTTTTCATTTCTAATACAATTTATATAAACTTATCTTGACAAAGGTACGAAAAAAACTCCACTTCATAGGGCATAATACACTTAATAATTATAAAAAAGGGAAAGAAATTTGGGAATTAGTGTAAAAAACACTACTTTTGCATAAGGAAAAAACGGCATACCCAAAGGATGAAGAACATCTACCATAGCGACATCATGCAACTACTCCTGCTCAAGGGCAAGGAGGGCATGCACGTGGCACAGGTAAGCCGCATGGTGTACAACCTGCACACCAACCTATTCGACCGCCGTCTTAACTACAACGAACTGCATCAGACGATACGCAACTACCTCTGGAAACAATCGCAGATGCGACGCTCGCCCTTCATGCGCGTGCATTACGGATACTATGCCGTAAGGCCAGACGTTGCCATTCAACTGAACTTCTGCTTCGACGACCCCATCGAAGAGGAGATTGTCGTGGCACAGCCTAAGAAGAACAACGAGCCCAAGGATGATCCGAGACAGTTGCTGCTGTTCTAATACCAATCAATATTGCTACTGTAACTACTCTGCTTCTTCCATTTGAGAGCATCGGCCAAGGTACCGGCCTTGCAAGCAAAGGTGAAGTTGTAACTGCGATATGGCGCAATTACCATTGAGCAGGACATGGAGAAGCAATGGAGATCACGACTCAAGGAAGCCGTGGTCATAGAGAGTTTCTTATAGTTAAAGTCCCAGCCCGAAGAGAAGTTGATGTTCCAGTTCTGTGCAATACGGATGTTGCCAGAGAAGTTGAGGTTATGCGTCAACTTATAAGGATAGCGCATGCGCTTCTCGTTGATAGGAGCAGACGTATTCTCACGCATCGACACGCCATAACTTACAGAGAAACTCCATGGCAAGGTGAACTTCACGTAGCCGTCCTCGTCAAGACCACCATCCTGCTGCTTCGCGCCATTCTTTGCCTTCGCACGTTCGGGGTCTACGTTCTGCATCTCGGGATTCGTCTCATCCTCATCAAGGTCCTCATCGTCGCCATCGTTCTTGCTCTTCTTATCTTTCTTCGAGAAGAGTTTGCTGAAGGTCTGGTTATTGAACGTATAGGAGAGGTTCTGTGACATACCCTGGAAACGTCCGAAACGTCCTTTCGACCACTCTGTATGATCGGAGAGATAGACACGTCCGTCGGCATCCTTCTCATAAGCGTAGGTGGCAAAAAGGGCATTCATCGAGAAGGTGTAGCTCTTAGTCAACTTGAGACGGACACGCATACTGAGGTCAGACCATGGGCGAGACTTGGCTGCTATATTGTAACTCAAACTACCGCCTAACTCGTCAATCAAACTGATCTTGCGGTAGCCGGTAGAGTCCTTGTCACTACGCACCTTCATCTCGACATTATTGGAGAGATCCATATTCAGGCTTCCCGTCTTACCTGTAGGTGCAGTGCCATACGCACCACTTGAGAAAGGAGAGTAACTGACAGTGGAGACATTTCCTCTGGCATCAGTCTTTACATAGGTGTCGTAGAAACCGAAACGAGCTGCTCCAAAGTCGGGAGCATAACTAAAGCCCACGGTGGGCGTCATCACGTGGCGTACGATCAACTTCTGCTCCTTGTGCCCCTGCTTGTCGGGAAGAATAAGTTTGTAGGTACCGTAGAGTTTAGTGTTGGCAGACACGGACATATTGTAGTTGTAGACGTTGTAGAAACCATACAACGTATCACGCTCAACGGCCTGACGGTCAACATTCCATGACTGCATGATCTTGTTGGTGTACATACGGTCGGTGAAGTTGAACGAGGGAGTGACGTTGATGTAATTAAGTACGGTGAAAGATGCGCTAATGGGCACCTGATGACGCATACCGTTGCGCCAGTCCTTAATGAGACTCTTCTTCAAGATCTCATTTTCCTTGGCAGTAATGCTATTGCTGAGCGTACCAGTGTAACTAACGGCAATCTTCTCGTACCAACGCTCCTTGCCGGCCTGCTTCTTACGCTTGAAGGGGTTGAAACGGGCCAAACTGATATTAAGCGTGGGCAAAGTGACAGCAAGTGTGCTGTCACGCATGTTCTGCGAAAGGTTGAAAGTACCGGAGAGCGTCATGCCGATGCTATTGAACGTCTTGGAGTAACTGATACTACTCGTACGGGTGCTCTGCGTATAACTCTCAGGATTATACATAGAGGTAAGGTTGTTACGCTCGTAACTGCTTGTGGCAAAGTTCACACTTGCCGAGAACGATTGCGTAGGATTAGCCTTGGCATCCTGGCGATGACTCCACGTGAGTTTGAAACTCTTCGAAACGGCATAGTCAGGCATATTCTTCTCGCCCTCTTTGGTGTTCTGGAAACTGAACATGATGTTACCGCTGAACTTATAGCGCTTCTTATAGGTGGATTGGGCAGAGATTCCCCACGACCCCTTCGTATAGATCTCGCCCAAGGCCTTAAGGTCAACCTTATCGGAAATGGCAAAATAATAACCTCCATCGCGAAGATAGAAGCCGCGAGTCGTCTCATCACCATAGGTGGGCATGATGAAACCGCTGCTGTAACTCTTTGAGAAGGGGAAGAAACCATAGGGAATGGCCAAAGGCAGAGGAACGTCCTCTACCACAAGATAGGCAGGACCGAAGACGACATCTTCACCGGGACGCACCTTGTAGCGGGTGAGTTTCAAGTAGAAATGGGGGTGGTCGGCATCGCACGTGGTGTACTTACCGCCACGTCCATACATCACACCCATACTGTCACGCTTTGTCTCCTCACCCACGAGAATTCCTTCACCCTGATCAGTATAGACATTGCTGATGAAGGCCTTCTGTGTTTTGAAGTTATAACTGATGCTGTCAGGCTCATACTCATCGCCACCTTGTTTGAAGACGGGCTTTCCGATGATCTCATTCTTAGCTTCTGTCGTGTCCATTCTGCCGGAAGCATGCACGATGCTGCTGTCAAGCGACATGGTGATGAGGTCGGCCTGAAGTTCCAGATTCTGATAGTTGACCTTACCTTCACCATAGAGATTGGCCCGCGAAATGATGTAGTCAAAGGTAATGGAGTCCTTGGCGGCAAACTGCACAGGAGCATCAAGCGCACTCTTGCTTCGCTTCAGGGTGTCAGTACGAATGCTGTCCTTACGAGTGGAATCGGGCAGCACCTCAATAATCTTATTGGAGGCTAAGAGCGAGAGAATACTGTCCTCACTGACGGAACGAAGCACACTATCAACGGTAAGTTGCTTGACCAACGCCTTCTTCTTTAAGGAGTCAAGCACAAGACTGTCTAAACCGAGACTGTCGAGTTTGAGGCTGTCTAAGTGAAGACTGTCAAGCAAAGTAAGAGGTAGCGAATCACCCACCAAAAGAGAGTCGATAGCACGATTGACATCAAGGGTGTCAACCTTTGCATGATTTCTTTTTCTGGCAATCTTCGACAACTTCTGTCCATTGCCTACTGTAAGACTATCGGAATCATCGGAAGACGCACTACCCCACCCCAAATGGGCAGGAAATGCAGCATATGCCATTGCACAAAGTGCAAAGACAAGCATCATCAAAGTATATTTTTGCGCCTTCAAAATGAATATCTACACTAAACAAGGTGCAAAATTACACAAAATTTTTGATATTTACGGGGTTCAAGCCCCCAAAAATGGTTAAAATGCTACGAAGACGGACACAATCGTCCCTTTCACTACTACTTTCGACCGCAGTCAAAAGATTCACTACCCCCATTTAAATTCCAAAGAGTTCATACCACCCATCAAAGATGGCCACCCCCTCTTCGCCAAATCGCAGTAAGGAATGACGTGCCTGCTCGAAAGTCTTCTCGCGTTCAAGATGAGTTTTGGAGTAGAACTTATCTGCATAGCAAATGAGTTTCTCTTCCAGCGTTTCGGGACGAAGGTCTTGTGGCTCAAGAGGAAGATTCTGCTCGACAATGGACTCGGCAGTGAGTCCGGTACCCGTATGGCGTTCTGCCACACGAGCATGAAGAGGCAATCCTTCCACTCTCAAGATCTCCCCTCCCAACAATCCGTGACGCAGGTAATGCTCCGAACCATGGCAATGGATGCCGGGAGCATCCGTCTTCACAATGCCTATGTCGTGCAACATGGCAGCCTCATAAACAAACGTCTCATCGATCTGCAACTCGGGATGCTTTCGAGCAATACGGAGGGCCATATCAGTCACCATTTGACTATGGACAAGCAAGACGTTACGTAACTCGGCATTGCCTTGACAATATTTATCAATAAGATGTATGGGGTTCATCGTTGTCTAGTATTATCTGGAAAATATCACTTTCTTACCCTTCTTAAGGAAGATTCCACGGCTTGGCGAATCAGTAGCACGTCCATTTAGTTCGTACCACTTATCAAATTTTTCCTTTCCACAGTTTAGTGCATCATCATCAAAGGGTGTACGATCTATTCTATCGACTGCACCCTCTTTGCGGAATGTAAAGGTTATGGACTTGCGCACCTCCCAAGGGAAACGTAGTTTGAACGTGTATGTCTGACCATCCTTGAGGTGATGGAAATCGACGGTCTCATGATAGGGAACGCCAGCATCGAGCTCGGGAATGTTCTTGTGACGTACATCACGTTGCACACCTTCCTCAAAGAGACAGTACGTAAACTGGTCGGAAAACATGCCACTCTCGTCAAGATTGAGCAAATCAAAAGTAATGCGAGCCGTAAGATCTTCCCTACCTTTGTCATCCACAAGACGAAGTTGCTGTACGGAAGGTTCGCCATAGGAAAGCGAGGGGGCTCTCCTCTTCTCCACATGGATAGGCAAAACATAGGGAAGCGTTTCATCGTCTGCACTATAGGAGAAGAGCCTATCGCCACATTCATTGAATCGACAGTACACGGGCCATACCTTTTTCTCGCCAGGAAGCAAATTGACCGTGGTGAGTGAGACGAAGTCGGCTTGCTGGAAGACCGCAGTATCAGTGGGCAGATAGGTTAATACCTCAAAAGTGAAGTTGAGCGAGTCGCTTGAAGTGTTTCGCAAGTGAAAATCGGCACGGACGAAGCTGGTATTGTCGGGTGGCTGACGGAACACAACAGTGTCCACAACTACACTATGCAGGGCATCGTCAATCGTAAGTGTATCCCAAATATCAATCTCGAAATCGTCAGGATGCATGAAGAGGGCGGTTTGATTGCAAAAGACACCAGCCTGCATACCCATGTCAGTAGGGTCATCGTACGGCTCAAACGGATTCATGTAATCCATGTCGAGATAGCAGGTATAGTTTTCCTCACCCCAGTTGATATGATAGTATCCTTCCTCGTCTACTCCATCGATATTGAAACAGTGACCAGCTAATTCTATATTATGACCCGTATACGTAATGGGACGTCCGCACTCAAGTTCATGGCGCAACATACGATTCCAAGCAGGATTGGAGTAAAGGCCACGTTGCACGAACGCTATGGTTTTATAGTCAAAGGCGTTATACAGGGGTTCACAGGCTCTGAACAAACTGGCACCACTGCTACCTGGTCCCCAGTTCATCTTCACGGCAACGCCAAGGTAGTAAGTAAGGTCAGCAATAGCTTTTGCCTGCATGTCGGTATAATGACCGTCTTCATAGTTAACCAGGATGTTATCCCAATCAATGGGTGTGCCGGGAAGGACGTCGGGTATAGTATAGTGACTGTTACTCCATCCGTGAAGGGTATCAAGAAGAACGGCAGGATGACGCCAATAGCTGACGGTCTGCTCCAGGGCTGTTGCCACACATCCGCTGACACAAGGATCTGAACTGACCTTACCATCATCATAAGTATAGTAGGGGCAGGACATGTTATAGGGATACTCCTGATGGCGAAGACTCTTGAGCAAGGGCTCTACCGCTTTTCCTGGCATACGGCTGCTGTAACGCGCTCTCTTCTGCTCAGATGCGATTTGATAGGAGCGAAGCATCTCCTGTAATCCCAGAGGCATGTCTGGCGTGATGTGATTAGGGTCAAACCGATCAGAATAGATCAGCACCTCTCCCTGTTTATTCAATAGTCTGTGACGCGAGCGCATACTGGGGGATGAGAATGTCGTTGCTGACTGCCCTAAAGCAGACATAGAAACGACAGCGAAAAGCAGGAAGGAAAAAGCTCGTAAAGCAAACATGTGGCAAAGAAATTAAAGAGAAATAGGCAAAGTGGGATAAACAAAATGCAGAGAAATACAGCAAGAGGCGTCCCCAAAAGGAACGCCTCTTGTATGAAGTGTGTATTATCCTCCGAAGTTATCGAAGCGGATCATGTCATCCTCAACACCGAGGCTATGCAGCAAGTCGAGCACAGTCTTGGCCATCATTGGAGGACCACAGAGGTAGTACTCACAATCCTCGGGAGCCTCATGCTGCTTCAGATAGGTGTCGCCCATCACAGGAGCTACGAAGCCAGGAGTATACTTGAGTCCGGCTGCATCTGCCTTGGGATCGGGACGGTCCAATGCCAGATGGAAGTGGAAGTTGGGGAAATCCTTCTCCAACTGCAGGAAGTCGTCGAGGAAGGGAATCTCCTCCATAGCACGTGCTCCATAGAAGTAGTGCATAGGACGGTTGCGATCCTCGGGCTTGATGCCGTTACCCTTGAGCATATGCATAATCTGTGCACGAAGAGGAGCCATACCGGCACCACCACCTACCCAAATCATCTCACGACCAGAACCGTACTGAGGACGGAACTCTCCGTAAGGACCACTCATAATAACCTTGTCACCGGGCTTCAGTGAGAAGATGTAAGTAGATGCGATACCGCAAGGTACATCCTGGAACTCGGGACCGTTGGGGCACTGATCCTTGGGCTTGAAGGGAGGAGTAGCGATACGAACGTTAAGCGTGATGATATCGCCCTCATCGGGATAGTTAGCCATAGAGTAAGCACGGATGGTGGGAGTCTCATTCTTCTGCTTCAAGGTGAAGAGCTTGAAGTTCTTCCATGCACCCATGTAGGTTTCACCAATAAGATCCTTGTCGAAGTCGCGATCGTAATCGATGTCGTATGCAGGAATCTTGATCTGTGCGTAAGAACCAGGCTCGAAGTCCATGTGCTCGCCTGGAGGCAGAGCCACCTTGTACTCCTTGATGAAGGTTGCCACGTTCTTGTTGCCAATCACGGTGCACTCCCACTCCTTAACGCCCATTACTGAGTCGTCAACCTGAATCTTCATATCACTCTTAACCTTACACTGGCAACCCAGACGCCAGTTCTCCTTCACCTGCTTACGGGTGAAGTGGCCCTTCTCAGAGTCGAGAATCTCGCCACCACCTTCGGGAACCTGCAACTTACACTGACCGCAAGAACCCTTACCACCACAAGCACTGGGGAGGAAGATACCCTCCTGAGAGAGTGTAGCGAGCAGAGAAGCACCCTGACCTACGCTAACGGTGTCCTTACCATTGATGGTGATATTCACATTGCCGCTGGGCGACAGATAAGCTTTAGCAACAAGCAGGATGATAACCAAAACGATGATGATTACCAGGAAAACTGCAATGCTAGTCAAAATCAAACTTGTATTCATTGTCTATTCCTCCTACTATTAAATGTTCAAACCACTAAAGCACATGAATGCCAATGCCATCAAACCTACGGTGATGAAGGTGATACCAAGACCCTGGAGAGGCTTGGGTACGTCGGTGTACGCCATCTTCTCACGGATAGCAGCCAAACCAACGATAGCCAGCAACCAACCAATACCGCTACCCAAAGCATAAGCAATGGCGTCGCCGAAGCCTGCAATGGCCTGAGAACTGGTCTCAGGATCCATCTGTACACGCTGCTGCATGAACAGTGAGGCACCCATGATGGCGCAGTTTACAGCGATAAGGGGAAGGAAGATACCCAGAGAGGCATAGAGAGAGGGACTGAAGCGCTCAACCACCATCTCCACCAACTGCACGATACCGGCAATGACGGCGATGAAGAGGATGAAGGCCAGGAAGGTCAGGTCAACACCCTCAACGAGAGCGTTGGGACCCAGTACGTATGTCTGCAAAGCATAGTCAACGGGTACGGTTACGAGCAACACGAAGGTTACTGCGATACCCAGACCAATAGCAGTCTTTACGTTCTTGGATACAGCCAGGTAAGAGCACATACCCAAGAAGAATGCGAATATCATGTTGTCCACAAAGATAGAGCGGACGAACAAACTAATCATGTGTTCCATATTCTTTCTTTATTTATTTGGTATGTTACTTCTTTTCTTCTTTGTTAATGCTGCGGTGAGCCCAGATGAAGCAACCTACGATGATCAATGACATTGCAGGCATTACCATCATACCGTTGTTCATGTACCAACCGCCATTGCTTGCGTACCAGCTATCGGGAATAATTTGGAAACCAAGCAAGGTACCGAAGCCGAAGAGTTCGCGAACGAAACCTACGACAACAAGTACAAGGGCATAACCCAAACCGTTACCGATACCATCGAGGAATGACTCCCAAGGACCATTCTGCATGGCAAATGCCTCCAGACGACCCATCAAGATACAGTTCGTGATGATCAGACCTACGTAAACTGACAACTGAACGCTGACATCGTAGGCAAAAGCCTTGAGCACCTGGCTCACGATGGTTACGAGCGTAGCCACAACAACCAACTGAACGATAATACGGATACGATTGGGAATGGTCTTACGCAGCAAAGAAATAATAACATTAGCGAATGCTGTGATGACGGTCACACTGAGACCCATCACAATAGCAGGCTCCAACTGAGAGGTAACAGCCAGAGCTGAGCAGATACCGAGCACCTGTACAGCAACGGGGTTGTTGAGGTTCAACGGGCTAGTAAGTGCTTCGCGGTTCTCCTTAGAAAACAATTTACTCATATTCTGTTCCTCCTATATTAGTTTTCTTGTTCAACATTTTCATTCTGCAGACAATGACCGCAGCACTCGCCGGCCTGCATCTTGGGGCACTCAGCGCCTTCGCACTCATCACCCTCCTGACACTTGCCACAGCACTCACCCTCAGCACCATCGCAGCAGGGAGCTGCCTCAACTGACTCGCAAGCCATTACTGCCAGAAAGTCCTTGTACTGAGCCAAGCCCTCGGTAACCATACCAGCTACACCCTTACTTGTCAAGGTTGCACCAGTCACACCGTCAACTTCGGTCTCGATGCTGGCAGCACCTGCCTTCACAACGGTCAAGGCGATGTTACCCTCAGCGTCAAAGATGGGCTTGCCATTGAACTGCTGCTGGAACCAGCGCTCGTTGATACGGGCACCAAGACCTGCAGTCTCGCTCTCGTGGCTGAAATAGGTACCGTATACGTGCAGCTTGTCCTCGTCTACTGAGATGTAACCCCAAAGGCCACCCCAAAGACCACGGCCCTTAACGGGAAGAACGTACTTGGTAGCACCATCTACGTTTGCCTGATAGAACTCGTTTCCGTTACAATCGAGCGTGTCCACAATCACCTCGCCATACTTCTGGTCAACGGCATCGCCCTTCAGACCCTCGATATTGAGAGAGGTAAGAATCTGATTCTTAGTGTCACGCAATACATTGGCATCCTGCATAGGCTTCAGGACATCGCTGACGAAAGCCAACAGGAAAGCCACAATAACAACCATCACCACAGCATAGATGATGGTGTAGGCATTACTGTTCGTATTCATGCCTTTCTTCTTATCATTTGTTGCCATAGTAATTATTATTATTTAGTTGCACGCTTAGCACGCTTGTTGATATTGCTCTGAACGAAGAAGTAGTCGATCAGAGGAGCGAAGAGGTTCATGAGCAGGATAGCAAGCATCATACCTTCGGGATAACCGGGGTTCATGACACGTACCAGAACTGCAACAAGACCAATCAGGAAACCATAGATGTACTTACCACCCTCGGTACGAGCTGAGGTAACGGGATCGGTAGCCATGAAGACAGCACCAAATGCGAAACCACCAAGGATGAGGTGCTGATACCACTCAATCTGAGTCAGACCTGTAGCCTGCATCAGATAGCCAGTTGCTGCACCACCTACGAATACGCTCAACATGGTCTTCCAGCTTGCCACACCAGTCCAGAGGAGCAGGATAGCACCAAGGCCAATGGCAATGACGCTGGTCTCACCCATAGAACCGGGAATCAAACCGATGATGGCATTCTTCACGTCAATGCAGTCGAAACCGGTGAAGCCCTCCTGAACAGCAGCACCCAGAGGAGTAGCAGCCGTCAAGGCATCAGGACAAGCGGTATAACCCAGACCCAGAATAGGATCAGCACTTACCCACACACTGCAGTCACCAGTCATCACGCTGGGATAGCTGAAGAACAGGAATGCACGAGTGATAAGAGCCACATTGAAGATATTCATACCAGTACCACCGAAGATCTCCTTAGCGAAGATAACGCTAAAGGCAACGGCAATGGCCAACATCCAGAGAGGAGTGTTGACGGGAATGATCAGAGGAATGATGATACCGCTGACGAGATAACCCTCAGCAATCTCTTCCTTCTTCCACTGAGCAACGGTAAACTCAATACCCAAACCTACTACATAGCTGACAATCAGCTTTGGCAGCATAGCCAGGAAACCATAGAAGAACAGGCTCCACATGCTAACGGCTTCGCAAGGATTTGCGATACCACTAGCCAGAGCGTTCTGGTAACCGATATTGTAGCAACCGAAGAGCAGAGCGGGCACCAGAGCCATCACTACAAAACTCATCAATCGCTTGCTATCGAAAGCATCGTGCACGTTGACACTACCGCGGCGGCTCGTCGTGTGGGGAACGAAAGCAAAGCTCTCAAAACCCTCATAGAGGCTGCGGAAAGCGTGCAGTTTGCCACCCTCCTCGAAGGAAGGCTTTATCTTATCAAAGAATTTTCTTAGCGCTTTCATATTTATTATATATAATGTATAAGCAAATTAAGCGTTCTCCTTTCTCAGGATGTCCAAGCCCTCGCGAACGATGCGTTGCAACTCAAGCTTAGAGCTGTCCACGAACTCTGCGATAGCGAAGTCCTCGGGAGCCACCTCGTAGATACCAAGAGCCTCCTGACGGTCAATGTCACCTGTGATGATGGCCTTGATGAGGAAACCAGCATAGATGTCCATGGGGAACACCTTATCGTACTCACCACCTACGATGATGTGACGCTCGCTACCCTTGATACGTGCATCCAGCGTGTACTCCTTCTTTGGAGTAAGCCAGCTGAAATAAGTGCGGCTCGTACTGAACTGCTTCAGACGGAAAGGACTGATCCAACCCATAAACTCGTCAACATCGTCACCCTCGGGGATAACGTTCACCTCGGTAGCATGAGCAGCCAGATAGCTGTCAACAGCGGTCTTGAAACCAGTCATGACGTTACCATTGATGATACGCTGAGTGTGATCGGCCTTGATGATAGTACCATCAACGAGGGTTGTCAGCTGCTGACCCACCATCACCTTGTAGTACTTAGGCTCCTTCACCTCACTACCAGCGAGAGCGATGGTACGTTGCAGGTTCACCTTACCGGTGTTCATCAGTCGACCGATGAAGATAACCTCCTCACCACTCAACGTCCAAACCACCTCACCCTTGTTGATGGGGCTGATGTGGTTAATCTGCACACCTACGTTACCAGCAGGAGCAGGACCATCGTAAATGGTCACGTTGCAGTCCTTAGCACCAGTCAGGGCGCTATTGCTCTGCTTCTTGCTGATTCCGAGTTCTACCTTAGCGATCTTGCTAAGGGCAGTGATACCGGCCTGGAAGTCTGCCTCCTGACCCTTCACCACATAGTCGAAATCCTGACTGAGAGGCATTGAGTTGAAAGCGGTAACGAAGATAGCCTTGGGCTTGTCCTCAGGATTAGCCACCACATCGTAGGGGCGGCTACGGAAGAAGCCGAACAGACCACTCTCCATCAGCAGAGCCTTCACATCGCCTTTCACATCGAACTCGCGAGCCACCTGATCCTTGTCGGCCTTCACACGGATGCTGAGCAGTTTACGACGATCGCCGCGCTCCACCATGCTTACCGTACCACTGACAGGGCTCACAAACTTCACTTCGGGATGCAACTTGTCAACAAACAAGGCATCGCCAGCCTTAACACTGTCACCTTCCTTCACCACTACCTTTGGTTTCACACCCACAAAATCATCGGGCACCAGAGCATATTCTCCGGGGCATGCGACGGTGGCGGTTTCCAAAGCTGCGGTGCCCTTCAGTTTCACGTCGAGGCCTTTACGCAATTTGATTACTTTTGCCATATAAGTTATGGAATTATTAAATATTGTTGAATAAACTCGTATAACGCGGCAAAATTACAAAAAATAAATTAATTCTCCACCGATTTACGCGAAAATTCAAATAAAAACACTAATTTTGTCGAGAAAAAAGGAATAAGGCACCCTGAAAGTACTGAAAAAGTTTATACGATGGTTTGTAGGCATAGTGTTGGGAATCCTGCTTCTCACCTACCTGCTCTTATCCTTGCCCCCCTTCCAGAGATGGATGGCAGGCAAGGCTGCTGACGTATTGTCAGACCTACTGAAGACAAAGGTCGAGATTGAGCGCGTACAGATCGGACTCCTGGGACGTGTCATTGTCGACGACCTGCGCGTTTGGGACCAGAAAGGCGACCCCATGCTGCAAGCCACCCGAACTGCAGTGAAAATCGACATCATGGATTTCATAAGTGATGGCAACGTCATCATCAACAGCGCACAACTTTTCGGAGCCACTGCCCACATCTCGAAGGCTCATCCCGACTCGGCTCTCAACTGCCAGTTCGTCATTGATGCATTTGCCAGCAAGGACACCACGCACACACCCCTCCCCCACATCGAACTGCGATCAATCCTCATACGCCACACCGAACTCACCTACGACAATCTGTGGCAGGAGTCCAAGCCGTCCGGATTAGACAAGAATCACATTGCCATCAAGAACCTTTCTGTCAAAGCGGCCATCGATATTCTGAATGACGACACGCTAAGTGCCAAACTTGACAAACTCTCGTTTGAGGAGAAATGTGGATTTAGCTTGACTGAAGGAACCTTCGAACTCACCCATGGGAAACAGAGCGGATGGGTGCTTGACGGGCTGCACATTGCCTTACCTCAAAGCGCAATCGAGACACCCAGACTGCAATTCCATAACAACCGCTACAACACTACCCTGTCGGCAGAGATCAATCCCAGCGACCTCAGCATGTTCTATGCCCCACTTCAGGAAGTCGATGACGTCCTGAGGCTGCAAATGGCAATCGATGGAAACATGGAAAATGCTCGTCTCACCACCTTCAAACTGACAGACGGGAGGCAATCCATTGACATGGATATTGATGCAGAAATCAATGGAATAAAGGACAGCATACCGACCTTGGATGTCAACATCAACAAAATTTCATTATCCGAACAATTCGAGGAGGTTATAAGTCCGTTCTTTGCTCATTCAAATGAAGAGAACACCTCAGATTCCAACGACTTGAAGTCCCGCCTCTCATCCCTCGCTTCAAAGATAGGAACGACCGAGATGACAGGCCATCTCAACATGAGTAGCAACGGACTAAACGTCATGACACGCATCCACAGCAACTTTGGTGACATCGATGCAAACGGCCTGTATCACGACCAACACCTGAAGGCACATGCCGAGACCAATCAATTCAACATTGGAGAGATACTCAACAGTGTTTCTGACTCCACATCCACGTTTGGCCACATCACCACGGTTGTGGATGTAGATGGCACACTAAAGGGGGCGGGAAATCTGCCGGAAGGAAACTTCAACGCCATCATCAGCGAGATGCAGTTCAAGGGATACACTTACCACGACATCAACGCTTCAGTAACGCGTAAGGGCGAGCAGATCAACACGCTCTTGACCACCAATGATCCTGCAGCATTGACTGACATGGAGTTCCTGATCAACACGTCAGGCAAGGAACCCACCATACAGGGATATGCCGACATACGTAACCTCGACCTGCATGGCACCAATCTCGTCAACACCTCCAAGGTCCACCAAATATCTGCCAAGATGGGTGTTGACTTCCAAGGCAACACGTTCGACAACATGGCTGGCAACCTGAGCATACCTCATATTATTATCACAGATGAGGACACTACCTACACGCTCACAAGCATTCAGCTCATCAGCGAACCGAAGGCTGAAGACCGACATGTCCAACTGAAATCGCCCTACCTCTCCGTACAGGTCGATGGACACTTTACGCCAAGAAGTTTAGCCACACACCTGCAGCAGATGGCTCACAACTGGATTCCGGGCCTTATCAATGCTCCCACGCAGAAGGCTGAGCCCACGAGTGCCAGCATCAACATGCAGGTCAAGGACCTCAGTTCATTCCAACGCCTGCTTGGCACGCAACTGCAGTTCAACAAAGGACCGCTCGTCATCGATGCGGCCATCAATAGCGATAACCAGATCCTGACGGCATCTGCCAACGCTCCCAGCATCACGTATGACGAGTCGGAGTTCTTCAACCTCAGTTTCAATCTGGACAACTCGCCTGAGAACATGCACACCAAGATGCAGGTGGAACGCCTCATGAAGGGCGATGCCGTAACCTTCTCCTTCGATGCCATTACCGAAGGGGATAAACTCAACACGCGAGTGGCATGGGACAACCATAAGGAGGTCAAGAACAAGGGCGAGATCAACCTACGTGCCACACTGGAGAAGAACTCTGCCAATGGATTTGCCGCCAATGCCGAAGTATTGCCAAGCGACCTCTACATCAACGACACCCTGTGGAACGTCCATCCCGCACATCTCAACTTCCAGAACAAGCAACTCAATGTCGATGGTCTCCAGCTCTCGATGAATGGGGGCGAGCGTAGTCTCAGCATCAACGGTATTGCCTCACAGAATGCCAGCGACACACTCACTGTCGACCTCAAGGAAATTGACCTCGAATACATCTTTACATTGGCGAAGGTAAAGCCTCTGACGCTTGCTGGCTATGCCACTGGCCGTATCACAGCCCAGCACGTCTTCAAGAACCCCTATGCCAGCGGTAGTGTCGTTGTGCCTCATTTCCTCTTCAACCAAGCTCACATGGGCTACCTGAACTGCTATCTCGCATGGGGTGATCCTTCTGGCACACTTAGCATAAAAGGCCATATCACCGACCCAGAACATGGCAGTATGCTCGATGTCAACGGAGGCATACATCTCATCAAGGACCCCGTACAGCACCTCGACCTCAGCATCGATTTCACACGTGCCAATGCAGCCTTCATGCAGCGGTATGTCAATAACATCATGCACGACTTCCAGGGGCGCATTACGGGTAATATCCACGTCTTCGGACAATTCAAGAATGTCGACATCGAGGGTGATGCACTGGTGCATGAGTGCGGCTTGACCATCCCTTCACTCAACGTGCGCTACTTTGCCTATAATGAGAACATTAGCCTACGGCCTGGCTACATCAACCTCGAGAACATTACTGCCTACGATCGTGACGGCAAGGAGGGACAAAAGGATCATTGCGCCACTGTCAACGGACGCATCACCTACGAGTATTTCCGCAACATGCATTTCAACTTCGACATCGAGGGCCGCAACATCCTTGCCTACGACACCAAGGACTTTGGCGATATGCCCTTCTATGCCACGGCTTACGGAACGGGCAACGTCAAGCTCAATGGCGGTCCTGGCTATGTAAATATCGACATCAATGCCACACCTGACAAGGGTACCTCACTCACCTATAAGGTGCAGACGCCCGAAACCATTACCAATGCGGGCTTCGTCACATACGTAAACCGTTCCGAACAACTGCGGAAGCAACTGGAAGGCGTAGCCGAGGAGGTGCAGATCGCGCCTACCAGCGACATGTACGTCAACTTCAACCTCAACCTCACGCCTGAGGCCCAACTCCGTCTGCTCATGGATCCACGAACCGAGGACTACATCACGCTCTATGGCGAAAGCGCCCTCAAGGCCACCTATTATAATAAGGGACGCTTCCAGATGTACGGAACCTACCGTGTAGATCACGGAACCTACAAGATGACCCTTCAGGACGTCATCCACAAGGACTTCCAGTTCCGCAAGGGCGGTACCATCATTTTCGGTGGTAACCCGTTCAATGCCGACCTTGGTCTGCAAGCCATCTACACCGTACCGAGCGTATCGCTCAACGACCTCTCTGCACGTGGCACATTCTCCAACAGCAACGTGCGCGTCAACTGCATCATGAACCTTGGCGGAAAAGCCGGTGCGCCACGTGTCACCTTCGACTTCGACATCCCCAACGTCAACGAGGACGAGGCACGTATGGTCCGCTCACTCATCAGTACCGAGGAGGAGCGCAACATGCAAGTCATCTATCTCTTGGGCATCGGCCGTTTCTACACCTACGACTACACTGGTTCGCAGGCCCAGAGCAGTACCGCCATGAACTCCCTCCTCAGCTCTACCCTTTCCGGCCAACTCAACCAGATGCTCAACAGCATCACTGGCAACAGCAATTGGAACATCGGAGCCAACCTCTCCACCGGCACCATGGGATGGAGCGACATGGACGTCGAGGGTATGCTTTCAGGCCGTCTGCTCAACAACCGCCTGCTCATCAATGGTAACTTCGGCTATCGCGACAATCCCGTGGCGGCCAGCAATTTCATTGGCGACTTCGACGTGCAATGGCTACTCACCAAGAATGGCAACCTCATCCTGAAAGCCTACAGCGAGACCAACGACCGCTACTTCACCAAGTCAGCCCTCACCACCCAGGGCATCGGCTTAATGGTAAAGAAGGACTTCAGCAACCTGCAAGACCTGTTCGGCTTCCTGAAAAAGCGCAGGAAGACCGCTCCAACAGAGAAAGAAATGGAAAAAAATCATTAAAATGAACGGTTGGCAAAGTGATGATTCATTATCGACAATCCAGACTCAATAACACGAGCCTTCAACTCCTCATAATTGGCATGCCAATTCTCTTCAAGTTTAGTCATGCTTCTTTATCGCTTCGTTTCACCTTTCATTCCAGACGTTAGTCGTTCTGCGTTCTGCAAAATTACTCATTTCCTTTCAATCCACCAAGAAATATCTTTGAATTATTCCTCCAGCATTGTGTATTCTATATAAGTTCCTCGTTTCTCCTCGTTTTTCCTCGGTCATACTATTTGATTAACGCAAAAAGCCGTACCCGAGTCCTTCCGAACCCAGATACGGCCTATTTTTTTACCAATTAAGATTATTCTAGGATTATCTAATCCCCATCTCAAGATGTGCGGTAGGCAGTGCAAGGATTGTATAAATCATTTTGCACACCTACTTATATCTACAAACAGCAGAGCCCTATGCCTCTAGAGCATAGATCTTTGCCTGTAATAGCATTGTAAAATATAGAATCAATCCAACTCCTGGGACACCTTCAATTCGAGGTCTCCCTTCTGGATTCTGATGTTCCTCCCAGCCTTGATGGCCTCGGGTATCTTGTCTATGGTGGCGAACATCAGCAGCAGTCCCACTGCCGACAGCACACTCCCGTCAATCACCCCGATGGGAGGGCACAGGAACCCGCCCACGAGCAGCAGCACGCTGATAATCAAACTTGCGTAAAACGTCTTCATAACAATAAAAAAAAAGCCTCTCCCCCGCCTCCCCGTCACGGGGAGGAGCTGCATTACAGCTTGAAAGCCTCTCCCCCGCCTCCCCCAAAGGGGAGGAGCTGCATTACTGCTTGAGGCAGCTTGTATGAGGCCATCATCCTACCTCTAGAGGATAGGAGCCCCCTCCCCGAGACGGGGAGGGCGGGGGGAGAGGCCGGGCCGGGGAGGCCGGGGCTTTCTACTCATGCTCATTACTGCCACCACTGTTGGTGTTGGTGTTCGTACTAGGCTTGTACGTGCCGTTCTGCAGCTGCTCCTTCTTCTCCTTGATGCGGATGGCCTGCTCGTTCTTGGTCAGTACCTCGGTGAACTCAGCGTCCTCCATCATCGACTCGAACTCGCGGCCTGCATCGAAGCGGAGCGTCACATCGTAGATGTCGGCAGCCGTGAAGACAGGCTTCTTGTGCGTATCCTCATCCTCTACGCTCTCGCACACGCCACGGCTCTTGATCATGGCGTAGAAGTTGCCAAGGTCGCCCATGTGCAGGATGTAACCGTCGAGCAGTGCCTCGCGCATGCAGCTCACCATGTCGGTGATGACGGCCGTGATGGTACCGCGTGAAAGAGGAGTGCCGTGAGCCGCCATGTGGCGAGCCAGGTCAGTGATTTGCCAGATGCCGCGACTCTGTGCGGTGGCGTACGTCTTTGCAGGCTCAGTGGGGTCCTGCAGATTCTTCTTGATAGTCTTGCTAAACTGGATCATAATGTGTTTGTGTTGAAGACCCTCTCTGTCCTTCGGACATCTCCCCCTCTATGGGGAGAGCTGCGCGATTGGTGAAGGTCTGGTTCATAATTTTGGAGGGATGAGGCAAGGCTTCTGCAAATGTCCCTAGGGCTTTTTGGAAATGCCGGCCGAGAATTTTCAAAATTCCGCTAGAGCATTTTCGAAATCCTGCTGCATCGTTCTCCGTTCGTTCTCTCAGCGTGATCCGGACTTAGCGAGAATCTCTCCCCTGTGGTGCATCAGGTTCCTTTTGCGCCAGCCTTCTCGCTTTGCGAGGCCCTCTCCCCTTTGGGGGGAGAGCGGGGAGAGAGGCTTTTCGAATCACGATGCAAAGGTACTACATTTTCGGGCGGAAAACAAGGGTTGTCCCGAGGGGCGAAAGGCGGGTGTCCTAGATGCAGTCACAAACCACAACTACACTCAACTTATCTCAATTGTCTCAAATCTCAATTGAGAAAATAGCAAGAAAAATATACGAGTCAAAATTTAAATATATATTTATATATATTTACTTCTTTTCATCAGTCTCTATGCCTCAATCTCAGTAGTTGAGATTTGAGACAATTGAGATTTACAGGTCAAAGCCCTTGTCACGGATACCTGACCAAAGTTCATCTGCCTGGTCTTCATCAAGCATGCTCAATGGTTGCACCTTGATGTTGGGATCAAGCGTGCCGACTATCCTGTCAATGACACATGCCAGACGGTCGGATGGCTTCTCGTTTCGCAGACGCTGGAACAGCTGATTGTCCTTGTCCTTGAAGTGACTTTCCGTTATCAACCATATTCGTCCGGCAGGTAAGATAAGTTCACGCTTCTTCATTGTTGTCATCAGCAGATTCAATGCAGATTTGGGAGCCAGCCACTTTATCATCAGGTCGGTTGGGACGCCCGTGAACAGCTTCTCGAACTCTTCAAGGTTGGTGTCCTGATCTATCGCACGGAATTTCACCAAGTACTGATAGAAACTCACGATCCTTTCCGGATGCTTCTTTGCCCATTTGTAGGTGAACACGTTTGACACTACACGGAAGGGTGAGGGTTTACCACCACCTTGAACTTTTGCTCCGCTTGCGCCTGGGCTTTGCGAAGAACCATTCAAACTGCTTGAACCTTCAATAACCTGCACCCCAATGCCACCAGTCTCTACTTTCCCGATCTCGTATTGCACGTGTTTTTCCTGCACGTATTCCGCACCTGCTTGTACGGTCACGTTTATGATTGTCTTGCCTTCGTCTGCCATGGTCATTTCTCTTTAGGTTGTTCGGCGAATCCTGTTCCGCCAGCTTCCACCTTACCGATGGAACGTTCCACAGTCTTCTGCTGCACATATTCTCCTCCCGGTTGAACAGTGACATGCACTGTAGTTCCAGAGGGTTGAGACGGTTCAGAAGGTTTCAAAGGTGCAAGCAAATCCTCCACTTCATCCGAGAGATACAGGTCGTTGTCCAATGCCATGAAATAGTTGACCCAGCTGCCCATACCTTCCGAGAGGCGGTTGCAGCGAGCAGCCATATCGGTGAAGGACTTCTCCCAATTCTCATAGTTCATACTTACCGAATCGAGCATCTGCTTGCCCATGTATCGGTGAACATTGTCGTTGCTCGTCTGGAGCATCAGTATCGGCACATACAGTATCAGGCTTGCCGCCAGTTGCAGTTCCTCCATGGGCACGCTTTTGTCCATTGCACGCAACTCGCGGTATCGCTCCTTCCACAGGTCGCCAATTCGGATCATATACTCATCGCCATTCTCTTTCACATCGTCCATGATGACGGCTGCCCACACAAACAATTCCTCTGGCCAGAGGCTGAGGTTCTGCAGTTGGTTGTCGAACAGATGGCATGCAGTTTCTGCCACCTTCATTAGCGGACACGAGCCGTACTTATTTCTTACGGCGGTTCTTTCTTGGTCTGTGTATCTGTGCAGCATCTTCAAAATTCTTTGTTTCTTCGTAAATATAATCCAACCACTGTATCAGAGCAAATTCGCCCGCCTCGTCATGCTCGTCCAGCACCTTGTTTCCGGCCTGGAACGATTCGACAGCACCTTTTGGCACGGGGAAGAAAGCCTTCACCTTTTCGTCACAGCGGTATGCTTTCAGTTTCCTGAAATGGATGGTCAGATGGTAGGCATTGCTACTGCACACGCCCACGATCTCGGCCATGTCCTCTATCTTCTGATCCATCTCCATAGGGTCGTTCTGGTCGGCATAGAGGGTGAACAGACCTCGGATAGCCTTGCTGTTCTTCACCAGATTGACCATACCCTGCACGTTCTGCCCCATCGAGTCTGGTGCATTGTACTGCTTGATCTTGTCGGGGTTGTCCACCTCCAACGAAATGCGAGTAATGGGGTCTTGCAGGTCATATACGCGGTGATGGCAGTATTCCCAAATCTTGGTAGGTTGCATCTTGGCGTGCAGGTCAACTTCCAGTTTCTCATCAATCATCCTGAAGGTAAAGGTTTCCTGCAAAATGTTGCGCACCACATCTGGGTCACTCTTCCATGCTGTTGACTTCTCGATAGCCAGCTGACAGCGATCGGGACGGAGGTCGACAATCACATAGCAGAACGGATTGCTCTCAATCTTGCTCTCCACACACTTGGGAGCACCTCCCTGTGGATTATCCTTCAACTGCACCAGCTTCATGAGCATGCGATTGTTCAGACGGAGCAGATACACGTCCTTGCCCCAATGCCAGATGTAATTGGGGAAGACATCTGCCGTGCCATCGCCTTTGGTGCGGAATATCTTCAGTTCATGCCCCTCAAAGAGTTTGGCAAAGCGTTCCCTTGCCTCACTGAAAGCTTTGTCGGCATCCACGTCTTGGTTGTCCAGATTGGTCTCATTGCTCTTCCTGAACTTTATCTTGTAAATCGCGTATTGCGCCATTGTAATCTCTAATTGTTTATTTGGTTAATATCGGCACTTCGGCGCATTCTTCGGCGTTTGCAAAAAAAAAACGCCCTTAATGCAATTTTTATCTGCCACAGTCATCATTTCGTTGATTTTCAAACTTCTATATAGTTTGACCTTTTTTCTTCTTTTTTCTTTCTCGGTTTAGTATTTATCATCGTTTCGTTCGGCGTTCGGCGTTTTCTCTGCTACTGCCGTAAACCATCAATTCCACGTGACCACTATTTTTCAAGCAGTTACGTGAATGGATAATTTCAAAAAACTTTTGGTTACTGATTGTGCCTGTTGAGGTCAGGCTACTTTCTGCCCATCTTGTTGACGAGCATTATAATGGT
>JAZQQO010000068.1:0-33873 GCA_045629085.1 Bacteroidaceae bacterium
TACGCGTTACGCACCCGTGCGCCGGTCGCCATCAAAGTTTGCAAGCAAACTTCATGCTGCCCCTCGACTTGCATGTGTTAAGCCTGTAGCTAGCGTTCATCCTGAGCCAGGATCAAACTCTTCATTGTACAATATCGATTCCTCCCCATAAAGGGGATATGTTCTGATTCAATAAGGCACGGAAGACATCTCCAAGGCTCCTGCATTACATCTATAAGAAAAGACGGTTCGCTTCTTTCTTGTACTACAATTACTGTCTATGGAAATCTGTCAAAGAACTATTCTCTAAGCGCACTCGAAACACCTGGCTTTCTTTGGGAGAACCCGTTGTTTCTCGTTTGCGGGTGCAAAGGTACGACAAATTTCAAGACCTGCCAAATGTTTCAGTAACTTTTTTCGAAAAAATATGTTTTTTAGCATAAAAAGACAGGAAAAGGCGAAGAAAAAGGACATACACCTTATATAATATATAATGCACGCGAGAGAAAAGGCCAAAAGGCTTTCGCAAAGGGATGCTGCGTGATTCTAAAAAAGACGCAGCGTGATTTCAAAAAAGATGCTGCATGATTTTTAAAAAGACGCAGCATGATTTTAAAAAAGACGCAGCATGATTCCTAAAATCACGCTGCGTCTTCGATTTTATCCAATCACCTTACCTAAGAAATAAGGTAACTGAGCTCGCCACCAGCACCAATCGTGGTCGACATCGGTTCCCCAATAGTCCACCCAGGCATTTATACCCTTGTTACGCATGATTTCATCTAATTGACGGGTACTTTCCAGGAGTTCATCTTCCCATTTGCCTTGGCCTACGCAAATGATGATGCGACGATCGTTGTACATCCGTATCCAAGGATGATCAGAAGGCATACCGGCAATAAAGGCTTGAGGCGAATTGGCATAGGTAAGTTCGTCATGGTAATTGGGGAAACCATAGTCAGCCGTATACAATCCGCTCATTGCAATGACTACATCGAAGAGGTCGGGGCGACGGAAGAAGAAGTTGGCAGCATGGAAAGCACCCATACTGCAACCAGTGATCATAAGAGGTGCATCGTCAAGACGCACTGCGGGAATGAGTTCGTCGACAACATAGTTAAACCATGCTTCATGACGACGGATGCGCCAATAGCCATCACCTTGCTGGTCGCTCCAAGTCTCGCCATCGATGGTGTCGCAAGTGACAAGGCGGATTTTACCGCTGTCGAGCCAAGGACGGAGAATTTCAATCATGCCAAAACCTTCCCAATCGAAGAAACGCCCGTTCTGACTCGGAATAGCCAACAGGGTTCGACCTGACGATCCATAAATCTTATATTCCATGTCTCTCTGGAGAGACTGGCTGTAATGCTTAAAATATTTCTCTTCCATGTATACTATTTACGGTTACAAACATCAAACAAGAACTCATCGCGTTCGTCTTCCGTACGGAAACGTGCGATATAACTCTGATCGCCCATAGCTGCAGAAAGTGCCTTGGCAATTCGAGGAGCCATATTCATGGAAGAGCCATACTTCTCAAGCAACTGCTCATGACTCATCCAATACTCCACATTGTCGCGACGACCAGCAAACACACAATAGTAATCATCGTGCGGATCAGGACTGGTGCGCTGATCGAAAGCCACCATATCAGCCCATATCTTATACACATCGACGTTATGTGCATAATTTATCATATCAGGAATATAGCCACCACCAGGGCGCATATTTACCTCAAGCGCCACAAAGTCGCCGGCATTACCTAAACCAGTATGGGCACGGTCGAGTTGGAAAAACTCAAGATGCACAAAACGACTCTGAATATTGAATGCCTTGACGGTTCGGCGTCCCCAGAAACGGAGGTTCTCATTCATGTCGCGATTGACAAAGAAGGTAGAATCAAGATTATAGTTCACAATATCGGCAATGGAGGGAGGACAGATGCACATCGACTCTACAAGAGGATCGCCCTTACTGTTGATGACTGCATCGTAGGTGCAGATGTTACCGGTAACGAACTCCTCGATGACATACTTATCGACATTCGGTGTGTTCTTGAAGAAATTCCACAACTGGTTCTCATCCTCTATCTTATGCGAACCTGTAGCGCCCACTCCGACATCAGGTTTACTGAAAAGCGGGAATCCCGCCTCGGAAGCGAAATGCTTCGCTGCCTCGTAGCCCAAAGATGCCTTGATCTGACGAGCCGTACGAATACCACCCGCCGCATAATACTTCTTCATCTCGGACTTCTCCTTGATGCTGTCAATATGGTCGGACTTAATGCCTGTCGTCACATTAAAGTCAGTACGCAAGCGTGCATCCTGCTGAAGCCAATACTCGTTGTTAGACTCAATCCAGTCAATCTTACCGTATTTATGTGCGAAGAAAGCCACAGCACGATACATCTCGTCGTAGTTCTCCATATTGCCCACACGGTAATACTCTGTCAAGGCACTTTTTAACTCAGGCTGCAAACGGTCATACACCTCGTCACCAATACCTAACACGGTAACATTATTTGCCTTCAACGCAGCACACCACTGCCAGTACTTCTCTGGAAAGTTGGGTGAAATAAATATAAAATTCATTTTTTCTTTCACTATTAAGTTTTCAGTTAAATACTGATTGCAAAATTAACATTTTCTCCAAATATTTGCAAGAAAAAGACATCAAAAACCACCCAATTAGGAAAAAGTGCAAGCCATGGCTTTCTTTTGTCATAGAAAATGTGTACTTTTGTGACCGCTATGAGACAACCAACCCATAATACAGAGCAAGAAGCAAGAAGAGAAGCCATCCAACAACTGTTGGATAGCGGATGCTGTTTTGTGATTTATCGAAGACCCAAAAAGCAGGAAGTAGAGGTTGTCATTCAAACGGAAGGCGATGCAGAAATTGTACAAGACGATGATAAGATACTGAACGGATTCGTCTTTGCGCCTTTCCATTCCACCAAGCATCGCCCTACCCTACTCATCAAACCCGACAAGTATGCTTGTGGATGGCAAGACATCATACTTTCCACAAAAAAACTACCAGCAAGAAAAGTCTACCTGAACCAGTTAGACCATCATCGAGCAGAGTATGAGGACATTAACAAGAGCCGATTCTACAAGGAAAGGTACTATGATGTGATTTCACAGATCCAACAAGAAAAGCTAGAGAAGGTTGTGCTCACTTATTGCCAGCAAGAATACGGCAGACACCACCTAATCGGTAAAGAGGCAGACATTTTCCTGCAAGCATTAGTAGCCTACCCCACAGCCTTTGTATACCTTATCTATACTCCTCAAGGAGGCCGTTGGATGGGATGTACACCAGAACTGCTCCTTGAGAGAAAAGACAGCCATTGGCACACCATGGCATTGGCAGGAACCAGCACACAGGAAGATGGGGAATGGGACACGAAAAACGTGCATGAACAAGATGTAGTGACGCGCTACCTTGTAGACACACTCCACGAAATCGGGGCAGAAGAGAAGCACGATTACTCGAACACACTGCAAATAGGTGAACTAAGACACATTCATACGAGCTTTAACTTCTGCTTTGCTGAACCCAAGAATACGATTGAGGTGGCACGCACACTCCACCCTACCCCGGCAGTATGCGGCTTCCCCAAGCAGAAAGCCTACCAATACATCCGCTACTGCGAGAAAGGATGCCGCAACTACTTTTCTGGCTACTTAGGCCCCATCATCGGCAACGAGGAAGCGCATCTCTACGTAAACCTGCGATGTGCGCAGATAACTAAGGACTGCACGTACTATCATGCAGGTGGAGGCATTACTGCCTTGTCCCTGCTATGGGAGGAGCAACAGGAGATAAACAGAAAGATGCAGATATTGAAGAGTTTAGTATAGAACGAACAACCCATAAAATTCGTACGCAGAATGCTGAGCGACAAAAGAAACATACAACAACTTGTACGGTTAATGCACGAGCATGGCATCATGGACGTAGTGCTTTGCCCAGGAAGTCGCAATGCGCCAATCTGCCATACCATTAGCCAGACGCAACTTTTCAACTGTCATCCCATCACGGATGAACGAAGTGCAGGTTTCTTTGCCATCGGTTTAGCCTTGGCCACAGGAAACACCGTTGCAGTATGCGTCACGTCTGGTTCCGCCTTACTCAATCTGCATCCTGCCGCCGCCGAAGCCTTCTACCAACAAGTACCATTACTGATCATATCCGCCGACCGGCCGAAGGCATGGATAGGACAAATGGATGGACAAACGATGCCTCAACCCAATGCTTTGGGGAGAATGGTGAAAGCGAGTATTGACCTGCCCGAACCTCTAACAAGCGAGGAGGAATGGCATTGCAATCGCCTCCTGAACGAGGCCATACTAGAATGTACCCACCGCTCTAGAGGTCCTGTACACATCAACGTTCCCATTAGCGAGCCCATTTACTGTTTCCACACAAAAGAACTTCCCGAAGAGCGTATCATCCAACGCATTGAAGGATTATATCCCGAACAGGTACGTCAGACAAGAGATCTACTGACCCAGAGCAAACGCAGGATAATAATCTTAGGACAGAAACCTGCGGACAAGCAAATTGGCCATGCATTCCTGAGCGAACTGGGCAAAGGGTATGTAACCCTATGCGAGCACTTGGCTAACGCAGGCGAAGGCAGCATCGCCATCAATCTGACAGACGAATTACTCGAACAGATACCTCCTGAAAAGTCGGAAGACTACAAGCCTGACTTGGTCATTACATTATGTGGTCACATAGTCAGCAAGAAACTCAAACAATTCCTGCGCAACAATCCACCGAAACAGCATTGGCACGTAAGTCCCGACGGCAGCATCGCCGACCTTTTCGGGCATCTCACTACTGTCATAGAGGCCGAACCCTATCGCTTCCTTGAGACCTTGGCATATCTCACCATTCCTGAGGAGGAAAATAAATATCCCGCACTCTGGACAGAACTACGGCCACTCTTACCAAAGGTTATTACCGACGAGCAAGAGTGTGTAGGAGAACTAATAACGCTATTGCCTGACAACGCGGTTCTGCATTTGGCAAACAGCAGCAGCGTACGCTATGCACAACACTACCGCCTATTACCCACAATCACCGTTTGCTGCAATCGCGGCATCAACGGCATAGAAGGAAGCCTGAGTAGTGCTGTTGGTTTTGCTACAGCCACGCCTGATCGTCCCAACTTTGTCATCATAGGCGACCTATCGTTCTTCTACGACCAGAATGCCTTGTGGAACAACTCGTTACCAAACAACTTGCACATCCTCCTGCTGAACAACGGTGGGGGCAAGATTTTCGACACACTCCCCGTACCAGAAGATGAAGTGAGCCGCAGAATCATTCGTGCCCAACACGCGACAAATGCAGAAAGTGTAGCAAAGCAATACGGCATCAAGTACCTGTCAGGACGAAAAGCCATGAGGGAATTCGCTGAAAGCAAGGAAAGTGTTATCTTGGAAATCTTATCGAGATAACCCGAAAAAAAAACACTCCTGATGGAACGGACTCGCCCATCAGGAGTGTAACTGAAACTGAAACCACTTTTTTCAAAACTGTTTTTTCACTTAGAACTCTGCGTTCTTAGGAGTACGGGGGAAAGGAATGACATCGCGGATGTTCTGCATACCCGTCACGAAGAGGATTAAGCGCTCGAAACCGAGGCCGAAACCGGCATGAGGACAGCTACCGTACTTGCGAGTGTCAAGATACCAAGTCATATCCTTCATGGGAATATTGCGGGCTTCAATCTCACCTATCAACTTCTCATAACTTTCCTCACGAACAGAGCCACCAATGATCTCACCGATTGAGGGGAAGAGTACATCAGTACCCTGTACGGTTTCTTCCATCTCCTTACCATCGAGAACAGGCTTCTCTGCATCAATCTTCATGTAGAAGGCCTTGATCTTCTTGGGATAGTTGGTCATGATAACGGGCTTCTTGAAGTATTCCTCTACGAGATAACGCTCATGCTCGCTGGCCAAGTCATCACCCCACTCACAGGGGAACTCAAACTTCTTACCAGCCTTAATGGCCTCCTGCAAGATCTTGATTCCCTCGGTGTAAGGCAGGTGTACGAATTCATCCTTCAACACACCCTCCAAACGCTCGATGAGTCCCTTGTCCACCATCTTGTTGAGGAACTCGAGATCATCCTTACAGTTATCAAGAGCCCAACGTACACAATACTTGATAAAATCCTCCTCGAGTGCCATCAGTTCCTCAAGATCCATAAAGGCCACCTCGGGCTCAACCATCCAGAACTCAGCCAAGTGGCGAGGAGTATTACTGTTCTCTGCACGGAAGGTGGGACCAAAGGTGTAAATGCTGCCAAGAGCGGTAGCACCCAGTTCGCCCTCGAGCTGACCGGAAACAGTCAGTGAAGTCTGCTTGCCAAAGAAATCGTCATCATAGATGATGCTGCCATTCTCATCCTTCTTCAAATCGTAGAGGTTCTTGGTCGTTACCTGGAACATCTGTCCTGCACCCTCACAGTCACTTGCGGTAATGAGAGGAGTGTGGAAATAGAAATAGCCATGTTCATGGAAATAGGTATGAATGGCCATTGCCATATTATGACGGATGCGAAGGATAGCACCAAAGGTGTTGGTACGAGGACGAAGGTGAGCCACAGTGCGAAGATACTCCCATGAGGCACCCTTCTTCTGAAGAGGGTAGGTATTATCACAGGTGCCGAGCACTTCAATCTTTACTGCTTGAATCTCACTTGCCTGACCTGCTGCGGGACTCTCAACGAGCTTACCCTCTACGCTAAGACAAGCACCAGTGGTGATGTTCTTCACAATCTCTTCAGGAATAACGGTCTCATCACCTACAATCTGTACATTCTTGATGGTAGAGCCGTCGTTAAGGGCAACAAAGAAGATACCCTTGCTGCCACGCTTGCTGCGCACCCAGCCCTTAACACAGATATCTGAGCCGAAGTCTGTTCGCTGTAGTGCGTCGATTACTTTAGTTCTTTTCATTTTACCAAAATTATGCATTACGCATTATGAATTCTGCATTATTCAAACGCTCCCATACGAAGCATGTTGACTTCCTTCTCTGTAAGGTAACGCCAATCACCACGGCGGAGATTCTTCTTGGTCAGACCAGCGAAGAACACACGGTCAAGCTTAACGACACGATAGCCAAAGTGCTCGAAGATGCGACGCACAATACGGTTACGCCCGCTATGGATTTCAATACCTACCTGCTTCTTGTCTGTCTCGCTTGCATACTCGATAGCATCTGCATGGATTTCACCATCATCAAGAGTAATGCCCTCTGCAATCTGACGCATGTCTGCCGCAGTAACATTCTTATCGAGATAAACGTGATAAATCTTCTTCTTGAGATACTGGGGATGAGTCAGCTTGCTGGCCATATCACCATCGTTGGTAAGCAGAAGTACGCCTGTCGTATTGCGGTCAAGACGACCTACAGGATAGATACGCTCACGACAAGCATCCTGTACAAGGTCCATAACCGTCTTACGGTTCTGAGGATCATCGCTCGTCGTCACATAATCCTTGGGCTTATTGAGCAGTACGTATACCTTCTTCTCAATTGTCACAAGCTGATCGTGGAACATTACGGTATCTGTACGCATCACCTTGGTGCCCAACTCCGTAACAACATTACCATTTACGCTCACTACGCCTGCCTGAATGAAATCATCGGCCTCGCGACGGCTGCAAACACCAGCATTTGCCAAGAATTTATTCAGACGAAGAGGTTGATTGGGATCGATATGAGCCTCACTGTATTCGATACGCTTCTTAGCGCTATACTTTGCATTAGGATTATAATCGGCAGTACGCTGGCGCTGCTGGCCATAGCCACCACGCTGCTGATAACCACCACTACGCTGTTGACTATGTCCTCCACGTTGCTGATAACCACTACGCTGCTGACGAGACTGATAGCCTTCACCGCGCTGCTGATAATTAGGACGATAGCCCTCACTGCGCTGTTCACGAGGTTGGTAGCCTTCACTACGCTGTTGGTAATTAGGACGATAGCCTCCCTCACTACGCTGCTCACGAGGCTGATAGCCTTCACTGCGCTGCTGATAGCTGGGACGATAGCCCTCACTGCGCTGCTGATAGTTAGGACGATAACCGCCCTCACGCTGCTCACGGGGCTGATAGCCCTCACCACGCTGCTGATAACTGGGACGATAGCCCTCACTGCGTTGCTGATAGTTAGGACGATAACCGCCACTCTGCTCATTATTATCACGATTCACGCGAGGACGATAAGTACGCTCCCCATTTGAACTTGCACTGTAGGCAGGACGTGCAATACGGGGACGGGGTGTACGACCTGTATTATTGTTGCCACTGGGACGGTAACCCTCACGGCCGCCGCCTTCATTTGATGTGGAGAACTGCTCTCTCCAGCTTTCTTCTTCGTTTGCCATAATAAAATAAAATGTGTCTTTCTAAAAAATTATCTAAATTTTACGGAACTAAATCTCTATATTATTACATACCAGTATAGGTATGTGGTGTAATCTTTCTCAATTCGTCCTTCACAGACTCACTTACCTCAAGTGTTTCAATGAAATCCTTGATGGTGCTCTCACTAATACCTGCACCTGTTCTTGTCAAAGCCTTCAATGCCTCGTAAGGATTGGGATATGCCTCACGGCGCAGAATTGTCTGAATAGCTTCAGCTGCAACTGCCCAGCATCCATCCAAATCGCGATTGATTGCATCCTCGTTGAGGACAAGCTTGCGCAAGCCTTTCAATGTACTCTGGATACTGATTACCATGTGGCCCATGGGAACACCTACATTACGCAGCACGGTACTATCCGTCAAATCACGCTGCAGACGACTGATAGGCAACTTCTGTGCTAAATGAGCAAGAATTGCATTTGCTACGCCCAGATTTCCCTCACTATTCTCAAAATCAATGGGGTTGACCTTATGAGGCATTGCACTGCTACCTACCTCGCCCTTTTTAACCTTCTGACGGAAATACTCCATAGAAACATACTGCCAGAAATCACGATCAAGATCAATGATAATGGTGTTAATACGCTTCATAGCGTCGAAAATGGCTGCAAGGCAATCATAATTACTGATCTGAGTGGTATACTCCTCACGCTCTAAGCCAAGCTTTTCGCTAACGAAACGAGAACCGAAAGCACGCCAATCGTACTCAGGATAAGCCACATGATGAGCATTGTAATTACCGGTTGCACCACCAAACTTAGCAGTAATAGGACAAGCCTTCAGCATCTGCAACTGGCGCTCCAAACGATAAACAAAGACCATCACCTCCTTACCCAAACGCGTAGGACTAGCAGGTTGACCATGCGTCTTTGCCAGCATGGGTACATCTTTCCACTCATCTGCGTACTCCTTAAGTTGAGCAATGAGTTCCTCAATCTGAGGAAAATACGTCTCAGCCAAAGCATCTTTGATACTCAAAGGTACACTAGTATTGTTGATGTCCTGAGAAGTCAAACCGAAATGGATAAACTCCTTAAAAGCATCCAAACCACCAATCGCATCAAATTGCTCCTTGATGAAATACTCCACAGCTTTAACATCGTGATTTGTAACAGACTCTATGTCTTTTACTCGCTGTGCATCCTCAACAGAGAAATTGCGATAGATGTCACGAAGACGTTCGAACAATTCTGTAGGGAAAGCCTTCAACTGAGGCAAGGGTAACTCACAAAGTGTTATGAAATACTCTATCTCAACACGAACACGATAACGCACCAAAGCATACTCTGAGAAATAAGCTGCAAGGGCATCTGTTTTACCTCTATAACGGCCGTCAATAGGTGAAATCGCCGTTAACAAATTAAGTTCCATAATTTAGGCCATTTAATGAAAAATAAAAGCCGCAACCATCACGGGCACGACTCAAATAAATTTACTCTAACACTTTTCTCTTAATAATATAATCAGTATATACTTACAATTGTGTGTTTGTGGGCGATGACGGATTCGAACCGCCGACCCTCTGCTTGTAAGGCAGATGCTCTGAACCAGCTGCGCTAATCGCCCAAGCATCTTTTCGTCTTGCGAATGCAAAGGTACAGCTTTTTATCGAAACCACCAAACTTTTTTTGACTTTTATGACAAACAACTTCCATTTACACACAAAACGTCATAATACACAAGCAGACTTACCTGTAAACGCCTTAAATTGGAATGATACAAGTAAGTCTGCAATGTTCCTATCAGCAAACGCTTTACTTCTTTGCAAATCGAGCTTCCTGTTCTGCGATGAGAGCCTCATCGTCAAAATAATCAATACGCATGGCATGACGCACCTCTGCTATGGTATTACGCCCCACCTCACGGGCAGCTTCTGTGCCACGTTTCAGAATTTCGTAAACGCCCCGAATGTCCTTTTCGTATTCAGCGCGACGCTGGCGCATGGGTTCCAGACGATCATTGAGTATATTCAGTAGGAACTTCTTGCAAGTACCATCACCCAAACCGCCCTTACAGTAATGAGCCTTCATCTCATCCAGATTATTGTACTCGGGCAGAAACTTCTCAAAATCGCTGTCTTCACAGAATGCATCCAGATAGATAAACACAGTATTCTGATAGTGCTGTTCATTACCCTCTGCATCTACATATGTCCCTTCCAAGTGTCCAGGATCCTCAATATTTAGATGAAGGGGGTCAGTAAACATCGAGTTTACCTTCTTTTTCAGCTCTTTTGGCGAGTCCGAAAGGTAGATGCAATTACCCAACGATTTCGACATCTTTGCTTTACCATCTGTACCCGGCAGACGCATACATGCTTGATTCTCGGGAAGCAGGACTTGGCACTCATTGAGTGTATCGCCATAAATATTATTAAATCGACGAACAATCTCGTTGGTTAACTCAATCATAGGACGTTGGTCCTCACCAACCGGTATCGTGGTACCATGGAAGAGGGTAATATCGGCTGCCTGTGAGATAGGATAGCAGAAAAATCCAGTGGGCACACTCTCACCAGCAAAGCCACGCATCTCTATCTCAGTCTTCACCGTAGGGTTGCGTTGTACACGGGCTACCGACACCAGATTCATATAGTAGAACGCCAACTCTGTCAGTTCAGGCACAGCACTCTGAACAAAAATATTAACCTTTTCAGGATCAAGACCAGCAGCGAGATAATCAAGTGCCACTTCAATGACGTTCTGACGAATCTTCTCAGGGTTATCTGCATTATCCGTCAATGCCTGTGCATCAGCAATCATGATAAAGATCTTATCATATTCGCCTGCATTTTGCAGAGCCACACGACGACGAAGTGAACCTACATAATGGCCGATATGCAAACGACCAGTAGGACGGTCACCAGTAAGTATAACCTTTTCTTTTGCCTCCATAACTTATCAATAGTTCATTTTACTTATTTACAATGCAAAGTTACGAATTATTTTGGAGTCAGCAAAATAAGAATCAAAAAAAGCGCATCGGAAATCCGATGCGCTCATATTTTCAAACTGTTACTTCGAATTACTTCAGAGTTACAACAGCACGACGGTTGTAGTTGTAAGGCTCGAGGTCAGCAACACCACCCTTAGCAACAACCTCAATCTTGTCGCGGTTAACACCCATCTTAACGAGCTCGTTAACAACGGTCTGTGCACGGCCCTCAGACAGAGTCTGGTTGCGAGAAGCACTACCAGTCTTGCTATCAGCGTAACCAGTAACCACAACAGTAGCACCCTTAGCCTTAGCAATCTCAGCAATCTCCTTAACGTTTACGAGATCCTTCTTAGAAGCGATCTTGGTCTGGTTGATGTTGAAGAATACAGATGCGCTAGTAGAAGCATACTCAGTGATGTACTTAGTGTCACCACCAGCACACTTGTGGTTAGCGATAAGAGCCTTCAGACGAGCATTCTCAGCCTCAGCGTCAGCCAAAGAAGCATTCAGAGCATCGAGCTGAGCCTGGTTCATAGCCATGATAGCATCTACGTCGGGAGCGTTATCCCATCCCACCTTACCGAGGTTAACACCAAGGCCAAGGCTGAAATCAATAATGTTATCACGAGTCTTAACAACACGATAACTTGCCTGACGACCAGTCACGCCATCAGAATCACCCTCACCGCTATTTACAGACACATCAAGATTGATGTGGAAACGCTTAGTAATATTGAAGGTGTTCAAAACACCAATAGTACCCATCCAGCTATAAGTATTTGTTTCAGGAAGATCAATACCACCACGGTTGTTCCAAATACCGAAACCGCCATACAAACTGATGTTCCAAACACGGGGCTTATAACCACCAAACAAGTTGGTCAGGTTAACCATGGGCTGCAAACTCAGAGTCCACATCTTGAAAGAAGGATTGTGACCGCTTTCAAAATCCTGATAATTCACCTGAGTGCCCCAGAGAGCACCAGCCTTCAAACGCATACCGAATACGGGAGTAGCCCACTTACCTACAGACAGGTCAGCACCCATAGAACGACGACCCATCCAGAAAGGATTCTTGTTGTGAGAGGCTGCGCCATGCTCCTGGTCAGAATAGAAAGCATTCCAATCAAAACCAGCATCAACGAACCAATTGCTCCAGAAACTGTTAGTTACAACCTGATGCTTCAAAGTAGGATAACTTGTCTCCTGTGCAGAAGCTGCGGTAGTAAGGCCGGCAAAAGCCAGCAACATCATAAACTTCTTCATACTTCTAAAATGTTTATTAATAATTATTGTTTATCTCTGAATATGACCCTCACGGGTACAACTTGCTCATTTTGTTCCGCAAAGTTACGAATTTATTGTGTAACACACATCATTTTTTACAAAAAAAACATAAAAAAAACATAAAATTCTGCATTTTTGCTATGATTTGAAGAGTTTTTCAATGTTTTCAATCGGCAATACTGCTAAAACAGACTTGCCATCTGGTGTGTAATTAGGATTATCTGTAGCAAATAAATCATCCAACAAATTGGACATTTCCTTTGCAGAAAGAATCTGCCCAGCAGGAATAGCGGCACTTCTTGCCAAAGTCATGGCCATACGATGCTGTAGTTCATCTTGGACAGGTTTGCCCATATCACGTACAGACACCACCATATCCGTAACGAGTACCACTGGGTCAAGTCCATCAATGCCTGCAGGAACACCTTGTATACTAAACGCACCACCACCCAATGACGTCACATCAAAGCCCAAAGCCTGTAGTCCATCATTCATTTCACTCAAAACGACAGCATCAGACGCAGGCAATTGGACAATTTCCGGGAAAAGCAGGCCTTGCGTAGGTGCCACACGGTCACGCATCTGTTCTCTATACCTATTATATAATACACGCGTGTGCGCACGATGCTGATCGACTAAAAGCAAACCGCTTTGGACACTTGTCAAGATATATTGACCCCTAAACTGATAATGCTCCGTACTCTTCTCCATTTCCGAGAGCGTCATCTCAGAATAAAGACTCTGTTCTGAGGAATCGACGGAATGAACAGATTGCCCTAAGGCATTGCCAGATGAAGGCGTACTTTGCTCCATTGAAGCACCATTACTGTTTGGATCAACCCAAAGATCCTCTGACGGAGAATCTGGAGTGTCAGGATATTTTAGGAAATCCGGTATATGACTTTTGTATGATGTATCTGACGAGAATGGATTAAAATTCGGATTAACATGTACAACAGGTGTCTTTACATCCGAACGTCCAGAAACAGGATTATAAACAGGAATATCTGCAGGTTGACCTTCTGTGTCAAATTCAATGACAGGAACTGCATTATATTTACCCAACGATTCCTTTATTCCCGCCACAAGTATCTGAGAAATTGCACAATCGTTTTCGAACTTTATCTCAGTCTTCGTAGGATGGATGTTCACATCGATATCGGAAGGAGCCACCTCGAAATATAGAAAATATGGAACTTGCTCGGATTCAGGTATGAGACCAGAAAAAGCGTCTAACACAGAACGATGGAAAAAAGGATGACGCATATAACGACCATTGACAAAGAAGAACTGATGGACTCCTTTCTTGCGTGACGTCTCTGGCTTACCGACAAAACCCTTTATCTTACATATCGTCGCATCCACATCTACACTAAGCAACTGAGTTCCCAACTTTTTCCCGAACACTCCAACGATGCGTTGCAATAACGTAGTAGAAGGTAAGGTTGTCACCAATGTACCGTTATTTGAGAAGGTAAAACTCACGGTAGGGTTCACCAATGCCATACGCTCAAATTCCTGAACAATGTTATTCAATTCCGTCTGGTTGCTTTTCAAGAACTTACGACGAGCAGGAACATTAAAGAATAAGTTCTGCACCAAGAAGTTACTTCCCACAGGACAAGCATCCACTTCCTGAGACACAATCCTACTTCCTTCAATTTGCAAACGAGTACCCAACTCGCTATCTTTCATGCGCGTACGCAACGTAACCTGAGCCACAGCCACGATACTTGGCAGTGCCTCTCCACGAAATCCCATCGTACGCAAAGCGAACAAGTCATCCGCCTTCTGAATCTTACTTGTTGCATGGCGTTCAAATGCCAAACGAGCGTCCGTTTCGCTCATACCCTTTCCATCATCAATGACCTGTATGGACGTACGTCCTGCTTCTTCCACTAACACATCAACATGTGTAGCCCCTGCGTCAATGGCATTCTCCACCAACTCCTTGATTACAGACGCAGGCCTTTGAATTACTTCACCAGCAGCTATCTGGTTGGCAACAGCATCAGGAAGAAGACGTATTATATCAGACATAGATTATGGAAGGATGATAGAATTAGAGAATTAATGAACTTCTGAAAAACAGAACGGATAAATCAACAAATCACCAATGTACCCTGCCCGTGGCAAGATAATGCCATACAAAAATCAGGATTATCACGAGAAAAAGAGCAACTGGCCATACTAACTTATGACTACGCTCACTGGCACGCTGTGCATGAGGCGTGAACTGCGAGAACTTACCTTTAAACTTCGTCGGATCGTATGGCTCTTCGACAATCTCTCCTTGTTGACGGCGCACATCATTTACTAACTTACGAAGTTTGTCTTTCCTTTCGTCCGTATATATCGTACGTGGACGATACTTTCGGGGTTGTCTTGCCTTGAATATACTCATTTGTGAACCCTATTAATATTACCAAGTTTCTGTTTAGGCGCCTCATGACGCACACTTTCTTTTAATTCACTTCCTGCTTTTTTAGGACGCCACACAAATATATCATCCTTATTAAGGGGGCGTATATAGTCAAACCAAGCAAAGTTCTCCAAAAGTCGTTTATCCGGAGGAGTCTGTTCTATTGGGAACATCTCACCCGTCGTCGCAGGCATCCATATCTTCTGCACCTTTCGTTCCTCCATAAACATTTTCAGTTCGCTGCTTTCTGCATGTACCATACCTATCATCAATGAATCGGAGTCAAAAGGATGATAATTCAAGAACACATTAAGTTCTGCCACATTCAAAACAACCTCTCCATCCCTAAAATAAGAATGCATCTCTTTGCTTGCCACCTGATTATAATGGACACTATCTATACGCTCTACCATCAGAGCCTGATTAATGACATAGACGCTATCTATAGTTGAGTCGTTCGCCCATGCCTTTATTTCCTCCCCAAGAATCTGTTGTCCATCTTGCCAGATAATAGGATCCTTGTACATAGTGGCACATGAGTCACGTCCGTCATACACCAAAGAGTCACACACTGCTTGAATGTCTATCCTATAGGCTCTCACGTGATGATAAGCATGAAGCATACGATAAGTGCTGTCAGTATCTATAAAATAAGTATAGAGCTTAAAGGTATCAGCATGCGCATACATAGTATCCTTCTGTGAATAATCTATGCAGACCGCGCTATCAGCAGCCTCAGCATAACCTGTACTATCATTATACAGTGCATAGTTGCCATAGAATTTATTCTTATTCTCACGGTCATCGTAGTCTATGTTACCATACGCCTTACTATCATGGCTAACACCATCATAATAAAGGCTATCACCAACAAGACGCTTCGCCACGTTCGTCAAAATAGAACGGTTTAGCAGAAATGCTTCATCTGTATTCGAGTGATAATAGCCATCTTCCGTATAAACATGTGTATTACCATGTTCAAGGTTAGAAGGACCAGTAACATGCGCTATACCCGATTTCGTATTATAATGTAACGTATCACTAAGCAACGTAGATTTTGCCTCTTGAGGAGGACGCGGATTAACCAGTTTGACGTTCATATTAAACTCAGCATCACGCGTTGAAGGCGAATATTGTCCCCAATAACTTGTCAACTCGTTATCTTTGTCCACAAGTCTACCACCCTCAAAGAAATAGCCAAGATCATAGAGGCGATCGTAATCTAAACTGTCAGTATAGAGAGTCGTCTCACGATGCCTCAACACAACATTGTAGCGAACACGAGCCATTTGATCTGAACCATTATAATAAAGTACATCACCAGTTAACGAAAGCGTATCACCTTGCAACATGCGTACATTTCCGAAAGCATCGAATGACTTTGTCTCCTTATAATACAAAGCACTATCACAATACATCAAGGCACCCTGATGTTCAAAACAAACATTACCTACTAGGATCTGGGCATTGCGATTAACATACTGATTAAAATACAACTTATCAGAATGCCTGAGATATACCATCTCAGAAGATTGAGGACGAGCCTTACCCTTCACCTTAGGGCGCGCCGGAAGTAATGCCCACACAAACGTGAACAATCCAAACGACAGAACCACTACAAAAGTCAAAAGACGTCTCATCCTCTGCTGATAACAAACCTAACTACTTATCTATTGTTATTTCACCCAACCTGGATATTGGAACTCACAATCACGCCAGTCCTCATTAATACGGATATAAGTTGACTTCTGCTTTTCCTGAATCCAATTCACAATGAAATCCTGTCTCTTCTTGTTCAGCACCACTTCACGCAAAACCTGGAAATCCTCTTGAATAGTAGCACGATGCGCTTTTATACGGGACTTCAACTTTACAACAGCACACACTGTTCTATCATTCTTGTTCTGCATGACAAAAGACTTACTGATCTCACCCGTCTGCATATTCTCTACCATTCGTGCCACTTCGGGCGACAACTGAGCAAGGTCAGACATAGTGAAACGAGAAGTACTTTCACGACCGCTCTCTGTTACAATAACGCGTGACATCAGTCCATGATTGTTTCGCGTGTCCTTGTCATCACTAATTACTGCGGCTTCCTCAAAAGTATACTTATTCTGTCGGACGTCCTCTGCCAAGGAATCAAGTTTCTCCAAGCAAGAATCGATTTCCGCCTGCTCTACCTCAGGACGTAACAATATATGACGACAATTCACCTTGTCACCACGTTTGTCAATCAGCTGTATGATATGGAAGCCCGCTTCTGACTCCACAACTTTACTAACCTTCTTAGGATCAGTAAGAGAAAAAGCAACGTTTGCAAAAGCAGGATCCAACATGGTCTTTGCAGTATAGCCCAACTCACCACCTTGACGATAGGAAGGGCACTTGCTGAATGATCGAGCAAGAAAAGAGAATGATTCACCATTATTCACACGTTCAGCGTAGCTACGCAACTGCGCCTTAACACGGTCAATCTCCTCTGGTTTGATGACAGGTTGCTTCATAATGATCTCAACCTCCACCTGAGTCTGAATATAGGGCAAACTATCCTCTGGAAGATCCTTAAAATACCTTCTCACTTCCGCAGGGTTCACTTTGATGTCCTTCGTAAGTTCATCCTGCATCTTCTCCACGATACTCTGGTTCTTGAAGTTATCAAACAGTTCCTCACGAGCCTGCGTGAAAGACATATTCATATACTCCTCAAGTTTTTCTTTTGATCCGGCCTGCATGACCATCTCATTGAGTCTCTGCTCTACCATCTGGCTCACTGCCTGATCTGTCACCTCAACACTATCAATCACAGCCTGGTGCAAAAACAATTTCTGCACAGCCAATCGTTCGGGAATGACACAATACGGATTACCAGGTATACGTCCCCAGTCCGGATCTCGGCGCATTCCTTCTACATCACTCTTCAAGATAGCCTCATCACCTACCACCCATATAACTTCATCGATAACATTATTCTGTGCAAACGACAAAGAAGAAGTCACAGAAAGCAGCAATAGCAACAGAATCTTTTTCATACTTACTTAAATCTCAATGATTGTTAACCGTTTTCAGCACATCGTGATACACTTCTACCTTATAGCGCTTACGTAATTCAGCCACGAATTCCTCCTCACGCTTTGCCTGATAGTCAGCCACAACATCTGCACTAACGTTCGTCCACTTGACAGGTCCCTTCTTAAGAACTGTACCAATAGCACCGCTATAAGGGAAATCCTTACGTGGTTTCACCTTGCCGGCTTTTACATTGAACACGAGAGAATCTGCAAAGGCATTGTCACCTTTCACAAACATTTTCTGTTCCATACGTACTGTCACACTATCCTTATTGAACTTCTCGCGTACAGTCTTTGTCCAATCCTTTTCGTCCACACCTTTCAACAGTTTCTTAACAGCCTCAACATCGGCCTGTTGGCGGCAATGGTATACCATACCGTTAAAATGTGGCGTTTCCCAAGCATACTTCTTCTTATTCTTCTTAAAGAATTTCTCGATGCCTAACGTATCCTTTGCTGCAGGTTCCCACACCTTACGGGTACATTCTTCAAAAAGCAAAAGTCCATCATGATACTCTTGCACCAGATACTTCAACTCGTCATCCTTGGCACATTCTTTCTCCGTTTCCATATCCATCACCTCGTCAGGTGTGATGCTGCGCGTCTTTGCCAATGAGTCAACTACCTGCTGAGCCAATTGTTCACGAATGCCACGCTGCTCAAGGAAGTTAGCAATCTGGGGCTTCAGAGTCTCATAACTCTCCAAGGGTTTACGTCCTTTGAGTTGAATAATATGATATCCTACCGTGGAAAGCAAAGGAGGGGCAACCTCTCCGCTGTCACGCAAGGAGTAGACAACTTCTTCCATTTCAGGCAACAACTGATGAGGACCAACCCACTGAATCACGCCACCACGCATACCAGTCTGCTTGTCATCAGAATGCTTCATAGCTAACTCATCGAAATTTGCACCGGCCTTCAACGCTGCGTAAATACTGTCAATTCGTGTCTTTCCGGCAGCCTTTTGTTCAGCCGTAGCATTTTGCCCTAGATGAATGAATATGTGAGCAGGGAGATAGAGGTCATGGCCCTCGAGGCTCTTCAGCATATTGTCATAATACTTGCGCACCTCGCCTTCCACGGCGGTTTCTGGTACGAGTAAAGGCTTTATTTGCTGATCACGATACTGTCTGAACTCTGCCTTATAACTACTAAGAGTATCCAAGTGATCATCCATGGCAGCCATCACTTTGAGTTTATAGTTGATGAACAGGTCCACGTACTCTGCCAAGTCCTTTTTGTCAACCACACCCTCAGTGTTGTTCTTATTGTAGTTGTATTCAAATTCCGAACGAGTTACGTTCGTGCCGTTGATTTTCATCACTACGGGATCTACTTGTGCCATCATGCTCAGCGACCCGGCAGCAGCCAAAAGAGACAATATAAATTTCTTCATGTGATTATTTCGCTTGATGCCTTCTCAGCACAACCCTCCCTCAAGACAGAGGGAGGGTCGGTTATGGAGAAGTTATTATTTTACAAATTATTTACTGAGGTCTACTGTAGTTGGGAGCCTCGCTAGTAATGATGACCTCATGAGGATGGCTTTCAAGCATACCAGCGCTGGTAATGCGTGTAAACTTAGCATTATGAAGATCCGCAATACTGCGAGCGCCACAATAACCCATACCGCTACGCAGGCCACCTACCATCTGATAAATAACCTCCTGTACAGTACCCTTGTAAGGTACACGACCAGCAATGCCCTCGGGAACCAACTTCTTGGCTTCCTTCACACCGCCCTGGAAATAACGGTCAGCGCTACCCTTTTCCATAGCCTCCAAAGAACCCATGCCACGATACGCCTTGAACTTACGGCCATTATAAAGAATCGTCTCACCGGGAGCTTCCTCAGTACCAGCCACTAGCGAGCCCATCATCACACTATAACCACCAGCCGCAAGAGCCTTTACAACGTCACCACTGTAGCGCAAACCACCGTCAGCAATCAAGGGAATGCCAGTGCCCTCAAGCGCAGAAGCCACGTCGTAGATAGCACTCAACTGAGGCACACCTACACCAGCTACCACACGAGTCGTACAGATACTACCCGGACCAATACCCACCTTAACGGCATCAGCGCCAGCCTCAACCAGCATCTTGGCAGCCTCACCCGTAGCGATGTTACCCACTACAATATCCACCTCAGGGAAGGCAGCTTTAGCCTCACGCACCTTCTCAATAACACCCTTCGAGTGACCATGAGCGGTGTCAATGACGATGGCGTCCACGCCGGCTTTTACCAAAGCCTCCATACGCTGGAAGGTGTCAGCCGTAACACCCACACCTGCAGCTACACGCAAGCGTCCCTTTGCATCCTTGCAAGCCATAGGCTTATCCGCTGCCTTGGTAATATCCTTATATGTGATAAGACCAATAAGATGATTCTCATCGTCTACCACAGGGAGTTTCTCAATCTTATGTTCCAGGAGGATTTTGCTTGCGCTCTCCAAGTCGGCCTGCTGGTGTGTCACCACGATATTTTCTTTTGTCATCACCTCATCAATCTTGCGACTGAGGTCTGACTGGAAACGAAGGTCACGGTTGGTAACAATTCCCACCAACTTGTTATCCTTATCCACAACAGGAATACCACCAATATGATATTCTGCCATCAGGTCGAGCGCATCCTTCACTGTCTTTCCGCGCATAATGGTAACAGGATCGTAAATCATGCCATTCTCAGCACGCTTAACGATGGCAACCTGGCGGGCTTGCTCCTCGATAGACATATTCTTATGGATTACACCAATGCCACCCTCACGAGCAATAGCAATAGCCATAGGAGCCTCAGTAACGGTATCCATAGCAGCCGTTACAAAAGGAATCTTCAAATCGATGTTCTTAGAGAACTTGGTTGAGAGTGACACCTCACGAGGCAACACCTCTGAATAAGCTGGAATCAGCAACACGTCATCGAAGGTAATACCTTCCATCACAATTTTGTCAGCAATAAAAGAACCCATATAATAGTATGCATTTGATTTATTGCGCGCAAAGGTACAAAAAAAAAACGAAATCTGCACCATTTCTGATGCAGATTTTAATTATTTTATAATTAGTTTACAATCTCTAGCCAAAATCAGTTAGCTGTCTCCGACATAAACTTGATACGAACGAGTCTGATTTCCTCTTCTGTATAATCGCTTCCCAAAGCATCCATCGCCTCGTCTATGCTGTCCGTCTCCGATTCTTCATGGAAATAATCATAAATGTCGAGCATGTGATCCTCATCCATCAGTTCATCGATATAATAATCAATATTAAGGCGTGTGCCACTCTTCACGATAGCATAAATCTCGTTTAACAACTCATCATAGTCAAGTCCCTCAGAACGGGCGATATCACGCAGCGAGAGTTTGCGGTCGATACGTTGGATAATACCCACCTTCAACTTCGACTTGTTAGCCACAACACGCACACGCAATTCGTCAGGACGTTCGATATCGTTTTCCTCACAATACTTCGCTATTAGCTCGCAGAAAGCCTTACCATAACGCTGTGCCTTGCCCTCTCCCACTCCGATGATGTTTAGCAATTGGGTCGTGGTAATGGGATATTGGGTAGCCATATCCTCAAGAGAGTTGTCCTGGAAGATCACGTATGGCGGAATATCTAATTCCTCACTTTTCTTACGGCGAAGATCACGCAGCATCTTCAGCAGCACATCATCAAGTGCGGAAGTAGTTGCTCCTGCATCAGGGTCGTAATCTGTGAACTCACGGTCCTCACTCATCATGAAGGGTTCCGGATGAGAAATGAACTTACGTCCTAAGGGTGTCAGTTTAACCTGACCATACGTCTCGATATCCTTCTTCATGTAACCAGCCAAAAGGCCTTGTCGCAAGACAGCATTCCAGAACGACATGTTGTGATCATCGCCAATGCCGAAACAGTCAAGTTCACTATGACGATGCGAACGGATATCTTCCGTTTCACGCCCTATCAACATATTTATGAGATACTCTACCTTGAAGAGTTCCTTCACCTCACGTACCACAGTCAACGCACGGAGCAACTCATCCTGACCGTCAAACAACTCATGCGGATGCAGACAGTTGTCGCAGTTGCCACAATTATCCTTGTCATACGATTCACCGAAATAGTGTAACAACACACGGCGACGGCATACGTTTGTCTCAGCGTATGTTGCAGTCTCCTGCAGCAACTGTCGACCGATGTCCTGTTCTGCCACGGGCTTTCCCTCCATGAACTTCTCCAGTTTCACAAGGTCTTTCTTGGTGTAGAAAGCCAAGCAGATGCCCTCACCGCCGTCACGACCGGCACGACCAGTCTCCTGATAGTATCCCTCAAGACTCTTTGGAATATCATAATGGATGACGTAACGAACATCAGGCTTATCGATGCCCATGCCAAATGCGATGGTCGCCACGATCACGTCGATACGTTCCATAATGAAATCATCCTGTGTCTGTGAACGAACAGCATTCTCCATGCCGGCATGGTAGGCAAGGGCACGGATGTCATTTGCCTTTAGAACCTCAGCCAAGTCCTCTACCTTCTTGCGGCTGAGGCAATATATAATACCACTCTTTCCTGCATGCTGACGGATGAACTTCACAATATCCTTGTCTACATCTTTCGTCTTAGGACGGACTTCATAATAAAGATTTGGTCGGTTGAATGAGCTACGGAATTCGTCAGCATTAGGCATTCCCAGATTCTTCTTGATGTCCTGGCGCACCTTATCGGTAGCCGTGGCCGTAAGGGCAATGATAGGAGCCACGCCGATTTCATTGACCAAAGGACGAATATTACGGTATTCCGGACGGAAGTCGTGTCCCCATTCTGAAATACAATGCGCTTCGTCTACTGCATAGAAGGAGATTTTGATAGAACGAAGATATTCTATATTTTCCTCTTTAGTAAGTGACTCGGGAGCCACGTACAACAACTTGGTGACGCCATTATTGATGTCTTGCTTCACCTGATCAATGACAGACTTTGTGAGCGAGGAGTTGATGCAATGCGCGATACCGTCTACTTCACTGACCTGACGGATGGCATCCACCTGATTCTTCATCAGGGCGATGAGAGGCGAGATGATAATGGCAGTTCCTTCCATCAGCAGCGCCGGCAACTGATAGCACAATGACTTGCCACCACCCGTAGGCATGAGCACGAAAGTATCGCGCCCACCCAGCACATTACGGATGATATTTTCCTGGTCGCCTTTGAATGTGTCAAATCCAAAATAGCGCTTTAGTTGTTCATTCAGGTTGAAGTTTTCCATGGAGGGCATACAATATTTGGCCTTTGTTTAGTATATACAAAGTTATACAAAAAACTTCATAAATAACCAAACAAAGGCCAAATATTTTTCAATATATCCTCAAAAAATGTGTTTTGACAAGGATTTTTTCGGTTTTTCACACAGCCATAGGAAGATTTGCCTTCTCCAACTGCTGCTGCGCATACTCTTTTGTGACTGTGAAAGACTTCATCTTCCATGAAGGACTCTCGTACTGCGACTCCATCATTACCGCCTCCATTATCGAGCGAAGACCACGGGCTCCAAGTTTATACTCTACGGCCTTGTCGACCATGTACTCCAAAGCCTCATCCTCGAACGTAAGGGTTATGCCATCCATCTCGAAGAGTTTAATCTGCTGCTTCACGAGCGAATTCTTGGGTTCTGTGAGGATATTGCGCAATGCAGTGCGGTCAAGCGGATTGAGATAAGTAAGCACAGGCAGACGTCCAATAATCTCAGGGATGAGACCAAAGCTCTTGAGATCCTGAGGCAGGATGTACTTCATGAGGTTGTTGCGGTCCAGTTGAGCAAGACTCTTCACTGAATCGTAGCCCACAACATGGGTGTTGAGACGCTGAGCAATCTTACGTTCGATGCCATCGAAGGCACCTCCACATATAAATAAGATATTGCGCGTATTCACATGTACATAATCCTGGTCGGGATGCTTACGGCCTCCCTTTGGAGGCACGTTGACCATGCTGCCCTCAAGTAGTTTGAGCAAGCCCTGCTGCACGCCTTCACCACTCACGTCACGGGTGATGCTGGGATTGTCGCTCTTACGGGCAATCTTGTCTATCTCGTCGATAAAGACAATGCCTCGTTCAGCAGCCTTGACATCAAAGTCAGCCACTTGGAGCAAGCGCGAGAGTATACTCTCAACGTCCTCGCCCACGTAACCTGCTTCCGTGAAAACTGTGGCATCGACAATGGTGAAAGGAACCTTGAGAAGTTTGGCGATGGAGCGTGCAAGGAGCGTCTTACCCGTTCCGGTAGAACCGACCATGATGACGTTGCTCTTCTCGATCTCAACGCCCGAATCGTCCACTTTCTGTCCAAGACGCTTGTAATGATTGTACACAGAAACTGCCAAATAGCGCTTGGCATCGTCCTGACCAATCACATACTGATCGAGGTATTCCTTTATCTCCTTAGGCTTAGGAACATTCTTGAGGTTCGTATCGAACTTGCCGACACTTTTTTCACCCACCGTATCGTCATCCGTCAGAACATTCTCCTTGACAATCTCGTAAGCCTGCTGAGCACAGTTCTCACAGATGAAGCCATTGATGCCGGAGATCATCAGGCGCACCTCAGAGTCGCGACGCCCGCAAAACGAACAGCAATTTTGGGATTTCTTTGCCATGCTATACGGTATTACTTACGTGTGATGACACGGTCGATCATGCCATAGTCGAGAGCCTCCTGCGCCGTCATCCAATAGTCACGGTCACTGTCAGCCCACACCTTGTCGAACTCGGTGTGCGAGTGGTCGGCGATGATGCTGTAGAGTTCTTTTTTCAGTTTCTGAATCTCGCGGGCCGTGATCTCAATATCGCTGGCCTGACCCTGAGCACCACCCATCGGCTGATGAATCATCACACGGCTGTGAGTAAGGGCGCTACGCTTGCCTTCCTGTCCCGAGACGAGCAGCACTGCAGCCATAGAGGCAGCCATGCCGGTACAGATCGTAGCCACATCGCTTTGCACGAGTTGCATGGTGTCGTAGATGCCAAGACCGGCATAGACGGAACCGCCAGGAGAATTGATGTAGATGCTGATGTCCTTACCGGGATCAGCACTATCAAGATAGAGCAACTGAGCCTGCAGGGTGTTGGCAGTATAGTCGTCAATTTGTGTGCCGAGGAAGATGATACGATCCATCATCAAACGGCTGAACACGTCCATCTGTGTCACATTAAGTTGACGCTCCTCGAGAATGTAGGGATTCAGATACTGGTTCTGCATTGAGATGACGTCGTGCAGCACCATGCTGTTCACGCCCATCTTCTTTGTAGCAAATTTTTCGAAATCGTTTTGCATATTAAAAATAAATAAGGTGAGTATTTGTAGACGCAAATTTCACAAATTACACAGATATCCGTTCACTAAGATCAGCGAAGAAAGGTCCGTGTAATCTGTGAAACCTGCGTCAAATATTATTCTCTATGAGAAATATCTTTTACTTGAACATAGCGTTGAACTCGTCCATGCTGACCTGCTTTGCGTTCAGCTTAACGATCTCCTTAGCCTTAGCCACGATCTTGTTCTCCACGGTACGGTTTACAAGACCCTCTGCCTGACGCTTGTCCTGCAGCATTGAGTTAGCGTAGTTGGTAAGTGCATCTTCGGGTACGTTCTGCATACCGTACTGAGCGAACTGCATGCGGGCAATCATCTTAGCAGTCTCAAGTACGTCAGCCTGCTCTACCTTCAGTTCGAACTGATCGCTCAACTGCTCCTTGATGAGGTGCCAAGTCAGTTCCTTGATGCTCTGCTTGAACTCCTCCTCGCTGATCTCCTTCTCAGGATTGTTAATCTGCATCACGCGCTTCAGCATAGCCTCGGGATAGGTCTGCTCACCGATACGACCCTCGAGATAAGCACGCAGGTCAAGGCCGAACTTGTAGTCGCTGTCGTTAGCATACTCCTGCTCCATGCTGGTGCGGATAGCTGCACGGAACTCCTCCTCACTGTTCACGTTGCCCTCGCCGTAGATCTGGTCGAAGAGTTCCTGATTTACCTCAGCGGGAACGTAGCGGCTGATCTCCTCAATCTGGAAACTGAAGTCGCCAGTAAGTTCCTTCACCTGCTCCTTGTCAACCTTGAGGAGGCTTGACAGTTCGGTCTCGTTGTTGTTGTATGCGGTAGCGGGATTGATGATCAGCACATCGTTAACCTTAGCACCATCGAACTTCTTCTTCTCGTCGTCGTTCTTGAAGTACTCGGGCAACATTACAGCACCCTCGGTCTGCACACCGCCCTCAAGCACATTGCCCTCAGCATCGAGCTGTGCGAGAATACCCTTCACCATGTCGCGGCTCTGGTACTCCTCCACCTTCTCCTGATGACCGGCACGGCCTGCGAGAGCCTTCACCTGGTTGTCAACCATCTCGTCAGTTACGGTGATGTTATAGAAGTCAATGCTGTCGTTCTCTGAGAGTTTTGCATCGAACTCGGGGGCCAAAGCCACGTCGAATACGAAGGTCAACACCTCCTGAGTCTCGAAGTCAACAGGACCCTGCTTCTCGCTGGGAAGGGGCTCGCCAAGCACGTTGAGTTTCTGCTCGCGGATATAGCCATAGAGGCTCTCACCCAACAGTTTGTTTACCTGCTCAGCGGTGCACTCAGCACCGAAACGCTTCTTCAGCAAGCCCATGGGTACCTGACCGGGGCGGAAACCGGGCAGTTGTGCCTTCTTGCGAAGATCCTTCAATGCCTTTTCTACTTTCTCGGCGTAATCAGCCTTCTCCATCTCAACGGTGATGAGTCCGTTTACTGCATCAACTTTCTCAAATTTTACGTTCATGTCCTTTATGATTTTATTTTTGTTTTCAAACTAAAAAATGAATGCGCCCTAATTTTTGAGCGTGCAAAGATACGAAAACTTTTCGACTTACACAAATTTCGGCTTGGATTTTTCCATTATTTAATAAAAGCGCGCGCAAATTTTCAAAAAAAATCACGCAGCATCCTTTTAGAAAAGACGCTGCATGATTTTTCAAGAGACGCTGCATTACTTTTTAAGAGACGCTGCGTTACTTTTCAGGAGACGCTGCGTGCCTATTGCGCTGACGCCGCACGTTGCCGCTCCATTGCCTCGAAGTCTTTGCGGCGAAGCACAAAGCTCGTTGTAAGATATTTTTCACGTATATAATCATTATTTGCCAGATTCTCGGGCGTATCTGCAGCATGTATCACACCCTCGAAAAGCATGTAGGCACGATCCGTAATACGGAGCGTTTCTTCCACATTATGGTCAGTGATCAAGACACCGATGTTTTTCTTCTTCAATCCCCAAATAATCAACTGAATATCCTCTACAGCAATAGGGTCGACACCTGCAAACGGTTCGTCGAGCATGATAAACTTCGGATCGATAGCCAAGCAGCGGGCAATCTCTGTACGACGACGCTCTCCACCAGAGAGCCTGTCACCATTATTCTTACGTACTTTCTGTAAACGAAATTCCGTTATAAGGCTTTCCAACTTCTCACGCTGATAGTCTTTGGGCTTTCCCGTCAATTCGAGCACAGAAGCAATATTGTCTTCCACCGACATCTTTCGGAACACTGACGCCTCCTGTGCCAGATAGCCAATACCAAGACGAGCACGTTTGTACACAGGCAGTTTCGTAATCTCCCGATCATCGATAAAGACATGGCCATCGTTGGGCACGACAAGTCCTGTCGTCATGTAGAAAGAGGTGGTTTTACCCGCTCCATTAGGGCCAAGCAAACCAACAATCTCACCTTGCCTGACGTTGAACGACACGTTATTCACTACCGTACGATTGCCATATCGCTTCACCAATCCCTCTGCACGCAGTTGCATGCTTCCTTCCGACTGCAATACTGTATTTAACTTTTCGTCTTCCATCGCAATAACTTTTCTGCCGCAAAAGTACAAAAAAAAATCACATTACGGGCGTTTTTTGCGCTCGATTTATCCAATAAGGAAGAATTTATTTGTTTATCTCGTTCTTTTTTTCTAATTTTGCCACACAATAATTATACACGCGCACGAAGCATGATATTACAAAAAAGCCTCAGCCAATTTGGCGAATACATAATGTTGATGGGCAAAACCTTTCAGCGACCAGAACGAATGAGGATGTTCATGAGACAGTACACCAAGGAGATGAATAGCCTCGGCGTAGGCTCTATCGGCATCGTCTTGCTCATTTCTTTCTTCATTGGAGCCGTCATCTGTATCCAGATGAAAGTGAACGTTGCCTCTCCCTGGATGCCCCGTTTCGTTACAGGTTATACCACTCGAGAGATCATGTTGCTGGAGTTCTCCTCGAGCATCATGTGCCTCATCCTGGCAGGAAAGGTGGGTTCCAACATAGCCTCCGAACTGGGCACCATGCGTGTCACGCAGCAGATTGACGCCCTCGAGATCATGGGTGTCAACTCAGCCTCTTTCCTTGTCCTACCGAAGATTCTCGGCCTCATCAGCATAGTACCTTGCTTGGTGATTTTCAGCTACGCAATGGGTATGATAGGTGCATACGCCACGAGCATGATGGGCATTATCACGGCTGACGACCTCACATACGGATTCCTGCACGCCTTCAACCAGTGGTATGTCTGGATGGGCATCATCAAGAGCATCTTCTTTGCCTTCATCATTGCGAGTGTATCATCCTATTTCGGCTATACAGTAAAGGGCGGTTCGCTCAATGTGGGTAAGGCGAGCACCAATGCCGTGGTGAGCAGCAGTGTACTCATTCTCTTTGCCGACATCTTCCTGACGAAACTGCTGAGTTAAAGACCAACACCCTCTCAAGACAATGATACAAATAAAAGATCTACATAAAAGTTTTGACGACCGCGAAGTGCTAAAGGGTATTACCGCTGACTTTCGCGACGGCATCTGCAACCTCATTATCGGACAAAGCGGTGCCGGTAAGACCGTGCTCATGAGTTGCATCGTCGGATTGTTTCGTCCCACAAGTGGTGAAATCCTTTTCGACGGACGCGACATGGTACAGATGAAACGCAAGGAGTGGAAGATGCTTCGTCGTGAGGTAGGTATGCTCTTTCAAGGTTCTGCCTTGTTTGACTCCATGACAGTGCTTGAGAACGTCCGTTTCCCGCTCGACATGTTCTCATCAATGAACGAAAAAGAGCGCAACGAGCGAGCCCAGTTCTGTCTCGAACGTGTAAACCTGGCCGATGCTGGCAAGAAATATCCCGGGGAGATAAGTGGCGGTATGCAGAAACGCGCTGCTATCGCCAGAGCCATCTCACTCAACCCCAAATATCTATTCTGCGACGAGCCCAATTCCGGCCTTGATCCCAAGACGTCTCTCGTCATCGACGAACTGATTCACAGTATCACACACGAGTTCGACATGACAACCATCATCAACACGCACGACATGAACTCGGTGATGGGTATTGGTGAGAACATCGTTTTCATCAGCGAGGGCGAGAAGGCATGGCAAGGATGCAAGGATGAAATTATGACCTCCACCAACGAGAAACTTAACTCCTTCATCTTTGCCAGTGACCTCTTCAAGAAGATTAAGGCAGAAGAGACGAAATAACAAAACAAAAAGATAACCCCAAATCATCAAACATGAAGCATTTAAGAAAGATCCTACTCGCATGCTGTGTACTGATCACCACCACAGCAATGGCGCTTACGACGCCAGAGTTTAATGCAGAGAAGTACTACGCCATTCAATTCGTCAATAGCCAATTGCTGCTGACGGCTGGCAACAACAGTGCTAACCTCACTACTCAGAGCGGCACGTTGACCACTGCAACAGAGAAGCAACTGTGGAAGTTCGTCGGCAATGAGAGCAGTTTCCAACTTATCAGCAAAAGCGGGCAATATGCCACCTACAGCACTTCGGCCAACCGTCTGCAAGCAAGTGGTTCGCAAGATGCCAACGGATGGAGTCTGGCCAATGGTACCACCTACTGGCAACTCAAGTGGAAAGGTACTTCTTCCACACAGGCCTACATGAACCAGTGGGGTGGAACGGGTGTTGGCACTACGTTAGGTCTTTGGAATAGCGGAGACACCAATAATCAGTTCGTCATCCTCGACCCCGAGAATCCCGACCTTCCCGAGTTCTTCACGACACCCATCAGTTCATTCTCACCCGAGCACCCCATGACGCTTTGGTACGACCAACCCGCCACCTCAACCGGCGTGTCTTACATCTGGATGGAGTATTCTTTGCCTATCGGTAACGGATATCTTGGAGCAAGCCTCTTTGGCGGCATTAAGAAGGATGAGATACAGTTCAACGAGAAAACCCTCTGGAGCGGTTCGGCCACCAGCCTAGGCAGCTACGGCTACTACCGCAACTTCGGTTCTGTCTTCGTAGAGGATCGTTCGGGTGTCTTTGGCTTCACTGCCGACAAGGCTGCCAAGGACTACGTGCGCTACCTCGACATCGAGAACGGAGTCGGAGGCGTCAAGTACAGCAGCCCCGACGGAACAACCAAGTACGAGCGTGAGTACATCGCCTCTAACCCCGACAGCATCATCGCCATTCGCTACCGTGCCACGGGTAAGGACAAAATGCACCTCTTTATCACCTGCGAGCCTGGCCAGCAGATCGGAGTCTCAACCGTAACATACAACAAGACAGATGCACTCGGCCCCTTCATTGCTTTCAGCGGTGCACTCGACGTCATCAACCACGCTGCTCATATCCGCATCGTAACCGACGACGCTGCCACATCAACGGCTATCAAGGAGGGCGACAAAGGTATCGACGTGAGCGATGCTACCGAGGTTACTATCTACATCTCTGGCGGCACAAACTTCAGTGCCACCACACCCACACGAAACAGCGGCGAGAAGTCTGCCGATCTCGTGAAGCGCATCCGTACCCGTGCCACCGACGCTAAGGCAAAAGGCTTCGATGCCATCCTGAGCGACCACACCGCCGACGTTCTCGCCCTCGTCCGTCGTGTAGACTTGCAACTGACCACCGGCGTACCTACCATCAGCACCGAGGAACTGGTAAAGCAGTATAACAACACCGCTTACAACAAGACTGGCAAGGAGCCCAACAGCATCTTCCTCGAGCAACTCTATTTCTACTATGGACGTTATCTGGAGATTGCCAGCAGCCGTGGCGTTGACGTGCCCAACAACCTGCAGGGTATCTGGAACGATCGAGCAGAAGCCCCCTGGCACTCAGACATCCACACGAACATCAATGTGCAGATGAACTACTGGCCTGCCGAGCCCACCAACCTGAGCGAGCTTCACTTGCCCTTCCTTAATTATATTATACAGAATGCCAACGACAGTCATTGGCAGAAAGTAGCAAAGCAGTATGCAGGCGTGCAGCATGGATGGACCGTGTTCACCGAGTCGAACATCTTCGGTGGTATGAGCACCTGGGGTAGCAACTACTTCGTGGCCAACGCATGGTACACCAGCCACTTGTGGCAGCACTGGCGCTACACACGCGACGAAGCCTTCCTGGCACGTGCCTTCCCCGTGATGTGGAGTTGTGCTCAATTCTGGATGGAACGCATGATAAAGGACCGAGGCTACAACAGCAGTTCGCAGAACAGCGGCTACAAGGGTACAGCCTACAAATTCGACCCCGACGGCACCTACGTAGCGCCCAACGAGTATAGCGCAGAACAGAATGCACACAACACAGAGGACGCCACGGCACACGCACAGCAGCTCATCTACGAACTGCTCTCGAACATCAAGGAGGCTACCACCATTCTCGACCCTGCCGTAACAGGCCTTTCAGCCGACGACTTGGCCAAACTCGACGAATACCTTGAGAAGACGGATAATGGTCTGCACACCGAGGTATACACAGCCAATAGCGCCCTGAACGGTGGATGGACCAACCCCCGCAACGGCGTCAACAAGGGTGACATCATCCTACGCGAGTGGAAGTACAGCCCCTACGACGTGAGCGACGATCCCGGTCACCGCCACCACAGCCACCTCATGGCTCTCTATCCCCTCACCGCTATCGGTCCCAACAGCGAATACTTCCAGCCTGCCGTCAACTCGCTCAAACTGCGCGGCGACGTGGCTACCGGATGGTCTATGGGCTGGAAGATCAACCTCTGGGCACGCGCTCAGGATGGTGACCACGCTCATCAGATTCTGCACAACGCCCTGCGTCACAGCACCTCGTATGGCACCAATGCCAGCGCGGGTGGTATCTACTATAACCTGTACGATGCACACGCACCCTTCCAGATTGATGGTAACTTTGGTGCTTGCGCCGGTATCGCTGAGATGCTGCTGCAGAGCCAGACCGACACGATTCAACTATTGCCTGCCCTACCCGCAGTTTGGGCAGATGGCCACGTCAAGGGCCTTAAGGCAGTAGGAAACTTCGAGGTGGATCAGGAATGGACAAGCGGCAAACTCACCACAGCCACCATCAAGAGCGTATGTGGTCTGCCCTGCGCCATCACCTATCCTGGCATCGCCGATCGCAAAGTTACCGACGAAAACGGTACGGAAGTAGGTTACAAGGTGATAAATGCCAACACCATCGTAATCAGCACTACCGCAGCCGGATCAACCTACACCATCGACATGAGCCAGGCAACCGCTATTAAGGACGTAAAAAAACAGTTGAAAAGCCTGGGTTTTACCGTCGCCCGAAACGGTGAGATGATCACCGTGACGGGCGAGGATATCCTTCAGATTGATGCTTTCGATGCCGCAGGCCGTCTGCTGGTTAGTACGAAGGCAAACACATTCCGCGCACGCAAAGGCGTGACACTCGTTAAGATTACTTCAAAGGATGGAATCATCACAAAGAAGATTAACTAATCGCAAATCAGCAAAACAGTTCTTTGCTTCACAATGTCGTTCACATTTGTTCAGTGCAGCAATAGGACTTTCATGTATGGTTCTCCTCGCTTGTAAAGGCGAGGAGAAACCTTCTCTTAGCGTCTCTGCCTGCAAAGCAGCAGAGCATTATTACCAATGCCTCATCAATGGGGACTACCAACTGTTCGCCGACGGCATGTTAACATCTAATCTTGGGACAGGATACGTAACAACAGACTCTCTTCCCACATCATACCGACGCGAACTTGCCGACGCAGCAGCCCAATATGCAGTAAAGGAAACCAAAAAGCGGCAAGGCATCACTGCCGTAAAGGCCACTCATGCCACCGTCGAAGCAGACTCCGTTAATGCCTTGGTTGACCTTGAAATCACCTTTGGCGATCAATCACAAGAGGAAATTCTCCTTCCTCTCCTTCTTACTAAAGAAGGATGGAAGATGAAGTAATCAACAACGGCACAAAGATTTTCTGTGCAACATTTTTGATAAACATTACTGCGCATTACCCGCGAATACTGCTAGGAGAATGATTTTTCCGCCGATGGCGGAAAAACAAATCATGCAGTAACATTTTACTTTCCGCCGATGGCGGAAAAACAGAACCCCGAGCGCAATTCGCAGCAAAACCGCCAGGAAATGCAAACGCACCCTAGCAGGAACAAAGCCACTGCGCCCAAGTAACATTTATTTCAATAAAAGCCACGCAAAAAAAGTTTTTTAAGGCCAAAAAGTCCAAGGGTTCCGCCAAACACCACTTACAAAACTAATACTCAACAAGATACAAGCGTCGAACCTGCGTCGAACCCTTGTTTAGGGTTCGACAGGGTTCGACGTAGGTTGCCTGTTTTGTTTTCCACCTCACCACAAAGCCCGGTCGAACCCCCTCGAACAAGTCGGAGGCC
>JAZQQO010000069.1:0-10837 GCA_045629085.1 Bacteroidaceae bacterium
ATGAACCGCCTGCGCAGCGGTGCCTACGGCGACTTCCGCGGACGACTGACCACGCCGCGCCTGATGGAGGCGATGAAGAGGTTCATGACGTGGAAGAGGGGGGTACACCCTTGAACAATAATGTGAATAATGAGCAATGAATAATGAATAATGAGCAATGAGTAATGGGATTTAATGTGCGTCCTCGAGCGCGTCAATGCGCAATCGAGTAGAAACGAAAATTAAGAAAAAGAAGAAAATTTCTGGGCTGTACAAATGAGAATTTATTAAGATCGTTCCTTGTTTTTCCTTGTTTTTCCTCGGTTCTTATAAGATGTTAACCGAGGACAAACGAGGACAAACGAGAACTTTCTTGGCCATCCGGAATATGGAGTGAGGAACAAATTTATCTCCTTGATTTATCATGATGATTTATCATTGATCCGAGGGCGTAGCCCGATCGTCTTAAAAGCCTTCATTTTGTTTACGGAAAATTTATCAAAAATTTATGTTAAATCTGCCGAAGATGTTCAGAACGATTTTAGAGGATCGGGCTATGCCCTCGAATCGGTGATAAATTAAGGAGATAAATCTTGATGATAAAGTTTTCTGAATTTTCTGAATTTTCGTTTAAAACAGAGTGGAACCAAAAATAGCACAAAAATGGCACAAAGATAATTTTCATGAAAGCTATCATGATGCCCCATGTGTTTATTCTTTGCTATTTTTGTGCCATCTTTGGTTTCAAAAATTAACAAATTAACAACATGGCAAATTACACACAGACGCGAGGGTGGCGCAACAACAATCCACTCAACATACGAAAGAGCAATGCGGCTTGGCAAGGCCTTTCAGCCGTGCAGAGCGACAAGGCATTCTGTCAGTTCACATCGATGGCTTACGGCTACCGCGCAGCCATCATGATTCTGCAGGCGTACCACGATCGTTTTGCGAAGAAAGGCCGTCCGTTTACCATCGAAAACATCGTCAGCACGTGGGCTCCAGCCTCCGATGGCAACAATCCCGATGGCTATGCAGCGAAGGTGGCTATCTGGTCGGGCATCGACCGCCATCAGGTGCTACCGCCGCCCAACACGCAGCGTGCCGTGCGCATCTTCTGCCGCATCATGGCCGCCATGACGCGCGTAGAATGCGGTGTCCCCGATGGCAAGATTCCATGGGACAGCATCGCCGGAGGCTATAGCCTTGCCTATCGCAATCTCATCGTCAAGCGAGAAGAAGTTAAACTTTAATCAAAACCCCCCTTTAGCACTTCGCCAATATGGCGAGGTGCTTTTTTTTTTACTTTCAAAACTTTCAAAACTTTCAAAACTTTCAGTAGCATGAAAGTAGCTGCTGATGCCGTGTGCGTCACCCATATAAATATGTCCGTGCTTGTCATCGACAATACGATTGATGCGGTTGTCATTGTCGGCTACGCACTGGCTCTTGATCTCTCCATCAGCGTAGAAGATGTGGAACAGCTTGTACCTTTTTGGACTCACCATAACAAAAGCCTCTGTTGCCTTGCCCTGTTCATTGAGCACAGAACCTTGTATTATGGTTTGTGCTGCGACAAGACTTATTTTCATACATACGCATAATATGATGTATAGTTTCTTTATCATGGCAAAAAGGTATTAGAATTAAGTTTCCTATTCCATTTCCATTGGACTGTATGGTTTGTTCTTGAACTTTGCTCCAGCCTCCGGTGACAGCACACTAACCCAGTTGACATTTATCTTCTTCTGTAGCTTGAGCATATGTTCTCTCGATACCTTTCTGAAGCGCGAGAAGTCATACGTCATGATAGGACGTTTGGTCTTTTCCAACTTTACCAACTCAAAGGTGTATTCTTTCTTTGTGTCAGTAATCTTTACTATAAGCCCTGGTAGACCACCAAACTTCCATGGTCCGTATTTGATTGGGATTTCAGGTGCGAACCAAGCTGTGTAATCTCGCCCTCTCCAATGGCAGGTGGCTTTCTGACATTTGTAGCCGTGAATTATTTGCTGTTCGTCCTTTAATGTCCACTTCTGCAAAGGGTATGCTTCGGTGTAAGTGCAGCATTCGCGGTCAAAATTTGCGGGCATGAAAGAGTATTCCGTCAGTTTGCCATCCTTGATATAGATTTCATCAAACTGATACTCCGACCAGTAGTTAGGATACTTACCTCCAAAATCCTGTGCTGCATAACCGCTGGCAGCACCATTCTTTATCAATTTTGGTTGGTGGGTAGAGTCGCTGTGTGCCACAAAATAGCTAGCATACTTGGTGTGTTGCTTTCCTACTAGCAACCAACCGAGATCAATATATGTGCTTTCATCTTTAATATTTGTGGCGTTGAAAGCATAATACACGGTCACTTGCGCATCGTCAATCTTGTTAGGTGGCATCTTCCGTCGATAGGAAGGTGTAACTTCTCCTTGCTTCCATTGTCCCCAACAAAAAGAAGGGAACAGGAATGCTGCAATCAGCAATAAAAGATTTCGTTTCATGATTATGCAGTTTTGTATTTAACTTATTATATAGACACGCAAAGGGCGGACCCCAATACCCCTATGTCAATGTTTTTTTGCGAAAAAAGTAAAGAATCACAAGAAAAACTCGCACTATCATCGCTGACGGTGCGAGGGGTGAGCTCTTGTTATTAACTAAAACTTATCCTGAATCGATGGGGGCTGACCCCAACGATTCATTTTCAAAAGTTTTTATCTTCGCTTATCAATGGCTAAGAGAATAGAAAAGGGCACGAATAAGCACATATATTAACGTGACCGAATAAGCCATCGGGAGGAGGTGAGTAACAATTAAAATTTATTAGTAAACCTTGTAATATAGAAGCAACTTTTCCCATTCAAGATTATCATTGTTGTATCTGTAGTTAATAAGTTCACTGCCCCTTGTTGTATATTTTTCTTTTTCTCCATCAACAGGATTTACAAATACGAAATTGAATTTATCAATTTTTGAAAGTTCACTTGAATTGATTAGGTTTATGGGAGATTCTTCGCCAATAGTACAAGAACTCACATAGTATTTATTGTCTTTCATAAAAATAGCAATATCATAGTATGCCAAATTCATTGACGCGTATACACCAAATACAGAAAAGCCTTTGTTATTCAAATATGTAACGACATTATCTCTTGATGAAGGCAGGTGCCTCTTGCCTTCTTTAACTTCTTGCAAAATCTTTTGAACATCATTAGACATAGTCAACCCTGAAATAGCTCCAAGACGGTCGATTACGCTAAGAATAGAAGGTCTTAATTCTTCAATTTCACTATTAACGCTTGAATGTTTACCCCAGTCTGCAATTATAACAGGGCTTTTCGTATCATCTCCGCATGGCACATGAGCAAACGTTTCAATGTTTTCACCATCACATTTTCCTTCTACCCTATATCTTAAATATGTGTGATTACTTGATGACAGCAAACCATCTAATGTATTCTTTACTTCGAATGCTTCTGGGAAAATACTATTAAGCAATACTGAATCAGCGATAGACTCAATAGAATTGTTAATGTAAGAAAGGTACTCTTTAATAATATCATTGGTAGTAGAACTTTGAATGGAGTCTACAAATTCTATACGAGACACAACAATGTTTTTTTCTTTGCACGCTCTAATAATAGATTCGTTCGGCTCTCCTTGGCTACAACTAACCATAATAGAAAATGCTGCTAAGAGTAATATATAAACGTATTTCATAGGAATAGAATGTTTTTGAGTTCATCAGTCAAAGACCTCAAGAACGTCATCTGGAGCGATAACCTCCCAATGGCCATCTTTCTTAGAGCCAACTCTTTGTAGAAGCCCTATTTCCTGAAGAAAGTTCATATCCTTAATAATAGTCCTCGGAGTCGCAGCATTTTCATGTGAAATCTTTTGTGAAGTCAGTTCCGGATTCATCCTAAGGAGATGAAGTATTTCTTGCTGTCGTTCAGTTAGTTCCAACCCTCGTTCTTTTATGAAATCTTTTATGAAACGAATGTTATCTGGCTTCTCAACATGTGACATAAACCTTTCTCGTTTGATGGTAGCCATAAGACCGCCACGAACTTCTTCAAAGGTCGGGATGGTGAGTTTCGCATTTGTAAACCCTTCCATTATCTTCTCATATCCGCGTCCCCAGTTTTCAATGTATCCAAGTAGGTAGAATGCACGTGCTATGAGATTATTTCGAGGGTTAGACTCGTGACTTTCCATTAGTGTGTCAACAGTAAATCCCTCGGGTAATGACCCTGGATTCCATAGAGTGATATGGTCATCCCAAACCTTCATCTGTATAAAGGTCTTTTGGTAGTCTTTGTGAATGATAGAGTTACAAAGCATTTCCCTCAATGCATCAGCAGGAATTTCAAGTGGTTCACGACGTTGCATACCATCATAATGAATAGGTGATATAAGATATTTGCTGCGGAGAACCTGCATGATGTTTTCTGGCATCATGACAAGCGGGCAAATGATGTCATCGCTACTGATGAGATCTGCATCATTTGAACCAAACCTACCTATACGGAATATGGCTGAAGGACACCATTGCTCTATATCTTTACCAAAAAGCAACAAGGCAGCCATGGTCAGTTTGCCATCGGGAGTGATAACATGTAATCGTCGCAAGGTTTGTTCTACATCCTCGTTGAGACATGAGTCTGGCAAACGTCCGTTACTAACCGCCTGACGTTGGAAAAATTTTACAGCTTCTTCACTAATATCTTTCAAAGATGCATTGTCATGCGTCAATGACTCCCATGTCAGGTTGACCTTCTTCATGATGAACTGCTGGAGCGAAGCGCCATTCAGTTCCTGCTTGGTAGAGCCGCTGCGGTAGTGATATTTGCCATGGTAGCTGATAGGCATGGGCGATGGAGGGACAACAATCTCAATGTACTCCTTCCCGGACTCCTGCAGAAGGTTCACATCGCAGACTATTCCGAGCTGATTGACAATCTTGTTGGGAATGTCCTCCATCAGCTTCTTCGAATCGTCCACGCCTATAACCTCTCGCTCATCGTTGACGCCTATGTAGATTCTGCCGCCTTGCGCGTTGGCAAAGCCGCAGATCCATTTCAGGTATTCGTCACGCCACGACTCCTTGAATTCGATGTTCTGACTTTCGTTTATGTTAATACTGCCCATATTGTGAAGTTCTGCAGTGATTGATCGTGCTAATTCTCAAGTTTCCTAATGAAGCGCGCACACGTAATAATGCGGCAAATATACGAAAAAATAATGAAAATGTGCACGATAGTCTGTAAAATGTTGATGAAAGCGAATGGAAGATGTGAGAAAGCAACCTCGAACGAGGCGCTTTTTAACCGTGATGTGCACTATTACCCATTGTCAGAATGAAAATGGGAATATAATTTTTGTACCGACTTTCAAAACTTTCAAAAGTTTTTTATCTTCGCTTATCAATGGCTAAGAGAATAGAAAAGGGCACGAATAAGCACATATATTAACGTGACCGAATAAGCCATCGGGAGGAGGTGAGCATCGTCAATGAGTACACCACTGCTCGTATAGGCATCGCTGAAGAATTTGCGAGAATTGGCCATGCGGGAGTTGATGCGAAGATAGAGACGATAGACTAAGAAGCCGCAAAGAATGCCCCAAATCGTACCGCAAAGAATATCGCCAGGATAGTGCACACCAAGATAGATGCGAGAATAGCTGCTGAGGGTAGCGTAAGTAATGAGGGTGGCTGTGGCACAACGGTTGCGGATGATGAGCGAAAGGAAGGTGCAGATGGCAAAGCCATTGGCTGCATGTGAGGAGAAGAAGCCGTAGAGACCACCACGATAGCCATCGACAACGTCGACAAGGCCTTCGAGGGCTGGTTCGTGGGTAGGACGGAAACGATGCGCCAGGGGTTTGCAGATGCCACTGGCTCCCTGATCGGCCAACAGGATGGCAATACCTAACATGAAGAGAATGAGGAGCAAGTGACGCATGTCATTGCTGCGCATAAGGACGACAAAGAGTGCCAGGTAGAAGACTATCCATGTGCCAACCGTGGTGATGGTCATCCATACACCATCCCAATAGACGGAGTCGCTGCCGTTGAGCAGAAGAAGAAGCTGCTGGTCGAAATGTTCCAAACTCTCTAACATAACCTCATAACCTTATAACCTTAAAACCTTATAACCTCATAACCTTAAATCCTCAAAACCTCAAATCACTTCAATAGCCTTGGTTGGAATCCAACCTTCCTTGCCGTCGGAGAGGCGTATCTGGTACCAGTCCTGCATGCTGTTGTCGATAATGGTCATCGAGGTGCCGGTGTGCAGGAGGAAAAGGTCGGTGCCTGCATCGGCGGGGGTACTCTTCACAACAACAGATGGCTCCATGACCACAGCACCTGTACGGTTGTGCTGACGTGAACGCTGCTGCAAGGCAAAGACATTACACAACACCACAAGGATGAGCATCACGATGGCACCATAGAAACCACACTTGCGCAACGGCATGGCTTGCCCGAAGAGGTAGAGCAGAACGCCAAGCAGCATGAGGGCAAAGGTGATGATGCCCGTCCACACCCATCCATTGACGCTCATCATGTTGAGCAGCGAATGGTACCAGCGAGAGAAGAAGATCTCTTCCTCCGGCACAATCTTATCAACCGTCTTCGAGCGAACCATCTGCAAGTTGAAACGGATGTCGCTATCGCCAGGGCTGAGCAGAAGGGCACGCTCGTACCAAAGAATAGCCTTGGCTATCTCGTCGAGGCGGTAGTAGCAGTTGCCCAGATTGTAATACACCTCGGCACTCTCGCCCTCTGCTACAAGGTCTTGGTAGAGTTTGGCAGCTGCCTCGTACTGTTCAAGCGAATAGGCCTTATCCGCCTTCTCCTTCACAGCGTTTACGTCCAACGCCTTCGCAGAGACAGCGAATAGCGCACAAATAATATAGATGAGATAACGTTTCATTTTGAGGTTATAATAATGTTAAATTGTCTCTTCGAGTTCAATAATCACATCAGTAGCATCACGGAAGAGGTGCTCCATCGTCGTGGCGGGATCGCCGGGAGCAAAGCGAGCAAACTCACACTCACCGAGGAGCGAGAGGAATCGCTCGGAAAGGCTCTCCTCTACCCCACGCTTCTGCAGCATCTCGCTGACATTGTCCTTGTTAAGGTCGGCCACGGGGAGGTTGAGCTTATCAGACACGTATCCCCACATCGCACGCATCACCTCGTCGTAGAAAGGCTCTGCCTTACCCTCCTTGAGCAGCTTAGAGGCATTGCGAAGACGCTTGGCAGCAGCCTTACCTGCCTTACGGCCACGCTGATGGATGGTGTCAGAGTTAGCCTTGACGTAGCGACGCATGATGATCATGGCCACAAGGAAGACGACAAGAAGAATGACGTAGGAAAGAATCTGCTGCATACTGCCGAAGATGTCTTCGCCGGGCTGCGTACACTCTACCGCACCTTGTTTAATATAATGGATGTCGTTGCCCAGTTCCTTGAGTTCCTCCTGCTGAACGCTGCCAGTGGAGACTGGCTCTGCACCCTTAGCCACGCCCAGTGAGAACTCCTCGGTCTTGAGCGTGCGATACTGCTTGCTGTCGGTATCGAAATAGCAGAACTCCACGGGAGGAATGGTGTACTTGCCACCGTGATGGGGAACGGCCACATATTCGTAAGTCACCTTACCGCTCGTACCATTTGTCGTAAGCTTAGTGCTCTGGCTTGTCTTGGGATCGTACTGCTCGAAGTCCTTGGGCCACTCAACGGTGGGAGCATTGATAAGCTTGATGTTACCCGTACCATTGACGGTGAGCGTAAGCGTGGTGGCATCATTGGCATCAATCTGCTCTGGCGTTAGCTTACCGCTGATAGTGAAGCCCTTACCAACGGCTCCGCTGAAGTTGGCAGGCTTGTCAGGAAGGGCATCAACCTGAATATCGATGCCAGGAGCACGGACAACCTTCTTGACACGCTGCATGATGCTGCCACCGCCAAAGAAGGCATCGAAGGGGTCGATGTTGCGATCCTGCACCACCACATCGGCTTCATAATCGATGGCAGGGATGGAGAGTTTACCGGTCTTCTGAGGGAAGACAACATACTGACGCCAAACGACGGTGCCATAGTTGTAGTTGCCTACACGCTCCATCGTAAAACTCTTCTGCTGAGGAAGTTCAATCTCCTGGGTGTGGAAGCCGTCCAACTGCGGCATCTCACCAGCCAACTGCTCAACAGTGACCAGTGAGTACAGCTTATAGGTAAGGAGAATGGCCTCCTGCTCGAAGACATGCTTCTTGCTGGCTGTCACCGTGAAATAAAGATCCTTGGAACCGATATGCTCATCGGTAGTTGGCGTATGCATTCGTCCGGTACGACCACCGCCCTGCTGCTGCGCATAGGGATTGCCACCTTGCTGACTGGCAGCGCCTTGCTGTGCCTGTGCAGAGGGGTTACCACTGGCTGGCAACACCTCAATCTTGGCAGTATTACTCTTTATCTTCTGCCCGCCACTGTTGAGCGAGGCAACAGGAAGGGTGAAGGTACCTGCCTTGACGGGAGAGAGTGTGTAGGTGAAAGTCGTACTGCTGCTCTGGGTGGTCTGTCCGTTGATAATACGGATGCTACTGCTGGTGCTGATGCTCGGGCCGAAAAGGAGGTCGAAACCTTCGAATTCGTCTTCTAACTGAATACGGTCAAAGTCATTGCTGTTCAGCGTATAAGATACCCTAATACGTTGTCCGACCTCTGCCTGTGGCGGGGCTTGTAATGTTAGCTTCTGCGCCCATCCTGATGCAGCAAAGAACACTGCAATCAAAACAAACAAAAAACGTCTGTATATCATATTGAGGTTATGAGGTTATGAGGTTTTAAGGTTGTGAGGTTATAAGGTTTTGAGGTTATGAGGTTTACCAATTCTTCTGCAGACGGCGAGGACCATTGGCTCGTTGCTCCAGCTCTTCCTTACGCTGGTTGTAGCGGTTCAGGCGATCCTGCGTCTGACGCTCATTCTGCATGGCAGCATTCAGCATTTGCTCAGCAGCTTCCTTGCTCAGCTCGTTCTGCTTGGGCTGCTGCTGTTGCTGCTCCTGCTTTTCTTGCTGATCCTGGTTCTGCTGTTGCTGATCCTGGTTCTGCTGATCCTTATTCTGATCTTGGTTCTGATCCTGCTGCTGGTTGTTCTGATCGCCATTCTGGTCCTGCTGATTATCATCCTGACCATCACCACCGCCGCCACCACCACCGGTGCCATCATTCTGCTCGTCCTTCAACTGATGCTGGCAGAGGGCAAGGTTGTAGCGTGTCTCGTCGTCGTTGGGATTGTTGCGCAATGACTCCTTGTAGCACTCAATGGCCTGAGCAAACTGCTTGTTCTTCTGCAACAAAACGCCCATGTTGTGGGAAATCTTTGCAATGCGTACAGGGTTCTGCTCGTTAGCCAACGCTGTCTTATAGGAATTAAGGGAAATGCTATCATTAACACCCTGCATCAGGTATGCGTTACCTAAGTTATAATTAGCGCGCGATGAGGTGGAGTCAATGGCAAGTGCCTTCTGGTACTCTGTCACGGCATTATCCAAAGCCGTTGTGTCAACCTTTGCCTGACGGTAATGACGATTACCACGACGGATGTAATCGCGTATGCTGTTCTGGCTACATGAAGCGAAGGTCAGCATACCTAACAAGATGAACACGGTGGTCTTGTCGCGGAAGATGTTGATGCGCTTGAAGAGATGGTTCTCGCGAGCCAAGATGAGCACGTCGAGAATGAGGAGTACAATGCCTAAGAGCAAGAATATCTGATATTTCTCATTATACTCACTAAAGGCTACAGCCTCAAGTTTCGTCTTCGCCAACTTATCAATCTCCTTATTCAAGGCATCCTGTGCCGAACTGCTATTGTCGACATAGATGTAGGCACCCTTACCGGCCTGTGCAATCTCACGACACATCTGCTCGTTGAGCTTACTCATGACGTGATTGCCTTGCTCATCAATCATATACTGCGTACTGCCAGGAATAGGAATCTTAGCACCCTGAGGACCTCCCACACCTAGCACAAAGACGTGAATGCCTTTGCTGGCAGCCTCCTTAGCAGCCTCGATGGCTCCACCTTCGTTGTCCTCACCATCGGTAATGATAAAGATGGCACGATTGACATCGTCACGCTGGGTGAAACTGCGCACAGAGAGATCGATGGCACGGGCAATATCGGTGCCCTGCAACGTGATCATGCCTGGATTGATCTGATCAAGAAACATCTTGGCACTGATGAAGTCGCTCGTAATGGGCAACTGTATGAAAGCGTCACCGGCAAAGATGACCATACCAATCTGGTCGTCGGTCATCTCTGTCATCATATTGGATACGAGGCGCTTAGACTTGTCCAAACGAGAGGGGTGCACATCCTGTGCCAACATAGAGTTGCTGACATCGAGCGCCACCATGGCTTCGATACCATAACGCTCACGCTCCGATTGCTTCGTGCCGTTCTGAGGGCGGGCAAGAGCCAGCATCAGCATGGCAAAGGCTGCTGCGCAAAGGATAAACTTGAGCGTAGGACGAATGGGAGACACGTCAACCAACAACTGCTTGACGAGCTCAGGATCACCATAACGGGCTAAACGCTTCTTGCGACGGAATCTCTCCCACAAGAACAAGATGGTAATGAGTAGGATAAAACCACCTAATATATAGAGATAGATAGGATTTGCAAAGCGAAACATATCAATTTATTCTAATTTACTTTCTATGATAATCACAAAGTTTTTAATGTTAATATAGTTTAAAATGATTTATATTTCTGTTTTCGCTTATCTCGGGGGCTGCTCGCCCCCAACCCCCTCGGTGTTTTCAGGTATTAGATTTTCCTGACAACAC
>JAZQQO010000070.1:0-71953 GCA_045629085.1 Bacteroidaceae bacterium
ATCAGCTTACATCAACAAGCCTTTCACCGAGAGGACAAAAAGCAATACTTCGAAAGATAAACCGCAAATTAAAAATCTATGGGAAGAGTTTGTCGTCTGATTACATCGACACATTCTCTCCAAAGAGCAATACGAAGACAGCTATCTTGCTTGACATGTGCCTTGCAAATAAGATAGAACCTACCCCGGATATTTGTAAAGCCTTCTTGGATTATAATTCGCCAGCACTAAGAAATGATTATCTACAAGCGATAAAAACAGCAGAAGTTAAGCCTGAGAAGGAATCTGCATCAAAACAAAAGTCTTCAGAAAACAAACAAACTAATGTAATGAGACCAAATACAGTTTATGTTTCAAGTATATTGAAAGAAAAGTTCCCAAAAGTAGCAAACGAACTGTTTTCTGTATTAAGGAAGTATAATGTTACTGTAAAGGAACTCACTCACACAAAAGACATTTGGTGCCGTGATTATATGCCAGTACAGAACAGATTGGGGGAACTTATTCAATTCAAGTATGATCCATCGTATTTGAGGGGAGAAAAGGAATGGGAAGAATCGCGAAGTGATGTTCATGAAGTATGTGCAGCGAACAATATCAATCCAATTTTCTCAGACATAAATATTGATGGTGGAAATGTTGTTCTATACGGAAACAAGGCTATTCTTACCGATAGAATTTTTCTTGAAAATCCAGAGTATGATAAGAATGAACTTGTTTCAGAACTTGAAAAACTACTCAAAGCAAAGGTAATAATCATCCCAGCATTCAAAACAGATGTGACTGGTCATGCAGACGGAATGGTTCGTTTTGTCAACGAAGACACAATTTTAGGCAATGATTTAGACTCCGAGTACAAATATATTCGTGATGGAATAAACAAAGCTTGCTCAGAAAATGAACTCAAATATATCAATGTGCCTTTCTTTGAACAAAAGTACGACAAAAACCATGAAATGAATGCGATAGGTATCTATGTAAATTATCTTGAAGTTGATAATTTGATAGTGTTGCCGAAGTTCAATGTTGAAGGAAATCGAGACGAAGAAACAATAGAACTTTTCAAGAAGATATTTCCTGATAGGATTATTGAAACAATTGATTATAATGAAGTTGCCATTGAAGGAGGACTATTGAATTGTTCAACTTGGACTATTAAAAAATAATCGGAATATTTAGATAAGACATGGCTATGTATAAAAGAGTCCAGATGTTAATAGTATGTGTTTTACTATGTTCTATATCACATGCTCAAAACAAAAGTGCAGAGTTGTCTGATTACTTTTATCCATTTATGGAATTTGAATATACAGTAACTCCAAAAGTTAAAGACCCAATAACAAAAGCTTCATATAAAATTAACAGACAGGGAAACGTCCTTACAAAGAAAGTTTACACTATGCAGGGGATGTTTTCTCGTCCTTTATCAGAGACATCATACCTGTTGGAATTTGACAAGGAGAATAATGCCATAATAAGTAACAAACAAATTACAGTAAATGCATTAACAAAAGTTCAACGAACAAGTACTGACCATATTGTATTGTTCATTATACCAGAAGAAGGTTCTTCTTTCGCATGGGAAGAAATTGTTAATGGTGAAAAATATAGCTGTAGAGCTCAATATGCATACCTAAAGTGTGGCGAGGTAGTAAAAAAAGTTATTAGAATAAAAAAAGAGTGTAAAGTAAACAATAAGAAAGTAACAGAATGTGAATATTGGTCGAAAACTCATAGCCGTATTGCAACATATGGAAAATGGGGCGATGGGGAAATAACCTTAACTGAAATATCAGACATGGTAGATCCCCCCTATGACTTTGAGGAGATTACAGAGGACGAATATAACCATATTACCGTTCTGAGTAATTTCAAAAAGACACTTTCGGAGAATGCTATTGAACTTTATTCGGGAAATCCTGAATTTGAGATGATTAAGCAAAAACTTGATGAATCCATCAAATCAGGCTACACAAACGAGTACTTAACTAAAGAAATATCAGTAAAGATAGAAATTGCAACAGATAAGAGTGTTCGCGTAGATGTCTCCTCTGACAGTGAAAAGGCAAAAACTATTATTCAGAGAAAGGCAAAAACTATTATTGATGAATTAATAGCAGGGAATCAATTTCATCTTGAAACAGTCGTAGAACCAGTGACAAAAACCGAATGTTGCAAACCAATAAAGGCAAACTTCAATTACGTATTTACTCAAAAACGCATGTCTGTGTCACTTGTCTATAAAAAAGGAGAATGGCAGAATCAAACAAAAGAACAAATTCCTGATGATATATGGAATGATGCTGTGAAAACAGCTTCCCGAAAACTACAAGAGGATCCAAAAGCCAAAAAACAAACTTTTAGTGTCTTTTATATGGAGTCTTCTTTAGGTAGATTTCTATATTAAAACACACCATTCATCTTTTCAAGATTGACATCAGAATAAGCATACCCACTGATTTTCAGCTGAAATGCCGATTGTCAGTGGGTTTGTTGTTCCCAAAATGAATCTCACAAGCCATGTTGGGAACATTAGATTACTTCGTCCAGTGGTAGTGACTGTCGAGCATCAGGAAGATAGCCAAGCCGAAAATAACGAGACCAAGGACAAAGAAGAACCAGAAGAAATACTGCACATAGTGTCCGAGGTAGGTTCCGTTGTACTTCTTGTACCTTCCCCACACGCATTATATTTATCGCCTACCTTTCTCGTCTGTCATCTGACAGCGAGGACAAATCACTACAGGTGACATGTTGCCTAACTTCAACTATACTATTAGACCTGCATGTCAAATGTTATAAGTTGTTTTTGAATGTTACTTGAGGATTGTTGATGTGAAAGTTACATGCTTATTAGAGTGACCAGGCTGGAACTCTGTGCGGACGGTGGTTGTGCCATTGAAATTGAACTGGAGACGGCATGAGGTGAGCCAGTTAACAAACTGCAAACGAATGGAAAGGGCATCATCGTTAACCCAACTGTAACTTGCTGCTACGTAGAAAGGTGGCAGAATGTTGCTGAAGTTGTTGCGGAACTCGCGGAAATTAAGGGGCAACCCCTTGATCTCATTCGTGTGCCAGTCCTGATAGTCGCAGATGAGGGGAAAAGTCTCGCCCGTGCGAGTGGTTACTGTGGCTTGAACGATGGGTGATTGCTGTCGCTTTGTTTGGCGCAGGTCAAGCTCAATCTCGCTCCATCCTAAATCGTTCTTGGGGAGTCTCATATGAATTGGGAAGAGGTGGTGGTCGCTGCTTGGTTTACCTTTGGCAGGACTAAGGCGATAGCGGGCGTTCTGCAGGGTTTTCTGATCGGCAGTGGGTGTGATGGGGTCGAATGCGGCTCCATTCTCTGGAGCCTTAGCTGCCAAGGCCTTCGTGGCGTTGTGCTCGAGATTGCCATTGCCGCGCATACACTGCGTCATAGCAATGACCATGTTGCGGTTAGGAATCACGTAGATGTATTGGCCGTATGCTCCGTCGCAACGAGCTATGCCGTTGTCCATCAGCCATATATGATAGCCGTAGCGAGATCCACCAGCATTGGTGGCGTGATGTGTTAGCATTTGGTCAATCCAATCAGATGAGACGAGTTGCTCGCCCTTCCACTCGCCGCGCTGCACGAGAAGCTGGCCGAACTTTGCCATTGATTCGAGCTGCATGTAGAGTCCCCAACCTCCACACGACACACCTTCTGGTGACTGCTCCCAAGAGACTTGCGTGATGCCCATTGGCGTGAAAATTCTGTCGCGTAAGAGTTGGAAGAGTGTCTTGCCAGTGACGTGCTGCACAATGGCAGCGAGCAGATAGGAGTCTATGCTGTCATAGGCAAACAATGTGCCTGGCAGATCAACCATCTTTCGACTAAGATAAGCCTTAACCCATTCGTCCTCAATGGTTCGCATGCGAGTGTCCACCGGTAGACTTGACTGCATGGTGAGCAGATTCTCCACAGTGATGGCAGCGAGTGAGTCGCCAATAACGGGGGGCAACATGGCGGAGTCGAGCACGCAGACAATGGGGTCGTCAAGATGAAGGAGGCTGTCCTGAATGGCGAGGCCGACACCTACTGCGGTGAATGTTTTTGAGCAAGAGTAGAGCGTGTGGCCGTATTGTGCAGCGAAAGGCTCGTTGTATTTTTCTGCGATAACCTTGCCATTGCGTAGTATCATCACACCATGAATGTCTGTGTCTTTCTGGCGCATAACGGTGTCGATGTAGTTGAGGATGTCGCGTGAGCGAAGGCCTTCGTTCTCGGGAGTGCTACGTTCTAGAAAGCTAAACTGCGCAAAGGCTGTGCTGCATAATATAGATAGGAGGACAGCGAGAGTGAATCTTTTCATTTTTTCCGGCTTAAAACGAGAAGGAGTTAAAGGATGACAACTCCCTTAACTCCCTTGACTCTTGTTTTGTTATAAGAATGTTTCTTTATGCATCGATGTTGGCGAATGTTGCGTTCTGCTCGATGAATTCGCGGCGGGGAGCTACGTCTTCACCCATGAGCATGGAGAAGATGTAGTCGGCTGCGGCAGCATCGTCGATGGTGACTTGCTTGAGACAGCGACGAACGGGATCCATGGTTGTCTCCCAAAGCTGCTCGGGGTTCATTTCGCCCAAACCTTTGTAGCGCTGAGTGTGCAGACGTGTGTCGTTCTCGTTGCCATTGCAATACTGGCGAATAAAGTCCCAACGTTGCTGCTCATCGTAACAATACTCCTCAACCTTACCGATAGAACAACGATAGAGGGGAGCCATGGCGATGTAGAGGTGGCCGTTCTGGATGAGTTCTGGCATATAGCGATAGAAAAGGGTCATCAGGAGGGTGTCGATGTGAGAACCATCGACATCGGCATCGGTCATGATGATTACCTTGTGATAACGGAGCTTGTCGTAGTTGGCCTCCTTACTGTCCTCGCCCAAGCCAAAGCGTACGCCCAGTGCCTGAATGATGTTGTTGACTTCCTCATGCTCGAAGGCTTTGTGCCACATCACGCGCTCTACATTGAAAATCTTACCACGGATAGGGAGAATGGCCTGGAACTGGCGGCTACGTCCCTGCTTGGCTGAACCACCTGCAGAATCACCCTCGACGATGAAGAGCTCGCAGTTTGCGGCATCCTTGTCGGAGCAGTCAGCCAACTTGCCGGGCAGACCACCACCCGTCATGGGGTTCTTGCGCTGAACCTGCTCGCGTGCCTTACGTGCAGCTACACGTGCGGTAGCAGCCAGAATAACTTTGTCGACAATGAGTTTTGCTTCGCTGGGATGCTCCTCGAGGTAGTTTGTCAATGCCTCGCCTACAGCCTGCTGTACTGCACCGGCCACTTCGCTGTTTCCGAGTTTCGTCTTGGTCTGACCCTCAAACTGAGGCTCTGCAACCTTAACGCTGATAACTGCGGTCAAACCCTCACGGAAGTCCTCGCCGCTGATCTCTACCTTGTTCTTTGCCAACTTCTCCATCTCTTTCTGACACATGGACTCGGCATAAGTCTTGAGCGTACGGGTCAGTGCGGTACGGAAACCTTGCAGGTGTGTACCTCCTTCGATGGTGTTGATGTTGTTGACGTAAGAATGCAGATTCTCGCTGTAGCCGGTGTTATACATGATGGCCACCTCGATAGGCGTGTTTTGCTTCTCTGTGTTGAGATAGATTACGTCGTTGATGAGGCGGGTGCGTGTGGAATCTATGTAACGGACGAAGTCGCGCAGACCTCCCTGGCTGTAGAATGTCTCGCTGCGTACGCCCTCGATGCCTGACTGTGCATTGACGTCAATGCGCTTGTCGGTAAGGATAATGGTAATTCCTGCGTTGAGGTATGCCAACTCGCGCATACGGTTGGCAAGGATGTCATACTTGTAGGTAGTTGTGGTGAAGATGCTGCCATCGGGCCAGAACTGCTGGCGAGTACCACGCTTGTCGGTTTCGCCCTTCACCTCAACGGCTGTCATGGGTTTACCCTTGGAGTACTCTTGCTGGTAGATCTTTCCGTCACGGAAGACGGTGCTGACCATCTTGGTGGAGAGAGCATTCACACAACTTACGCCGACACCATGAAGACCACCGCTGACCTTGTAGGAGTCCTTGTTGAATTTACCACCGGCGTGGAGCACGGTCATTACAACTTCGAGGGCACTCTTGTGCTCCTTCTCGTGCATGTCGACGGGGATACCGCGACCGTTGTCCTGAACGCTGATGCTGCCATCTTCCTCGATGGCTACTTCTATATGTGTACAATAGCCGGCAAGGGCCTCGTCGATTGAATTGTCGACGGTCTCGTATACTAAGTGGTGCAAACCCTTCTCGCTGATGTCGCCAATGTACATCGCAGGGCGCTTGCGGACAGCTTCAAGGCCTTCGAGTACCTGAATACTGGAGGCTGAATAGCTTGCCTGTGTCTGTTCCAATTCTTCCATTGTGTGTTGTTGTTACTATTTGGCTGCAAAGATACGAAAAAATGACGAAACAGAAAAGAAAATAGAGTTTTTTCTTTATAAGAAAAAGAGTACGTTGAGCAGGTGTCGTGGGGTTGAAATAAAAATAGAGGAAAACTCCTTTTTATGGTGCTTTCCTCTATGTTCTTCTTGAAGAAGGATGGACTCCGTATTAAGCCAACTTCTGGATGTGCTTAGCCAACTTAGACTTGAGATTGGCAGCCTTGTTAGCGTGGATGATGTTAACCTTAGCCAACTTGTCCAAAATTTTCTGTACGCTGGGATACATCTCTACAGCTGCGGCCTTGTCAGTGGTAGCGCGGAGCTTGCGAACTGCATTACGCATGGTCTTAGCGTAGTAGCGATTGTGGAGTCTTCTCTTCTCCTCCTGACGGATTCTCTTGATTGATGATTTGTGATTTGCCATTTGTTTTTTGTTTATTTGTTTAGTGGAGTGTGATGTGGTATGGCGTATAGACCTCGCACCTTTCTCCTTGTTTAGTAGTCCCTAGGAGAGTCGAACTCCTCTTTAGAGAATGAAAATCTCTCGTCCTAACCGATAGACGAAGGGACCTTACCGGTAGCAAATGTGCCGTAACATGGTGTTGGGCTTGATTTGCGGATGCAAAGGTACGGCGAATTTCCGAACTGACAAAACAAATGGAGGAAAAAATTCATGATTTTATGTGTTTTTTTGCTTTTTTTTCCTTTATCTCGCTATTTTTCGTTAACTTCGCGGTGTTAATTCTTTAAATGATATGCTTGAAAAGACACGTGGAATAGTACTTCATTCTCTCCGTTATGGTGACGATAGTCTTATTGTGGATATCCTGACTGAGTCGCATGGAACGGTGCCTTTTCTCGTGAAAGTGCCTCGTAGTAAGAAGGCAAGCGTGAAGATTCAGTTGCTTCGGCCGCTTACTGTGTTGAGCCTCGACATGGATTTTCGTCAGCAAAAGAGTCTACAGCGTATTAGTGACATGCACGTTGAAGTTCCGTTCGTCAGTATTCCCTACGAACCGATGAAGGAAATGGTAGCTTTGTTTCTGGGTGAGGTGTTGTATTATGCCTTGCGTAAGGAGGATCGCAATGAACAGTTGTTTAATTTCCTGTTGTATTCGCTAAGTTGGTTTGATGCTGTTGACGAGAATTATGCGAATTTCCATTTGGCTTTATTAATGAAGTTAACGCGCTATTTGGGGTTCTGGCCCAACTGCGAAGGGCGGGGGAAGATGGATTTTTTTGACTTGCAGGAAGGTTCGTTCTGCACTTTTCGCCCGGTGCATGGTCAGTGCCTGAATGCAGAGGAAGCGGAGTGGGTACCCCGCTTCCTGCGTATGAATTATGTTACGATGCGTAGATTTAAGTTGAATCGTTCACAACGTAGCTACGTGCTTGATGTGCTTTGCCGCTATTACCGTTTGCATATCCCTGAGTTTCCCGAGGTGAAAAGCCTCGATATACTAAAGGAAGTGGTAGGGTAGAAGAGGATGATCTTTCTATGAGAAAGAGATGTGGTTGTTGCTCTGTTCGACCTCTTCGGTCTCCTCGGTAGTCTTATTCTTTTCCTTGATTTTCTTCAGTTCTTCTTTTGTGCGGTTGTAAGTGGGGGTGTTCTCCACCATTGCGATGGTGTCGTTGTTGTCCATCTCATCGTCTTCAAAGATGTAGATGTTGGGACGCTTTGTCGCCGTGGTGTTGTCGTCTGGGTTGTTGTAATATTCGCGGATGAGCGTTTCTTTCTTCTCGTCCGTATCCTCAGGCTCAGGCTCCCACTTCTCCTTAGGCATACCAGGCACGTTCTTCAGTCCGAATCCGGTTGCGAGCAGGGTTATCTTGACTTTCTTGCCCAGTGAGTCGTCGATGGCCACACCCCACTTCGTCTCCACGTCGTTGTGGAACTTGTTCATGAACTCGTGCACCTCGCTCATCTCCTCCATTGTCAACTCGTCGTCAGCAGAGTTGGCACCGAAGTTGATGTTGATGAGGATGCGCTGCGAGTTGATGATGTCGTTGTTGTTGAGGAGCGGGCTGTCAAGTGCTTGCTGGATAGCCTTGCTGACACGGTTCTCGCCTTCACCGTATCCTGTACTCATGATGGCCACGCCACCATCCTTGAGCACTGTTGTTACATCCTCGAAGTCGAGGTTAATCTTACCACGCATGGTGATGATCTCTGCAATGCTCTTGGCAGCAACTGACAAAGTGTCGTCAGCCTTGGCAAAGGCGTTGAGTAGGGTGAGTTCGGGATAGAGCTCGCGAAGGCGCTCATTGTTGATGACGAGCAAAGCATCGACGTGCTTGCTGATTTCCTCCACACCGTCGAGTGCCTGAAGAATCTTCTTTTTTCCCTCGAATACGAATGGGATGGTGACAATACCCACGGTGAGAAGGCCTGCATCCTTGGCGCATTGGGCAATGATGGGAGCAGCACCGGTACCCGTACCGCCACCCATACCTGCGGTAATGAATACCATTCGTGTGCCGTCATCCAACATCTGCTTGATTTCCTCAATGCTGTCGAGGGCTGCCTGACGAGCCTTTTGGGGGCGGTTGCCGGCTCCGAGTCCATCCTTGCCGAGTTGCAACTTGTGAGGCACGGGAGAATCCTGCAGCGCCTTATTGTCGGTATTGCAAAGTACGTATGTCACATCATGAATGCCCTCGTTGTACATGTGGTTGACGGCATTTCCACCGCCACCGCCCACACCAATCACCTTGATGATGCTAGGATTGCTGACATTGTTTAGGTTGAACTGTATTCCACCGTTCTCTTGGAAATTTATAGGCATTTTCTTGTAGTTTATCGGGTTCTGTATATTGGGTTCTTTTTCTCAGGAATATGCTATTCGTCCTCCTCGACCATCTTCTTAAAGAATGTACCAATGGATGTGAAGATACTTCCATTCTTCTTCTTGGGCTTGGGCTCAGCTACTGGCTTCTCGTTGTTGTCAACCTCATTTTCTTGTGACTGGTCAGCGGCGGGATCCTCATGCACGGGCTCAGGTTCGTTAATGGTGACCGGCTGATCTATGATAACTTCATCAATTTCCTTCTTGGGTTCTTCGCCAGTACAGTTCTCGTTGGCAGACATGAGCAGAGCGATGGCGGCATTGAAGCCCATTTCGGAATTGTTAACCGATGTGCCGCACTGGAGATTGGCCAATAGTTGCTTGGCCAGCTTGATCTTGTTGGTGCCCAAATCCTTCATCTGTGTGAACATCTCGGGTAATCCCTTCATGGCAGCTGCACCACCCGTGAGGGTTATTCCGGAGAGTAAATCGTTCTCCCATTTCCCTTTCTTGATTTGATTCCACACGTTAGCTACTATTTCTGCATAGCGTGAACTGGTGATACTTTGCAATTCCTCTTCCGCAATCTTACGGTCGTTGCTGATGAGGAGCTGGCGATGAGTCTCGTCTTTGTCTGGAGACATCTTAGCCACGCCGTATTTCAGTTTCAGTTCCTCTGCCTCTTCCATCTCCATGTTCTTCAGCTTGGCCAGGTCGGTTGTGATGTTCTTACCACCCAATGGGATGGTGACGAGGTGGCGGAGAATATTCTTGGTAAAGATAGCTACGGTAGTTGTTTCTGCACCAATGTCGACCAAAGCACAGCCGGAGCGCTTGTCGGTGTCGGGCAGCAATGCCTTAGCCAACTCGAGAGGAGTGATGAGCAGTTCCACGATTTCAAGTCCTGCCTCGTGCATGCAGTTGCGGATGTTCTCCTGCAGACTGTTGCGCGCAATGACATTGAGATAGTGTCCCTCGATCTTGTCGGTCTGGATGCCGATGGGATCGGTGGTTGTGTCGATGCCTAGGTGGTATTCCTGAGGAGCCACTTCGAGAACCTCGCGGTCGGGATAGTGTACGGCGCGGTTTTCGTCCATCAATGAGTCGATCATCTCCTGGGTGACCTTCTCCTTTGCCTCCATTTTGCGATTTACCTTGTTACTTACAGTATGCAGAGATTGGCCGGCAATGCCCACGTAGGCACGGTTGATGAAGATGCCCAGTCGCTCGTTCAGACGATCCTTGATGCGTGTGATGGCGCTGGTTGTCTTGTTGAGGTTGTGTACAGTGCCGCGACGGATGCTGTCGTTGATTCTCTCCTGTTCGATGGCCAAGACATGGAGACTTCCGTCGGCTTCCTTTTTTCCCGCTACGCCTCGGATGACAGAACTGCCAAACTCAAAGGCTACGATGATGTTCTTCTCTGCTACCATAGTTGTATGTGGTTTGTCTTTATTTGTTTCTATAGATTGATTGTTTTCTCTTTATTTGTTTTTCCCGTCAACTTTATTTTCGCTTTCCTATCACGATATCATCATACTCGAGGTTGATGGTCTCGTATTTGTTCCACCCTGTTTCTTTGAGGCCCTTCTGATAGAATACTCTCAAGCGCCACAGTTTGTCGGGAATGTTGGTGGGCTCACCCAAGAGGATGGTGTGATCGGCGATACGGGTGTATAAACGCACATCGTATGGTTTCACCACATCGATCTGCTGTATCTGCGCCCTCCAGAAAGCGCTGTCCTGTATGCAGCAAGCCAAGGGGGCCAGTTTGTCATGGGCAAATTTCTTGTCAATCTTACCCGTGGCGATGGCGAGGTTTCCTGAAATGTTGCCAACCGGCATGTCGTCGCCTCGACGGTCGAGATAATACTCTTCGCCATTGTCGGCCATGACGTGCAGTGTGGGTATTTTAGGCACGACGGTGAGGTGTACCTTATTGGATGCTGTCAATGAGCAAAGCACGGTGTCGATATACGGACTTGCAATAAGCGTTCGCTCGATGTGACTCATGTTGATGTCGGAGATCTTTCTTCCCTCGAAGGTAATCTTCTTCTCGTTGATGATGTGCAGTACCTCCTCTTTGCTGATAAGACCAAGCGACAGACTATCCTCCACCTCGAGTTCCATGCCTGCACACTCTATCTCGTCGGCTTTTTTGTCGATGCCAATGAACGAGACTACCAATACGGCAGCAACGGCCAGGATGAGTAATATCTTGAAAGCTGTTTTCATTTCTGAGGTTTACGAGGTTGTATGGTTATGAGGTTATGTGGTCATTTGGTTAAGATGTCGGCTATCTGCTCGGAATAATCCTCGATGTCGCCTGCACCCAAGGTGATGAGAACATCAAATCCGCCACGTTTCACACAGTCTAAAATCTCGTTCTTACTGATCATCTCACGCTTCTCACTGGTGAGGTTGTCGTAGATGAGGGCGCTTGTCACTCCGGGAATGGGTAGCTCGCGTGCAGGGTAGATGTCAACGATGGCTACGTCGTCGAGCAGCGACAGGGCGGCTGCAAAGTCCTGATAGAAGTCGCGGGTGCGGGTATAGAGATGGGGCTGGAAGATACCCTTGATGCGGCGTCCTTCATAGAGTTGCTTGATGCTGATGATGCTTTGACGTATCTCTTCAGGATGGTGAGCATAGTCGCTCAGGTAGACCATATTATCGTTCTTTACCTTGAAGTCGAAACGGCGGTCGACGCCACTGAACGATGCCATTGCCGTGCGTATCTCATCGGCGGAAACACCGGCAATCTGTGCCAAAGCCATGGCTGCAATGCCGTTTTCGATGTTTACGGCTACAGGAACGCCCAACTTGATATCCTTGATGTTGCCTAAGGGCGAAACCAGGTCGAAGGTGATTTCACCATTGCCAATCTTGACGTTCTCAGCATGGAAGTCTCCCTCCTCGCGACTGTAAGTGTAGGTCGTTACGCCTTCACCTGTGCGAGGCTGCATCTTCAGACCGGTATGCAGGATAAGGAAACCACCCTCCACGATGAGGCTGCTGTAGTGGTTGAAGCTCTCGAGATAGGCTTCCTCCGTGCCGTAGATGTCGAGGTGGTCGGCATCGGTGGCAGTGATGACGGTGGCAAATGGTGTTAGCCAATGGAACGAACGGTCGAACTCATCAGCTTCGATGACGACGAAGTCGCTCTTGTTGCTCAAGATGTAGTTGGTGCCGTAGTTCTTGGTGATGCCACCTAGGAAGGCGTTGCAGTCCACCGAGCTTTGGTGCAGCAGATGGGCCGCCATACTACTTGTCGTGGTCTTGCCGTGGGTGCCGGCTACACAGAGGCCTTTGTGGGCGCGGGTCAAAGTACCTAAGACCTGTGCTCGCTTCTGGATGTCGAAGTTGCCGTTGCGAAAGAACTGTAGTTCCTGATGTTCTGCAGGAATGGCAGGCGTGTAGATGACGAGCGTGTGGTCCTTGTCCTTGCAAGCTTCGGGGATGAGTTCTACGTTCTCCTCATAGTGAATCTGCGCACCCTCTTCCTCCAAGCAACGGGTCAATGCGCTGGGTGTGCGGTCATATCCGCCAACAACCAGACCTTGATGGAGGAAATATCGTGCGATGGCACTCATTCCGATGCCTCCAATACCTACAAAATATACAGCCTTTATATTCATCTTTATTCTTATATGTTTCTTTGTTCTTTATTATCTCGTAGCGTCTTTCCAGGAAACACGCAGCGTCTTTTTTGGAGAGACGCAGCGTCTCTTGAAAAATCATGTAGCGTCTCTTGAAAAATCATGCAGCGTCTCTCTGAGAGAGGTGCTCCAGGTGCCGGATTATCGTCGGGTCAGTTTCAACACCATTTCTGCAATGACCTCGGCAGAGTCGGGATAAGCCATTTCCTGGGCATTGTGCCCGAGCGACTCGAGTTGCTTTTCGTCCACGACAGTCTTCAAGGCTAATGGAATGAGCTTCTCCGTGGCTTCGGCATCCTTGACATAGAGGGCTGCTTGACGGTTGACGAGTGCCATGGCATTGTGCGTCTGATGATCCTCTGCCACGTTGGGTGAAGGCACCAGGATAGACGGTTTGCCTAACAGGCACAGCTCACTGATGCTGCTGGCACCTGCTCGGCTGATGACCAGATCGGCAGCCTTATATGCCTTGTCCATGTGCGAGATGAAATCCGTCACGTACAGGTTGCTGGGCTTCCCCTTCTCCTTCAGTGCATCGGCAATGTACTGTTTGTAGTAACTGCCCGTTTGCCAGATGAATTGTACTGGTGCTTCGGCTATGGCTTGAAGATTCTGCAACACGCTTTCGTTGAGGGTTCGTGCTCCGAGACTGCCACCGACGAGCAGTATGATAGGACGGTCGGTTGTCATTCCGAATTCCTCTGCGCATTCCACCTTGCTGGCCTCTACATGAAGCAGGTTCTGACGGACGGGATTTCCTGTCAGTACGATGCGGTCTTTCGGGAAGATGCGCTCCATACCTTCGTATGCTACACAGATTTTCTCTGCTTTTTTGCCTAATGACTTATTCGTAACGCCAGCGAATGAATTCTGCTCCTGGATGAGGCAGGGAATGCCGAGCGAGTAGGCTGCGTTGAGGGTGGGGCTGCTGGCATAGCCGCCTACACCAACCACAGCTTGCGGATTGAACTCCTTGATGATGCCCTTCACAATCTTTTTGCTCTTGAAGAAGTCGCGCATCACACCAAAGTTCTTCAAACTCCACAGCGGGCGAATCAGTCCTCTTACGGGTAGACCCTTAATCTCGTAGCCTGCGGCTGGCACCTTTGTCATCTCCATACGGCCTTCTGCACCAATGAATAGTATCTTGGCATTGGGCTTGAGCTGCTTGATGGCATTGGCAATGCTGACGGCAGGGAAAATGTGTCCGCCGGTGCCGCCACCGCTTATGATGATTCTCAATTCTTCCATTTTGATGTTTTTGTCGGATGTGGTGGGTTAGTTGTTCTCTTCGTAATCCCCGGCTTCAACCGGAATGGCTTTTGCCGTTTCCTCGGTGGGTATCTGGCGTGCTGTTCGACTGACGCTAAGGATCATGCCGATGTAGGCACAGGTAATGATGGTGGAGGTTCCACCCTTGCTCACCAAAGGCAGCGGCTGACCCGTGACGGGCAGTAATCCTACGGCTACACCCATGTTGATGACCGCTTGAAGCACCAGCATGAGAGATAGTCCCATCACTAGATAGGCCGGGAACCGCGTCGCGCACTTGTCTGCTATCCTCCATGCCCTATATAATAAGAATAGGTATAGCAGAACTACGATCAGGGCTGACTCGATGCCACCTTCTTCGATGATGATGGCAAAGATGAAGTCGGAGAATGCCTGTGGCAAATAGTCACGCTCAACGCTCTTGCCGGGACCACGTCCCACAACGCCGCTCGTAGCGATGGCTATCTGAGCATGAGCCACCTGTTGGTTGTCGGCTACGTTGTAGTCTTTCGGATTCTCCGGTAGGTCGTGTCCGTTCTGTATTCGGTTCACCCATGTTGGGAGGCGGTGCAATGCACTTACGCTTTCTGCCAGATTCTGGGCAGTCTCCTTAGACATGGTCTTTGCCACCGTGTAGAGAGACAAACCTCCGGCGAGAATAGGTATGATGATCCAAAGCAGTATCTTCTTGGGAGCTTTGCCAATCCATAGCAAGATCATGATGACGACAAACAGTAAACCTGCGGTGGAGAAGTTCTCGGATGCAATCAACAAGCACATGAGGAAGGTGATTCCTAAGGCTATCTTAACGCCTGCAGAGTGGGCATCGCCCGTCTCCTTGTTGCGCATGGTGAGCAGGAAGGATACAAAGCCTATAGTGGATATCTTGGCAAACTCACTCGGCTGTATCGTTCGTCCGGCAATCACAATCCAACGCCCGGCACCATTAACCTTCGCTCCAAAGGCTAAGGCGTACACCAAGAGCACAATGGAAATGATGACCAGCAATGCGCAAGCGGGCTTGAACATCTTGCAGGGTGTCATGTGTACGCCCCATGCTACGGCAATGCCGAACAGCATGTAGCAACCATGCTCCATGACGGGACCCCAGTACTTGCCGCTTTGGTAGCTCATGTTGCTTGATGCACTATACACCTCAATGAGCGAGATGGCGCACAGCAAGATGAGTATCATCCACACGGCCATGTCGCCCTGCATCCAGCCTTTGCTCTTTATGGTTGTCGTTGGCAGTTTCATGTCTTTTCTCCTTTATTTTTTTGTTGCATATTCGCGGAATTGCTCGCCACGGTCTTCCATGTTCTTGAAGAGGTCGAAGCTTGCGCAACAGGGGCTGAGCAATACGGTATAGCCAGGTTTGGCCATCTCCTTGCATGCAGCCACGCAGTCCTTCATCGAGTGTGTGTCGGCTATGGGAATGCCCATGCCGTCGAAGAAGTCGTGGAGCTTCTTGTTGTCGGCACCCAGATACACCAGTCCTGCACACTTCTCTTTTACCAAATCCTTGATGGCGTTGTAGTCGTTGCCTTTGTCCTTGCCACCGATAATAAGAATGGTGGGCGTGGTCATGCTGTCGAGTGCGTACCAGCAGGCGTCGACATTTGTGGCCTTTGAGTCATTAATGTATTGCACGCCGTCGATGTTGGCCACCTTCTCCAGTCTGTGCTCTACTCCTTCGAAGTTGCTAAGGCATTCGTGCAGCGTCTCGTTGGAGATGCCACTCAGATGCGCTGCGATACCGGCAGCCAGCATGTTGTACATGTTGTGCTTGCCGCGAAGTGAGAGTTCTTCCTGCTCCATGACAAATGGTGCGGGCTGTTCCAGAGTGTATTTGCCGTCCAGTACGTAGCCTGCCATTCCCTCTTTGCTCAGTATGCTGAAGGGACATAGTTTGGACTTGACGTCGTATTTTGGCAGTTCTACCTTGATGATGGGATCCTCGGCCCAGTAGATGAAGGCGTCTTCCTCTGTCTGATTCTGCAGGATACGCATCTTGGAGTCCGTATAGTTCTGCATGCAGTTGCCGTAGCGGTCCAAATGGTCGGGCGTGATGTTCATCAAGATGGCTATGTTGGCACGGAATTGATACATGTTGTCGAGTTGGAAACTTGACAACTCGATGACATAATAGTCGTAGGTCTGTCCTTCGGCAATTTGCAAAGCCAATGAACGGCCAATGTTTCCTGCCAAACCAACATTGTATCCGGCTGATTTGAAGATGTGGTAGATGAGTGTTGTTGTGGTGGTTTTGCCGTTGCTGCCCGTGATGCACACCATTTTTGCATCGGTATAGCGGCCGGCAAACTCTATTTCGCTGATGATGGGAATACCTGCGTTCTTCAGTTTCATCACCATGGGTGCCTCTTCGGGAATGCCGGGACTCTTGATCACCTCATCAGCATTCATGATGAGAGACTCCGTGTGCTGACTTTCTTCCCATTCCACTTCATATTTATCGAGGACTTCCTTGTAGTTGTCCTTGATCTTGCCCATGTCGCTTACGAAGACATCAAACCCCTTGACCTTGGCCAAGGCTGCTGCACCTACGCCACTCTCTGCTGCTCCCAATACGACTATTCTCTTGTTCATCTTATTTCAATTTTCAATCTTCAATCTTCAATTTTCAATCTTCAATATCTCTTCTCTTACCTTATCTTCAGCGTCACAATGGCTAATGCACACATGATGATGCTGACGATCCAGAAGCGCGTGGTGATCTTTGACTCAAGCCAGCATCCCTTTGGCCAATTCAGAAATACTTTCACGTCGCTTGCCAATTGGCCGGGCTTTACGCGGAATGTGTCGTGGATGGGTGCGCGCTTAAATACACGCCATTTCACTCCTCGCTTGTTGCCCATCTTCGCAACATTGGTTTGCAGGATGACGCTGATGCTCTCCATGAAGAAAACAAAGCAGAGCAAAGGAAGCAGCAATTCCTTGTGCAGGATAACGGCCATCACGCCGATAACGCCACCAATGGCCAAAGAACCTGTGTCACCCATGAAGATTTGGGCGGGGTAGGCATTATACCAAAGGAAACCGACCAAAGCACCTACGAATGCAAGGCAGAAAATAACAAGCTCTTCCGATCCTGGTATATACATGATGTTGAGGTACGATGCCAGGCTCGTATGACTGCTTACGTATGCCAGTATTCCTAATGCAAACATGATAATCGCGGAATTTCCAGCGCACATGCCATCCATGCCATCGTTGAGATTGGAACCGTTGCTGACTGCCATGACGATGAACGTAGTGACAAGCACGAAGAGAATCCAGCCTGCTGCGGTCTTATACTTGCCCATGAAACTCATCATGCCGCTGTAGCTGAGGTTGTTGTCCTTAACGAAGGGGATTGTCGTGTCCGTACTCTTTACTTTCTGCGTATTGTGTACCACAATTTCGTGGTTCTGCTGTACGGTTGTCTTGTTCTCCTGTATGACGGCATCAGGGCTGAGCCAGAGCGTAAGCCCGACGCACAAGCCCAAAACGGCTTGTCCTGCCAGTTTGAAAATGGGACGCATTCCGTCCTTGCTTTTCTTCATCTTGATGTAATCGTCCACGAAGCCTAAGGCACCTAATACGATGATGGTGCCCAGCATCAGCAACATATAAATGTTGCGCAATCGGCCAAACAGCAGGCATGGTACGATGGTGGATACGATAATGATGATTCCACCCATCGTGGGCACACCTTTTTTCTCAACTCCGTAGGGGTCGATAGAGGCGTCGCGCTGTGCCTCGCTTGCGTTGTGGCGCTTCATCCATTTAATGAAGTACTCGCCAAACCATGCTGATATGATCAGCGAGAGCACCAAGGTAAGGATGGCGCGGAATGAAATGTACGACCACAGGTGTGAACCAGGTATGCCGAATTCCTCAAGATATCTAAAGAGATAGTATAGCACGTCGTTTTTGGTTTATTGATTATGAATTATGCGTTGATTCCGAATGCTTCGCGGATAATCTCGTGATCGTCGAAGTGGTACTTCACACCCTTGATAATCTGGTAGTCCTCATGGCCCTTGCCTGCCACGAGTATGACGTCACCCGGACGAGCCATCATGCAGGCTGTGCGTATGGCTTCGCGACGATCGACGATGGTGATGACCTTCTTCTTCTGTTCCTCGTCAAGACCTGCGAGCATGTCGTTAATGATGTCTTGAGGCTCCTCGAAACGTGGGTTGTCGCTCGTAATGATGACACGGTCGCTGTGCTTGACTGATTCCTGTGCCATGATGGGGCGTTTGCCCTTGTCGCGGTTACCGCCAGCACCACATATTGTCCAGCATTCGCCTTTGTGTTGCAGCACCTCGTTGATGGTCGTCAGTACGTTGACCAGTGCATCGGGTGTATGGGCATAGTCTACTATTGCGGTCACTCCCTCCTTGCTGCGTATGCTCTCGAAACGGCCGTTGACTGGGCGCATAGTGCTGAGTGCCACCAGAACTTCCTGTTTCTCGCGTCCCATCATACGTGCTGCTCCATATACAGCCAGCAAGTTGGATACGTTGAAGCGTCCCACGAATTGTACGAACACCTCGGTTCCGTCCATTTCCAGATTCATGCCCTCGAAACTCTCCTCCAGAATTTTTGCCTTAAAGTCAGCAGCGCTTCTCAGTGAGTATGTCTTGGCGGTGGCTTTTGTGTTTTGCGTCATGATAAGGCCATTCTTGTCATCGGCGTTCGTGACGGCAAAGGCACCCTTGGGCAACATGTCAAAAAAGCCCTTCTTTGCATCGCGATAGTTCTCGAAGGTCTTATGGTAATCGAGGTGGTCGCGTGTGAGATTGGTGAAAATGCCTCCTGCAAAAGTCAATCCACCGATGCGCTTTTGTGCTACACTATGGCTGCTCACTTCCATAAATGCGTATTCGCATCCCTCGTCTGCCATCTGTCCGAGTAGACGGTTAAGGGTGATGGGGTCGGGAGTTGTTACCTCGGTAGGTACGGGCTTGCCGTCAATGTAGTTGCATACCGTGCTGCAAAGACCACACTTGTAACCGAACTGGCGGAACATGTTGTAGAGTAGGGTAGCGATAGTTGTCTTGCCGTTGGTACCTGTTACGCCGACGAGTTTCATTTTCTTGGTGGGTTCGCCGTAGTAATGCGTGGCGAGAGGTCCTACAACTTCCTCGGTATTGGTGTACTGCACGTATGCGACACCTTCAGTGAGCGTTTCGGGTAGAGTCTCGCAGACGATGGTTTTGGCTCCCAACTCTATAGCCTTTGTTATGTAGTTGTGACCATCAACTTGCGTGCCACGCATGGCAACAAAAACATTGCCATCCTTGATTTGACGAGAGTCAATCTCTATTCCTGTAACATCCTGCTCAATGTTGCCCAGAACCTTGAACGGAGTGGTTTCTTCTATTAATTGTTTCAGTACCATGTTTTATACCTTATTTATATACACGCGTGCGCGTGCGTTAGATGTCTAGTTGCTTAATAAGAGGTCAATCTTGATTCCTTTTTTGTAAACAGTGCCAGGAGCGATGCTTTGTGAGACAACGTGTCCTGCACCCTTCAACTTGGCCTTGATGCCTGCATTCTGCATGGCATATACGGCATCCCGAGCCCCCATGCCCATTACGTTAGGTATTTTGCCTTCTTCGATGGCTACTTGTGCCAATCTCAAACGTCCGCTTGTCGTGTCTGTTGTGCACCATTGTTGTGCTTCGGTTTTGCTCTTGTTGGTGTCAGACACGTTGTATGGAATACTTATCTCGTTCAGTACTAATTGAGTTTCCTCGATGTTACCGTTCTTCAAGGTCGGGGTCATGGTAGACGTGCTGTCGTACACTTCTGCGGGAATGCGATGGTTCATTCCTGTTGCCATCACTGCCTGTGCTACCTGAGCAAATACGGGAGCGCAGTGGGTACCGCCTGATGCGGGAAGGCTGTATTTACGTATGCCGACAAAGCATGTGTACTGAGGATTGTCGTAGGGGAAGAACCCACAGAAGCTCACGAAATAACGCATTACGCCACTGTGGTAACCCTTGCCGGGAGCGGCAATCTGTGCGGTACCGGTCTTGCCGGCTACTCCGAATTGTGGGCAACGGGCTCTTCTTCCCGTGCCTCGAGGCGCGCTGACTACGTTTTCCAGTACGCCGCGCACTTTCTGCAACGTGGCATCCGAGCACATGCGTTCTCTCAACACCTCGATGGGGAACTCCCTGAGAATCTTACCATCCTTCATCTCTGCCTTGACAAAACGGGGCTTAACCAGCTTGCCGTTGTTGGCAATGCCGTTGTAGAATGTACAGGTGCTGATGGGAGGTAATAGTGACTCGTATCCGATACTCATCCATGCCAATGTCGTCTTCCACCATCTCTTCTCGTCTTTGGGGTTAGTCTTCATGATGGGGTTCTGTGCACCGGCAAGGGGAAGGTCGAGAGGAATACCGGCTCCCTCACGCTTCAAGGCATCTATGTATGCTTGGGGATCCTTGCCGTAGTTCTCGTCGATCATTCGGCTCACACCTACGTTCGAACTCTTCTCAATGATGGTCTTTACGGAAATTCTGCCATATCCGCCAGTGGTAGACCAATTGGCATCCTTCATCCATCGTCCGTGCATCATCCATCGTCCGCTGCCCGTGTCGAATACGGTGCTTGTATCTACTTTTCCGTCTTCAAGTGCTGCCATCAGACTTGCGGTCTTGAATGTTGAACCGGGTTCCATACAGTCTGCAATGGCGTAGTTTCTGTCCTCTGCATAGCTGCCATCATTCTGCTGTGCCATGTTCACAAGTGCTTTTACGTCACCTGTGGATGCTTCCATGACAATGACAACGCCCATTTCGGCATTCAGTTCTTTCAATTGAGCTACAAGCGCCTTTTCTGCCACGTCTTGAATGTCTACGTCGATGGTAGTCATCAGGTCATGTCCATCGATGGCAGCTTTGTCGGTGAAGTCTACGCGCGTGTTCCTTACTTTTGTATTATGCTTGATGCCGTCCGTGCCATGCAAGATGGTGTCGTAAGCCAACTCAATGCCGTTACGGGGTCTGATCTCTGTAGAGTATTTGAACTTCATGTTGTTCTTCCTGTAGTAAACCAATACAGAGTCAGGAATCTCGTCGCCATTCTCGTCAAGAATTACATCGCGTAATGATCCCAATGTGCGGCTAGCCAAACTTCCGTATGGCTTTTTTCTTGTCATGATTTCGTCGCCATGGAATCCGCCCTTGTAGGATCTTTCACGGAAGAGGGGCAGTTCCTGGCACTTTTGGTATTCGATGAACGTAGCCATGTGTTTTGGCAGGATACTCCATCCGTTCTTGTGGATCTTGAAACCTTCTTGGAGGCGATCGCGGAAATACTTTTCCGAATAGTCTGGGAAGATTTCGTGCAGTCCTAAGACGATGCTGTCCAGGTCGGCTATGAATGCACTATCTCTCCATGCTTGAGCCTTTACGCGCTGAAGTGAGTCCTTGTCAATGACCAGAAAGTCCATGCAAAGGCGGTATTCGGGTACGGTGCCGACGAGTAGGCGGTTGTTGCAGTCGTAGATGTTACCTCGGATGGCATGATCCACGATGTTGTTTTTGGTGAATTGCTCGCGCACAACTTCCCAATAGCTGCGTTTTACCAGCATGGTCTTCAGTGCGGTGCCGATTATGCCGACACCTGCTACGCAGAGCACAATGAATATCACGCGAAAGCGCTTGGTGCCCATGTCGCGCATGTTCGAGGCGTTTTGCTTCGAAGTCTGTTCTTTTCCGTTGTTCTTGTTGCTTGCCATGGGTTTATTTGTTTGCTCTAATGATGAAGGGGGCCAGTTTACTATGGGTTAGTGCTGTGTCACCGATTTGTTTTAGTTTATCTTCTATGCGGCTCTGTCGCGTGCTCGAAGTTAATTCGCTGAATCGCGTGAGCCATTTGTATTTCATTTCCGTCAGTTCTTTCTTTAGACGTGCTTCCTCAATCTGTTCCTGCTGTGCTTGGTAACGGTTTGTTACAAATATGAGCAGGCAGGCAGTGATGGTGAGGATGAACGAGAGGTTTTTCTTGAACCACTCACCATTCAGGTTGACGCTCTTGTAGAGATCCTTGAAGTTGGTGATGTTGTTCTCGCCTTCGTTGTTGAGCAGTGAAATCATTAGGCGTCGTCTTCGACTGCCCTTTTGCGAAGGACTGTCTCCTGATGCCTCACCGGAGTTGCCGCCATCTTCGGTTGTCAGCAGTTCTTCGTCCAGCATGCTGTCGTCGAACTCGCTCAGCTCTTTGTTTCTGTTCTTCTTGCTCATATCTTTTCTGCTATTCTAAGTTTTGCGCTGCGGCTGCGCGGATTTTCTTGTTGTTCTGCTGCGGATGGTGTGAGTACGCCTTTCTTGACGGGGCGTAGGGGAGAGAGTAGGTTGCCGAAGAAGTCTTGCTCTGTCTTGCCTTCGATGTTGCCACTCTTCATGATGTTTTTAACCATCCTGTCTTCCAATGAGTGATAGGTTAGGACTACCAGTCGGCCACCCGGTTTCAGTACCTCAATGGCACTTTCCAGCATCTGCCGTAAGGCTTTCATTTCGCCGTTGACTTCGATGCGTAGTGCTTGAAACACTTTGGCCATGTCTTTCTTCTCTCTGTCACGTCCTAACAATGGACGAAGCAAGTCAGCCAACTGGCCTGTGGTTTTTATCTCGTTTTCCTTGCGGGCTTTTGCGATGGTACTGGCCAGTTTGCGGCTGTTTTTCATTTCTCCATATAAATAGAAGATGTCTGCCAGTTGTTCTTCGCTATATTCGTTGACTATTTTTGCTGCCGTCAGTTTCGCTGCTTGGTTCATGCGCATGTCCAAAGGAGCGTCGTATCGGAAGGAGAAGCCTCTTTCGCCTTCGTCGAAGTGGTGACTGCTTACTCCAAGATCTGCCAGAATGCCGTCTAGCCCCTCTACGTTATAGTATTGCATCCAGTTCTTTAGGAATCTGAAATTGCTTCTCACAAAAGTGAAGCGTGCATCCTCAAAGGCACCCTGCATGGCGTCAAGGTCTTGGTCGAACCCATACAAATGCCCGTTCTCGCCAAGTTGGTTGACGATGGCGCGGCTGTGTCCTCCTCCACCAAACGTCATGTCGGCATAGATTCCGTCGGCTTTGAGGTCGAGCCCTTCAAGTGACTCGTCCAGCATTACAGGCTTATGATAGGTTTCACAATTCATGTTCCTTTTAACCTTAAAACTTTGTTCAATATAAAGTGAGGCAGAAAAATCTGCAATTCTATCGATGCTTAACGCTTTTTCCTTGCTCCATTATGCCTGCTTGTCAGCACACATCATGGCTTCTATGTCATTAGCGAATTCGTCTTCGTTAAGCAATAGGTCTTCTGCGTCTTTTCTGTTCCAGATTTCTATCGTTCGATCCATTCCAATAAAACGAACTTCCGCGGTGATGTTGGCTGTGTCGAGATTTTTGCGAGAAATGAGGATTCTGCCATCGCTGTCCAACGAAACGGTTTCGGAAGATGCCAGGAAGCGGCGTAGGTTGTCGCGCCCTTTTCTGTCGAACGGATTTGTGCGTTCTGTGATGAAATCAACCATCTTGTTCCATTCGGAAAGGGGATATAGTACCAAGCAGTGCTGGAAAATATCGCGACGCAAAACCAGTCCCTCCTCATTCGATGTGAGCAGGATCTTGCGGAAGGCAGCAGGTAAAAATACTCTGCCTTTCGAGTCTGTTTTTGCATCAAAATTTCCAGTAAAACGCATCCGTGTACTCCTTATTTATTGTTTTCGGCAGCAAATTTACAAAATTCCCCACAATTCCCCACATGTTTTGGGGAAAAAGTTTAAATTATTTTTCGACACCCTGTTCATAACCTTGTTCACAACTGTTCTGGCTGTTTGCTGCGATTGCTTGTAACACCTTGTAAATGCTGACTTTTTGCATTATTTTTTAAGAAAAAATGCTTGTGGTTTGCATTGGTGGGGAATTTTTCCTACCTTTGTGCAGTTTTATCCCGTAATAGTGGTTTTATGCATAAAAAACTGTTTTTAGTTCTTCTGTTCTTGCTGCCTGTTTTGGCAGTTTCGTCTAAGTCGAAAAAAGACCGACGTAGCGTTGTTCGCATTGAGACGACGATGGGAAATATTCGTGTGGCTTTGTTGGATGATGCTCCCGTTCACAGAGATAATTTCCTGAAGCTTGCAGAAAGTGGGCATTACGACGGCACACTCTTTCATCGCGTCATCAATCAGTTTATGATTCAAGGAGGCGATCCCGACAGTAAGACCGCTCAGCCAGGACAGCTTTTAGGAGATGGTGATGTACCTTATACGCTTGCTCCTGAAATCCTATTACCGGATTGGTATCATGTGCGTGGTGCTTTGGCTGCCGCTCGTGAGAGTGATGATGTCAATCCCGAGCGTCGCAGCAGTGGAAGTCAGTTCTACATTGTCACAGGCAAGAAGTTCGGTCCTGCAAGTTTGAAGAAGATGCGTGCATCGCTCGAGGAAGATGGTGTCGAGATGACCAGCCAGATGTTCGATGACTACCAGCAGTACGGTGGTGCTCCCCACCTTGATGGTGCTTACACCGTCTTTGGAGAAGTCATTGAAGGAATGGATGTGGCAGAGAAGATACAGGTTGTTCCTACGGATAAAAACGATAGGCCGATTGATAATGTTGTGGTGTTGAAGATGGTGGTCGAGCACCGTTCGAAGCAAGCTTTGGCAGCAAAGTCGAAGAAGAAATAATGGTACGTTAATTGTCAAAAATGGCACAAATTATGCTGTTTTGAGCAATAATTTCGGTATTTTGCCGTCTTTTTTACCAAAAATGTCTTTATGTGAGCATATATAATAGTATTTTTGCGCCCGTTAAAACGAATAACGTTATTTGTAACAAACATAAATCAATGAAGAAATTTTTTCTATTGCCTCTTGCATTTGCTGCTATGGGATTCGCTTCATGTAGCGACGAACCACTGAATGCAGAGTGTGACATTGAGTCCGTCACATTGGGTGTGGAGACACCTGAAGCCGTGTTCTATCATGCTTACGATGCAACCCAGTCAGTTCCTTCGACGGCCGACAGTATTGGTTTCCTTATTCGTCATTATGTGGATGTGGAGTCTATTCCCGTCAATTTGACTGTCACTCCTGGTGCTACCGTGTATGTAGTAGGGGCTGACGGAACAGAGAGTCTTTTCAAGAATGGCAGTTCACTCGATTTCTCTGACGAGCAGATACAACGCTTCCGTGTCGTGAGCCAGGATGGCGCATGGAGCCGTAACTATAAGCTCAATGTGGTTCACGATGTGCCTTCCGAAGGCGATATGACGCTTGACTTCGAGACCTTCGATTTGGATGTCAGCGGCAAGTATTACATCTGGACAGTGACCGACCCCAATGCCGTTAATGGTTTGTTTGGTTTGGGCGATCCAACTTGGAAAAATGGTAATCCCGGTTTCAAGTTGAGTAAGTCTTCGGCCAAACCAATGGAATATCCTTCTGTGCCTCTAGCTGGAGAGGGACCTGATGGCTCGGCTTGCGTGAAGTTGGAAACGATGGACACTGGTGGTTTTGGTCAGATGGTGAATATGCGTATGGCGGCCGGCAGTATGTTCGTTGGCGAGTTCGATGTTGCCAATGCCTTAAAGGATGCCTTGAAGGCTACTCGTTTTGGTCTTCCTTTCAAGCATAAGCCTCTGAAATTCTCTGTTTGGCTGAAGTATGAACCCGGAACAAAGACCTTCCAGGATCGTTTGGGTAAGCCTGTTGAGGGTGTCACCGACGAGCCCGATGCTTACATCGTGGTGTATCGCAACCAGGATGCTGAAGGTAACCGTGTGATGCTCGATGGTAATGACGTGCTGACCAGCCCCTATATCGTGGGTGTTGCTCGTCTGCCTCACCACTACGTCAATCCCGAGGCAACCAATCCTCGCGACGGCGGTGGCGACTTGGAGAGCAATGATCCCATCCATGGCGTAACCAACGAGTGGAAGCAGTATGTGCTTGATGTAAACTACTACGAGGAACTTGATCCTGAGATACTTGCCAACAACGGCTACAGCATGGTCATTGGTTTCGCATGTAGTTGGCAGGGAGCCTATTTCCGTGGTTCTATCGGCAGCAAGCTCTATATCGATAATGTGAATGTGATTTGCGAGTATTAATGTTTAGAATGTAAGATATGAAACTGACAAAATATATCCTTGCTGCCGCATTCGCCTTCTCTGCTGTGGCAGCTAACGCTCAGGAGGGCAGTTGGGAAAAGTGGGGTCCTACCAACACCAAGACCAATGCCGGCTTTATTGTTCGTGCCGGTTACACCATCGGTGGTACGATGCCTCTTCCTATTCCTGCTGAGATTCGCAGTATCAATGAGTTCTCACCCAAAGGTGGTGCTACCGTTGGTCTCGATTGCTATAAGATGTTCAGCAAGCGTTGGGGTATCAGTGCAGGCTGGCATTTCTTCTACGAGGGTTTCCATACCAGTGCTAATGTGAAGAATTACAAGATGAGCATTACGATGGATGGCAACACGATGGGTGGCTATTTCACAGGTTGCGATGTAACCAATACCGATGCTTGGGGTATGACCATCCCCGTCCTGGCCACCTTCCGTCTCTCTCCCCGTTGGAATGTAAGCCTCGGCCCCTATTTCACAACCTATTTCAAGTCTACCTTCGAGGGTGAGGTCTACGACAATCCCGACGGAGTAGGTTACTTGCGCGTGGACACACCTACGGGTGAAAAGATTAATATGGATCGCAACAATCCTGCTACCTACGACTTCAAGGACCACATGCGTCCTTGGGCTGGTGGTATAGAGTTGACTTTCGACTGGAAAGCCATGAAGCACCTCAACGTCTTTGGTTCTGTTGATTGGGGGCTCTCCAACGCTCTCGATCCTGACTTTGATGCTGTTGCCTTCAAGATGTATCCCATCTATGCCACTTTTGGCGTGGCTTATCGCTATTAATTGACTAACGAATTCAATATCTATAAGTTTTATGAAGAAATTTCTACTTTTAACATTCTGCTGCCTGATGTCCGTGATGGGCATGGCACAGAAGAAGACTTACACCGACAATCTTGTGGTAACGATTAATGATGAAAGCACAGAACCTCAACTCACCTCTATCGACTTTACCGATAATGGCGATGGTACTTGCGATTTCGCTCTCAACAACTTCTGTTTAGGCTCTGGTGAGGATGTGATGGGTGTAGGCAATATTGCACTTAATGGTCTTACGCTAACCAAGAAGTCTACGTATTCCACATTCGAGTTCAATGGTTCTATTGAAATTGCTGAGGGTAATGACGAGAGTGTGGATTTCTGGATGGGTCCCTTCCTTGGAGAGATTCCCTTGGTGCTGAAGGGCGAGGTCAACGATGACAAGCTTTACGTGACCATCGATATCGACATGATGGAGACTCTCGAGCAGATCATTTATGTGAAGTTTGGCGAGAACAACATCGGTTATAAGGCTTATACCGACAATCTGGTGGTGACCATTAACGAGGAAAGTACCGAACCTCAGCCTACAACAGTCTATTTCCGTAACAACGGCGATGGTACCTGTGATTTTATGCTCAATAACTTCTGTCTGGGTTCTGGCGAGGACGTGATGGGCGTGGGAAATATCCAGTTGAAGGGTCTGTCGATTAGCAATGTGGATGGTATTGATAATTTCACCTTTAATGGCAATCTCCGTATTACAAATGGCGATGATCCCAATGTGGATTTTTGGATGGGTCCCCTTCTAGATGAGATTCCCTTGGTACTCAAGGGCAAGATTACCGATGACAAGGTTTACGTTACCATCGACATTGACATGATGGAGAGCCTTGAACAGATTATATATGTTGAGTTGGGCGATGACAATTTCATTGTGGCTCCTACTACCTATGCTTTGAAGTTCGTGGTGGAGGGCACTACGGTTTCTTCTTCGGAACTTGAGGCTGGCGCGACTATCGTTTATCCCGAGGTTGATCCTCGTGAGGGTTACACCTTCGCTTGGGATAGCGAGGCTACCACGATGCCTGCCGAGGCTCTGACCATCACCGGTACTTACACAGTCAATAGCTACAAGCTTACATTCGTAGTGGATGGCGAGACCATCAGCGAGACTTCTGTTAATTATGGTGCTACCGTTGAGGTTCCCACCGTGGATGAGAAGACAGGTTACACCTTCGCTTGGACAGACGAGGCTCCCGAGACTATGCCCGCTAACGATGTCACCGTTAATGGTACTTACACCGTCAATAGCTACAAGCTTACATTCGTAGTGGATGGCGAGACCATCAGCGAGACTACCGTAAATTATGGTGCCACCGTTGAGGTTCCCACCGTGGATGAGAAGACTGGTTATACCTTTGCATGGACAGACGAGGCTCCCGAGACGATGCCTGCTCAGGATGTTACTATCAATGGTAAGTTTACTGTCAACACCTACAAGGTGATTTATCTCGACACCGATGGTAAGACAGTCCTCGTCAGCTTCGATGTTGAGTACGGTGCTGCTATGCCCGAGGCTCCCGAGTACAAGTTGCCCGAGAGCGATGAGCGCTACAGCTACAGCTTCCTTGGCTGGGAGGGCGAGACCTTCGAGACCATGCCTGCTCGCGATGTGGTATATACGGCTAATGTCGATATCGTAGACGGCATCAGCGCAGTAGCTCTTCAGCAGAATGCTGTCGTTTACAACCTGAATGGCCAGCGTGTCAACAAGGTACAGCGTGGCAATGTCTACATCATCAACGGCAAGAAGATGCTCGTGAAGTAATCTCTTCCGATACCTACTGACATATTTATCCCCTTATCCTTCTTCGGCAATGTTCGCGGAGGATAAGGGGATAATTATGTGCGTCTGTTCCTATAATTCTGCTGCATCTTTTTCTTTTCCGCTGACGGCGGAAAATTATTTCTTACTTCGTTTCGAATGTGGTAGGCCTATAGAAAAAAAGTTTTAAAACGCCCAAAAGGTTCAAGGGTTCCGATTCGTGAGGGGTAACTTATAGAACTATAGGTGGTTAAGGCTGTCGGACCCTACGTCGAACCCTTGCTAAACCTTCGACAGGGTTCGACCAATTCTATTGCTAATCGGTAGCTATGGTCGAACCCCGTCGAACCTTACACGAGGGTTCGACGTAGGGTTCGACGCGTGTAATGTGTTTATATCTAGATTGATAGGTGCTTCTTTTCGGAACCCTTGAACCTTTTGGGCGTTTAAAACTTTTTTTTATTATTTTGCTACGTTCTCTTCAAGCTTCTCTGTGAAACGTATGTCGTATGGTTTGTCTGGTAGCTTCTGTTTTTTTTCGGTATAATCATGCTGTTTTAAGCAGAAGAATTGGCTAAATTGCCATTTCTGTACCGATTTTCCGGTTAAAAGTACAATATTATACCGTTTTTGGGTCTTTGACTTGTATGTTTTTGTTAATTTTGCAGCGTGAAAGAGTATGGTGTCTTTATAATAAGTATAAAATAGAATTAAATATATTAGATTATGAGAAAAAGATTGTTAAGTTTAGTGTTTGCCGCTGGTGCATGCTTTACGGCAAGTGCACAGCAGCTTCCAAATGCTAATTTTGATGGAGGTTGGGAAAGTTGCTATCCATGGGAAAAAGGTGCAAAGGTGAAAAGTGCACGCGGCACTCAGCCTAAAGGTTGGTGCATGGCTAACGTAAATGGTATGGGTGGACTCGGTGCTACAATCGTTGGTGCTGAAGGTGCAGACCGAAGTGGAGAAGACGGGAAAAAGTCTGTAATTATAACAAATACTCCTAACCCTCTTTCTGCAAAACAGGTTGTTCCAGGATATATGTCACTTGGTACTACATGGGCAACAGCAAAAGCTACTTTGACAGGTGCTGTCACAGCAGGAACTGCTGATGGTGGTGTGTTTGGCGGTATAGCATTGACAAAACGTCCAGATGCACTCCGTTTCTATTACAAGCGTACACACGACGTAAACAGCACAACTAAGTCTCCTACAAATCTTACAGAGAAAGCATCAATCATTGCATACGCATGGAAGGGAACATGGACACAAGAACAGGTACCTTCGAATACATCTACAGGAACCCCAGCAAAGGTTACAATGACTGACCGTTCAAACAACATCCTTGGTAAAGAGTGCCTTACAGGTGGTACAATAACTAAGACTGATGATGCTGAATTGATCTCACAGATTGAGTATTATATCGAAGGAGATCAGGCAGATTGGAAACTTGTAACTATCCCATTCGAATACAAAAACGAAACTGCGATACCACAGAAATTCAATGTGATCTTCTCGGCTAATGATATTTTTGAGGAACGTGAAAAAATGGGTGCTGGCAACCAGCTTTGCATTGACGATGTAGAACTTGTTTACTACCATTCTCTCACTGCACTTTCATACGACGGAAAGGCTATAGAAGGTTTTGCTGAGGATACTTACGCATATTCGCTTGAAAGTGAAAAATATGATGCTTCAAAAGAATTGACATACACAAAGACAGGTATTGCTTCAACAGTGGAAACAAGTTATGATAAGAATACTTCACTTCTTTCTATCTGTGTGAAGGGTGATGATGGAGAAGTGACAGTGTATACAATCAAGTTTGCACCAGAAGTAGTTGGTTCAAAGAATTATCCTGAAACACTCTATGTAACAATAGATGGCAACACTTCTGACCCTCAGATTGCAGATGTTGTAGTTGAAACACTTAACAATGGCAATATTAACTTCACATTGAAGAACTTTATTCTTGGTGGAGTAATGCCAGTCGGTAACATTGCTCTTAAGAATATTGAGGTTGCCGCAGACAAAACATTCACCTTCCAAGGTGGAATCAGTATCGAAGCTGGTGATGACGAAAACTACGCTGAAGAAGAGTGGCTCGGTCCTTGGCTTGGTGAAGTTCCTTTGGATCTCACTGGTAAGTTTGTAGGTGAGAATAGTATTGAGGTAAGCATCGATATTGATATGGTTGAGATTTTAGGTCAGATGATTATTGTACACTTGGGTGTTGACCCAAGTACGTGTACCTGTCATAAGCATGCAAAGATGCTTGTCAATAAAGATGCTCAGTATGGTACATTCTGTGCTCCTTTCGATGTGATTGTTCCCGAATATGTTGTTGCTTCAACGGCTACTATTGGCGATAATGGTCAGACACTCACTTTGACGGAATTAGAGGTGGATGACAACCTTGGTGCTCCGGTAATTCCTGCAAACACTCCCGTTATTCTCTTTGCTGAGGAAGGCCTGGAGGCTGTCAACTTCATGGGCAAGGATGTTGCTGGTGATCCCGTTGCAGGTTGCCTCACAGGTGTGTACACTAAGACCGAGGCAATCGATGGTACATACATTTTGCAGAACAACGATGATAAGGTTGGTTTCTACAAGGTTGATAATACCGCAGCTGGCAAGCAGCTCTATGTTGGTGCAAACCGTGCATACCTGACCAAGCCCGAGTCTTCTGTCAAGGCCTTCTACTTCGACCAGGAGACCGCTATCAAGGCTATCGACGCTCTGACCAGCGGCAAGGCAGAGATCTACGACATGAACGGTCGCAAGCTCAACAAGATGCAGAAGGGTATCAACATCGTTAACGGTGTGAAGGTACTGGTGAAGTAAGAAGACCCTCTCCCCAGCCCTCCCCCTCTATGGGGAGGGAGGGCTGGCGCGAAGCGAAAAGATAATAAGGTAAAAAACTGAAAAGAATAAGAAATGAAAAAGAATTATATAGCACCCACATCGCAGTTCAGGATGATGGCTGCACAGCAGATGATGGCCTTGAGCATCGTTGATGGTGGTACAGACGGCAATAACAATGCACAGTCAAAAAATGCTGGCGAAGAGGGTGACGCTCTCGTTAAGAACGGCAACCTTTGGGACACCGAATGGTAACCCGACGTGCCAAGTTAATCATAATCTTCATGCTCCTCGTTCCATTCCGTGGGCGAGGAGCTTTCTATTATATAGTGGGGGAGCCAACAGTAGGCATTGATGGAACGTAGACCAGTGACACTGAAATATGGCTGTACGCGTCCGGAAATCATGATGCAATGGCGGTAGTGCTCGGGATGGTTGGACAGTGCAATGGCGTCCTTCATGGTCTTGGTGCTCAACTCGACAGGGATGCATTGTGAGGACAAGGCGCATTGCTGTTTGTGGGAAAGGATAATGTTGGTAGTGTACTGAAAGGGTGGGGTGAATGTCGCATTCGACATGGATCGGTAAGTTTCTCCTACGGCATAGCCAATGACCCACACCTCTTTGCCTATAAGGGTATCTGCACCCTCGATGAGTTCGGACACGGTGAAGGGAGCGTCGCTGGTGCCTGCTCCTGTGCGTGAAGGAGAAGTTATGTGGTTTTCTTCTTCGCTGCTCTCCTTCTTCTCGAAATCGTAATGCTCACATGCTGTGAGGGCGATGTGGGTAGAGACAAGGAGGATGAACATCTTGAGCAAGAATGGTTTCTTATTCATCCTGCTCAAAGCTTTCCTTAATGTCGCGCAATTTCTCTTTGAAGTTGTATTGACGATCTTTACGATCATACCACATCATGGCATACACCACAACGTCGAAGATGGCCCAAATGATAAGGATGGTGGTCAGCATAGGCAGTAGGGGAATTAATTAGGAATTAGGAATTAATCTTCAACTTTCAATCTTCAATCCTTCAAGCATTGTCCGATAGGTTTGGAGTGCATCTTCTATCTCGGAGACGAGGATGTATTCATCCGCAGTGTGGCTGCGACGACTATCGCCAGGTCCCATCTTCATCGAAGGGAATCGCATCAATGCTTGGTCGGAGAGGGTAGGGGAGCCGAAAGGTTGCTTACCCAATGCTATGGCTCGTTGCAAGAGGGGATGATTTGCGTCTATCCTGCTGGAGTTGAGACGGAAAGAACGCGCCTTTACTTCGCTGCTGACGTGCTGTCGTATGATGTCATAGATCTCCTCATTGCTATAGCATTCGTTGCTGCGTACGTCCACGGTGAAGGTGCATTGATCAGGTATCACGTTGTGCTGCGTGCCGGCATTGATGATCGTTACGGTCATCTTGACAGGTCCTAGCATGGGTGTCTGCTCGGGGAATTGGAAGGTGCGGAACCAGTTGATGTCGTCGATGGCATGGTAGATGGCGTTGTCGCCCTCGTTGCGCGCAGCGTGTCCTGCCTTGCCGTGAGCAGTGCAGTCCAGCACCATCAGCCCTTTCTCTGCGATGGCCGGTTGCATGCAAGTGGGTTCTCCCACTAATGCCACGTTGATAGGTGGTAATAGGGGCAGGGTGCTGCTGATGCCATTCTGTCCGCTCACTTCCTCCTCGGCAGAGGCGAGGAAGATGAGATTGTAGCTCTGCGTGGTGTTGCGCAAGGCAATGTAGGTGGCTAGGAGCGTGACGAGCGATGCTCCGTCGTCGTTGCTTCCTATACCATATAATATACCTTCGTCGGTAAGGGTCGGTTCGTTGGGGTTGCGTGTCCATGCCGATACTGGTCGTACCGTGTCGATGTGGGCATTGAGCAGAAGGGTGGGGCGGTTCTCATCATAGCCAGGAGCCACCTCCCACAGGTTGTTGTGATGGCGTTGAGGCGTCAATCCTTGCTTGCGCATGTAGTTCTCAAGCAAGTCGGCAGCCGCTGTCTCATCACGACTGATGCGAGGTGTCGCAATCAGCTGCTTCAGTAGTTCTATGCATGCTCCACAATTCATGCCAAGATGGTTAATTGTTAATTGTTAATTGTTAATTGTTAATTGTTAATTGTTAATTGTTAATTGTTTACCGGCTTACCCAACTTTCCGGATTTAGTTTCGTGGTTTCCTTTCTCAACTGGAAGTGCAGTACGCACTTTCCTTCCTCGTTGGCGGCTACGGCACCTAGCAGGTCGCGGGCGTGAACCTTTTGACCTCTGCTAACGATGACAGACGAGAGGTTGCAATACACGGAGATGTAGCTGCCGTGGCGTACCAATACTCCCTTTGTTCCGTAGAACTGGAATACGGCTGTCACCTCACCGTCAAACACCGCTCTTGCTCTTGCTCCGGATTTGCCAATGTAGTTGATGCCCTTGTTGTCAAGTTGCACGTTCTTCATGCCGGGCACATTGTAGGTTCCGAAGCGTTCACCTATCATGTAGCCACCCGTGATGGGCACGGGCAAGCGACCCTTGTTCTGCTCGAACGAGCCATTAAGCGCCTTGTCCTCCGAGGTAATCCACTTGCCGGTTGTGGCGTTGGTTTTGCTCTTCTTGCGAGCTGCTTCGGCTTTCTTTCGTGCTGCCTCCACTTCTGCAGCCACCACTTGGTCGATTTTCTTGTTCAACTCGGCCAACTGCGTGCGTTGCTTGCTCAACTGCGTCTGAAGTCCTTTCTGCTTGTTGTCAAGGTTGGCAATCTGTCGTTGCTGCTCCAACTGCTGTACGCCTAAGTCGTGGCGCTCCTGCATGACGGTACGAATCAAGGTGTTCATCTCTCCCTTGGCAGCCAGCAGGTCGTTCTGCTTGCTTAGCAACTGTCCTTGCTTGACGATGAGTTCTTCGCCCATTGTGCGGAGGATGGAGGCAAAATAGTTGGTGTTGCGGGCACGTCGGCTCATTTGGGTCAGCGTGCGCGCAGAGAGTATGAAAAGTGTGGGGCTTTGTATGTGTCGGTAGGCACGTGCCATGCGTAGTGCTCGTGCGAACTTTTCCCTCTTTTCCTGTAGTTTCTGGTCAACGAAGTTCACCTCCTTCTGTAGTTCCATCATCTGGTTGTCCAGTTCGTTCATGCGTACCTCTGCCTCACGTATGCCGTTGAGACGTGTCTCCATCTGCTCGGTGATGACCTTGGTGGCTTGCTGACGCGTGGAGATGTCCTTCCTGGTTTTGTCCAGTTCCTGCTGCGAACGTTTCAGTTCCTGCTGCAACTTGTCACGCTGCTTCTGCAAGTCCTTGACCTTCTTGCTGTTTTGGGCATCTGCCGTGACGGACAGTGTGAGGATGGATAGTATGATGAGGAGGATTCTTCTCATGTTAGTCGTTTAGGGGGATCAGTTTGAAAGGCTCATGATTTGGCTGAAAGCAGATTGCAATGACACCTGCTTCAGTTTCTTCTTGTCGATGCTTGTGCGTGTGTCTTTCCACTTCTCGTCAGCACGCAGACGGGTCAGTTGCAAACCTGCCTTTACGGCAGTGTTTCTGATGTTCATCTTGATGTTCATCTTGTCGGGGAAGTCCTTGCCGCTCAGGCGTGCCCAACTAGCGTACTCCCAATTGATGTTGCCGCCATTCGTACCCTCGATGTTGGTCTGCTCCAGCAGGTTGGATGTGGCGTTGGTGAAGAAACGAGTGACCATCTGCTTGGTAGTGTTGGTCAGCACGATGTCCTTGCCGCTCTTTGTCTGGGTGAAGTTAGCGGTGTTAGGACGTGTGTCGTCTGCGCCGGGTACGAACAATTCGTTCCAGAGCAACGACTGGAATGTGAAGAAGTTGATGCCGTTCTCCTTGAAATAAGGTATGTCCTTATAACTTGCCTTGACATACTGCTTACCGATACGGTTGAGGATGAGGATGTAATCCTGCGTCATCTCCAAGCGTCCTGCCTCTACGAATCCAAACACCTGCAGCGACATCTGTATCACGTCGTTTCTCTTCATCTTGAGATTGCCTCCAACGCTCAGTTTTTGCTTTCCTGCTTCCAGATCCATGCTCATGCGACAGGTCACTTGCTCAGCAGTGTTTCTGTTGGCATTTACCTTGTCCACGATTTCGGTGTATGCACCGGGGCCTTCGGTTGTGTTAACTACTGGTTCCTTTGCTTTCTTGGAACATGACATCACGAGCAGCATTGCAGCTGCCATAGGAAGAAGCCTGATAATCTTTTTCATTTTTTTATGTATTTGCGTTTTTTGATTTTTTTGTTTAACAATGCGTTCTTTATCTCTGTATTTTTCTGTTTTGCAAGTTGCCAAAGCCTTAGTGCCTGTTCCATCTGTCCGCATTGAGCATAGATGTCGCCAGCGTGTTCGAGCACGACGCTACTGGCATTGTCATCAGCCAGGAGGGCACTGTCTGGTTGTTCTGGATTGACGACACGATCCATGTAGAGGCGTGCCGTAGTGTAATCTTCCTGTACGAACAGAATCCAGGCATACGTGTCGAGGTATGTCTTGTTGGTCGGTTCTGCCTTAATGCTGCGATAACTCATCTTTTCTGCCTTTTCCAGTTGCTCGCCCTTGAGCGAGAGGAAGTAGGCGTAGTTGTTGAGGCACATCACGTTGTCGGGGGTGTAGACGAGGCATGAGTCATACGCATCGAAGGCTTTCTGCTCGTGTCCCAATTCATGTTCCACGTCGCCCAACAAGGCGTAAATGTCGCCCAATAGTTCAGGAGTTGCTTCTTCGTCTGTCTGTCGTGTGGCTATGGTGAGTGCTTCTGCTGCCTCTGTCTTTTTCTCCTGTTGTGCCAACGACAATCCAAGGAAATAATGGAACGTGAGGTTGCCTGGATGGTAGATCAGGGCGTTTTGGCAAAGGTCGCCGACACGGATGAAGTCATTCTTCATGGCATAGAACCTCAGCATGTCCTGCAGTGTCTGCATATTGGCGGGATCCACTTGCAGGATGCGTTCCATGATGGGGATGAGTGCCTCGTCGCCTCCCTTGTCGGTGTATGCCTTGTAGGTGAGGTAGAGTTGCAGGAAATGCACGGGAGGCTTCTCCGGCGATAATACTTTGTTGAAAATGTCTTCCGTGTTCTCGCGTAAGATGCTGTCCTGCAATCCTTCTCGTGCGATAGAACCCAAGGCATTGACACGGAGAGCGAGGTCGGCACGGTCGTCCAATGCCACCGAGTCGCGCATCTGTCGGAAGCGCACGGTGTCGCCTGTCAGCAAGTGGTATTGCAGGCGTGATGTTTGCAGCAGGATGTTTTGCGGGTCGATGCGCTCCACCTTGGCGTATGTGGCCAAGGCACTGTCGGGTTGATTGAGAGCCATGTATTGGTCGCCCAGTAGCAGTAGGCTTGTCGCATCGTAGGGATATTCGCGGCAGAGTGCCTTGAGTTGCTCGCAAGCCGTTACCGTGTCACCTAAATCGAGGTAGAGGGCATACTTCTGACTGGCAATTCTTGCCGTGTTGCCTTGCAGCGTCTGTATGCGATCCAGGGCATTGATGGCGTCCTGTGTGCGTCCTGCTGACTTGTAAAGTTGGAACAACTGTCCCAGTACGTCGGTGCGTTTTGATTGCAGTCGCGTCATCTTCTCAAGGGCGGGAATGGCATCATCCATCTTGTGCATTGACATGTATACGGATGCCAATGATTCCAGGAACCATGGGTTTTGTGGGTCGTTGTCGACGGCTGTCTGAAGTTTCTTCAAGCCAATGCTGTCTTGCCCGATGCTGAAGTACACCATTGCCATGTCGAAGTTGGAAGCCGGATCATCGGGTGAGATCTCAAGGCAATGCTGCAGCAACTCTGCCATAGCCGAGTAGTTCTCAAGCGACTTCTGTCGTTGTGCAGCCAGATAGTAATAGGTCAGTCGCCTCTGCGCCTCCTTGTCGATGGCCGAGGACGAGCACGGCAGCATCATCCATGCCAATAGCATGAATATCCACCGTCTTATCTGCCTATTATTTCTCATTCAATCTTCAATCTTCAATTTTCAATTTTCAATTTTCAATCTTCAATTTTCAATCTTCAATTCTTCCCGCTGTGTCCGAAACCACCATCGCCACGTTCCGTCTCGTCGAGCGTGTCGGTGAGTTCCCATTCCGCCTGTTCGTGGCGGGCAATGACCATCTGCGCGATGCGCTCCCCATCGTTGATGACGAAAGGCTCGGTGCTGAGGTTGATCAGGATCACACCGATCAAGCCGCGGTAATCGGCATCGATGGTGCCAGGCGTGTTGAGAACCGTGATACCATGCTTCAGTGCCAAACCGCTGCGTGGACGAACCTGTGCCTCAACGCCTGCAGGCAGGGCAATGCGAAGTCCTGTCGGGATGAGTGCGCGCTGCATGGGTTGCAGGGTTACGGGTGCATCGAGATTGGCTCTCAGGTCGACACCGGCAGACAACTCTGTAGCGTATGCTGGCAGAGGGTGGTGTGATTCGTTTATGATTCTTATTTTCATTGTTGTTGGTGATGCTATGAGCCGTTTTAAGGCAAATTACGTTACAAAATTACGAAATAAATGCCATCCGTAGTTTTGATTTATTGTTTTCTTTTATTTAATTATGTGAAATTTTTGTATAATTGTTTGGTGGTTTGAGCGTTTTGTTATAAATTTGCAGCGTGAAAAGAACTATGGTGATACTCTTTTTGCTCAACTTTGTGCTTTGTTTCGGTTTTACAAAGGCAGTTTGGGCGTCGGGTGTGGATAAAAACACCCGTGTTGATTCTGTGCGTATCCATCGTGGTTCGATGCTCAAAAACCTCGATCAATCCAAAGAAAATAGTTTGCATGGACAGCGTTTGGCATCTTCAACTTTTCCAGTTCGCATGAAGGTGCAAGGCAGTGCACTTTGCGTCACCAGCGAGTACTGCCAACTTCTTCCCATCTACACTCGAGGTGGCACTTTCTATATGGCTATGCGTCTGAACAAGGGCCTCAATTGGCTCAATGGCCTCCCTCGTGGTCGTTACCTCATCAACAATCAACCCATCTGCATTCCTTAAGGTAAACGCGTGTCGACGTAAATCTTTTCGAGTAAAATGAGTGTTTTTGTTACATTTTACCAAAAATTTCGCCTCTATTATTTCTTTTTACCGTTTTTCTTTTCATTATTTCGTTAAAAATATTACTTTTGCATTAGGTTTATAGATTAATGCATAAAGAATAGTTTTCGTACGATGGATGAGAGTGTAGTTCCGGAGAAACATATTTCCGAGATAGATCTGGATAAGATCGTCGCGGAGCGCGCTGGCAAGAAGGTTCCCAAGTTTCTTGTCAACTGGTTGAAGAAGATCATCCATCAAGATTTCATCAATGCTTATTTGCGTCAGGGCTATGTCGGCGTGGAGTTCTGCACCCACGGTGTGGAGTACCTCGGTGCCCATGTGAAGGTGGAGGGCCTTGAGAACCTTCCCCACGATGGGCGTCTCTACACCTTCGTCAGCAATCACCCGCTCGGTGCCATCGACGGTGTTGCTCTCGGTAGTGTGTTGGGACAGGCATACGACGGTAAGATCAAGTACCTCGTCAACGACCTCCTGATGAACCTCGAAGGCCTTGCTCCTCTCTGCGTGCCCATCAACAAGTTGGGACGTCAGGCGCGTAACTTCCCTGCCATCGTCGAGAGTGCCTTTAGTGGTGATGAACACGTCATTATGTTTCCCGCAGGCCTTTGCTCGCGCAAGCAGAAAGGCGTCATCCGCGATCTCCCTTGGGGCAAGACGTGCATCACTAAGAGCGTGCAGCATAAGCGTGACATCGTACCCATCTATTTCGATGGTGCCAACAGCAAGCGCTTCTACCGCGTGGCCAACCTCTGCAAGTTCCTCCATTTGAAGTTCAACCTCGCCATGCTCCTTCTTCCCGATGAGATGTATCGCAGCAATGGCCGCCACTATACCGTACGTATTGGCAAGCCCATTCCCTATCAAACTTTTGACAAGTCAAAAACTGCGAAGGATTGGGCACAATGGGTGCAGGGTAGGGTGTATGAAATGAGAAAATGATAGAATGACTATGATAGAAAATGAAATTATCCCTCCCGTTCCGGTTGAGGTGCTCAAGCGTGAATTGACCGAGGACAAGCGTCTTCGTTTCACCAACAAGAGCAATAACGAGATATACATCGTCACATGGCAGGATTCGCCCAATGTGGTGCGTGAGATTGGACGATTGCGTGAGATTGCCTTCCGCGATGCCGGAGGTGGTACGGGAAAGCCGCTCGACCTCGATGAGTTCGATACCATGGAGAACCCCTACAAGCAACTCCTTGTGTGGGATCCCGAAGCAGAGAAAATCCTCGGTGGATACAGGTATATTCTCGGGCCTGAGGTGCAGTTGGAGGAGGATGGGCAACCTCTCTTGGCCACTTCCCATATGTTCCGATTCTCCGATCGTTTCATGAAGGAGTACATGCCGTACACCATTGAGTTGGGACGCTCGTTTGTCACGTTGGAGTACCAGAGTTCTCGCCTTGGCTCGAAGGGTATTTTTGCACTTGACAACCTTTGGGATGGCCTTGGTGCCCTTACCGTCATTCTGCCCAATGTGCGCTATTTCTTCGGTAAATTCACGATGTATCCCAGCTACGACCGTCGTTGCCGTGATATGATTCTTTATTTCCTTAAGAAGCATTTTGCCGATAAGGACGAACTGATTCTTCCGATGAAACCACTCGAAATCGAGGCAGATCCCGTTGAACTCGAAGCACTCTTTACTGAGTCGGAGTTCAAGAAGGACTACCGTATCCTCAATCGTGAGGTACGTAAGTTGGGGTACAACATTCCTCCCCTCGTCAACGCCTACATGGGGCTTTCTCCCACGATGCGCCTCTTCGGTACTGCCATCAACTATGGTTTTGGTGACGTGGAGGAGACGGGTATCCTCATTGCCGTCGACGAGATCCTCGACGAGAAGCGTGTCCGTCACATCGATTCATTTGCACGCGAGCATCCCGAAGCCGTCAATCCTACCAGCGGTGCAGCCAAGCTTATTTATAAACCGTCAGGAACAAGCGACGGATTCGATCCTGTAATTTAATGTGAGTTTTCTATGAACTGGGAGAAATTGCTTTCCACGCAGCGTTTGGGCATGGAGAATCAGCCATCGCATTCCGACGATAGAACGGAGTTTCAGCGCGACTACGACAGGTTGATATTCTCGGCTCCTTTCCGACGTTTGCAGAATAAGACGCAGGTTTTTCCGTTGCCAGGAAGCATCTTCGTGCACAACCGTCTCACCCATAGCCTTGAGGTGAGCAGCGTAGGGCGCTCGTTGGGCAATGACGTCAGCCGACTCTTGTTGCAGAACCATCCTTGGCTCTACAACACCCACCTCACCGAACTGGGAAGCATCGTCTCCGCTGCCTGCTTGGCTCACGACATGGGCAACCCACCCTTTGGCCATAGCGGCGAGAAAGCCATCGGCACCTTCTTCTCTGAAGGGCAAGGACAGTGGCTCAAGGATTATGTCTGTCCCGAGACGGGTGATGGCCTTACTCCCGAACAGTGGGAAGACCTCATACACTTCGAAGGCAATGCCAATGCCTTCCGTCTGCTCACCCATCATTTCAACGGTCGCCGTCAAGGCGGTTTCGTCATGACCTACGCCACCTTGGCCAGCATCGTGAAATATCCCTTTACGAGCAATATGGCTGGCAAGAAGGCAAAGTTCGGTTTCTTCCGTCAGGATCAGGAGAACTATGAACGTATCGCTGCTGCTCTTGGTATTAAAAAACTCGATGAAACCGACAATTCCTGCCGTTACGCCCGCTATCCACTCGTCTATCTCGTTGAGGCGGCTGACGACATTTGCTATGAGATTATGGACATCGAGGATGCCTTTAAGCTCAAGATCCTCACCGAGGAGGAGACAAAGTCGCTCCTGCTTGGTTTCTTCGAGGGTGAGCAGCGTCAACATATTCTCGACCGACTCGATACCGTGACCGACCTCAACGAACAGATTGTCTATCTGCGCAGCGTGGCCATCAACTGCCTCGAAGGTGAATGCGTGCGTGTATTTGTAGATAATGAGGAAACTATTCTTGCCGGTACGTTCGAGGGTGCCCTCATCGACCATATCTTCAAGCATCCTCGTGCTGCCTACCAGCGTTGTGAGTCGGTGTCGTACAAGAAGATTTACCGCTCGAAGAACGTTATCGACATCGAGATGGCGGGTTTCAAAGTCATCACCGAGTTGCTCGATCTCATGACGCAAGCCGTTACCCACAGCGACAAGGCCTATTCGCAGTTGCTCATCAATCGCGTTTCCACGCAGTACGACATCCTTGCCCCCACGCTCTATGGTCGCATAATGGCAGTCATCGACTACATCTCCGGCATGACCGACGTCTATGCTCTCGACCTCTACCGTCGCATCAACGGTATGTCACTCGAGACAATTTGATTATCTCATCACGAGTTTTTTCATTTGTATAGGTCGAAAAAGCTTGTTATAGTGTCGAGATTCCTACTGATTGCATATCCTCTTACAAAGAGATGTAAAAGTTATCTACATCTACACAAATAGGTCGTAATACGTAGATTATGAGTAAAATAAATGCTGTGTAGTTGAAATTTTCAACTACACAGCACTAAATGAATGCAATTTCTTTATTACTGATTGTATCTCTGCTTGTTATGAAGGATTTTTGCCTTGTCTCTTGGTACGCTCTACCTGCAAACATCGTCTTTCCGTGCGTCTGTCGACGGCTTCCTCGAACGTTATGTCGTCGCACAGATTCATGATGTCCTTGCTGGGCGACCACTTGGGGCGAAGTCCGCGTATGTGCTTTTTAGGATCGAAATCTTCTATGGCTTGTCGTTTGTACGATAGTTATTGTACGGTTGTACGATAACTATCGTACGCTTGTGCAATAACTATCGTACAGGAAATTGTCGCTACACTATTTCAGCACTGCTGCATAGATCATTCCTTTCTGTGTTCGCTTAGCATTATAGTCCTTCTCGCGTAGCAATCGTCCGAGCTCTCGGCTCGCGTTATTATGTGTAAAATATTTTATTTGATTTAAGGATTATTTTATCAAGTGTAAATGTACGGCATTTCTGTTGAAAAATCAAAAGTTTGTCGGAAATAGTGCCAAAAAAGCCCGATTCAGTGTAGTTAAATGTAGTTGCTTTGCAGAGTTATATATTTGAAATATAGTTTAATAATAGGGTTTTGTGTAGATGTAGTTAAATACATACTTTATGCGTGATGGTATGTATTAGGTTGAACAAATTCTTATGGTGGAAATGTCATGAATTTACATTCTACTTTGCATCGATTTTGCATTTGCATGCATTATTATTTAACTGAAGTTTCCCTCCTTGATTTAAAATCTAAGGCTTTGTTATTCAACATTAATTAACCATTAATTAAATTACAACAGCTTAAAAATATTTTTGAGCAGAACACTTGTAATTTGTGATGCAATCGGCAACGAATTTATCCGCAAGTTATACTTTTCTCTCTGATTTTTTTGTTTTCTATTTATAAAATATGTATCTTTGCGCCCAAACTATGTATTAACTAACTGATTTAAATATTAATTATGAAACAAAAATTACTTTCATTGCTTGCCCTACTGATGATTGGCATCAGTGGAGTGTGGGCGGAAACAACAGTCATTGCTCGCATGCAAGACCTCGTTGATGCCGCTAGCGAAAACACCGCTACTGTGTCGACAGACTATACAACAGATGTTGTGAACGGTGGCGTTTATGACTTCGCCAACCAAGGTTTTATCAAGGGTATTGCTAACGAAGATGTCATGGCAGCCCTTGGCACCAAGTATGTAACAGTTGCTGCTTGGGTATATGGCCGTCCTACTGGCGGTTGTATTTTCTCTTACGGAGGCCAAAGCAACGGTATCAAGTTCAAGCTGACTGGCACAACAATGCAGACCACTACCAAAGGGAAAGCCGATTATCAAACACAATCCGTTGACGCGATTGCCGCTAACCAGTGGAACCTCGTTGCTTTTACAATCAATCCTGCATTCTCTTCAACTCGCTACATCAGCGGACATCAGGGCAACTTCAACTACTTCTACACCAAGAATGCAACTGCAGGTATGAATACTCCCGCCGAGACTGACCAGCTGTTCGCTATCGGTTCTGGCAATCAGGGTAATGCTCGTGAAGAGTTCACAGGTACAATTGCCAACCTTACCATTATCACCTCTGATGGTTGGCTTGGTGCAAGCGACTTGGTTGCAGATCTCGTTGGTGCTGCTCCCACTTACAACAACCTTGATGCTTGGAAAGCTGGGATTACGGCCACCGAGAACCTCGTAGGCGGTTACACTACGGAGCAGATTGCCAGCCTCTCAAGCGTTACCTCAGCAAGCCAAATTGACACTTGGTTGGCAAACAACAGCAAGATTGCTTTCGACGAGAACAAGTACTACCGTGTATGGAACAAGTCTCGCAGCGAGGTTACCAAGGCTGCTTGGGATCTGCACGAGAACAGCGTGGCATGGGCTGAATATGATGGTGAAAGCAAGAATCAGATTTGGCAGTTCAAGAACACTGGTGCAACTAACGAGTACAAGTACAAGATTCAAAACATAGGTAACCCAGGTGCATTTATGCCTTCGAGTCTGGGTGGTAATACTTTCCATGCTTATGTAGACGAGACTAACGCAGGTGTTTTTGCCATCACAGATGCAGGTTCTGCTCAGTTCCAAGTACATGCTGGTACTGGATGGGGCTCTTATGTTTTTGCCGATGGCAATAACCACCTTGATGGCTGGATAGGCGATGGCAAGGATCTTTGGTATCTCGAGATTGCTGAGATTGATGATGTTCTGACCACCATCACTTGGAATGTCGTTGACGCTGACCATAACGTTCTTGCAACACAGACCATGGAGAACTGTGCAGAGGGTAGTGAGTACACTACCACCTTGAGCTATGCATACACCACCCTCAATGGTAACACCACAGTAACCGCTACAAAGGAGAATCAGGTAATTGAGCTTACTTATGCAGTTGGTCAGCTTCCCTTCACCTCAAGCACAAACTTCGCTACCGCTACTTGGTATAAGATGAAAAACGCCACAAGAGGTAACAGTGCATACTACGACGAGAACGAAGAGAACATCCGTGTTGCATCACGCGAAGATAACGATTGGTCTAACCTGTGGGCATTCATCGGCAACCCCATCAACGGTTACCAGATTGTGAACAAAGCAGCAGGCGAAGGTCTGTTCCTCAATGCTGCATCAGCAGCAAATGGTGCTAAGATGACTATGAACGCAACCGCTACCACCTTCACACTCGTTGAAGGTAATGAGGCAAAGGCTGGCGTTGCAAACACCATTGGTTTCAAACTCGGCAGTGTTTATGTCAACGACTATGCAAATGCAGGATTCCTCAGCTTCTGGCAGGATTCACCTGTTGCAGACCAGGGTTCAAACTGGGTGCTCGAAGAAGTCACAATTAAAGACTGGGCAGCATTCGAGACTCTTGTTAATCAGCTTCAGCCTATTACCTTTGGTAGTGGTCTTGGTGAATACACCCTCGGTAATCCTGTGATGGATGCTTATGCTCTAGCATACATCGCAGAATTCGTATCATACCTTGATGATAAGGAGAACGTAGAACAGGAGGACTACGAATACGCAATGGAATCTATGCAGATGATGCTCGACAACATGACACTCAACCTTCCCAAGGCCGGTATGTTCGTAACCATCAAGGGTAAGACATCAGGCAAGTACATCCACAATGATGGTACAACCGGTGCTATGATTACTTTGGGTGAAAACAACGACGAGACAGCAATCTACTACGTTGCAGAGGGCAAGAAGCTTGTCAACTACAGCAATGGTCTCTATATGGCTGCTGCCACACAAGTTACTGTTGGTGGCGCTGCTGACACATATACCTTTAGTGAAGGTGATGCAAAGGGTAATTACTACATCAAGCCTAGTTCAAAGAACTATTTGATTGACTGGACTGATGGTCGTGCTAACTACTGGAGCACTCCTGCAACTGCTGGTGGTCGCTGCAACTGGGTAATCGAAGAGGTTACAGAAATCCCTGTCATCCTCTCTACTATCGACGGTCACAACTATGGTACCTTCTATACTCCCGTTGCAATCAGCGACCTGGACGGTGTGAAGGCTTACATCGCAACTGAGGAGGATGGCAAGGCTAAGATGACACCTATCGAGACTATCCCCGCTAACACTGCTGTAGTGCTCTACGCTAAGGATGCGGCTAAAACCGGCGCAACCTTCACCATCGGTGAGGCAGACGCTGATACCGATGACAACATCCTCGCAGGTCAGGCTGCTACCATTGCAAAAGTGGAGGGTGCTTGCACCCTACAGAACAACGCAGAGAGCGGTCTTGGCTTCTACAGCTACACTGGTGCTGCACTGAAGGGCTTCAAGGCTTATCTCAATGCAAGTGTGCACAACGTCAAGAGCTTCACGCTCGACTTTGACATGGAGACCGCTATCCGTGGCATCCAGGAGGCAGAGGAGAAGAGCGCTGCCATGTACGACATGAGCGGTCGCCGCATCGTGAAGGCTCAGAAGGGTGTTTACATCCAGAACGGTAAGAAGTACGTGAAGTAAAGCCCCTCTCTGTCGGCAAGCCGACATCTCCCCCGAGGGGGGAGAGGATAATAGAATAAATAAATCAGAAACAACTAAATAGAAATCCCTAACAAACCGACCCCTATATAGACCCCTCCCCATTATGGGGGAGGTGCCCGTAGGGCGGAGAGGGTCCGAATATTATGAAGAAAACATATATGGCTCCCACGATGGTGAGCAAGAAGATTATGGTACAGAGCCAACTGTTGGACGTGTCATTCACGGATGGCGAGGAAACTGGCCTGAAAGGCATCGACATTAACACCGATCCCACAGAAGGTGGTGACGGTCAGTTGACCAAGGGTCAGAATATCTGGGACACTGAGTGGTAATCGTTGCGCACGCGTGCGTAATATATAAATAAGGTATGGGGAGTGCATGAAAAGTGTGTGCTCCCCATTTGCCCTAACCCCCAAAAAGAGAAAGACATGAAGAAAAGACTACTCACATTGTGGCTGATGCTCGTGGCCATCGTATGTGGCGCATCGGCACAGACACTTAACAAGGTGAACAGCGCGTCGGAGTTGACAGAAGGCCTGTACATCATCAAGGATGTGGTGACCAACAGTGCACAGGAAGGCCGCAAAGGCTATGTGTACATGAATGCCAGCATGCAACTGCTCGTCAATACCACCGACCGCAACAAGGCTGCTACGGAAATCCTGAGTGGCAGCAACTACAGCGCAGAGTACATCTGGCGACTGAAGAAGGTGAGCGACAAGTGGACCATCGAGTGCGCTGACGGTTCGCACCGCTATTTCCCTTCACTCTCTGGTAATGGACGCATGAATGCCAGCACCACGGCTGGCCAATACATCATCACCGACCATGCTTCGGGCAGTGGTATGCTCTCGCTGAAGAGTGGCAACACATTCGTGAATGCCGACCCCGGCTTCCTGGCAGGTTGGAGCAACGCCCACGAAATGGAACTTTACCGCATCGAGGGCGTGGACGATGCAGCCATCACCATCACCTACCAGCTCGGCAACGGTACGGTAGTGGCAAGTCCCAGCGTCAACATCCCCAGTTGCAAGACAGCCACCGACCTGACCTACCAGTACAACATGCCTGAGGGATATGGTATGCTGAGCCGCAGCGGCAACACCGTGACTGTGGCTCAAACCCTCAAGGACGGACAGACCTACTACATCGCCAGCGACAACCGTTCTGCACAGTACTACCTGCATTACAATGGTACAGGGCTTGGCCTGCACAACGGTAAGGAGGTCAACACAGCCTACATGTGGACCTGCGTGCGCAACGGTAACTACTACACCTTCCGCAACGTGGAGAGTGGCAAGTGGCTGGCTCACAAGGGTGTGGCAGACAATGCCTATAACTTCACCATCGATCCCACGAAGAAAGTCAACGAGGGCTGTCTGCCTCTCTACTCGGTAGGAGCAGCACGCTATATGCTCGTGAAGAACGATGGTACGGCTTTCGACCAGGCTACAGGAACCTATAACAAGAACACCACCAACTTTACCTCTGACTACATCTTCACTGAGTGTGATCCGATGGATGTGCTGTTGAGCGAAAGCATCGACCATCCAAACTGGGTGATGATTAGCAACTCGCGCAACAAGAACTACATGCTGACTGTCAAGATGGGCGACCAGGCTGGCAGTTTGCTGCACTCCAGCACAGAGTCAACAGGCGACGGACAGCTCTTCGCCTTGGTGGGCAACAACCAGGATGGTTTCTACATCTACAACAAAATGTTGGGAAGCGGATACACGTTGACCGCTGCCAACACGAACAACGGCACGGCTGTGACATGGGCTGCAGGCGCAACGACCAAGTGGTATCTGTCAACGGCCTATCTGAACGCATCCGCCAATGCGGGCTATGTGCTCAGCACCGCTAAGGCCGGCACCACGAGTATGAACATGCACGGTGGTGCAGGCAACGACATCAAGTTCTACAACAGCAGTGATGACGGTTCGCGCTGGAACCTGGCTATCGTGGACGACACACCCACCATCATACACTACAGCGTGGTGGGCACGAAGAAATACAACGATGCCAACCAGTGGGTGGGCAAACTGAAGATTCAGAAGGGCAGCTACAGCAGCGAGAACTACATCACCGAGGCGCAGAACGGTACTACCTTCAGTGCCTATCTGCCCAAGAGCAATGATGCCCTGACCTTCAGCAACTACAATCTGCATGGTTGGACCTTCAGTCACGAGGAGCGCAACGGTGAGCACTATGTGACCTACACCGCTGATCAGGAGACTGAATATCAGTATCTGGGTTTCCGTCCCGATGCTCAGTGGTATCGCATCCCCGCCATCGTCAGTGCCAAGAACGGTGACCTCATATCCATCTACGACTGGCGCGTTTGCCACAACGACGTAGGCTTCGGCGAGGTGGACCAGGTGATGCGTCGCAGCAGCGACTTCGGTCAGACATGGTCTACGGAGAAGGTCATTGCCGACGGTAACGGCGGTGGCAAGGTGTTCGGTGCAGCCTTTGGCGATCCCGCACTCGTGGCCGACCGTGAGAGTGGCAAGATGACACTCATCACCGTGAGCGGTACGACAGTCTATACTTCTGCCACTGCTACCGATCACAATCTTGTGTCGGTTCAGTTTAGTGAGGACAACGGTATGACATGGAGCGAACCCGAGAACATCACCAACCAGTTCTGGGGGGCTGCCGGTGCACTGTTGGCCGACAAGGCCGACGAGGCCAGCTCGACAACATTCGCCTACAGCGGTTTCTTCGGTAGCGGTAAGATTCTGCAGAGCCGTGTGACCAAGGTGGGCGACTACTACCGCATCTATGCCGCCATGCTCTGCCGTGGTAAGAATGTGCAGGGTGCATACGTAGTATATTCAGACGATATGGGGCACACCTGGCAGTTGCTCGGTGGCGACAACACTGTGAAGGCGGCTACAGGCAGCGACGAGCCCAAGGTGGAAGAGCTTCCCAATGGCGACATCGTCCTCTCATGCCGCAAGTATAACGGACGTTACTTCAACATCTGGAAGTGGAACACGCTGCCCACGAAAGAGGCACCTCTTGGCGTAGGCCAGTGGGGTAGCGTTGTGGACAGCAACACCATCGGTACCGGTATCAAGGTGGGTGGCAACAGCTGCAACGGCGAGATTCTCTTCGTCAAGTGCAAGAAGACAGACGACAGCGATGCCATCCTGATGCTGCAGTCACTGCCCAGCGGTAACGACCGCAGTGGTGTGGAGATCTGGTACAAGGACGTGACCGATGCCAGCAGCTACAGCGATGTGAACACCTTCGCCAGCAACTGGACACGCGGCTTGCGCGTCAGTCCACAAAGCACGGAGGACGGCTCCTTCTCTGCCTACAGCACCATGACAGTGCAGCAGGACGGCCGCATCGGTTTCCTCTATGAGGAGGGTCCTGCCACCTATTGCATCGTATACGTTCCCCTCACCGTCGAGAAGATCACGGGCAATGCCTATAAGGGCATCAAGATAAGCCTGCCCACAGCCGAGTACATCGAGGCTGTGGGAGGCATGAAGAGCGCCTACTCGGAGAAAGCAGGTGTGGAACTGGGCGAGGGTTGGCTTGACTATGTTGCCAGTGATCCCGCTGCCATGCAGAGTGCCATGGAGGCCGCAGAGCCCTACATGGAGCAGAGTGCTATCGAACTGTACAATACTCCCGTCAGCATAGAGACACTGCAGAGCATCACCGATGCGCTCAACGCTATCAGCATTGTGCAGAAGTGCAAGAAGGGCTGCTTTGTGCGTATCAAGGGTTACTCGAACAACTACGTGAGTCTGCCCACCACTGGTACGAACGGCAAGATGAGTAGTGTCAAGGACGGTACTACTATCCTTTACCTCTCGCCCGAAGGAGAGCTGATCAGCTACGGTACGGGCTATGGCCTGACCAGCACTAGTATTGCGGGGACAAATGGCCTGAACCAGTTCACCATCATGGCGAGCGGACGTGCAGGCAAATACTATCTCAAGTCGAATGCCTCAGGCATCGGCACCTATCTCTACGACAACACCGCCAACGGCACCAAGGTGGACCGCAACAGTTCAGCCGTGACCAACGGCAGCTACCAGACCGACTGGAGCATCGAGGAGGTGACGGCACTGCCTATCGCCTTGACAGAGGTGGATGGTCATTCTTACGCAACTTTCTATAGCCCTGTTAATATTACTGTTCCTGAAGGTGTTAAAGCCTATGTGGCATCAGTAGATGAAGAAGAAGAATCAAAGAAAGTCGTGATGAATGCTGTTGAAGTGATTCCTGCAGAAAAAGGAGTTGTTCTTTATTCTATGAATGCAGCTGAGACTGCTGACCTTACAGTAGGTGGTGCTGCTGGTTCAGAGACAAGTATTCTGGAAGGTACTATTGTAACTAAGGCCTCTTCCACTGGTGTATGCACTATGCAGATTAATCCTGACTATGGTTTAGGTTTCTACAACTTCACTGGCAACACGCTGAAGGGCTTCAAGGCATACCTCGACACGACAACTTCTAACGTTAAGAGTTTCTCTTTCAACTTCGATATGGAGACTGCTATCAATGCTATTCAGCAGCAGGAGCAGCATTCATCTGCTATCTATGACCTAGGCGGACGCAAGGTGGCTAAGGCGCAGAAGGGTGTGTACATCAAGGGTGGAAAGAAGCTTGTGAAGTAAAAAACAAGCGGAATGAAATAAGAGAGACTCCTGAGTTGGGGTCTCTTTTCTCTTTACGGACAAAGAAAAAAGGAGGCTTTGACCTCCTTTTTTGTACGCCTGATAAGACTCGAACTTACACGCATCGCTGCACCAGATCCTAAGTCTGGCGTGTCTACCAATTCCACCACAAGCGCAGATTAGTAATGCAAAAGTACGGCATTTTTGCGATTTCTCCAAATATTTCCACTAATATTTGGCGTATTACGTGCTTTTTCGTAATTTTGCATACACATATTATATATAATAGACAACGATGAAAGATTTCTTTAAGATTGTGGGTGCCACGCTGGTGGGACTGCTCGTGTGGACAATGTTGATGTTCGTGTTCGCCATGATTGGATTGGCGGGCATCGTGGCATCGGAGGGTAATGTGAGAGTCGATGAAGGAAGCATCCTGCGTATCAAACTGGCAGGAGAACTGACGGAGCGAAGCGAGAGCAACCCTATAGCGTTCCTGACTGGTGGCGAGGCAGGTGTGTCACTCGAGGATATGCTGGCTGCCATTGAGCGTGCTGCCGATGACGAGAACGTGGTGGGCATCTACCTGGAGGGTGGTGCACTGTCGGGAAGTCCTGCCATGCTGCAGGAGGTGCGTCAGGCATTGGTGCGCTTCAAGGGGAGCCAGAAGTTCATCGTGGCTTACGGCGACACCTATACGCAGGGCAGCTACTACGTGTGCTCGGTGGCTGACGAGGTGCTGCTGAACCCCATTGGCATGCTCGACTGGCATGGCTTGTCGGCTGAGATCATGTTCTACTCGGAGGTGATGAAGAAATTGGGCGTGAAGATGCAGGTGTACAAGGTGGGCACGTTCAAGAGTGCTGTGGAGCCTTACATCAACACAGAGATGAGTGAGCCGAACCGCGAGCAGGTGACGAGCTACCTGACGAGCATCTGGAACACGATGGTCAAGGACGTGGCCGCCTCACGCAAGATTGGAGAGGATAAGCTGAACGCCTTGGCTGACAGTATGTTGGTGTTCAGCGATCCCTCGGTTGTGCTAAAGGCCAAGATGGTGGACAAGTTGTGCTACAAGGATGAGGTGCGCGACTTGCTGAAGAAGAAGGTGGGTATCGAGGACGATGGCCGCCTGACGTTCATCTCTGCCGGCAAGTTGGCTAAGGCTCCCAAAAATCTGGATAAGAAGGAGGATTGCATCGCCGTGTACTACGCCTTCGGTGGTATCGTGGACGACACGACGGACGGCATCACGGGTGGTGCATTGGGCAGCATCGTGCCTGAGCCGATGAACCGCGAGTTGGACAAACTGATGCGCGACAAGAGTATCAAGGCTGTGGTAATCCGTGTGAACTCGGGGGGTGGTAGCGCCTATGCCAGCGAGCAGATTTGGCGACAGATAGCCTTGCTGAAGGCAGAGAAGCCCGTGGTAATCTCGATGGGCGGTATGGCTGCCAGCGGTGGTTACTACATCTCGTGCGGCGCCTCACGCATCGTGGCTGAACCTACGACGCTGACAGGTTCTATCGGTATCTTTGGTATGATTCCCGACGTGAGCGAGTTGGTGACGGAAAAGATAGGCCTTCGCTACGACATGGTGAAGACGAATGAGCACGGTGACTTCGGTACGATGAGCCGTGCGATGAACGCTGACGAGGCACGCATCATGCAGGCATACGTGGAGCGTGGATATGACCTCTTTACGAACCGTGTGGCTCAAGGACGTGGTATCTCGCAGGACAGCGTGAAGGCCATTGCTGAGGGTCGTGTATGGACGGGCGAGCAAGCCTTGAAACTCGGTCTTGTGGACGAGTTGGGCGACCTGCAGACGGCCATCAAGGCTGCTGCCAAGTTGGCCAAGACGACGGATTACTGCGTGGATCAGTATCCTGCTCCGAAGTCGTGGATGGAGTCACTCATGGCATCGGACAGCGAACTGACGCCCGACTACATGGAGGGGCAGTTGCGCTCACTCTTGGGTGAGTACTACGACGTGTTCGTGCAACTGCGCAACGTGAAGCAGATGAACCCCGTACAGGCAGCATTGCCTTATCAATTGAGAATTAACAATTAAGAATTCCTTGGAAGGCGATCTGATAAAGATAAACCGATGGCTGCTGCCGCTGAGTTGGGCGTACGGTGCTATCACGACGGCTAGGAACTGGCTGTTCGAAGTAGGCGTGCTCAAGAGTGTGCAGTATCCCATCCCGGTAATCGGGGTGGGCAACATCACCGTGGGCGGTACGGGCAAGACGCCTCATGTGGAGTATCTCATCAGGATGCTAAGCCCTTACTACAAAGTGGCTGTGCTTAGTCGTGGCTATAAGCGCAAGACGAAGGGCTACGTGCTGGCACAGGAGGATTCGAAGATGCAGGACATCGGTGACGAGCCATGGCAGGTGAAGCAGAAATTTCCCCACGTGTACGTGGCCGTGGACAGCAATCGCCGTAACGGCATCACGCGGCTGATGAACGACGAAGCAACGCGCGACGTACAGGTCATCCTGCTCGACGATGCCTATCAGCACCGCTATGTGAAGCCGGGTCTTAACATCCTGCTCATTGACTACCATAGGTTGATAACGGACGACGTGATCCTGCCTGCCGGACGACTGAGGGAGACGGCGCGAGGAAAGCAGAGGGCACAGTTGGTCATCACGACGAAATGCCCTGCCGACATCACTCCGATGGATTATCGCGTGGTGCAGAGTGCCTTGTCGCTTCGACCCTATCAGAAGCTGTTCTTCAGTACGTTCCGCTATGGCGACTTGGAGGGCGTATTTAATAATAAGGTGCGTCCGTTGCGCTCGTTGGAAGACGAGGAACACGTGATGCTGCTCACGGGGATTGCCCTGCCCGAACAGATGAAGATGGACTTGATGCGTTACACGCGTCACATCCGTCCTGTGAGTTTTCCCGACCATCATTTCTTCACGCCTGAGGATGCCGAACGCATCGAGGCGGAGTTCAGGAAACTATCGCCTCCACGACTCATCATCACGACGGAGAAGGACGCCACGCGACTGCGTCAGTGCAGTTCGCTGTCGGAGCAAATCAAGCAGAACCTGTATGCTCTGCCCATTCAGGTGGGCATCATGAGAGACGAACAACAGAAGTTTAACGAAGAGATAATAGGATATGTACGCAAAGATTCAAGAAACAGCACAGTGGCTGAAAAGTAGAATCAGTTCGCAGCCACAGACGGCTATCGTCTTAGGTACCGGTTTGGGACGACTCGCCGACGAGATTGAAGTAAAGGATCGCATTCCTTATAGTGAGATACCCAACATGCCCGTCAGCACCGTGGAGGGACACAGTGGATGTCTGCTCATCGGTAAGTTAGGCGGCAAGGACATCTTGGCCATGCAGGGCCGTTTCCACTTCTACGAAGGATACTCGATGAAGGAAGTGACGTTTCCCGTGCGTGTCATGTACGAATTGGGCATCAAGACGCTCTTTGTGAGCAATGCTGCCGGTGGAACGAATCCCGACTTCAAGATAGGCGACCTAATGATCATCACCGACCACATCAACTTCTTCCCCGAGCATCCGCTGCATGGTCCTAACTTCCCCACGGGACCTCGTTTCCCGGACATGAGCGAGGCATACGACAAAGAACTCATCGCCTTGGCCAACCAGATAGCCGAGGAGAAGGGCATCGAGGTGCAGCATGGTGTGTATCTCGGCACGCAAGGCCCCACCTTCGAGACACCGGCAGAGTACCGCATGTTCCGCATCCTGGGTGCTGATTCGGTGGGCATGAGCACCGTTCCCGAGGTTATTGTGGCTCACCATTGCGGCATCAAGGTGTTCGGTATGAGCATCATCACCGACATTGGTGTGGAGGGTAAGATCGTGGAAGTCAGCCACGAAGAGGTGCAGAAGGCTGCCAATGCCGTACAACCCATCATGGCAGACATCATGAGAGAAATGATAAAAAGAGCGTAGTATGGAAATTTCATCACTTGGTGAGTTCGGTTTGATAAAGCATCTCACCAAAGACATAAAGGCAGAGAACGAGAGTACAATCAAGGGTGTGGGCGATGACTGTGCAGTGATGCAATATGGAGCTGGCAATCGTGTGCTGGTGACTACCGACATGCTGATGGAAGGCGTGCACTTTGACTTGCAGTACACACCGATGAAGCACCTCGGCTACAAGTCGGCGGTCGTAAACATCAGCGACATCTATGCTATGAACGGTACGCCACGTCAACTCGTGGTGAGCCTTGCGTTGAGCAAGCGTTTCACGGTGGAAGACATGGAGGACTTCTATGACGGCTTGCGACTGGCTTGCGAACAGCATCACGTGGACCTCGTGGGTGGCGACACCACCTCGTCGATGACGGGATTTGCCATCAGCATCACCTGCATCGGTGAGGCGCGTCCCGAGGACGTTGTGGAGCGTAGTGGTGCAAAGGAAACCGACCTCGTGTGTGTGAGCGGTAACTTGGGTGCTGCCTACATGGGTTTACAACTGTTGGAGCGCGAGAAGGCCGTCTTCAACGAACAGTTGCGTGAAGCCAAGAAGAGCGGACAAAGTGTGGAACCTGTACAACCCGATTTCAGCGGTCGTGAGTATTTGTTGGAGCGCATCCTCAAACCCGAGGCACGTCGCGACATCATCGAGCGTCTGGCTCAAGCGGGCATTCGTCCTACGAGTATGATGGACATCAGCGATGGTTTGTCGAGTGAGTTGCTGCACATCTGCGAGCAGAGTGGCGTCGGTTGCCGATTGTATGAGGAACGCATTCCACTTGACTATCAGACGGCTGCGGCTGCAGAGGAGTTCAACCTAAATGTAACGACATGTGCCTTGAATGGTGGTGAGGATTACGAGTTGCTCTTCACCGTGCCCCTCTCGATGAACGATGTCGTCAGCAAGATTGAAGACGTACACGTGGTGGGTTACATCACCGCTGCCTCGGAGGGTAAGAAACTCATTTGCCGCGATGGTAGTGAATTTGAACTCAAGGCACAGGGGTGGAATCCTTTGAGTAATGCAGAATAATTCCTAATTCGCTAATGAAACGTCGTAGCGAACAGCGAGTGCTGATGTTGCTGCAAGTGTTATTGCTTGTGGGAATCATTGGCATTCTTGCTTTTTTACTGACGCGCAAGGATGATGGGACATCGGATGCCGTAACGTCCACGGAACAAAGTCGTGGTAACGCTGCGGGTGGCTCTGGACGTAGTAATGCTACGGGTGGCGACTCTGCGGCCAATGCAGAAATGGTTGCTGCACCTGAATCCTTCACCTTCGATCCCAATACGGCTGATTCTGCTACGCTGGTGCGAGTGGGATTGTCTTCTTGGCAAGCGCATAACGTTATTCGCTATCGGCAGAAGGGAGGTCAGTATCATCGTCCTGAGGATTTCAAGAGTTTGTATGGCTTGACCGTTGGACAATGGGAGCATCTGGCTCCTCTGATAAGTATCGGTAAGGAATATCAGTATTTGGCTGATAACGAGGATGTGAGCCGCCGATACCCCACTGGTAAGGAAAACAGAACTTACGGTCGTGGTGCTGACAATCGGGAATGGTCGGAAAAAGGTGATGCAGTTTCTCGTGATAGGGGAGGTCAGCACCGTGACTCTTCCTCGTCTCCCTTCGCATCAAACAATCGTGTTCCCAAACTACGACAAGGCGAAACAGTTGCCTTGGCGTCGGCTGACACGATGGCATTGGAACGCATTCCCGGCATAGGTGGCTATTATGCCAGGCGCATCACTGAGTATGGGGAGAAGTTGGGCGGCTACGTCTCACTTGAACAGTTGAATGATGCTGCATTGGATTTCCTGCCTATGGGCATAGAACAGTATCTGACTTTGGGCGAAAGCCATGTGAGGAAATTGCGTGTCAATAAGCTCAGTGTACGTGAATTGAGCCACCATCCCTATATCAGTTATCCGCAAGCAAAGCAGATCGCAGAGCGAGTGCGCGTCTATGGTGCTTTCAAGGATTGGGACGAACTACTCTTTCTCAGTGAGTTTACCGAGAAAGATAAAGCACGCCTTGAACCATACGTGAGCTTCGAGTGAAGAGCAGTTCAGTTTTACTAGCTTTTCTAGTGGTTTTAGAAAATCTTAACGAACTGGTTTACGAAGACAAGTCCTATGGCTACGGGAATAATCCAACGCAGCAGGAAGATGTAGACGGGTAGGAAACGGAAGGAAAGACGTCCTTCGTTTGTCAACTCGTCCCTTAGCAACTTGCGGTCAAGGTACCATCCCGTGAAGAGCGAAATGATGATGCCGCCAAGAGGCATGAGAATGACGGAAGGAAGAGCATCGAAACTGTCGAAGATATTATTGCCGAAGATCTTGACTTCACTCAACACGCCAAACGACAACGAACAAACAACACCCAGCAACATGCACACAACGGACACCCAGAGCGCTGCCTTCTTGCGACTCATCTTATGGGCTTCGTGTAGGTAAGCCGTCACGGGTTCGTGGATGCTGATGGCGCTTGTCAATGCTGCTAAGAAGAGTAACAGGTAGAAGAGCAACGAGAAGATGTAACCCATGATGGGCATGGAGCGGAATGCCTGCGAGAAGATGTAAGGCAGCGACTTGAACACCAATCCGGCTCCCTCGCCGGGTTCCAATCCAGGTACGCTGAATACGGCAGGGAAGATAATGACACCTGCCAGCAACGCAACGATAGTGTCGATGATGCTCACGCTGTAAGCCGTCTTGACGAGGTTAGTGTCCTTACGGAAGTAACTGGCGTAGGTACAGAGGCATCCCATGGCAAGGCTCATCGAAAAGAAAGCTTGCCCAATGGCATTGAGCACGGTGTTGGCAGTAAGTTTCGAGAAATCGGGCTTGAGCAGATAACTCAAACCTGCGCTGGTGCCGGGCAACGAGAAGGCACACACGGCAAGGATACCAATGATGAGCAACAGCATGGGCATCATCACCTTGCTGAAACGCTCAATGCCGTTCTGCACTCCCTTAATAATAATAAGGTGTACCATTACCATGAAGATGACTGCAAACACCAGTGGCATCCACGGATGGCTCACAAAGCCGTCGAAGAAGTTGGAGAAATACGAAGTGTCCTCACCGCTGTACTGAAGGGCTCCGATCAGAGATGAGTAAGCATAGTAGAGCGTCCATCCCGACACCACTACGTAGTAGCACATGATGATGAATGCCACGAAGACGCCCATGCCACCCTGAATGCGCCACCATGTGCCGGGAGCCAACTTCTGGTAGGCAGTGGCGGTGTTGGCGTGGGTGTGGCGTCCGATGACAAACTCGCTCACCATGATGGGCATACCGATCAGCAGTACGCATATCAGGTATACCAAGATGAAGGCCGCTCCTCCGTTCTCACCCACCTCGGTGGGGAAACGCCAGATGTTGCCTAATCCCACAGCGCTACCTGCGGAGGCCAGAACGACTCCTAACTTACTTCCAAAATGACCTCTCTCTGCCATATCAACCTAATCCAAAAAGTTCATTTAAAAATACCAACGCAATGCACACGGGAGCCAGGAAACGGATGAGGAATAGGAATACACCGTAGAGTGGAGCCTTGACCGTACCGTTGTTGGTGAGTTCGTCTCTGAGTGCCTGCTTCTTCATGTACCATCCCACAAACAGGCAGATGCCAATGCCGCCCAAGGGCATGAAGAATTTGGCCGTGAGGAAATCGAAGAGTTCGAAGAACCCCATGCCAAAGATTTTCAAGTCTTGCCAAGGCCCGAAACTCAGCGAACAGAAAATGCCAAGTACCATGCAGATGCCTGTGACTATCCAAGCCGCACGACGTCGTGACACCTTGTAGTGCTCGCGTATGAAAGCCGTGCTGATTTCGTGCATGGAGATGCTGCTGGTGAGTGCAGCCAAGAGCAGGAGCATATAGAAAAGTATGCTGAAGAGGTCGCCCATCCATGCCATGTCGCCAAAGGCACGGTTGAAGACGCTCGGAAGGGTGACGAAGACAAGGCCAGGACCTGCGTCGGGCTGTACACCAACCGAGAAGACGGTGGGGAAGATGATAAAACCTGCCAGGATAGCCACCATCGTATCGATGAGGCATACGTTCAAGGCTGAGGACATCAATCGGGTTTCTTTATTGAAATAGGAAGAGTAGGTGACAAGGCATCCGATGCCGACCGACAACGAGAAGAACGCTTGTCCCATGGCACTGAATACCACCTTCGGCGTCACCTTTGAGAAATCGGGTTGCAGGAGGAAGGCAAGTCCCTCGCTGGCGCCTGGCATCGTCACACTAAGCACCACCAGCAGGACTATGATGAACAGCAGCACCGGCATCATCATCTTACTGAACTTCTCGATGCCACCCTCGATGCCATGCGACACGATGACGTGGGTGATGAGCAAGAATAGCAGAAGGAAGATGACGGGACGGTAGGGGTGGCTCACGAAGGAATTGAAGATGGATCCGAAATCCTGATCGCCTGCCAGGGTTCCTGTAAAGGAAAGGAACGTGTAGTCGAGCGTCCATCCTGCCACAACGCTATAGAAGGAAAGCACGAGAAATCCCGATAGCACACCTAATATTCCCACGACGAACCAAGGCGTGCGTGGAGCCATCTTGTTGTAGGCTGCCACGGTATTGCTGCGCGAGTGGCGTCCGATAACGAATTCGCTCACCATGACGGGCAAAGCCAATAGAAGCACGAAGAACAAGTAGATAAGTATGAAGGCTGCACCGCCATTGCTGCCAGTTTCGGTGGGGAAACGCCAGATGTTGCCCAATCCGACAGCACTACCGGCAGACGCCAGTATCACTCCCATCTTACTGCCAAAATGACCTCTCTCTTCTTTCATAATGTTAAAGTCGTTGTGATTCTTTTTCCTTAAAAATTGTGCAAATTTACAATTTTATTTGTACTTTTGCAACGAATTATAAAAATAATAGCCCAAAATGATAACAACTTGTATAAAAAACTACCCATTGAGTTTGCTGACGGCACTTGCCATTATCGTGTTGTCTGTCATACCTTTTCCCGAAATTAAGATGGCAGAGGACATCCCCTTGGCCGACAAGTGGGTGCACTTCATCATGTATGGAGGTCTTTCGCTCGTGGTGTGGTTCGAAATGGCGCGTCGGGAGAAGAAGACGAAAACAAAGAAAGCAGCTTCTCTGCTGCTTCTTTGGGGACTTGTCTTACCTGCCCTGTTGGGCGGTGTTCTCGAATTTGTTCAGGAGTATCTCACTACCACGCGTAGTGGTGACTTTTGGGATTTCGTAGCCGATGCTATTGGTGCCGTGTTAGGCACTGTTTTAGGAGTCTTGCTCCGCCCACTGCTTGTACGGGTAACTTCTCATGTGTGAATTGTAGAAGCGGCGGTCGCCTGTGACCTCCTCGCCCAACCATTCCGGACGCTCAAAAGCCTCGTCTTCGCTACCAAGTTCCACTTCAGCCATGATGAGGCCTTCGTTGTCGCCATAGAACTCATCCACCTCGAAGGTGTGGTTGCCTACAGGCACGAGGTAGCGGCGCTTGTCGATGATGCCGGGTTCGCAGATGAGCATCAAGTCCTGTGCGTCGCTTAGGGGAATCTCCTTCTCGAACTCGTAGCGCTTCAAACCCTCCTTACCACCAGGACCCTTGATTGTCAGGTAGCCTTTCTCGTCGCGTATTCTCACGCGCACGGTACGTCCTTTACCACTGGCAATGTAGCCTTGCATGATGTGGCTGCTGCTCACGGCGTGACTCTTGAAGTCACCCGTGACGCGGAATTTCCTTTCTATTTCGAAGTGCATATTGCTCTATTCTTCTGCTCCAAACTCCATGAGGTAGGCCTTGATGAAGGCGTCGATCTTGCCATCCATCACGCCACCCACATCACTTGTCTGATAATTCGTGCGGTGATCCTTGACACGGCGGTCATCGAAGACGTACGAGCGTATCTGACTACCCCATTCAATCTTCTTCTTGCCGGCTTCCACCTTTGCTTGTTCCTCCATACGGTGCTTCATCTCTTTGTCGTATAGGATGGAGCGCAACAGACGCATGGCGTTCTCCTTGTTCTTAGGTTGGTCGCGCGTCTCGGTGTTCTCGATGAGGATTTCCTCCTCCTCGCCCGTGTAGGGATCCTTATACTGATAGCGCAGACGTACGCCCGACTCCACCTTGTTGACGTTCTGACCACCGGCACCGCTCGAACGGAAAGTATCCCACGAGATGCGTGCCTGCTCGATGTTCACCTCGATGGTGTCATCGACCAATGGTGTGACGAACACGGAGGCAAAGCTCGTCATGCGCTTGCCTTGTGCGTTGTAGGGCGATACGCGCACGAGACGATGCACGCCATTCTCGCTCTTCAGGAAACCGTAGGCAAACTCGCCTTCAATCTCCAAGGTACATGACTTGATACCGGCATCGTCACCATCGAGCACGTTGGCCACGCGCAGTTTGTAGCCGCTTTCCTCGGCATATCGCATGTACATACGCATCAGCATTTGCGCCCAATCCTGCGCTTCGGTACCACCGGCACCGGCATTGATTTTCAGAACGGCATCCATCGAGTCGCCCTCGTGACGCAGCATGTTGCGCAGTTCCAATGCCTCAATGGCGCTGATGGCACGTGCGTAAATGTCGTCCACTTCTTTCTCCGTCACGAGTTCCTCTTTATAGAACTCGAATGCAGTGTCCAGTTCGTCGGCCATGGTCTTGACTTCTGTGTAGTCGTTAATCCACTTTTCAAGGCCTTTCACCAGTTTCATCTGTTCCTCGGCGCGCTTCTGGTCGTCCCAGAAACCGGGAGCTTGTGTGCGCAACTGCTCCTCCTCCCACTGCACACGTTTGTTGTCGATGTCCAGGTAGTGGTTGAGTTGCTCAACGCGGTCTTTTACCTCTTTGAGTTGTTCGAGTGTTATCATATTTTCAATCTTCAATCTTCAATTTTCAATCTTCCGCGTACATCGCCTCAATCTCCTTGGCGTAGTTTTGTGTGATGACGGGTCGTTTGATCTTCAACGTGTTGGTCAGTTCGCCCTTTGCAAGGCTGAATGCCTCGGGCAGGAGGGTGATGCGCTTGATCTGCTCGTAGTGGGCAAACTCCTGCTGCAGCGTTTCGATGCGATCCATGTAGATCTGGTTGACCTCCTTGTTGCGGCACAGGTCGGCTATGTCGGAATAGGCGATGCCACGCTTCTTTGCCATATCTTCCAAGGCGGGATAGTCGGGGATGATGAGTGCCGAGACGAACTTACGCTTGTCGGCAATGATGACAATCTGGTCGATGTAGCGATCCACCACGATCTTGGTTTCAATCATCTGCGGAGCAATGTACTTGCCGTTGCTCGTCTTGAACAGATCCTTGATACGGTCGGTAAGGAAAAGCTCTCCGTTCTTGATGTAGCCAGCATCGCCGGTGTGGAACCAACCCTCGCTGTCGATAGTTTGGTCGGTCACCTCCTGCTTGCGGTAGTAACCCTTGGTAATCTGGTCACCCTTCAGCAGAATCTCGTTGTTTTCGCCAAATTTCAGTTCGATGCCATTCAATACGCGACCCACCGAACCGATGGTGTGAGGTTTGCCGTCCCATCCACATGCCACGGTGGCTGTACTCTCCGTGAGGCCGTAGCCAGCCACCATATTGATGCCTGCTGAGTGCACGAACTCCTCCACCTCCTTGGGAATGCTCGAACCTGCAGTGGGGAAGAAGTTGGCGCGCTCCAATCCTAATTCCTTCTTTAGGATCTTGATGATGGTCTTTTCCAAGAGTTTGTATTTCATGCGGAGCCCAAGAGGTGGAACAAGTCCGCGCATCTTGTACTTCACGTTATATTCGTAGCCAATCTTTAACGCATCGTTCAGCATGACGCGCTGCACCTTGCTGCTAGTGCGTATCTTCTCCTGCACGCCAGCATACACCTTCTCCCAGAAACGGGGTACGGAGCACATGCAAGTGGGGTGGACCTCCTTCATCGACTGCAGGGCATCGGCAGGTTTCAGATTGACGCACATCGTACAACCTTTGCTGATACACCAGTAACTCCATGCACGCTCGAAGACGTGGGTGAAGGGCAGGAAGTTCAGCACAATGTCCTTGTCCGAAAGGGGTAGGGTGGGATCCTGATCGATGAGGATGGCCTCGTACATCAGGTGAGTCAGCATGACGCCCTTGCTCACACCCGTCGTGCCACTCGTGTAGAGGATGTTGGCGAGGTCGTCTTTCTGCAATTCTGCCGTGCGCTTCTCTATTTCTGCTGCGTGCTTGTCGTCCTCACCCATTTTGATGAAGTCGTCAAAGTAGATGCTAAGCTGATCCTGAGGATTCTTCTTCACCTCGTTGTCGGTGATGATGAGCTTCTTGATCGAGGGACACATCTTCTGCACGCGGAAGGCCACGTCGTACTGATATTGCTCACCTACGAAGATGTAGCGTATGTCAGCGTCGTTGACCATATATTGCACCTGCGACTCGCTGCTCGTAGCGTAGAAGGGGATGCTGACGGCACGGATGCCATAGCATCCAAAGTCTACGTACAGGTTCTCGACCATGTTCTGTGCAAACACTGCTACGTTCTCCTGTACGCCAACGCCCATTTCCAGCAGAGCGTTTGAGGCAGCACGCACCTTGCGTGCAAATTCATTCCAAGATACATCTTTCCATAGTCCAAGGTTATAGTCGCGGTATCGCAATGCCACACGGTCACCATAAACTGATGCTTGTGAGGCAATCAGTTTTGACAAGGGTTGTAAATTTAGCATGTACTTAGTCCTTTAATTAAATAATGTGGGTACAAAGGTAGCCATTTTTCTTGAATTGCAAAAGCAAAGTCCCAAAAAAAACATCGTTTGCTTTGTCGTTTGGGATAAATGTTGTACATTTGCCATCTGAAAAATTACTTATGACTGATCAATTCGTACTTATCATATTATCCTGCTGTGCTACGGCTCATTTGGTAATGGCGTGCGTATTAGCCGTTTATGCTAGATATCGTGTGCAGTATCTTGCGCTTACATGGATTATGGGTATTTTTGCCATTGCCATGGGTGCTATCACCCCTCTGCATGAATACATTAACGGCGATCCTGGATTGTTGCATCCTGCCATGCTGCTTTCCATTACGGCCATTTGTTATCTGCAGAGTATTTATCCGCTGAGTATTCCTATGCCTGCCTATCTGCAGTGGGGGCGAATGTGGAAGTATGCGTTTCCGATAATTGTGTTGTATCTGATTTATGGCGGAGCGATACTTTGTGGTGTTACTCCTTTGCATCTCAATGATTTCCAGGATGTCTTATGCCATTGGTATAGCCCCGATCTATGGCTTCGAATAGTGGCATTAGGATTGGCTATCTACTATGTAGCCAATATGCTTCGTCTGCCTCTACGTTTGGCTCATGGCACAGAGGTGCCTCGCTACATGAAGGGCTATTGCACAGCGTTGGCTATCAGCTTGGTGTTCTATCTGGTAGGAGCTATATGGTACAGCCCTGTACACATCATGTCCTATGCCATCGTCTTCTCGCTGTTGAACCTATATCTTTGTTTCCGCACTTTCGAGACAATGGCCAAGCATCTGCCCAAGCCTGTCATTGCAAAAGTGGAGAAGGAACCCACTCCTGAGGTCATTGCCAAGGCTGAGACGGAGGACTTCAATGAGGCTAACCGCCAGCGTTTCCAAAGAGTTGAGTACTGGATGCAGAACCATAAAGAGGAATGGACGCAAAACACTTTCAACCGCGATGTGCTTTGCGAGCAAGTGGGCATCAACCGTCATCTCCTTCTTCAGTGTGTGCGAAGCCAGGGTTATAACGACACGCACGAATACCTGAATACCTATCGTTTTGAGGAGTTGAAGCGACTCATCATCCGAGGTAAGGTGAAAACCATTGGCGAAACGCTGGATGCAGGTTTCGGTACGACCAAGACGGCTCGTGCCGTGTTCCTCAAGATGTCTGGCCAGTCGCTGGATGACTTCCTTGCTGCACACAAGGAGGAGAAGGAATGAAAGAATGAGATAATGAAAAAATGGAAAAATAAGATAGATATGAAACGAACCATCGTAATAACTGGTGGCGCTGGATTTATCGGCAGCCATGTGGTGAGATTATTTGTCAATAAGTACCCCGACTATCACATCATCAATCTTGATAAGTTGACTTACGCCGGCAACCTCGAGAACCTTCGCGATGTGGAGGATAAGCCCAACTATGAGTTTGTCAAGATGGATGTCTGTGACTTCGACGCTTTCTATGCCTTGATGCAAGAGAAGAAAGTGGATGGCATCATCCATCTCGCTGCCGAGAGTCATGTCGACCGCAGTATCAAGGATCCTTTCACCTTTGCTCGCACCAATGTGATGGGTACGCTGTCTCTCTTGCAGGCAGCCAAGCTCTATTGGGAGTCGTTGCCCGAGAAGTACGAGGGCAAGCGTTTCTATCACATCTCGACCGACGAGGTGTATGGTGCTTTGGAGATGACGCATCCTGAAGGCATCGAACCTCCTTTCTCAACCAAGGCATCTTCTGGTCAGCATCATGAGGCGTATGGTGAGGAGTTCTTCCTGGAGACAACCAAGTACAATCCCCATTCTCCTTATTCTGCATCAAAGGCTTCGAGCGACCACTTTGTGCGTGCCTACCACGACACCTATGGTATGCCTACCATCGTGACGAACTGCTCCAACAACTATGGACCCTATCAGTTTCCTGAGAAGTTGATTCCTCTCTTTATCAACAACATTCGTCACCGCAAGGCGCTCCCCGTTTATGGCAAGGGAGAGAATGTTCGCGACTGGCTCTATGTGGAGGATCATGCACGTGCCATCGACACCATTTTCCATAACGGTAAGGTGGCAGAGACCTATAATATCGGTGGTTTCAACGAGTGGAAGAACATCGACATCATTAAGGTGGTTATCAATACCGTTGACCGCATTTTGGGACGTCCTGAGGGAGCCGATCTTGACCTTATCACCTACGTCACCGACCGTGCTGGCCATGACATGCGCTATGCCATCGATTCACGTAAGTTGCAGGCAGAATTGGGTTGGGAGCCCTCGTTGCAGTTCGAGGAGGGTATTGAGAAGACCGTCCGCTGGTATCTCGACAACCAGGAGTGGATGGATCGCATCACGAGTGGTGAGTACGAGAAATATTATGAGAGTATGTACACTAATCGTTGAGAACTGTGATGAAGATTTTAGTGACAGGAGCCAACGGACAACTTGGCAATGAGATGCGCATCCTCGCAACCCATTCTCAGGACAGCTATATCTTTACTGATGTGGTGGAGCAGGAGGGTGTGGAGACGATTCGTCTCGACATCACCGACCTGGAAGCCATACGCACGATGGTGCGTGAGAAAGGGGTGAATTGCATCGTAAACTGTGCTGCCTACACCAATGTGGAGGGCGCAGAGGACAATGAAGCGTTAGCCGAGAAACTCAATGCAGATGCACCACGCAACCTTGCACTGGCTATGAAGGAGGTTGATGGATTGCTCATCCATGTCAGTACCGACTACGTCTTTGGCGGTGATCCCTACAACACGCCTTGCCGCGAGGATCAGACAGGTACGCCGACCGGTGCCTATGGTCGCACTAAGCTGCATGGCGAGCAATATATTGCAGAGTCAGGTGCTAATTACGTTATCATCCGTACGGCATGGCTTTACAGTGAGTTCGGCAAGAATTTCGTGAAGACGATGCTCAACCTCACGGCCACCAAGCCACAGCTCAAGGTTGTCTTCGATCAGGTGGGAACACCCACTTACGCCATGGATCTGGCCCGAGCTATCGCTGCCGTGATAGAGGATTATGATGCGGAGATTACTACTCAGCCTTCTGCTTCTCCCTATTCCAAGACGGGTGTCTATCACTTCTCCAACGAAGGTGTCTGCTCGTGGTTTGACTTCACCAAGATGATTGCGGAGTATGCTGGCAATCTCGATTGCGACATCCAGCCTTGCCATTCCGATGAGTTCCCTTCCAAGGTCACTCGTCCTGCCTTCTCTGTGCTCGACAAGACGAAGATTAAGCAGACGTTCTGCCTTCGTATTCCTTATTGGACTGATTCTCTGAAGGCTTGCCTCAATAATATGGTTTCCGGGGAAATTGTATATTTACACTAAATCCACAAGTACCGATTAAGTAACATGAATGTAATAGAGACCGCCATCCCTGGCATATATATCATTGAGCCACGTGTTTTCCGTGATGAGCGTGGCTACTTTTTTGAATCCTTCTCGCAGCGTGAGTTCGAGGAGAAGATAGGTCCTATCCATTTCGTGCAGGACAATGAATCGATGAGCAGCTATGGCGTGATGCGTGGCTTGCACTACCAGAAGATGCCTTACACGCAGAGCAAACTCGTGCGTTGCGTCAAGGGTGCCGTGCTCGATGTGGCTGTGGACATTCGTTGGGGTAGCCCCACCTTTGGCCAGCACGTAGCAGTGGAGCTCACCGAGGAGAACCATCGTCAGTTCTTTGTGCCTCGCGGATTTGCTCATGGCTTTGCCGTGCTGAGCGAGACGGCCATCTTCCAGTACAAGTGCGACAACTTCTATCATCCTGAGGCGGATGCGGGCATTAATATCAAGGATGAGTCGCTTGGCATCGACTGGCGCATCCCCGTTGAGAAGGCCATCCTCAGCGCTAAGGACCTGAAGCATGCTAATCTTCTAGACTCTGTACACGACTTCACGATCGAGGATAAGTTGTACTGATTTCTTTGTTGTTTACATCCTTCCTGCTCTTAGGATAGTTCTTGCGACCTCAATCATGGTGTCGCGCCCTTGCATCATGTCAGCAGAGTCGAGGGCGCAGACGATGTCGGGTAGTATGCCAAACTCTATCTGCTGCATCTTGGCGTCGTACATCGGGCAGGCACTGAAGCGCAGCGTCCATCCGTTGGGCAGTTCGCTGGTGAAAGGCATACCGCTGCCGCCACCCGTCTGGTCACCCATCACCGTGACGAGCGAGCACTCCTTCATGTTGCGTACGAAAGTGTTCGTGGCACTGAAACAACTGCGGTTGGTAAGCACGATGCAGGGCTTCTGCCAACGGAACCCCGTGCTTGGGGTAATGTATTCTGGCTCGGGTTTCGAGAAGTCGTTGTGTCCCTTTCCTGTTTTGTGTGCCATGTAGCCTACGAGAATCTTCTCGTTGGTAAAGTGGCTGGTGAGTCGTTCTGCATAGTCCAGTTGACCGCCGCCATTGCCGCGCACGTCGATGATGAGGCCGTTGCAGGAACGCAGGAAGAAGAGGGCGTCGCTGATGTTGCCCTCGCCTATGCCGCTTGAGAAGCTCTCGTACACAATGTATCCGATGTTATCGTCGAGGATGCGGTAGTGCAATCCGCCAGCGATGCGGTAGTCCTTGCCGAGATAGCGGTTGCGCAGTTCGGTGTTGAGGTTCTCGGGATAGTCCTCGTGCCACGACCAGTTTCTACCTACGTCGGCGCTGCAGTACAGGTTCAGGTGACCGTCTCTCAGTTCGCTGAGCATGTCACACAGTACCTCAAACAGTTGCAGTCTTGTCATCTTGTCGTTGATGCGTGCATGGTATTTCGTGTATATGCCATTCCAGTCCACGCCAAGTTCCTCCTTCTTGTAGTCCAGGAAGCAGTAGTGTTCGTCAATGCTGCGCCAGAGCGATTGGAAATTGTCCTCCGGCGTGTCGGAGTAGTCCTCGCCACGAACGCAGGAGGAAAATGACAAACTGCAGGCTGTCAACAGAATGTATGAAAGAAAGAAACTATAAAAGGTCGTGTGAAAGTGTGTGCGCATAATTGACTCGTTTTTTGGGGGGCGGTATCCCGGTATTCCGACAAATAGTATTTCAAAATCCTTTCGTCCACCCAATCATCAGTGAGTGTGCATATTGGTGTTGCCGCAAGTGGTTAAGTTTGGCTTGCCGTATGTCGGCCTTGTAGCCCACGCTTAGCGCTCCGTGTTTGAGGCGTATGTCGATGGTGGCCAACTGGCGTATGGAGAATGCATTGACGGGGGATGTGACACAGATGTTATGGCAGTAGCCGTATTTGGAAAGTTCATAGTAGGACTGTCCGTAGTCGGGCGAAAAGGCTGCGCCCAGCACGGGCAGGTCGGCCTGATAGCGGAATGTCAGTGTCGTGTGCCGCAGAGGTAGTACGTACTGCGCACCTACCGAGGCAGAGAGACGAACGGCCGCATGTGCATTGGCAGGATTGTTGCTGGAGTGGTGGCTATAGAGGCCGCCCAGCGTACCACCTACCTGTCCGCCAGCTTTCAGTCTGAGCCCAGTCGCAACGGAGAGCCAGTTATAGTACCATCCTGCATCATAGTGTATGTCGGCGCCATACATTCGTAGGGTGCTGGCGTCCGAGGCGCTGGTGTGCATCTGTAGGTCGAACAGTGATTGAAAGCTCAATGCATGGGTTCTATAGCCTTTTATGTCTCTTTTTAGAAAATGCTCACTGTCCCATAGAATGTCAAGTTGCGGACCACGATACTCTAGCGGAGAGATGTATGTATCGTACTGGTTGGTGTAGCCCATGCCCACAAGGAGGTTGTTTCTTGAGGGCATGGGGATGGCATAGCCTCCGTCGTTGGTATAGGGTGGGATGGCCGAGGCGGTGATGCATAGCAGCCATAGGATGATGTGTGAAAAGAATCTCTTCATGAATGTACTTTTTGTTGCCGGTATTCCGGGGGCTTCTTGGCGGTATGCCGGTATTCCGGTGCTCCGCTGTTTTTTTTGCGGTATTCCGGTATCCCGGCGTTCCGGTGTTCCGTCACTTTTTCCAGAGTTAATCTGTCTGCCCTCTCTTCTAGAATAGGTGCAGTTGCCCGTTTATCTCGTCGGCCACATCGCTCTGGCTCTTGCCTTCGTCAGGATCGATCACGTCGGCGCTGCCATTCATGCTTTCGTCCTCGCCTCCATCAGTATTGTCTCCCCCTTCAGAGGATTGGGGAGTGTTAGGTTCTGGTGCTTTCGTTGGCTCCAGTTCCTCAATCTCCGCTATTGTGAATGTCGTCAATCGTTTGCCTTTGGCTTTGTAGCTCTTCACGCCGATGAACTCATCAGCTTCGATGTCGAGAGGTTCGCGGAATTCGTCGTTGCCACCCATTCGCACGATGAGGTGTGGATGTACGGTGTCGGTGAGCAGGATGAGACGGTTGGCTGCATTCTCGCCCAGGAAGTTCTGGTGCTGACGGGCAGAAGCATCGAGCAGGAAACGCTTGATGTAGGGGAATCCCTGCTGATCGGCATCGAAGAGGCAAGCCGTCCATACCTTGTTGGCGTTGTATTTCTCGATGCGCATGATATGATCCTCGTAGTGGTTGTTGAGGTCGTAGGTGGTGAGATAGTACTCACCGCCCTCGAGGATGACGAGTATCTTGTCGTCGTCCACGAACTCGCCCAGATACTGGCCGTGCTCGTCGTAGTTCAGACGCTTCACGTCGGGGTCGAACCAAACCTTGCGACCGCCTAACGTACTCGTGCCGTGACTCTTGAGTTGGATGCGCAATACGTCGTTCTTGCTCAGAATGTTACCCATAGAGGCACGTCCCTTGATGGCTATCTCGCTTAGGTCCTTGTCGAAGAATACGCGCTTAAGTTTCGGGTTGGGTTTTAGCGTCACCTTGATGACCTCGGCCTCGCCGTTGGGATTGGCCGTGAAGTACGTCACGCGGCTGCTGGGCTTACCCTGCGTCAGGTCGTACTCTCGGTCGCGCGTCACGCTCGTCACGTTGAAGCGCTTCACATAGGATGCACCTCCCTTGCCGTCCTTATACACTACGTTGTAGATGGTACGTGTGTCGCTCTTCTTGAAGATGGCTATGTGGATGATTTCAGCCTTCTTCTTCTCTGCCTTCGATCGTTCCGTTTCGCCTACGAACAGTTTCTCGGCAACGCGTACCACCTTGTACGTGCCATCCTTGTAGAAAAGGATAACGTCATCGATGTCCGAACAGTTGCAAACGAATTCGTCCTTCTTAAGGCTGGTGCCGATGAAACCCTCTTCGCGGTTGATGTAGAGCTTCTGATTAGCCTCCACAACCTTGGCCGCCGTGATGGTGTCGAAGTTCTTAATCTCGGTGAGGCGTGGATGATCCTTGCCGTACTTGTCCTTGATGAAGCGGAACCAGTCGCAGGTCACTTCCACCATGTTGGCCAACTCCTTATCAATCTGGGCTATCTCGTCTTTGATGCGAGCGATGTTTTCCTCGGCCTTATCCTTGTTGAACTTCAGGATGCGCGCCATGCGTATCTCCATCAGTTTGAGAATGTCATCCTTGGTGACCTCACGTATCATCTTCGGGTAATACGGGGTCAGACGTTCGTCAATATGCTCACAGGCGGCATCCATGGTCGGGGCCTCTTCAAATTCGCGGTCCTTGTATATGCGTTCCTCAATGAAAATCTCCTCAAGTGATGCAAAATGCAGCTGCTCCATCAGTTCCGTGCGGGCAATCTCCAGTTCACGGCGCAGCAGTTCCAGCGTGTTGTCAACAGACTTGCGCAGCACATCACTGACCGTCAGGAAATGCGGCTTGTTGTCATCAATAACGCAGCAGTTCGGGGAAATGCTGACCTCACAGTTCGTGAAGGCGTACAATGCGTCAATGGTCTTGTCCGATGACACACCGGGCGCCAGGGTGATTCTTATCTCCACCTTGTCAGCGGTCAGATTCTCGACCTTGCGGATCTTGATTTTGCCCTTTTCACCGGCTTTTACTATCGATTCGCACAGCGTCATCACGTTCTCTCCGTACGGAATCTCATTGATGACAAGCGTCTTGTTGTCGGCCTCCTTTGAAATCTTGGCACGGATGCGCACCATGCCGCCGCGTTCACCGTCATTGTATCGGGCCACGTCAACGGCGCCGCCAGTCTGGAAATCAGGATAAAGGTGGAATTCCTCACCTTTCAGATATGACACTGCGGCATCACAGAGTTCATTGAAGTTGTGTGGAAGAATCTTGCACGAAAGACCTACAGCAATGC
>JAZQQO010000071.1:0-82543 GCA_045629085.1 Bacteroidaceae bacterium
GGGCAGGACCGTGACGCAAGAGCCCGAGAGATGGGCGAATGGCTGGATGAGCATTATCCTGTATCTCATAAGGCTGCTGCAACGAATCCTGGCTCTACTGCGGCGGCTGATGAATCGATGGGGGCTGACCACAACGATTCATTCCTCAAGGCTTATGGCGTAGAGCACGTGGGGATATATCGCTCGATGGAGGCGGTGGAGAGGCTGGGCGGCAAGGCACAGACATTGGGACAGGTGGCAGGACGCATAGGTACGGCAGCGGTGATACGGCTCACCATCCTGCACCTCGATGCACTGGCAGCGGAGGTGAGCACGAGCACCATGGCGCTCTCGCCCGAGAAACTGGCAGGCATGGCCACCACGCTGCTGCAGGAGTACCACTACCTCACGATGCCGGAGCTGATGCTGGCCATGAACCGCCTGCGCAGCGGTGCCTACGGCGACTTCCGCGGACGACTGACCACGCCCCGCCTAATGGAGGCGATGAAGAGGTTCATGACGTGGAAGAGGGGGGTACATCCTTGAACAATAATGTGAATAATGAGCAATGAATAATGAGTAATGAGTAATGGGATTTAATGTGCGTCCTCGAGCATCTGGAATATGGAGTGATGGAAGTGTTTATCTCCTAGATTTATCACGATGATTTATCATTGATCCGAGGGCGTGGCCCGATCGTCTTAAAAGCCTTCATTCTGTTTACGGAAAATTTTGCATATTTACGAAAGAAATTGTCATAAACATTCTTTATTATCAAGATAATTCGCTAACTTTACAGCCGTAAAAACATTATTAACTAATTATTCAAACTAAATTACCATGAAACAAATATTCTTATCCCGACGGATATTGGGGGGACTAGTGTTCTTCGTCCTGATATTTGTTACATTACGGGTCAGTGCCTTCACGGGAAGTGACTTGACATCTGGCCAGAAGTACTACCTATTTAACATCTATCAGTCGAAGTTCCTGGGTGCTGACAACAAACTGCAGGCTCCCAACATCGGTACACCTCTCGCCTTCACGGCATCGGCAACGGGCTTCACCATTGGTGGCACAGCCTATACGGCCACCAAGAACGCTGCTGGTTTCTACCAACTGAAGAACGGCGTCAACTTCTTCGCCTTCGAGGACAAGGTGAATGACCCCAACAGCCCCGATGACGAGAACCGCCGTATGTACCTGGGTGGTGGTGTAACCTGCCAGAACACTACCAACGACACCGACCGTTCGTACTGGCAACTCATCTCCGAGAGCGAGTATGCCGAGTGGCAGGCCAAGAAGAAGTTCACCGTGGCCAGCCTCAATGTGGACGGTATGCCTAAGTTGGTAAGCCTTTTAGGACAGGAAATCAAGCTCAATCCCGATGCTACCGAAGGTCCCGGTGCAGAAGAGATTGGCCGCCGTCTGCTGGCATCAGGTTTCGACGTTGTTGGCGTGAGCGAGAACTTCAACTTCCACGGCAATATTTGGGACATCGCTTGGAATGGCGGTACGGGTAACCATTACAATGCAATGACACATCGTGGTGAAATCAGTGTAGCAAATGCCACGCTGACTAACTATCTCAGTAAGAAGCCCCTCTTCGACATGGACGGACTGAATGTGTATTACCGCATTGATGGTGCTACAACGGTAGCACAACCCTCAAACGAGTCGTGGACTCAATGGAACGACCACAACGGCTATACCGACGAGGGTGGCGATGGTCTTATCAAGAAGGGTTTCCGTTACTATCTCGTTACGCTGGCTGATGGCACCACTATCGACCTCTACACCATGCACATGGATGCAGATGATGGTCAGGCTGACCGTGATGCTCGCTCATCACAGCTCAGACAGTTGGTTTCATACATCAAAGCGCACAACAACGGTCGCCCCATCGTCATCATCGGTGACTCTAACTGCCGCTACACGCGCGACACTGTGAAGAAAGACCTCATCGATGCCCTCAACGAGGATGAGAACTATACAATTCGCGACCCTTGGATTCAGTTCGGTCGCAACAACTCTTATCCTGCATACGGCTCTAGTTCGATAATGGCAGAAACTGAGGGCTATCGCTCGGGTGAGGTTGTTGATAAGATCTGGTACGTGAACAACAAGCAGAGCAATATCCGCCTCGTGGCTGAGACCTATCATCAAGACCTCTCTTTCGTGGCATCGCAGGATGTTGAGGGCACAGCACTCAAGCAGGGTTCTCCCCTTTGCGACCACAAGCCTTGTGTCGTTACTTTCTCTTACCATCAGTACGATCCTGTTATTGACGATGTTGCTATCGTCGAAACTACAGAGGAAGCTGTTTATCTTCGCAACCGTGAGACCGGCCGCTACCTGATGAATGGTGGTTGGTGGGGTAGCCACGCTGTGGTGGGTAACTACCCGAAGGAAATGTATGTCAAGTCTCTCCCTGGTGGCAAATACTCTTTGGAGAGCAAGTATGGTCATTTCACCGATGCTGCTTATCTTGATAATAACAATTCTGCAGAGTACATAAGTGAGTGGACTATTCTTGAAGAAGATGGATTCATGGTGTTCTCTTATAACCAGGATGGTCAGCAGAAGGCTCTGACAGCCAACGACCCCACCTACTTTAACGATAACCCTCTTTATCGTTATGCCACCACGGCTCCCCTTAATGTGAAGGATAAGCATCAGCAGTGGGAAATCGTTACACAGGAACAGATGGACCGAGAGATGGCAAAGGCGAGTGCAACCAATCCCGTAAATGTTACGTATTATGTCAAGTCCGCAAACTTCGACCGCATCGATTGGGGTGCTCCAGGCTGGACATTTGATAATAAGGGAAATGGTGATAGAGTAACACAAGCAATAGGTGGTGCGGATAATGATGATCATAGTAACTTCAACTGGAGTGTGAATACAAAATCGACAAAGAGTTGGGGTATAACTAACAGCAATAATCAATGGGATTGCTATCAAGAACTTAGTGTTCCTACAGGATACTACTATATTACATGCCAAGGCTTTGCAAAAGATGTAACCGACTGCGGTTACTTCTATGCATGGTCTAACCCCGAAGGCAGCTATAAAGAAGAAAAGGTTCTGCTGAATGTCTATAACTCCGCCGACTTCAAAGAGGACACTCAGGCTGCTGCCGGTCGCGCATTCGACCAAGGCAAGTACATAAACACTTTGCCTATCATCAAGGTTGGTAACGATGGTAAGCTTATCATCGGCGTAAAGAAAACTTCAAACAACAGTACTGCAGGATGGTTTGTCTTCGACAACTTCCAACTCTACTACCTCGGTACAGAGAATCCTAATACCACGTATGAACCTAATGTAATCGCAACAACGAGGATTGCAAAGTTGAATTCAGACGAGACTGCATGGGAACTGAGCGGCACTTGGCGCCAGGCAGATATGGAAAACCTCGAGACAACCATTGATAAGAATAAAAAGCTTTTGCTCGATGCTACTAATGCTACTCTTGTTGCCAAACCTGAACTGCCCGTAAGTGGTAACACCATGATCAAGGTGAAGGATGCTAGCCTTGTGGCTAACTCTCGTAATGTTATTGTTGATGACAAGTGTGATTACTTTGTGCTGACAGACAAGGAAGACTTTGGGCCTGGTTTCGGTTTTAATGCTACTGCTACCCACTACACCCGCACTAACACCAAGGGTTACAATACTGTATGTATGCCTTTCGAGACCAAGGTGTCGGATTATGTAGGTTGTGTGGTTTACGAATACACCGGAACAAACGCAGAGACCATCACCTTCAAACAGCTGGAAGACGATGCTACGATCGATGCTGGTAAGCCGGTATTGGTGTACAGCGAGGGTGGTGCTGACTGGAGTTTCGACCTGAGCAGTCGCAGCGTTGTGGCTGTGGCAGATGGCCAGACAGAAGAGGCAGAAGGCCTTAATGGCTCGTTCCTCAATAGAGGCCTGGGACAGGGTTACTACAAGCTGAACAGCGCCGGTACGAAGTTCGTGATGACGACGGCTACGAGCACCATCACCCCGTTCCGCTTCTACCTGACGACATCTACGAACGAGGCGAAGTCCTTCTCGCTGACATTTATGGATGACGATGAGGAGACGGGCATCGACGAACTGCTCAACAACCCCAGTACGAAGGTGACTGAGACCTACGACCTCAACGGCCGCCGCGTGCTCCACATCACACGTCCTGGCATTTATGTGAAGAACGGCAAGAAGGTGGTAGTGAAGTAATCAACGAAGTAGAATCTAAGGAAAATAATGATATGAAAAAGAAATATATGATCCCCTTGCAACGAATCGCTGAGTTGGATCCGAAGGATGGCTTTTTATAGCAATCTGTAAGCGTTGCGCGATCTGCTGCTCTTGATGTCGATGATTCTGACAAGGTAAAGGAAGAGCGACACTTCAATAGCAACGGAAACATTTGGGACGACGAGTGGTGATGTGAATCGATGGGGGCTGACCTCAACGATTCAAAAAAGTTCTAAAAAGACGCAGCGTGCTTTCGGGAAACACGCTGCGTCTTACTTTAGTATTAGTTATACAAGTTTCGCAAGTTGTATGTCTGCAATTTTTAATGAGTTAATGTATAATGAGTAATGAATAATGAGTAATGGGATTTAATGAGAGGCTGGCGCTGTGATACGCTAGAGGACTCACATTATTCACATTATTCATTACTCATTATTCATTGTTAATTGCTCATTAATCAATTATGTGACATGCGAAAGTTGAATTAGTTATATTTTCAAACTCTGTATCTTGCGTTCTGCCTTTACTTCAGCGAGATGACGCAGGATGCGTACTCGCCACCGAGGTCTATCTCAATGCCGTTGTTCATGAGGAAACGGCCTGTGAAGGACTTACCCTCCCAGTGCTGGTTGCGGCTGCCCTGGCGGTTCAACTCGGTGAGGGTGTAGGTGCGGTTGGGGTCGAGACCGGCGAAGTGGAAGCGGGGACGGAAGAAGTTCTGGTGGTTCTGGAACTTGTAGGCGAAGAATACGGCTTCCGTCTTTTGGTCGTTGATGTAGAGTTCGCTGGCATAGCCTGTCTTGTCGTAGGGAGAGAGGATGCGGTACTGGTTACCGAGTTGCACGAGCGGACGGATTACGTCCTTGTAGGTCTGGATGGCACGCTTGGCAAACTCTGCCTCTTGCTTATTGAAGTCCTTGGGCTGCATCTCCATGCCGAGACGGCCGGTGCTGGCCACGTCGAAGCGGAACTTGAGGGGAATCTGGCGATGCGTCTGATGGTTGGGCGAGGCACTGACGTGCTGCGCCATGGCGTTGGCGGGGTAGAAGTGGCTGCTGCTCCACTGCAGCATGAGGCGCTGCTCGGCATCGGTGTTGTCGCTCTCCCAGACCTCGACGAAGTAGGGCATCACACCGTAGCCCACCCGGCCACCACCTGAGGCACAAGCCTGGATGACGAGGTCGGGATAGGCCTTGCGAATGCGCTCCAGTGTGCTGCGCAGGCCGAACTGATAGTCCACGTAGAGGTGGCTCTGCTTGTCGGCAGTGAGATAGTGGCTGCCAAAGTTGCTAATGTCCATGTTGCAGTCCCACTTGATGTAGTAGAGGTTGGGGTTCTCCTTCATCAGACCATCCACGATGCCATAGACGAAGTCCTGCACCTTGGGATTCGACATGTCGAGCACGAGTTGTGTACCGCCGCGGCCCATTTGAGGTTCACGAGTGGGATGGCATACGATCCAGTCGGGATGCTGATCGTAGAGCTCGCTCTTGGCGTTGACCATCTCAGGCTCGATCCAGATACCAAACTTCAGACCACGGTCGGTAGCAGCCTTGACAAGTGCGGGAACGCCTTCAGGCAACTTCAGTGTGTCAGTCTTCCAATCACCTAGGGCATAGGAATCGTTGGTGCGGCGATACTTGGTGCCGAACCATCCGTCGTCCATGACGAAGAGTTCGCCGCCCAGGCTGCTGATGCCGTCCATCATCTCCTCCATACCCTTCTGGTTGACATCCATGTAGACGCCCTCCCACGAGTTGAGGAGCATCTTACGCAGGGCATTGCCGTTATGCAGCATGCCGTCGAGGCGCGCCCAGCGATGGTAGGCACGCGAGACGCCACCCTTACCCTCGTTGCTATAGGCGAAGGCTACGACGGGCGTCGTGAAGCTCTGTCCCTTGGCCAACTGATACTCGCTGTGCTCCTCGTCGATGCCGACGATGAGACGGTGGTTGCTCTTGTTGCGGGTGTCGACACGGAACTTGTAGTTGCCGCTCCATGCCAGCACGGCACCGATGACGCGGCCACGGTTCTCCTCGGGCTGTCCGTCGAGCGAGAACATCATCTCGGCACGGTTGTTGAAGCCGCTGCGCGTACCGTTGAGTGCCTGTACGACGAGCATACCGTCGTTGAGGGGTTCCTCGGTGATCTCTGCCTCACTGGCCCATGTGCCGTGCATGTGGGTAGCCCACACATTGCCACGACGCATGTACATGGCGGCACTGGCATATTGCTGCAGGAGGACGGGCTTCTTCTCATTGTTGGTGATGACCTGCCACGTCTCGATGACGTCGGTGTTCTGCCATGCGCGGTAGTACACGTCGACGTTGAGTGGATAGAGTTTGTCGGCCATGTGAATAATGTAGAGCTGGCTCTGGCCCTCGGTGCGGCTCTCGGTACCCTTTACCACGAGTTCGGTGCTCATGTTGCCATCGGCGTGCTTCACGCTCAGTGCGGTGATGTCCATGCATCCGCGACCGAAGGCTGGGTAGGCCTCTTCCCAGATGGAGTAGGCGTCATAGACTTGCGAGGTGTTGTCGACACGCTCGCCGTAGTAGGACATGTGCAGGGGTTCGCCCTCCGTTGCACTGAGCAGCAAGGTGGTGTTCGGTGTGCTGACCTTGATGTCCTCTGCCCATGCGATGCTGGTCACTCCCAGTGCCAGGATCGTGAATAGTTGTCTTGTCTTCATTGGTTATTTGATATTGAGTTTCTTATAGGAAGTTATAGGAAATTATAGGAAGTTAGAGAGACGATAGCTGCTCGGCGACGGTGCATAGCTCCTCGTACCACGCTTCGCCAAAACGGCGGATGAGCGGCTCGCGCAGGAAACGGTAGACGGGTATGCCCTCAGTGTGCCCCTTGATGAATGCGGCCTTGCAGATGGACCATCGGTCGTAGTTGAGACCAACGATGTCGCCGATGCGTTTCTCGCGGATGGGGTAGAGGTGGCAACTGATGGGGCGCTCGCGTAGCAGGCAACCCTTGGGGCCACGGAAGCAGCAGTCGCGGCTGCCCACGATGCTGGTGACGAGTTCACCCTCAGGGTCGTGGTAGGCCACGCCCTGACGGTCGACAACGGCCTGGGCGGAGGCTGACATGTGGGGCCAGATGGCATCAAGTTGTGCCTCGATGTCGGCCACCTCGTCGAGCGTGACGGGGGCTCCGGCATCGCCCTCCTCGCAGCACTGGCCATGGCAGGAAGTAATGTCGCATGCAAAATGTTCGGTGATGATGTCGGCAGAAACCAGTACTTCTCCGACAACGAACATGGATGGTATTTCGTTTTTGTTCATAGTGGTTACAAAATTACGATATTTCCATGGAAAATGAAAGAATTTACTGTTGTTTTGCGTGATTTGAAATAAATATCGTAACTTTGCGCGTCGATTTTCAAAATACTTGGCTATAATTGAAATAAATAAGAAAATACCATGAGAGAGTTTTTACAACTGACGTTTTCGCTCGTAATGCTGATGCTAACTTCGACGGCCAGTGCGTGGAAGTTTACTGTCAACTCTCCTGTGGAAGGTAAGGTTGAGCAACTCTACCAGATTGTGCTTGATAATCCTGCGGGAACGATGTTTGTCGATGAAATGGGCGCTATGCCGTGCACGTTGAAGTGCAGCGACGGAACGACGTATACCTATAACATGGGTGACAATTTCATGGCTCAGGTGGCGGGCACGCCTCTCGGTTTTGCTGAGATTGTAGCCCCCGGTACTTACGTGCTGACCATCCCTGCGGGCACCTTCCACATCAATGGCGAGGGCAACGAGGAGCAGAGTTTCACCTGGACCATCGGTGACGGTGGCAAGGAGGAGGGAGAGGAGAAAGGGGAAGAGCAGGGGGCCATACAGGTGATATGGCCTGTGGCAAACCAACTCATCGCCTCTATCGCCCAGAGTGGTACGCTCTGCAAGTTCACCACCTCGAAGGACTATGCTCAGGTGACCATCCAACTGAAGAATGACAACGAGATGTGGGCACCGCACGACCTGCAGGTGCGCATGTATGATAATGTGGCTAAGGACATCGTACACAACGTGACAACGGCTGTTCCTAACGAGAAGTCGTTCAAACTCTTTAAGGGCGACTCATATACGTTGATTATCAAGGGTTTCGTGAATATGTGGGACGTCATGCCCGATAACTACGACTGCAAGGTGGAGATTCCCGTCTTGGGCGACGGCGTGGAGCATGAGGCTCTCTCGGCTGTCAAATTGGTTAAGATGACGCCTGAAGGCACTCCCCTCAACCCCGGCAAGTTGCCAGTCAATGGCGGCAAGGTGACGCTGGAGTTTGACGGCGCGGTGAAGAGCGTGAGGGCTGCCAATGCCCGTGGCATGGAGGGCAGCACCATCTATCAGGGTACTGTAGTAACTGGCACTGACGGCAGGATATGGGAGATTCTGTTTGGCGACCTGTCAAGTTTGGCTTCTGCTGAGACTCAGTCTTCTATCTTCAACCTCGACATCACTGCCAAGGCTGAGGATGGCACCGTGGTTTTCGACGAGACGAAGGATGACTTCCGTCTGGAGGCATCCTGGACACTGGTTGAGGGTGAGCCGGAGCCTGTAAAGGTGTTGGGCGACCCCGTATTCTCGATTGTGAACGAGAGCGAGGTGGAGGCATCGGCCATGATGAGCGTAAGCATCGACTTCCCTAACTACGAGGGCTATGAGGGCATGGGCTTCAAGGTGTACGGTCAACTCTTCGACAAGGACTTCAACGCGGTGAATGTGGTCACGGTTGACAATAATTTTGGCATCTTCGGCTCTCAGGCTGCAACGGTGGTTTTCGCTACAGAGCCTAGCAACACGTACAGCCTGGCTATCACCAAGGTTGTGATCTACGATATGACAACCGCTGAGGTGGCTGAGACGATCGGACAGTTGAACTACAATGTTAACTTCACCACCAAGAAGGCTGAGGAAACTTCAGTCAAGATGATTCCGACAGAAGAGAATGCCGGGCAGGGTGGCTTACGCTCTCAGCACGGCAAGTTTTTGAAGCACAATCGCATTGTCATCTATCGCAACGGAAAGCGCTATAATGTCAATGGCGTGAGAATTGGGAATTGATAATTGATAATTGAGAATTGTCAATTACTGCGGGTCTACCATACAATTTCTGTTTCGCCATGTTCCCTCAGATATTGGTTGCACAACTCAAAGTGATGGTTGCCGAAGAAACCACGGTAGGCGCTGAGGGGACTGGGATGGGCTGAACGCAGGACGAGATGCTTAGTGCTGTCGATGAAGGCAGCCTTCTTGCCAGCTGGAGCACCCCAAAGGAGGAAGACGAGGCCTTCGCGCTTCTCTGCCAACAACTTGATGACGGCATCGGTGAACGTCTCCCAACCATGTCCACTATGGCTGAAGGCCTGGTGGGCACGCACCGAGAGGCATGTGTTGAGCAGGAATACGCCTTGCTGTGCCCAACGTGTCAAGTCAGACCCCCCAGCCCCCTCAAGGGGGAGATATTTCGACTGTGGGTACTCATTCTGTATCTCTTTGAAGATATTGAGCAGTGAGGGTGGGTACTTTGTTCCTTCGGGCACGCTGAAGCAGAGTCCGTGCGCTTGTCCCGGTTCGTGGTAGGGGTCCTGCCCCAGGATGACCACCTTCACCTTGTCGAACGGTGTCGTGTTGAAGGCGTTGAAGATAAGGCGACCGGGAGGATAGCATGGTCCTGCCGCATACTCTGCCTTGACGAACTGGATGAGTTCTTCGAAGTAAGGTTTCTCAAACTCAGAAGAGAGCTGTTCCGCCCAACTGGGTTCGATCTTTACAGACCCTCTCCGGCGCTCCGCGCCACCTCCCCCATAATGGGGAGGATTTGGTATGTTTTGCTGCTCTGATTCTTCCATGTAAAATATTTTTTTTCAAGCTATAATCGAAAACCGCAAGTTAGGTTACCCCGACTTGCGGTTTTGTTATGTCATCAAGAGATGAATCATTCTAAACCCTCCCCATTATGGGGGAGGTGTCGGCTATGCCGACGGAGAGGGTCTTTTTTTATTTAATCAAGCACTTACCGGTCATCTCCTCGGGCTGCTCCAGACCCATGATGTGCAGGATCGAGGGAGCCACGTCGGCCAGTACACCATCCTCTACCTTAGCGTCCTTGTTGGCGGTAACGTAGATGAAGGGAACGGGGTTGAGAGAGTGAGCGGTGTTGACGCTGCCGTCCTGGTTGATGGCGTTGTCAGCATTACCGTGGTCGGCGATGATGATCACCTCGTAGTCGGTCTTCTTGGCAGTCTCGACAACCTCCTTCACGCAGGTGTCAACAGCGGTAACGGCCTTCTCGATTGCCTCGTAGATACCGGTATGTCCTACCATGTCGCCGTTAGCGAAGTTCACAACGATGAAGTCGTACTTGTTCTCCTCGATGGCAGCGCAGAGCTTGTCCTTCACCTCGAAGGCACTCATCTCGGGCTTGAGATCGTAGGTAGCCACCTTGGGGCTGGCCACCAGAATGCGCTCCTCGCCGTCGTAGGGAGTCTCGCGACCACCGTTGAAGAAGAAGGTTACGTGAGCATACTTCTCGGTCTCGGCGGTGTGCAGCTGCTTCAGACCCTTGCTGGCAATGTACTCGCCCAGGGTATTCTCGACGTTCTCCTTGGGGAAGAGGATGTGAACGCCGGTGAAGCTTGCGTCGTAGGGAGTCATGCAGTAGTACTGCAGACCGGGGATGGTCTTCATGCCCTGCTCCTCCATGTCCTGCTGAGTCAGCACGACGGTGAGCTCCTTGGCACGGTCGTTACGGTAGTTGAAGAAGATGACAACGTCGCCCTCCTTGATGGTACCGTCAACGGTGCTGTTGTTGATGGGCTTTACGAACTCGTCGGTCACGCCGTCATCATAGCTCTCCTGCATAGCCTCTACCATGTCGGTAGCCTGCTTGCCCTCGGCGTTAACGAGCAGATCGTAACCCACCTTCACACGCTCCCAGCGCTTGTCGCGGTCCATGGCGTAGAAACGGCCCACGATGCTGGCGATTGCTGCTCCGGGCACCTCAGCGCACTTGTCCGTAACCTGCTCGATGAAGCCCTTGCCGCTCTTGGGGTCGGTGTCACGACCGTCCATGAAGCAGTGTACGTAGGTCTGCTTGATGCCGTAGGTCTTAGAGATATCGATGAGGGTGAAGAGGTGGTCGAGTGAAGAGTGTACGCCACCGTTCGAGGTCAGACCCATCAGGTGAACGCTCTTGCCGTTCTGCTTAGCATACTCGTAAGCGCTGACAATCTCCTTGTTCTGCAGGATGCTGCCATCAGCACAAGCGCGGTTGATCTTCACGAGGTCCTGGTAAACGATGCGACCTGCACCGATGTTGAGGTGACCTACCTCAGAGTTACCCATCTGTCCGTCGGGCAAACCCACATTCTCACCGCTAGCCTGCAGCTTGCTGTTGGGATAAGTCTGCTCCAAATAGTCCATGTAGGGGGTGGGAGTGCTGTAGATTACATCACCCTTAGTCTTGTTACCGATGCCCCATCCGTCGAGGATCATCAAAAGTGCTTTCTTTGCCATAGAAAAATATGTTTTTTAATTGATAATTGACAATTGATAATTGATAGTTAGGCGGAGCGCCTATTTCGTTCGCAAAATTACAACTTTTATTTGAATGCTCAAAGAAAAATACGGCGATTATGCCTTTGAGTGTGATTTATTGTCCGAAATCGAACTCCAACTGCTGGCTTTCGCCCAAGAGATTGAAGGTGAGACGATGGTACTTCGTGGTGCCGTACTGGCGAATGGCCTCGCGATGCACCTTGGCGGGATAGCCTTTGTTGCCGTCCCAATGGTACATTGGAAACTCCTCGTGAATCTGCTTCATGAAGTCGTCACGATAGGTCTTGGCCAAAATGCTGGCAGCCGCGATGCTGAGGTACTTTCCGTCGCCCTTGACGATGGTGGTGTAGGGCACATCCTTGCCGCCTTGACGAACGGAGAAAGGAGGACGTATGTCATCGGCCGTAGTGGGGCGCCCCTTCTTCGTCCACTCCTTGAAACGGTTGCCATCCACGATGACAGCCTCGGGCACCACCTTCAGTTGGTCCAGTGCACGGTGCATGGCCAAGATGCTGGCACGCAAGATGTTTATCTTGTCTATCTCCTCGTTGTCCACGATGCCCACGGCCCATGCCAGTGCATCACGCTCGATGAGTTCGCGCAGTTCATATCGCTTCTTTTCCGTCAACTGCTTGGAGTCGTTGAGTCCAGCAGCCAGTTCGGGGCATCGCTGCTCCACGTCATCGGGCAGGATAACGGCCCCCGCAAACACAGGACCCGCGAGGCAGCCACGGCCCGCCTCATCGCAACCAGCCTCAATCTTATCTTGATAATACTTTGATTCTAACACAATTTACAATTCATAATTCATAATTCATATTTAGGCTGGCGCTTGGCTAATTCACAATCTCCTTTCATCGCGCAGCCTTCTCCCCATAGAGGGGGAGATGCCCAAAGGGCAGAGAGGGTCTTCTAAAACATCTTTCTTACGCGTTCGATGCCAGCCACAAGGGCATCCACCTCTTCCTTAGTGTTGTAGAGTCCGAACGAAGCGCGTGCAGTGCCCTGAATACCGAGTCGATGCATGAGCGGTTCGGCACAATGGTGACCGGTGCGGATGGCAATGCCCAGACGGTCGAGCAGCGTGCCGAGGTCGAGGTGGTGGATGTCGCCTACCTGAAACGAGATGACTGCATCGTGCTTGTCGGCTGAAGGACCGAATATCTTCATTCCCTCAATCTGCATGAGTTGCTTCATGGCATAGCGGGTCAACTCCTGCTCGTGCGCCAGGATGTTGTCCATGCCGAGAGCCGTGATGTAGTCGAGTGCCTTGGCCAAGCCCGTTGTCGCGATATAGTCGGGCGTACCCGCCTCAAACTTAAAAGGCAGTTCGTTAAATGTTGTCTTCTCGAACGATACGGTCTTGATCATCTCGCCACCTCCCATATAGGGTGGCAGTCGGTCGAGCCATTCCTCCTTTCCGTAGAGCACACCGATGCCAGTGGGGCCGTATGTCTTATGACCCGAGAAGGCAAAGAAGTCGCAGTCAATATCCTGCACATCCACCGCAAAGTGAGGCGTGCTCTGCGCTCCGTCCACCAAGACGGGCACACCATGCTCGTGGGCTATCTTCACCATCTCCTTGACGGGGTTGACCGTGCCCAATACATTGCTGACGTGGGCGATGCTGACGATGCGTGTCCTCTCATTAAAGAGTTGTTTGTAGGCCTCAATGTCCACGATGCCATCATCGCTGATGGGGATGACGCGCAGGCGAATGCCGTGCTGAAGTTGCCACGACACAATGTTGCTATGGTGCTCCAACTCGCTTATTATCACCTCGTCGCCTTCCTGCATTTGATTCTTGGAGAAACTGCTTGCCACAAGGTTGATGCTCTCCGTGGTGCCGCGAGTGAAGACAATCTCGTTGGTACTGCGGGCGTTGATGAAGCGTCGCACCCTCTCGCGGCTCTGCTCGTGCAGGTCGGTGGCTTGCTGCGACAGGAAGTGTACGCCGCGATGCACATTGGCATTCACGTTATAGTATTCCTCCGTCATGGCATCCACCACGCAACGTGGCTTTTGCGTCGTGGCTCCATTATCAAGGTAGACGAGCGGTTTCTTGTAGACCGTTCTACTCAGGATGGGAAAATCCTCTCTTATTTTATTTACGTCGTAACTCATAATCTTTAGAATGTTATGTTGTACTTTTAGGGTACCTTCTTTGTCTTTATCAGCGCATGTCTGTCGTCTGCCAAAGTGGTAGCAAAGAGATAGACATCGCCACCTTCCTTCAGTTTCAGTTTCTTGCGCAGTTCGGCCACGGTGCTCGGGAAGTTGCGGATGGTCAGATTAGCTTTCTTGATGTCTTGCAAAACCTTCTTGATACCTTGCTTGCTGAAGTCGCCGACCTCCTCTATCTCAAACTGTCGACCGGGGAAATCTGCTATGGGATGCTGCCCTACAAAGAGGTTGCTGATAGGATGTAGTTTGCTGATGCCAAACTGTTTGCAAAGAGCGTTTTGTACACCTGCCTTCAATATGGAAGCGTTAGGTTCGAACAGGATGGTAGCATGCGTGCCGTTTCCACAAATGTCTGCGGCAGAAATTATGCTGCAGTCCGATACTGCAGAGGTTCCAACTTTTGTGGAAAATGTGTATGTCCTGTCATTGCGGATGTCTACACAGTAATAGGTCGGTAATTGCTCTTCGCCATCCTTCTCATTTTCCCATGTGCGGTCGATAAGCAGCAGTACCTCCTTGCATTCTCCCTGTACGCTGACCACATGCACTTCACTGATACACTGCAATTGGCGCAGGGCTTGCGTGATGTCGAGCATGGGAGAGAGTTTGATAAGAACATAACGCGCATGTCGGCGCAATTCTTCCTGCAAGTCGATGACATTAGGACTACAATCTTCCAAAGCCACCACCTTACGCCCCACGTCATCGCGACGGGCAGGGTCGAGATACAAAAGTGCAACCTGGAAAGTGGAATTTAGATACTCTTCTGACGAACAATTGGAAACGGTCACATAAGGGAGATTGGAAAAGTTGTGTCGGGCAATCTCACAGAGATGCGTCTGTCTCTCTACATATTTGGCATGCATGAAAGCCTGTGACAAGTAACTGAAGTCAATACCGAACCCACCTGTAAGGTCAGTCATTTCCTTGCGTTGGTCAGCAGGGAGGATGCGTTTCACAACACTTCGTTTATACAACGCTGTAACCTCGCTCGAACATTGTTCCATGCTGATGCGTGGGGGGTACCACAAGCCATTGGTTGCCGCCCATTGGGGCAGTTTCTTGCGTGCCAACTGCCAGCCTTCGATCTGTTGCAAGCACCAGGTGGCATCTACGCCATCGGGCACCTTCTTCAAGGCTAGTGCGCGCACGTCCTCTTCGCGATGCTTGGCTATGTACTCCTCGTTTGTCATTTGTTTTTCTTCTCCAACTCCTGCAAGTCCTCCATCTTCTTGGTTTCGAGGAATTCATAGATGCCGCACAGATGTTCGCGAACGCGTTGATGACCAAACTCATATACCTTCGTCACCAGTCCGTCCAGGAAGTCACGGTCATGGCTTACGACAATCAGTGTGCCATCGAAGTCGATGAGTGCCTGCTTCAGTACATCTTTCGTCTTGAGGTCGAGATGGTTCGTCGGCTCGTCGAGGATGAGCAAGTTCACTGGTTCGAGGAGTAATTTCAGAATAGCCAGTCGTGTGCGCTCGCCTCCCGACAACACCTTCACCTTCTTCGTCGATTCCTCACCGCCGAACATGAAAGCCCCCAGCATGTCACGAATCTTTAGTCGCACCTCTCCCTTCGCTACGTCGTCAATGGTTTGGAATACTGTCAGCTCGTCATCCAGCAACGAAGCCTGATTCTGTGCAAAATAGCCAATCTGCACGTTGTGACCCAGTTGTAGGTTGCCTTCGTGCTCCAGTTCTCCCATGATGCATTTCACCATCGTAGACTTACCCTCACCGTTTCTTCCCACGAAGGCCACTTTCTCACCACGCTCTATTGTGAAGGAAGCATTCTTGAAGATGGGGCGGTCGAACGTCTTTCCCACACCATCCGCTATCACAGGATACTGTCCCGAACGCACCGATGGTGGGAACTTCAGGCGGAGGCTTGACGTATCCTCCTCGTCCACCTCTATCAGTTCCAGTTTCTCGAGCATCTTCACGCGGCTCTGCACCTGGAACGTCTTCGAGTACGTTCCCTTGAAGCGCTCGATGAAGTCCTTCGTCTCTTGTATCATCTTCTGTTGCTCCTCGTATTGCTTCTGCTGCTGTTCGCGACGTTCCTTGCGTAGTTCGAGGTAGTGGCTGTAGGTGGCTCGGTAGTCGTAGATGCGACCCATCGTCACCTCTATGGTGCGTGTCGTGATGCTGTCCACGAACTTACGGTCGTGTGAGATGACTACCACCGCCTTACCTGAGTTCATGATGAACTCCTCCAACCATCCGATAGACTCGATGTCGAGGTGGTTCGTTGGCTCGTCCAGCAGCAATACGTCGGGGTTCTTCAGTAGTAACTTGGCCAGTTCGATGCGCATACGCCAACCACCCGAGAACTCGCTCGTCTGTCTGTCGAAGTCCGTTCGCTCGAAGCCTAAACCAAGCAGCGTCTTTTCTACATCCTCCTCGAAGTGCGTCATGTCGATGGCGTAGAACTTCTCCGAAAGAGTGCTCACCTTCTCAATCAGCGCCATGTACTCGTCGCTCTCGTAGTCGGTGCGTATCTCCAGTTGATGGTTGATCTCATCAATTTCCTTCTCCGTCTCACGCAGGTGGGCAAAGGCCAGCGATGTCTCCTCGAACACCGTGCGTCCGTCTTCTGTCATGAGGTGCTGTGGCAGGTAGGCTACCGTGCAGTCCTTTGGCACGGCTACGTTTCCGCGTGTTGGCTGGCGCACTCCTGCCAGTATTTTCAGCATCGTACTCTTGCCCGCACCATTCTTTCCCATCAGTGCAATGCGGTCTTTCTCGTTGATTTGGAACGAGATGTCCTTAAACAGCGTTGTGCCGCCAAATTCCACGGCTATGTTTTCTACAGAAATCATTTTCTTTCTTATTTCGTTATTTCGCGACAAAGGTAGTAAGAAAAAATCGAAAATCCTTGCTAATTCCGCAATTAGTTGTTAACTTTGCAAGTGATGTGAAGAAAAAGCATCGTTTGTACATTGTTAATAATATAAAAAACAAAAAAACACGAGTTATGAAAAAGAGTCTAGTTCTTTTGTTGTGTACCCTGATGGGCGTGAGTGCCAGTGCACAGTCGGAAAGTAAGTTACAGGATCTGCAATCTGTGCCCGAGGAAAGTAACTTTGTTGAGGCACAAACCATTCTTGCTGATGAAGCGCCTATTGCCGATGTCGATTTTCTAAAAGAGTTTTCACTTGCTGCCCCCATGCCTGTTTATAGTGGTTATGACAACAAATACCATACCGGTTCATACGAATGGAAGAAGTATAAGCGCAAGAAGCGTTGGGCATGGACATGTGCTGTGGGTGGTCCTGTGGTTATGCTCTCTGGCTTGATTCTTCTTATTGATGGAGGGGTTGACGGCCTGGTCGATAACCCCAAAAAGTTGACTACAAAAGAGAAGGTCGGTGCGTGCATGATAGTTGGCGGCGGACTCATGACGATAGGAAGTGTCCCTCTCTTCATCCGTTCACACAAATTCAAGGAGCGTGCCAAGCGCGACTATACGCTCAACTTTGGTGTTGAGCGGTTCAATACTCAGGCTCTCTGCGTTAGTAATCGCAGCAACATGGGCCTGAACATTGGCCTCTCTTTCTGAAATTTCTAAAATGTAGTTACGAATGCGCCCACCTTTCTGCGAGAGAAAGGTGGGCGCTTTTAGGTGTGAATCTCACATAAAAATGTGTGGGTTGCTTGCTGTGTTGTTTACTTGATGATGGTTGCGGCGTATTTACCCATTGCCTCGTAAGCGGCAGGAGAACCGTGCAACCAGTCGTCTGAGAACTCACGCTTGAGGGCCTTGGGATTGGATGGGTCGAGCAGCAACTGGTCGAAATCAATGATGCCATCGACCTCCTTGTTGGCGCGGATCCAGTCGTTGATGGTGAGGCGGGCAGCCTCGCTGAAATGTGTGTAGTAGCTGTTGCCGAAGAAGGGGGTGATGGTACCCAAGTATACCTTCTTGCCAGCATCCTTGGCCTTCTTGATGAGCGTTTGGTAAGCCTCGATGAGGTTGCGCACTACGTCGGCATGGTTGGGTTTGCTACCACCAATGTCGTTGACACCCTCGAAGATGACAACGCTCGTCACACCCGTTTGTTGGAGGATGTCGCGATCGAAGCGCACGAGGGCAGGTTCACTCAGTCCACCGCGTACAACGGCATTACCGCCGATGCCCAGGTTCAGTACACCCACCTTGCCGCCTAAGGCTTCAGCCAGGAAATCGGGCCAACGGTTCTGCTTGTTGGTGGTGCTGCCGCGGCCGTCGGTGATGGAGTTGCCGAGCACGGCGATGCAGGGAGTAGGCTCGCTGGTCTGTACGTCGATGCAGGAGATGTTGTACCAGTGGTCGCATTTCTCGCTACCTACGAATTTAGTCTTGGGCTTAGCTTCGCCGGGAATGATGTAGGATGTGGTACGTGAACCGCGATGCGAAGATGCGTTGACGGGTGTGGTAGCGCCATAGTTGATGGTGATGGATAGGCGCTGCAGGGGCGTGAGGTGATACTTCAGGACGTCGCAGTATACGGCTTCGCCAGGAGCGATGGTGACGTTCTTCTTTCCGTTGAACGTGAGATACTTCGCCGACTTGACGTCGATGTCGCACGAGTCGGTGGGATTGGCAATAAATACAGACTTGATCTCCACGGGTTCCTTGCTGTGGATGTTGCTGAACTGCATACGCAGTACTTCGCCACCAAGTGATACGTGAATGATCTCGCGCAATGAACGGTTGGAAAGACTGGCCTTGGGCATGTCACCAGGGCCTGTGAACTCTACGGCAGTGGCCCAGGTTCCTGTCCAGGATGCCTCGTTCTGCTGTGCCATGGCACTCGTCATCGTGGCTGCCATAGCTAATGTGAGAAAGAGCTTTTTCATATTTGCTTTTATATAACAAGTTTTATTATTTCAACATTGTTCTTATTCCCCCTCGGGGGTTAGGGGGGCTTCTATTTTCATGTTTACGGTGTAGGTGCCGGCCGTGTACTCTCGGCTTTCGGTAGAGCCGGGAAGGGTGACGGTGGCGGTGCAACCTTTGGGTATGGTGAACTTCCATGTCCACTTATCGCCATCGTAGCGCCATGCACTCTTGATGAGGCCTGCTGCGGAGCGGTAGGTGGCGGTGAGGTGACCGAGTCGCTTGTCGGGCATAGGGCGCATAATGATGTGTCGGAAGCCCGGTTCGGCAGGGTCGCTGGCAATGCCCGCAGCCGTTTGCCACAACCATTGGCATACACAGCCGTAGGCATAGTGGTTGAAACTGTTCATACCCTGCGGTCCCATGCCCTGTTCCTTCATGTAACTGTTCCATCGTTCCCAAATTGTAGTGGCACCATTGTCGACGGAATAGAGCCAACTGGGGTTCTTGCGCTGGAAGAGCAGTTCGTAGGCGATGTCCGTCATCCCATTGTCAGTGAGTGTAGGCATAAGGATGGATGTGCCGAGGAATCCCGTCTGTAGACAGTTGCCGTGGTCGCGGAAGTTCTGACGCAGACGATTGATGGCATTCGCCTTGGCCTCGCCCTGTAGCAGTTGGTTCTTGAGCGCGAAGAGGTTGGGCGTCTGCATCGTGTTGAGCAAGTCGACCTTGAAGGTGCCGTCTGGCTTCATGAAGCGGTCGAGCACATAAGCCTTTGCCTCGCGCACCATCGTTTCAAAACGTGTGGCGTCACGCCCGATGGCACGTGCCATATCTGCCATCATACCCGCGTCGATAATCCAGTACGAGGCACATAGGTAGCTCCAGTATTCGATGGCTTCGGGCTTGGGGCCATTGGCAAAGGCACCTCCACCGCAGCTCTCCAAAGGCTCGTAGCTCAACCAGTCGGCCCATTGATAATTGCCGTTTTCTGCTGAAAGCGCAACGTGGTCGTATTTCGTATCGGCGATATGGTCGATGTAGCGGTTCATAGCCGTCCAGTTCTCGAGCACAATGTGCTTGTCGCCAAACTGTTTCCAGATAGTCCAAGGCACGATGATGCCGGCATCAGCCCAGCCCACTCGCATGTAATCGGTGGGCGTGGCGCCATATTGTGCCACGGGAGCCACGCCTGGGAAACCGCCTTGGGGACTCTGTGAGTCGCGCATGTCGCGCATCCATTTATGGAAGAAGTCGCGTGTGTTGGCAAAGAATGTACCCGTCTCGGTAAAGACTTGCGTGTCGGCCGTCCAACCCAGTCGCTCGTTGCGCTGTGGGCAGTCGGTGGGAACGGACAGGTAGTTGGAACGTTGTCCCCACACCGTATTGCTGATGAGTCTGTTGATCAGTTCGTTGCCTGTGGTGAGTGTACCCGTTTCAAGTTCCTGGGCAATGGAGGTGACGGGTATGGACTCAATGCGATTGATTGTTACGTCATCCGTAGCAGTGACAGAAATGTAGCGGTAGCCAAAGAAGGTGAAGTGTGGACGATACTCCACGGCCTTCCTTGTCTCGGCAAAGGTGTAATCCATGTACATGCCCGTGCCGGGAATGCGCAGGTTGAGGCGATGCACGCTGCCCTCTGGGCCATCCATGCCACGACTCTTGCCCCCCATGCCGTCGTTGAGCAATTCGCCCACTTCACAATGCAACTTAGTGCCCTCGTTGGCTTGGAAGAGGAACGAAGGCACGGCCGAACAGTTCTGGCCAAAGTCCACTACGAGTGTCTCGCCAGCATGGAGTGTCATCGTCTCGCCAGCCTTGTACTGACGCAGCACTTGAACCTTGCCGTATGCCTCGTCGGTAGCACCCTCCACGCCCTGCCATATGTATGCCTCGACAGGACGCAGCGCCAGATCGGTGCGCAGATACACCTCAGCACCCTGGCTGGGCAGCACCTCGCCTTGGAACTCTGTATTCGTTTCAGGCGTGAGGAGACGGTCGGGTGTGTCGTAGCCAGGCAACTGACGTGCATCGTACACCTCACCGTCGAAGATGGCTGCGTGCTGCACTGCACCGGCAATGCCAGCCTTCCAATCATTGGTGTTGGTGCCGAAACACTGCTTAGTCCCGTCGGCGTAGGTCAGTTCCACCACGCCACGGAATGCACACTTACGTCCTACCATACCCTCGTTTCCGCCCGGTGTGACGATTTTGTCACCCCACCATCCCGGCGTCACCTGTACGGAGAGCACGTTGTCGGCTCCCTTCTTGGTGCGTAGGGCTTCGGTGATGTCGTAGGTGAAGGAGCGCTTCGTCTTGCGTGCATCGGTGAAACCTGGCTTCATGATTTCTTGTCCGATAGGCTTTCCATTAACGTAAAGTTCATAGATGCCCAATCCGCTGGTCATCCATCGAGCAGCAACAACTCTTTTTTCGTTGTGCAGTGTGCAGAGAAACCAGTTGGCACCATCGGCAGCACGTGTGCCGTCCACCACTTGCCCCGTGATGACTGGAGCATTAGGGGCGGATATCCACTGTGAGGCATCCCATGTCTTTTTGTCGAGGGCTTGCGTGCGCTTACCCACAGGTGAAACCTGAGCAGTGACGTTGACAGTCATTGCTATGTACATCGTTAGCAGAGTTGTTTTCTTGAAGTTCATAATATCGTTTTTATGTAATTCTAGAATAAAGGAAGTCGCCACATTTCTGCCATCAGGACGCGTGCTATGCGCTCGTGCCCAAGCGAGTTGGGGTGCAGACAGTCATGCTCCGTCGACCAGAAGTAACAGCGCTGTTCCTCAACCATTGGATTGAGCCCCGACACGGCATTGAGGTCGATGACGGGTACGCTCCACACGTTGGAGGCCTCCTTGATGGCTTGCACGTAGGCATCGACGTAGAGTCCCAGTTCGTTTTGGAAGTTTTCGTCGGGCTGCACGTTGCGGCTTCCAAATTCAGCAAATCCGCGGTGTAGCGGCGTGAGTAGTACAATCTGTCGGGTAGGGTAGAGACTTTTGAGTTTCTGTAGCGCTATGTTGATGCGTCCACGCAGTGTGTTGGGATCAATCGAGAGGGTGCGGTGCATACGCTCTTGCAGATGCTTTTCCTCGCCGACGGCGCGCATCACCTTCTCCTTCTTCTCGTCAAACCATTGTCCGAGGGGCACAGCAGCATTAAACTCGTTGGTGCCCAGAAAGACGAAGATGGCATCCATGCTGTCGCCTTCGGCTTGGTAAAGGCGGTCGATGAGCGCAGGAGCGTGCGACCACTGATGTCCCGATACGGCCTGCACGCAAGGCTTGATGCCAAGCCATTCGGCCAGATACTGCCAGTACTTCTTTACGTCGTTGCCGTATAGGTTGGGATCGGTCACTGAGTCACCGATGAAGCCAATACGATGTCCTGCCCATGGGTGAGCCGGCAAGGTGGTTTTTGTCTGCTTGCCTTTGTCGCGTACTGATATATGAGGAGTTATGGCGTTTACAGCAGACATCCACAATACCAGTGCTGTGAATGCGAATATTCGTCTCATAGAACTATATTATAATGTCACGCTGCCGCTTAGAGGCAGACTCTGGCTGCTGCCACCTACGAAGATGCGGAACTCACCGGGCTCGATAACGAACTTATGCGACTTCACGTCGTAGAAGCTGAAGGCCTCGGCGTCGAGGTCGATGCTGACGCTCTTCGTCTCACCCTTCTTGAGGCTCACCTTCTCGTAGCCTTTCAGTTCCTTGGCAGGACGCTGCACGCTGCACTGCACATCCTGCACGTAGAGCTGACAAACCTCCTTACCGGCCATCTTGCCCGTGTTTTTCACGTCGAACGATACCGTCACCTTGTCGGCGCCCTTCTTCTTCACCTGCAGGTTACTGTAGGCAAACGAGGTGTAACTCAGACCGAAACCGAAGGGGTAGAGTGGTGCGATGCCCGACTTGTCGAAGCCGCGATAGCCCATGAAGATGCCCTCGGTGAACTGTACACGAGGCGCGGTGCCGTTGGGCTGGGGCACGTTGGTGTGGTAACTGTCGTAGCAGGGGCTATCTTCCCACTTGCGCTCAATGGTGATGGGCAGACGACCGCTGGGGCACACCTTGCCCGTGGCGATGTCGGCAATAGCACGACCACCCTCCTGACCCGGATACCAGGCCATGATGAGGCCGTCCACCTTGTCAATCCACTCGCTGATGCCTACGTTGCCACCGGCATAGAGCACTACGACCACCTTCTTGCCTGTCGAGGCACAACCCTCGATGAGTTCTTTCTGATAGTCGTCGAGTGCCCAGGGACGGTCGCTTCCCTCGCACTCGCGCCCGCCACCCAGACCGATGCACAGCACAATGTTGTCTTGTCCCTTGGCCAGTTCGGCAAAGGAAGCCTTGAAGTCGGTGTCGTTCTTATACGAAGCGCTGAGGTTGAGCACAGCATCGTTGATATCGTCGTAGTATTCCACCTTCACATCAGCCTTCTCGCCCTTCTTCATCTGCACGGTGCAGTCGCGCATCGTAGTGCTATGGCCGCTCCAGTCGTGTGCCATCAGCTTGCCATTGATATAGAGACGATAACCATCGTCACCCTCGATGTGGAAGCGCACGTCGCCATCGATGGGAGAGGTGAAAGTAGAGGTAGCGATGAGCGAGAAGTGATCCTTGCCTACCTGTGCCACGGGAGCATCCATAGTGCCCATGTTCAGGGCATCTTGCTGCAGCGTGACTGCGGCCTTTCCCGTCATCTTGTCGTTGTTGAAGTACTGCACGGTGAAGCCCTGCTTGCCATTGCTCTGGAAAGCACTTGCATCGATGTCGTTCATATAGGTGGGAGTAGGAGCAGTGGAGAATTGCTTCTTATTCATAGCCATGAAAGCCTGAACTGGCGTTACGTTGTGCAGGGGAGTCACCTCGCTGCTGCCACCGCCACGTACCAGTGCATCAGCCTTGGGACCTATGACTAATGTCTTGCCCTTGAGGGGCAGTGCGTTAGCCTCGTTCTTCAGCAGTACGATGCCTTCGAGGGCGCAGTCGAGTGCCTTCTGTGCGCTCTCGGGGTCGTCCATGGGACGGTCCAACTTGAAGTCCTTGCCGAAGTTGTAACTTAGGATGGTCTGTACGATGTGCTCACACTTCTGGTCGATATCCTTCACGTCGAGGATTCCATTCTGGATGAGTGGAATCAGGTTCTTGCGGTTCAACATCTGACCGTAGGGCATCTCCAGGTCCATACCGTTCTGTGCCAGAGGCAGGATGCTGTAGCAGGCGTTCCAGTCGCTCATCAGGATACCCTTGAAACCGAACTGCTCGCGCAGCACCGTCTTGTTGAGGTAGACGTTCTCCGTGGCGTGCTGTCCATTGAGCAGGTTGTAACTGTTCATCACAGCCGATACACCACCCTTCATCACTGACTTGCGGAAGGCTGGCAGGTAGATCTCCTGCAAGGTGCGCTCGTCCACATCGCTCGACGTGAGGTGGCGGCTCCATTCCTGATAGTTGGTGGCATAGTGCTTGGCTGTGGCTATCACGCCATTGTCCTGCACACCCTTGATCCAAGCCGCAGCCTGCTCGCCAGCCAGATAGGGGTCCTCGCCCAGATATTCGAAGTTACGGCCACACATAGCCGAGCGGTAGATATTCATGCCAGGGCCCAGAATGCACTGCACGTCGCGTGTGCGGCAGTCCATAGCCACGCCCGTACCGGCGCTGTAGGCAATGTCGCGGTTGAAGGTGGCTGCCGTACAAATGCTGGCGGGGTACATCGTACTTTTGGTGTCGTTGCGCACACCCGTCGAGGCATCAGCCATGCGTACCTGGGGCAGTCCCAGTCGGTCGATGGCGCGGATGTAAAAACCGTTGTATCCACCGATGTAGTCAATCTTCTCCTCGAGTGTCATCTGACTGACAATCTCCTTTGCCTTCTGCTCAATGGCAGTGGTAATCACTTGCGCTTGTGCCATACCCCCAGTAAGGAGGGCGATGGCAAGGAATAGTTTTTTCATGAGTTATTATTTACGATTTATCTATTTACAATTTACAATTGATTTACGATTTTTTTTTATTTGATTATTTGTCCTTGTTAAGGGAAAGTAGATCCTTAAATAATTCAATCATAAAATAAATCGTAAATTGTAAAATAGTAGATTAATTAATTTAATGTAATCTCCTTACTTGCCAGCGTGTTTTGCGACGACGCTGCTGCGTGGAAGGTATATGTGCCGGGTTGCAGAACGTATGCCTCGTCGTAGTTGCTGTACGATGCCAGGTCCTTCTTGGCAATCTTCATCGTCAGTGTCTCTGAGGCATTGGGTTTCAACGTCTCGGTCTTGGCGAAGGCACGCAGTTCCTTGACGGGTTTTATGAGTCCCTCTTTGGGGGCTGAAACATAAATCTGCACAATCTCCTTGCCGACGCGCTTGCCAGTGTTCTTCACGGTCACTTTCACGGTCACGGCGTCACCCTCATCGGTCACCTTGAGGTCAGAATATGCAAACGTGGTGTAACTCAAACCGAAACCGAAGGGGAATTGGATGTCGGCAGGCTTACGGTCGAAGTGACGGTAACCTACGAAAACATCCTCTGCGTAGTCAACCTCACCGTCCACACCCTTTGAACTGGGGAAGTCGTTGGCTGATGAGTATGCCTCGTAGTTCTTGGCGATGGTCATTGGCAACTTGCCCGAAGGCGAAACCTTGCCTGTCAGCACGTCGGCAATGCTGTGTCCGGCTTCCTGACCGGGCATCCAGGTGTGTAGGATGGCATCGGCGCTGTCAGCCCAACTCATATCGATGATATTACCCATGTTGAGCAGTACGACGAGTTTCTTGCCCTTGGCGTGGAATGCCTCGCTCAATACCTTTAGGTTCTGTGCTTCAAGTTCTGTCAGGTACCAGTCGCCTTTCGTCAGCGTACGGTCGCCGCCCTCGCCAGCCATACGGCAGATGGTAAGTATGGCGAGGTCGTTACGCTTGGCAGCAGCCTGTGCCTCAGCCTCGGTAATGGTTGTTTCGGGCACTACGGGTACGACCCAGAAGTTTTCCTTGTGCTTGGCCTTGTCAGCCTTGACGTGCTCTACGTACGCCTTTGCAATCTCGTTGTCTATTTTCACGCCAGCCTGTGTCAGACCCTCGTTGAGCGATACCTTGTAGGCACGGTTTACGTAGCCCGAACCCGAACCGCCTACCAGGGCGTCGTAGGATGCTACACCGAAGAGTGCCACTTTCTGCTTTGTGGTGAGAGGCAGTAGGTTGCCATTGTTTGTAAGCAACACCATACCCTCGGCACCCACTTGGCGAACCACTTCGGCATGAGCCTTGAGGTCGGGTGTGTTGCTGTATTTGTAGCGATTGAAGGTGGGCGACTGCACCATAACCTTGAGGATGCGACGCACGCAGTCGTCAAGGAAGCGCACGTCCATTCTGCCACTCTCCACGGCATCCTTTATCTCGTGGCACTGATGCAGCGTGCCGGGCATCAGCATGTCGTTGCCAGCCTCAATCTGTCGGGCACCGTTCTCTTCGGCCCACCAGTCCGTCATGACAAATCCCTTAAAGCCCCATTCCTTGCGCAGTACATCCGTGATGAGCCAGCGGTTCTCGCTTGCCAGCACACCGTTCACCTTGTTGTATGATGTCATTATCGTCCAGGGCTGTGCCTCCTTGACGGCTATCTCGAAGCCCTTGAGGTAGATCTCGCGCAGGGCACGCTGGCTGACGAATGAGTTGACACCGTTACGCATCGTCTCCTGACTGTTCACGGCAAAGTGCTTCAACGATGTGCCTACACCGTTTGACTGTATACCCTGAATATAAGCGGATGCAATTTTGCCGGCCAACAAGGGATCCTCGCTGTAATACTCGAAGTTGCGGCCGCAAAGCGGATTGCGGTGTATGTTGATGGCTGGAGCCAGCAGTACGTCGCAACCATATTCGCGCACCTCGTTACCCATGGCTTCCGTCACCTTGCGTGTGAGGTTGACGTCCCAAGAGGCTGCCAGGGTCGAACCTACGGGGAAGGCCGTACAGTAATATGTCTTATCGTCACCTCGGCGTGTGGGATCAATGCGCAGACCAGCAGGACCGTCGGCCAGCACCATTGTCGTGATGCCATGGCGCTCCAGTGCCACTACATCGCCTGCTGCGCCAGGTACACGTCCGGCAGAGAACGCCGTGGCCACCGTTTGTTGCGAGCGTTTCACGTTGAAAGCGTCGTTCTTGTCGCCCATGTTCTTCGAACGGTCAGGCATACCGGGGGCAGCGGGTGGGGGAGTCTCTCTCTGTCGGTGGGCTCCGACCACGAGGTCTATCTTTTCATCGAGTGTCATGGCTGCGATGACCTCGTCGATATTATTACTTTTGAGTTGTGGTGTTTGTGCCATAAGGCTTGCTGAACTTAGCATCATGGCGGCTGTTAAGGCTGCTTTTTTCATGTTGTATTAGCGTTGATTATTCGTTTGGATGCAAAGTTACAACTTTTTTATAAAAAAAAGACAAGTTCGACGAAATCTTTTTAATATGTATAAAATATGTTAGGTGGATTGGAAGATAATAATTATCTTTGTCCCAAAATTAATAGAGTAATAGCCTCGCTATGGAAATTAAAAAAAGGCTCCTTATTGTTGTGATGTAAACCTAACTACAATATAATATATGAAACATCTACTAACCGCTGTCCTGCTCTTTGCGGGACTTGCCGCAATGGCACAACAGGAGCCTGCCAACAATGGTCAGGCTCGTCGCGGACGTCGCGATTTCTCACGTGAGTTCAAGGATCCCAATGCCCACGATCCCGTTATGGCCAAGGGGGAGGACGGACGCTACTACTGCTTCATGACAGGTATGAACGTGGGCGTGATGTCGAGTGCTGACATGGAGACATGGAAGTTCGAACCCTCTGCTTTGAAGGAGACACCCCAGTGGGCGCGCGACACCGTGCCCGGCTACAACGGCCACACCTGGGCTCCCGACATCAGTTATCACAATGGTCTGTGGCATCTCTACTACTCTTGCTCTACGTTTGGCAAGAACGGCAGTGCCATCGGTCTGGCTGTCAACAAGACGCTCGATCCCAAGTCGCCCGACTTCGGTTGGGAGGACAAGGGTATGGTCATCGCCTCGCACCGCCGACAGGACAACTGGAATGCCATCGACCCCAACCTCATCGTCGACAGTAAGGGTCAGCCCTGGCTCACCTACGGCTCGTTCTGGGACGGCATCCAGCTCGTCAAACTCGACAAGAAGGATTTCAAGACTCCCATCACCAAACCCGTCACCATTGCCCGCCGCGTAGACCGTCGCATCTCGCTGGCCGAGATGAACGACCCCAACAACTTCGAGATTGAGGGTGGCAACACCATCGAGGCAGGCGAGAATGCCATCGAGGCACCCTTCATCATGAAGCACGGCAAGTACTACTACCTCTTCGTCAGCTTCGACTACTGCTGCCGCGGTCAGGCTTCCACCTACAAGACGGTCTACGGCCGTAGCAAGAAGCCCGAGGGCCCCTATCTCGACAAGAACGGCAAGCCCATGGAGTTTGGTGGCGGCACCCTGCTCTACGGCCCTGACGAGGACTACTTCGGCGTAGGTCACAGCTCAGCCTACGAGTGGGAAGGTAAGTGTTACTTCATCTCTCATGCTTACGTCAAGGACCAGAATGGTGCAGCCAAGCTCTTCATCCGTCCCATCACTTTCGATAAGGACGGCTGGATTGTGACGGAGGATTAATCACTAAAGTTTCCCACCCTTGAACAATAATGTGATTAATGTACAATTAATAATGAACAATGAGTAATGAGTAATGAGCAACAATATGCGTCCTCGAACATATCACTGCGCCAGCCTCTCATTAATCGCATTATACATTGTTCATTATTCATTATTCATTGCTCATTTTAAGTAATTTACTGGCAAATGACAAAAGGTGGGAAACTTTAGTTAATCAGCATACAACTAGTCCCCCAAACGACTAAGATGGAATTCAAACCTATACCCTGCCACGAATCGTTGCGCCCTTTCATCCGCAACTACTGGTTGCTGACGGCACAATGCACGGCGGCTGGCACGCAGCAGATATTCTCGAACGGGGCAGCCAGCCTGCATTTCTATCTCACCCAAGCTGTTCGGCTTGACGGTGGCGAGAGGACGTACCGCACAGCACTCTTCCATCAGAACATGCAGAAGGTGGGTGTCAACTCTACGGAAGGTCCCTTTCATATCTTCGGTGCTGAGTTCGTACCTTTCTGCTCGCGTGTCTTCTTTCCCGGTGAGATGTAGGGTGCCTATGCTTCGCCAGAGGAACTGCACGATGATGATTTTCTGGAACTGAGCCTCAAGATTCATGAGGCGGAGAGTGTGGAGCAGCGAGTCCAATTGCTCGACGACTTCTTCCTGCGCCGATTGGCTGAGTTTCCTGAAGGCGATGTCAATATAGACCGCTTGAACGATGTCTTCAGCGATATCCTGCCCACTGACGGCACTACGGCTCAGCCTCCCAGCAACCAAGAGGAGTTCTCGCCTGCCGACATGGCCTCTACGGCTTGTCTGGGGCAGAAGCAGTTCACGCGTGTGTTTAGTAAATATGTGGGTATGAATCCAAAGTCCTACCTGCGACTGCTTCGTTTCCACAAGGCGTTGCAGATGTTGCAGCGTGAAGTTGCGTCGCCTTCGGGCGATACGCGCGAGGCGATAGCATGGCAATGCGGTTACTATGACTTGGCTCACATGATAGCCGATTTCCGCGATATTTGCGGTTACTCTCCGTCCCAACTCCTCGAGACGGGTATGGGACTTACCGAGGCCTTCAGTCCGCAGTTTAGCGGATTGATGAAGAAAAAGATAAAGATTGAAAACTTGGTATAAGTGATTTAAAATGGACATCTTTGCACAGCAGAAGTCAAGATGTCCATTTTTTACAACCCACTTTGTTTCGTTCGTTGTAATTTTGCATCGTAAAAATTCACATTAACAATGAAAATAGCAAAATTATGAAGAAGATTTTTATTTTACTTGCATTGGCAAGTTGTATGCTGACAACGAGTTGTATAGCAACCCGTGCAACGGCACAGATTAACAAGGTCGAGGTGGGTATGGATAAAACACAGATCAAGAGTCTGCTGGGAGCCCCCGAGTTCAAAAATGGTGATGCCGAAGTTGAGCAGTGGGTCTATCAAAAGATGGTAGGGGAGATTGCAGGACCCGAGCAGGTCATGTTCCTTGTTACGTTCAACAAAGAGGGCAAGGTCATCGCCTATGACACGGTAAGACAACATCGCGGACATCTACATAACTAATAGGACTGTTTTTGTGCTAATATTGATGGTTGTAAAAGATGACTACGCCCTTGCCAGGAGGGTGCAGCGCACCTTGTAGGTGTTGCACCCTGTATGGCTGTCCTGTAGATAGGTAAGGGCGGACCCCAACACGGTGAAGCATCTGCTGAGGCGTATCCGCTCACTGCTGCGGTAGTGGTCGTCGTAGATGCCCGTGGCTTCCCATCTCATCTCTGGCTCCGACGTGAGATGTTCGTCGATGACATAGGTGTTGCCTCGGAACAGAAAACGATGATTGCCATTGTCTGTATATGGCAGTTGCATCTCGACTTTGATTTTTGCACTCAGTTCCTCAAGAACCATGCTGGATGGGCACTCAATAAGTGCCTCCTTACCGCTATTGCGGTCGGAAAGAAGAATTTGATACTTCATAGACAAATAAAATTAAAGAACACATTTCATCCTGTCCTAATCGGCGTATTCCCCCTTTCGGACAACGCTTTCGCGTGATGAAATGTGTTCTTATGTCGCCTCTTCGGCTGTCTATGAAGTCTAAGTCATTCGGACTCGGATTATTTCGATTCGTACTCGGCACGCACGGTTATGCTGGCTTCCTTCTTCTTGCTGCTGGTGTTGTAAGTGCCACCCCAACTGTAGTCCTCGTTGCAGTTCACACCCAGAATCTGGAATACACCCATCGACAGGTTGGTGAGTTTGCCCACCTCGGCATCGCATCCTTCAGCCAGCACTTGGGCACGTGCGTAGGCATCGGCACTGGCATCCTTAAGCATTTCCATCTTCAGGTCGTTGAGTTTGGTGTAGTAGTACTCCAGGGGAGAACTGTCAATGTCCATGCCAGTGGAGTAGAGTGTGGAAATCTTGTTGTATGCCTTCTCTACCATAGCCAGGTCGGAGGTGCTGATGGTCAGCGTCTGTGTCACCTGATAGCCCAACTTCTCGGTCACGTAGTTACCGTTCTTGTAGCTGCTCTCAATCCTTTCGCTTGCGCTGGGGCTCTGCTCTGTCATCTCGTTGGCAGGTATATGCTGCTCATCCAGGAAATTCTTTAAGGCCGCTATGTCGGTCTCATAGTTGTGGTATGCTGTTTGTCGGTCAGCGCCTGTCGAATTGAGGGTTATTCTCCACACTACATAGTCGCTGTCGATCGTCTTCTCCGCCTTGCCGGTCACGTTAATCGTGTCGTTCGACTTGTGAAAGTTGGTCAGTCCTTTGCCCAGCAGTGCACATCCTACAACTACGGCCACTGCCATCACACACGTAACGATAATCTTTTGTTTGTTCTCCATTTTTGTTTTCTTTAGTGATGAAACTGTTTTTTTTGATAGCTTGTGTCGCAAAGCGTGCAAATGTAGGAAGAAAAATGATACGAACAAAGAAAAAAAGCACTACTTTTGCAAAGAAATGTGATTTTTTGGGATTTATTCACAAGATATTACCGTCTTTATGGTATGTTAACAGATGTGTTAATCGTTTAGCCGGAATGGATAGAACGATTCTTCAAAAAAAAATAAAGGTGGAATGTAGTTATTGTCCCTCTTTTTGCGTCTAATGAATAAAGAGCTCTTAAAAACAGAAAAAGAAAAGAAAGAAATGGAACATAATGAACAAGTATTTACCGACCTGGTACGGAGGCAGCGAAGCACCATCTACACGGTGTGCTATATGTTCTCGAAAGATCAGGACGAGGTGAACGACCTCTTTCAGGAGGTGCTGATAAAACTGTGGCAAGGATGGGAGAAATTCCGTGGCGACAGCGACGAACGAACGTGGGTATATCGCGTAGCGCTGAACTGCTGCATCAGCATCGACCGAAAGAAGAAGTCGAAGAAAAGCCAGCAGATCATGGATGGCGTGAATCTGTTTGATGAGTCGGACACGAACAACCAGCAGACGGAGCTGCTCCACAACCGCATCATGAAGCTACAGCCTTTCGACCGCGCCATCGTGCTGCTGTGGTTGGAGGACCTGAGTTACGACGAGATAGGGGCCATCGTGGGCATCACGGCCAAGAATGTCAGCGTGCGACTCGTCCGCATACGTGAACAGTTAAAAAGGAGCCCCCTCCCAACCTCCCCGAGGGGAGGAGACGGAAAGTGACATTTCTATTGTTATTAACAAAAATGATTTGATTATTATGGAAAATATAAATGAAATGGAAGATATCCGCAAGCAGATTGTTGAACTGAAAGCGCGTCTTGAACGTGAATCGACACTGAATGAGCAGTTGCTGCACGACTCACTGAAGATGAAGATGCACAGTGTACATAGGCTGGTACGTAGGGTGATAACAATGGCGTTGGTAGGCGTTGCAGCATGGATATTCATTGGTACGATGTGGCATCTGTCGCTTTACTTTGTCGCCTTCACCTGTCTGATGATGTTGGCATCTGCCACCGCAGAGTATCTGATAAATAGCATGGACAGTGATGTCTTCACATCAAACCTCAAAGACGTGGTAGCACGACTGGTGTGGATGAAGAAGATGCGTCTGCGCCAGACCATCATCGGCAGTTCAGTGCTCATCCTGGTATGGCTTCCGTGGCTCTTCTATGAGTTTGGCCAGCACCTTGATGTAGAAGTGTACCAGTCCATGAAAATCGGTGCCGTAGTTGGAATTGTGATCGGTGCCTGCACAGGTATTGGTATCCTGCTTAAGATGCAGCGCGCCAACGACGAGATGATACGTCAGATAGAGGAATTCACGAAATAGAAGGTCGAGTTTGAGTCAGTTCTTATGCAACCCCCTATGGGCTTACATTCTTCTTTCTCCTATTCTTATCAAAGATACATATTTCAACTACATCTACACAAATGTATGTTAAGTGTTTGTTATATAAAAATATAAATAAAATATTCAACTACATTTAACTACACTGTTTTGTACGATTCCTTTACTTTTTCTGGCAAACACTTGTTTTGCGAACAACACGAGCCGCTAGTTTGACCGTCTGCTTCGCGAGAAAGAAATCGCATCAAAGTGTACGTCGAAGGTGGATAATTTATGCTGTCGTGAAGAAATGATGCGGCGGTAGGCCAAGGATTGATGCTACGTTAATGTTTTGTACGATAGTTATTGTACAGCCATACAATAACTATCGTACAAGTGTACAATAACTATCGTACACAATACAGACGCACAGACAATTTTCCAACAGCCTGCGTGATGGCGTGTCGTTAAAGTATGTCGTTGACGACGTACCAATAGATGGTGTTTGAAGAAAAATCGAATGAAGCAATAAGAAGTAGAATTAATATAAAGTGTTATCATTCGGTGTATAAGCGGTCTTTTGGTTTTGTTAATGGCAGTGTATTTGAAAAAATCAACTACACTGTATTTATTTAGCAGTAAGACAACGTGTTATCAACTATTAGTGTAGATGTAGTTGAATGTAGTGGTGTTCTGTTGAGCACCATTGTTGACTATCTCCATGATCCTTTGTTATTGTGTCGGTAGTCTAATTCCTAACTTCTTGAACATAACGTAATTCATTAGTTCTTTTGTGTTTGAGTCCAAGAAGAGTCGGTCGCTGGGATGCCTGCAAACTGTAGGTTTCGGGCTTCGATGTATCGTGGGTCGTTGGTGTGCCACATGGTCTTGCCGTGGCGCATGAGCCAGTTCAGATAGTCCCCCTCTAGTTCGCTGACACTTGCACGTGCAACATCCAACAGTCGCATCTCGGTCTCGTAACTTGTCTGATGGCGCGATGAGACTTCTGCTATGTTGGCAGGGATGGTGCGTGCTGCCATCTCCATCTGGTCGCGCAATCGTCCGCAAGGATCAATCTTGTAGTCAACGAAATGCTGGGGTGTTGGAGTTTCGATGTTTCGATGAGATAGTGAACAGGTACGTGAGTCACCTTGAAGGCTGACATCACGTACCTGTCCTAATTCCATTGATTACTCTGCAATCACCGTGAACTCAGCACCGCTGGCGTACTCTGCTCCGTTCTGGCTGCTGGTGGCAGTGAAGCGGAGGTAGCGGGCCTTTTGGGGTTTCTGCAGGAGGACCTTCTTCTCCTTGAGGTTGTTCTCGAAGTTGCCTTCGGCTACGGCGTCGGTCCAGGTCTTGCCGTCGAGGCTGAGCTGCAACTTGTAACCCTTGATGTTGCCGTTAGGACCGTCCTGACGGGGCAGGTAGGTGAAGCCCTTGATGGTCTTGATCTCGTTGCAGTCGAAGTCGAGCCAGTGGGGATAGGTACCCATGGTGATGCTGTACATGGTGTGCCAGATGGTGGCGGGATCGCCGTCGACGATGTTCTTGGCTACCTCGCCGCTAGGACCTTCCTCGCTGCTGACGTAGATGACCTCGACGGGTACGGTCTCAATCTTGCTGTAGGTGGCTGTGGTCTTGGCCTTGTCGTCGCCCTCGTACCAAGCCGTGACGGTACCGCCATTGCGGAGGGGCACGATGCAAGGCATGCGATTAGCTGTGTCATGCTTCTGTACCTTGCCGGGCTTCTTTCCGGGTTCTGTCACCTGATAGCAGAGGGTGCTGGGAATGGTGGCTGTATTATCACCCACGATGCTGACGTTGCCGGCACGGTCGCGTGAGATGCTGACGGGGCAGAGGGCCTTGCTGGTGACGAGGGCACGTTCACTGAGGTCAGCGCCACGACGGACGGGGCTGATGATGAGCTTCATCTGGTGCAGCGAACCCTGTACGCGATCCTGTGAGAGGGGACCGCCCTGGCCACAACTGTTACCACCGAGGCCTGTCACCTGGCAGTCGAGGTGGATGTAGGTTCCGTCGCTCTCTGGTAACTCGTGAGGATGAGCAGCGAGGGTCATCTGCAGAGCGCTCCAAGGCAGGACGGAGGCTGAGATCCATCGGCTGTTGGTGGTGATGCCATTGACGGTTTCTGTCATGGGCTGGTCGGCAATGAACTGCAGACCGGTGCCCTGTGCATCGGTGACGGCAGCCCAGCGGACGCCTTCGCGATTACCCATACTCTGAGGCTTGGGGAAGTTGACGAATTGCTCCTTGACAGTGCTCTTGTAGATGCCTACGAAGGAGCCGGTCTTGCGGTCGGCATAGTTGTTCAAAGGACCACGGCCGTAGTACTGGTACTGGTCGAAGCGGGTGGGCATCTTCAAGGCATAGCCCAGACGGGGCAGGGCAATGCTGGGATCGCTGCTGACGATGCTGCTGGCCAGGGAGACGGTGCCGTCGGGATAGACGGTGTAGCGCTGGGTGGTAGTGAAGGTAAAGCCGCTCTCGTTCTCACCGAGGGGAGTGGCTTCAATGCGCTCGAAGGGCTCGCCTGCCTTGCCGGGACGGTGGATGGCGCGGCCTTTCTCCTTGGCTTGAGAGATGACGTTGTAGATGATGGTTATGCTGCCATCCTTCTCGTTGATGATGATGGGGGCAGAGGTGGTGCGGTGCTGGAGGTCATAGAGGCCGTTCTGGAACCACTGGTTCCAAGCCCAGTTGTCGTTGTCGACGGGGGCACGGAAGGCATCGAGCTTCAGGCCGTTGCCGCTCTCGATGAGGTACTGGCCACCGTAGTTGTAGAGGCTGAGGGAGCCGTTGCTGTCATCGAAGCTGAGGTTGAAGTTGGGGCCGGAGATGGCGGTCTCGGTGCCGCCGCGGGTGAGCTTGAGGAGGCCCGACGGAGAAACGTCGGGAACGGTGGCAAGCTCGCTCAGGTTAGCGAGCTGGGTGTTGTTGCAGATGAAGAGCTGCTCGGCCATCTGCACGTAGCCGGCACGGGCCCAGGGCATCTGCTCGGCTAAACGGAATTCGACGTTGAGGTAGACTTCGCCTTCCAAGCATTTTCTGCCCAAATAAAACTTGAAGGTTTGCGACTGGCGTGGAGCGATATTACGGTCTAAATCCAGCGTTAAGGCCTCAAAGGGCTTGCCGTTGATGATGGGGATGGCGCTGATGTGATAGGTGTTGGGTGTGATGGGCTCGAAGTAGTTCTTGTTGAACACCTTGATCGTTATCTCCTTGGCGTGGGGTGTGCCTTCGGGTACGTCTTTTACTTCTTCGAGGGTTACGCCCACGTTCTGGTACACCTTCTTCACCTCGAAATACTGTGGCTTGGGGGTGAGGTCGGGCAGGATGATACCATTCATACAGAACATACCATCGTTGGGCCAATCGCCATGGTCGCCACCGTAGCCCATGTACTTGATGCCCTCGGGGGTGTAGGTGTCGATGGCCTGGTCAATCCAGTCCCAGATGGCGCCACCGCAGAAGAAGTTGGTGGACTCCATGGCATCCCAGTAGTCAACGAGGTTGCCGAGCGAGTTACCCATAGAGTGAGCGTACTCGGAGATGTGGTAGGGGTACTTCACGTTCGACTTGCCCTTGGCTACCTGCTGCACCCAAGCTACGCTGGGATACTGGTTTGAACCCATATCCACGATGTTATTATTACGCTCATACTGCACAGGGCGGCTCTTGTCGAAAGCCTTGATGGCCTCATAGGCAGCCTTGAAATTGTCGCCAGGACCGGCCTCGTTGCCAAGGCTCCAGATAACGATGGAAGGGTGATTGACGTGTCCGTGTACCATCTCCATGTTGCGAGCCACGTGGGCAGCCTTCCACTCTGTGGGGTGTGAGAGCGAGGCATCACCGTAATAGTATTGGTGGCTCTCGAGGTTGCACTCGTCCTCGAGGTAGATACCGTACTTGTCGCAGAGGTAGTACATGTAGGGATCGTTGCTGTAATGCGACATGCGGATGTGGTTGATGTTGCCACGCTTCATCAGCATGACTTCCTCCTCCATCTGCTTGTGGGTGATGGCGTGACCGCGGTCGAGACTTGTCTCGTGGCGGTTGACACCCTTCAGTTTGACGGGCTTGTCATTGACATAGAAATAGCGGCCGGCCAAACCGAACTCATCGTCCTCAGCCTTGGTCTCGCGTATCTCGACCGTGCGGGCACCAAAATAAGTCGAGACGCAGTCGATGGTGTTGCCCTTCCTGTCCTTCAGTTCGGCCACGAGGACATAACGATAAGGAGCCTCGGCACTCCAGAGCTTCAGGTCCGAGCCGATGAAGAGGGTCACATGGTTGTCACGCAGGGCAGTGCCGCCCTTGGCGTTTGCTACGGACTCCCGGCTTTCAATCTCGTCGGAGTAGAGTTTTACAGGGTAGATGTTACATTCGAAATTATAGCCCTTCTGCTGCTTTTTGCCACCATCGGCAATATTGAAGTCCACATCAATGTAGGCAACGCTGTTGTTCTTAATCTCCTTGGTGCGCACCACGAGATCCTCTATCTTGACTTGTGGCGTACTGGTCAGATAGGTGCTGCGGAAGATGCCGGGCAGGCGGAACATGTCCTGCGCCTCAAGGAATGAACCGTCGCTTGAACGGTACACCTCCACGGCCACCACATTCTCACCCTTCTTATTGAGGTAAGGGGTAATGTCGAACGAAGCTGTATTGCGACTGTTCTTGCTGAATCCCACGTACTTGCCGTTGATCCAAAGATAAAAGAATGAGTCCACGCCATCAAAGTTGATGATGATGTTGCGGCCTTCCCATCCGGCAGGCACCGTGAAAGTGCGGCGGTAAGAACCCACCTCGTTGGGGTACTTGTAGGTGGTGTAGCGCTGGTCCTTGGGCTGACGCATGACGCCCTTCTTCCAGTCGCCTACGGCAATCTCGTGATAGAACATCACGGGCTGGTTGACGTAAAGAGGCACACCGTACTTCATCTCGCCGTGCTTGCCCAGTCCCTGTACGTTCCAACAGCCGGGCACCTCAATGTTGTCCCATGCCGAGACATTGAAGGAAGGCTCATAGAAATTGGCAGGTCGGTCGTCGGGCTTGGGCACCCAGTGGAACTTCCATATTCCATCGAGCGACTGATAGTACTCGCTCTTCTCGGGCTGCACACCTTTGGCCGACTCGGGGTTGGCAAAGTGGAACATGTAGGCGGTGGGCTGCAGCTTGTTGAGCGAAAGACGCTCAGGCGACTGCCATTCCTCGCCTGTGGGGGCGTTGACAACTCCGTATTCAAACCCCTTGAGCATGGGGCGTGCGTTAGGATTTTCATCGGCGGCGCAGTTCAATGTGGCCAAGCCGAACAAGGCAAAAGCAAGGATTTTTCTCATATTGTTGCTGTTTTAAATGATATTTGGGGACAAATGTACAAATTAGCGGGCGAAAAAACAAATTTTTAACTTCTTTTCTCGTATAAACCGTTTTTCGGGCAGTTTTGTGGCAAAAAAGGGGTGAAATGCCGTTCAAGTAACAAGATGAATTGACATATATCAATTATACGACACTTTTTCGCAAAAATGCACCTGATTGTAACAGTTAGTAAGTGAAAAGTGCTTACCTTTGCATCGTCAAAAGGAACACAGCGGTGTTCTCGGAACATTGAGGTGTTCTTCACACGAGGATTCAATTAGGTAAAAAAAGGTAAGTTTAGTTAAGTTAGATATTAGTTTTGGATTAAGGTTAGTTAGGTATCAGTTTTGTTCAAAGGTAAAGATTAGTTACTTAGGGTGAAAAGAAAAAGCATCAAAAAAAGCAAAACTGAAAGAAGACAGAATTATTTAGGTTAGTTAGTTTTAAGGTTAAGATTGATTTTGTAAGATTCAATTAAGCTGTTAAGAGCGTTCTTTTGTGAAAAAGGATGCTCTTGTTGTTTTTATACTAAAAATTTGGCTTTTCAACAAAAAAGCAGTACTTTTGCACGCAAAATAATAATAAATAAGGTATGAAGGAATACAATTTTAGAGAAATCGAGCAGAAATGGCACCAGAATTGGGTGGCCAATCAAACGTATAAGGTGACTGAGGACGAAAGTCGCAAGAAGTTTTATGTGCTGAACATGTTCCCCTATCCCAGTGGAGCGGGATTGCACGTAGGTCACCCCCTCGGCTATATCGCCAGCGACATCTACGCACGCTACAAGCGCCTGCAGGGCTACAATGTGCTGAACCCCATGGGCTACGATGCCTACGGTTTGCCTGCAGAGCAGTATGCCATCAAGACGGGGCAGCATCCCGAGATCACCACGAACGAGAACATTGCTACCTATCGTCGTCAGTTGGATAAGATTGGTTTCTGCTTCGATTGGGATCGTGAGGTGCGTACCTGCACTCCCGACTATTATCATTGGACACAGTGGGCTTTCCAGAAGATGTTTGGATCGTTCTTTGGAGCCCCCCTCCCAACCTCCCCCGAAGGGGAGGAGCCTGGAGTATGCAAGGCACGCCCCATTGAGGAGTTGATTGCGTACTTCAAGCAGAATGGTGTTTGCGAATTGGACGAATTTAATGTAGCCAAGAGTGCTCCCCTCGGGGAGTTAGAGGGGGCTGCATGGGACTCGCTGGATGACAAGCAGAAGTCGGACGTACTGATGAACTACCGCCTTGCCTTCCTTAGCGAGATGATGGTGAACTGGTGTCCCAAGCTGGGTACTGTGTTGGCAAACGATGAGGTGGTCAACGGAGTGAGCGAGCGTGGCGGTTATCCCGTGGAACAGAAGAAGATGCGCCAATGGTGCCTTCGTGTCAGTGCATACGCACAGCGTCTGCTCGATGGACTTGAGACTATACAGTGGAGCGACTCTATTAAGGAAACACAGAAAAACTGGATTGGCCGCAGCGAAGGTACTGAGGTACAGATTAAGGTGGCTGACCAGGATGTTGACTTCACCATCTTTACCACCCGTGCTGACACCATGTTCGGTGTGACCTTCTTCGTGCTGGCTCCCGAGAGTGAGTTGGTTGATCAAGTGACTACTCCCGAGCAGCGTCAGGCTGTGGATGAGTACATCAAGTACGTGAAGAGCCGTACCGAGCGTGAGCGCATGATCGACCACACCGTGACGGGTGTCTTCAGTGGTGCATATGGTATCAATCCCATCACAGGCGACAAGTGCCCCATCTATATTGCAGAATACGTATTGGCTGGCTACGGTACCGGTGCCATCATGGCCGTACCCGCTCACGATAGTCGCGACTATGCCTTTGCCAAGCATTTCGACCTGCCCATCGTTCCCCTCGTAGAAGGTGCCGACGTGAGCGAAGAGTCGTACGATGCCAAGGAGGGTATCGTGACCAACTCACCCGTCAGCGAGGACAAGGCTGTAAAGTATGATGGCGAGATTCTGAACCTGAACGGCAAGACCATCAAGGAGGCCATCGCTGAGACGAAGCGCTTCGTAAGCGCCCATAACTTGGGTCGCGTCAAGGTGAACTACCGTCTGCGTGACGCCATCTTCAGTCGTCAGCGCTACTGGGGTGAACCTTTCCCCGTTTACTACAAGAATGGCATCCCCACGATGGTTCCCGAGGAGTGTCTGCCCATCGAACTGCCTGCTGTGGAGAACTTCAAGCCTACTGAGACGGGCGAGCCTCCTCTTGGCAATGCACAGATGTGGGCATGGGATGAGGCTAACAAGAAGATCGTAGACAAGACACTCGTTGACGAGAAGACCATCTTCCCCCTCGAACTCAACACAATGCCCGGTTTCGCTGGTTCGTCGGCTTACTACCTTCGCTACATGGATCCCCACAACAACGAGGGGCTGCTCTCGGAGAAGGCTGCAGAATACTGGCAGAACGTCGACCTCTATGTCGGTGGTTCAGAGCACGCTACGGGACACCTCATCTACTCTCGTTTCTGGAATAAATTCCTCTTCGACTTGGGTGTCAGCAAGAAGGAAGAACCCTTCCAGAAACTTATCAACCAGGGAATGATTCAGGGCTGGTCAAGTTTTGTACATCGTGTGAAGGGTACCAACAAGTTCATTAGTTATGACCTCCTCGATGGCAACACCGAGACCGATCCCATCCACGCAGACATCAGCCTCGTGAGCGGTAATGTGCTCAATGTCGAGGGATTGCGCAAGTGGGATGTGGAGAACTTTGGCAATGCTGAGTTCGTACTCAACGATAAGGGACAGTTCATCGTGAGCCAGGCTATTGAGAAGATGTCGAAGTCGAAGTATAACGTGGTAAATCCTGATGATATCTGCGAGAACTATGGTGCCGACACCCTGCGTCTGTATGAGATGTTCCTCGGTCCCGTAGAGCAGTCGAAGCCTTGGGACGTGGCCGGTATTGACGGTTGCTTCCGTTTCCTGAAGAAGTTCTGGGCATTGTACTGGGACAAGGAGGGTAACTTGCAGGTGGACGACAGCGAGCCTTCGGCAGAGAGCATGAAGAGTCTGCACAAACTCATCAAGAAGGTGACCAGCGATATCGAGACCTTCTCATATAATACGAGTATCCCCGCCTTCATGGTGGCTACCAGTGAGTTGGCACAGCAGAAGGCACGTTCGCGCAAGGTGCTCGAGCCTCTGGCCGTGCTCATCGCTCCCTTCGCTCCCCACATCGCAGAGGAACTTTGGGAGGCTATGGGACACACCACGAGCGTGTGCGATGCACAATGGCCCGAACTGGATGAAAAGTATCTCGTAGAGTCAACCGTCAAGGTGGGTGTACAGTTCAGCGGTAAGGTGCGATTCACCATGGAGTTCGCTGCCGATGCTACTTCTCAGCAGATGATCGATCAGGTCATGGCTGCAGAGGAATCGCAGCGCTACCTCGAAGGCAAGCAGGTGGTGAAGACTATTGCGGTACCTGGACGTATCGTGAATATTGTAGTTAAATAGTTCAATTTATGAGCAACCAAGTCTTGAACAAACAGAAGGCGTGGACCTTCTTCAAGGACTTTTTCTCCATTAATTTAGGTATGGCGGTCTATTCTTTCGGATGGGCCGTCTTCCTCCTTCCCTACCACATCACTACAGGAGGTATGGCTGGTATGGCTGCTATCCTGCAGTATGCCACCGGGTTCCCGATGCAGTACACTATTCTGGTTGTCAATGCCATCTTGCTGATGCTGGCTTGGTGGCAGTTAGGCCCTAAGTTTACGTTGAAGACTGCCTACGCTGTATTCGCCCTGTCTTTCTATCTGGATTTGGGTCAGAGCATGATGACCACAGAGACTGGCGAACTATTGAAGGTACTAGAGGAAGGACAGGACTCCATGGCCTGCATCCTCGGTGCCGTGTTCAATGGTGTAGGTATCGGCATCGTTTTTCTGGCTGGTGGCAGCACAGGTGGATGGGATATCGTGGCCGCGTTGATCAACAAGTATCGCAACATTTCTTTAGGACGTGTGTTGTTGTACCTTGACTTCTTTGTTATTGCGTCATGCTGGCCCTTGTTCCACGAATGGCGAATGGTGGTGTTTGGATACGTGACGCTGGTGGTGTACACCTTTGCCCTGGATATGCTGATCAACAGTTCACGACAGGATATTCAGTTCACCATCTACAGCAACGAGTATGACAAACTGTGCAATGAGATACGCCGGCAGACGGGACACACGATGACCTTGCTGTCGGGAGAGGGAGGCTATACGCGTAAGGATCTGAAGGTTATCGTGGTCATTGTGCACAAGCGTGAGTCTGTCACGGTACTCCGTTTGATTCACGCCATCGATCCGGCAGCCTTTGTCACACAGCATCGCGTGGAGGGTGCTTATGGACTTGGTTTCAATGCTATTAAAGCGTAAGAAATGAATAAGAAGGATATCATAGGAATGATACGCGACTATGCTTTTATGCTAGTCGGTATAGTCTTTTTTTCAATCGGCTATGCTTGCTTCATGCTGCCCTATGAAATTACGAGTGGTGGTATGGGTGGTGTGGCTGCCGTTATCTTCTATGCGACAGGTTTCCCCGCACAATACGGATATTTTCTGATTAACCTGATTCTGTTGAGCGTGGCGCTATGGATCATGGGATGGCGCTACACGACACGTACCTTGGTGGCTAATGTGGTGATCTCAATGGCCATCGGTGTTTGTACGCAGATGATGTACGAAGATGACGGAGTGACGCTGCACCGGATTGTGGGCGATGAGGTGTTTATGGCCTGTGTGTTAGCAGGTTGCTTCGAGGGCGTGGGGCTGGCGTTGGTGTTTCAGGCAGGTGGCAGTACGGGAGGCACGGACATCATTGCCTCGTGTGTCAACAAGTACCGCGATATGCAGTTGGGACGCATCATGCTGCTGCTCGACCTCTTCATTGTGGCCAGTGGCTATTTTGTGTTTCACGATGTTGAGAAGATGCTCATTGGCTACATTGTGATGTTTATCTCGATGACGGTGCTGGATTATGTGCTTAACTCTGCCAACCAGAGTGTGCAGTTCAACATCATTTCCACGAAATACGAGGAGATTGCCAATGCCGTTAACCAAAAGATGGATCGTGGAGTGACAGTTCTGAATGGAACGGGTTGGTACAGCAAGGAAGAGCGCTGCGTACTCTTTATCCTGGCTAAGAAGCGTGAGAAGTCGGGCATTATGAACCTGATCAGGCATATTGATCCCAATGCATTCGTATCAGTGAGCAATGTGGAGGGTGTGTTCGGTGAAGGATTTGACAAGATGAAGAAGTAAAAAGAAAGACCCCCCACCCCCCTTTAGGGGGAGATATATACATTGCGTAGTTTAATAAGGAATGAAAAGGCGTAAGCCTTCTAATTATGAATTGTGAATTATGAAAAGTGAATTGATTATGGCCACCAACAACGAACATAAACTTCGTGAAATACGTCAGATATTGGGCGATCGCTACGAAGTGAAAGGCTTGAAGGAAATTGGCTGTTTTGAAGATATTCCTGAGACGAGCAATACGCTGGAAGGCAATGCGCATCAGAAGGCACAGTATGTGTATGAGCATTTTGGATTGGATTGCTTTGCCGATGACACGGGCTTGGAGGTTGATGCACTAGGTGGGGATCCTGGTATCTATACGGCTCGTTTTGGTCAGATGAACGGCTATGGTGATAGCCATGACTCCGATGCCAACATCGCCTGTCTGCTCGACAAACTCAAGGATGCACATAACCGTCATGCGCGTTTCCGCACGGCCATCGTTCTCATACAGGCTGGTGAGGAGCATCTCTTTGAAGGCATTGTCGAAGGCGAGATACTGGAGGAACGTTGCGGCACCGACGGCTTTGGCTACGACCCCATCTTTGCACCCATTGAGGCAGGAGTCAGCTTTGCCGAAATGGGTCCTGCTGAGAAAAACCGCATCAGTCACCGTGGCCGTGCCACGCAGAAACTGGTGGAATTCCTTCAGGCACATAGCATTTAGGAAAACTCATTTTCATACGACGAAGCATTTCTTTATAACATTAGACGAAGCATTACTTTGATTGGGATGAAGCGATACATTATTATATTATTGGTATGCCTATATGGTTGCGTAGGCGGTTTCTCGACCATGCTAAGAGCTCAGGCTTTGGGCGAGTGGCAGGTATATCCGTCCTATCAGATTGCTACCCAAAATATTGTGGTAGGATCTTCAGTGTACTCTTTGATGAATGGTAATCTGCTTCGTTATGATATTGAGGATCAGAGCGTCAAACTTTACGACAATTATAACGATCTTAATGATGTTCAAATCCGTTCCATAGCCTATAGCGAGGAGGCTAAACGCCTGATTCTTGTCTACAAGAATGGTAACATCGACCTTCTCGATCTTGAGGGTAATGTGCTGAATATCTCTGCATATAAAGATAAGTCCATCAGTGGAAAGGACGTGAATAGTATCTCTGTTTGTGGTACTAATGCTTATCTTGGAACGGGGTTTGGCATCGTTGTCGTCGACCTGAAGGAGGGGGTGATACGAGAAACCTATAACCTGGGAGTAGAGGTACAAAGCGTTTCCGTGGCAGGAGACATTGTTTGGCTTGGTTGCCGGACAGGATTGTACACTTCAAGTCTGAGCAGTGAGAGCGTGTTGAATTTTTCCACATGGAAGAAGCATAGTGGTGCAGGGAATTGGATAACTTTGATACCGTCCGGTAACGATGTCTATGCTATGAATAAAAATGGCGTATTCCATTTTTATCAGACATCATACGTCACAATAAAGAACGGAACCTATGTGTTCTTGCGACAATCCCCTGACGGCCAACTCTGTTTCGGAAATAACAAGGAGGTAAACATCTATTCTGATGATACGACGGGTAAGACGTACACCTTCCCCAATACATGGAATGACGTTTCGTTGGGCGCGGGAGCATCGAAGATCTTCTGGGTGAGCGATGGTGAGAGTGGCCTTAGGAATTATGCTTTGAAGGATGGGGAACTCGTGGCAGTTGGGGATGTCATCCAGCCAAACAGTCCACGTCGTGATCTTTTCTATCGAATGCATTATGATACGGATGGCCATGGCGGATACCGCCTTTTGGTAGCTGGTGGTATTAATACCTATCTGGGGATATTCAATGCTGCTACAGCCATGATCTACGAAGATGGGAAGTGGACGTATTTGGACGAAAAGGGACCTGCAGAGAAGTACCCCGAACTTTTACATTATAATACTACTGATATTGTGCAAGATCCCGACGATCCAAAGCATATCTATGCAAGTCCTTATAGAACTGGATTGTATGAATACCAAGATGGTAAGTTTGTCGATTTGTATAATTGTTGGAATAGTCCTTTGGCTTCTATCTTGCCCGACATTCCCAAATACATGAACTATGTGAGTGCCACCTGCTTGAGTTTTGATGATGACCGAAATCTGTGGATGTGTAATCAGGAAACAGATACAATCATTCGTGTACTGACGCCTAACAAGAAATGGATTTCGTTGTATTATGAAGAGATTGCAGAGGAGACCCAGTGTGATGGCTATCTGTTCTCGACAAGTGGCATTAACTTTCTTGCTTGTCGTCGATTGGATGCACGTGGTTTTTTTGCTTTTGATACTAAAGGTACATTATCCAATGTGCGCGATGATCGTCACAAGCTTCTTTCTACTATTGTTAATCAGGATGGTACCTCGTATTCGCCCCATGAGTTTCATTGTTTGGCAGAAGATCTTAATGGACATATCTGGTGTGGTACGGATCAAGGCTTGTTTGTGATTGATAACCCTGCGGATGTGTTTGATTCGGATTTCCATTTTACACAAATCAAGATAGCACGTAACGATGGTTCGGGCTTGGCCGACTATCTTCTCAATGGCGTAAGCATACAGTGCATTGCCGTGGATGGAGGCAATCGCAAGTGGATTGGAACTGATGGAAACGGCATCTATCTGGTGAGTGCAGATGGAACGGAGATGATACATCACTTTATGGAAAGCGATAGTCCGTTGCTCTCTGACAATGTGCAGTGCATAGCCATTCACCCCCGTACGGGTATGGTAATGATAGGTACAGACAAGGGGCTCTGCAGTTTTATGGCAGATGCTACAGAGGCTGAAGAGGACTTGGTGTCCGACAATGTCATTGTCTATCCCAATCCTGTTCGCCCCGATTTCACTGGCCTCATTCGCATCGATGGACTCACCTTCAATGCTGAGGTAAAGATATGTTCCGTTACAGGTCAGTTGGTTTGGAGCGGAGTGTCAAATGGTGGAACCTGCACTTGGAATGGTTGCAACAAACAAGGACGCCGTGTTTCCAGCGGAATTTACAATGTCATCTCGAATACGGAGAATGGCGAAAAGGCTATCGTTACAAAGATTATTGTGATTAAATAAGAGACACTCTCCACCAGCCCCTTCCCCTTCCCAGCGAACTTGTGAGATGTTCGGAGGGCAGAAGAAATGGGAGGGGAGTTACCCCCTCTTCTTCATTACCGCATTAATGACGCGGATGGAACTGACGAGCTTGCCTGTCGAGGTGAAAACGTCCACGTTCCAGACATGACTGCTGCGCCCAAGGTGAACGGGTGTGCAGACGGCACGCACCGTGTCGCCCTCGTGAGCCGAACTGACGTGGTTGCCACTTACCTGCATACCTACCACCGTTTCGTCAGGCTTGCAGGCAACCATACTGCCAAGTCCGGCAACGGTCTCTGCCAAAGCTAATGTCGCTCCGCCGTGCAGAATACCAAAAGGTTGGCGGTTGCGATGGTCGACTGGCATCGTTGCCTCTACGCGTTCGGGGGAAGCGAAGGTGTATTGTATGCCGAGGTTACCCATCAGCGTGTTTTTCGATTGGGCGTTGAGAGCGTCGATGGGAATTTCCGTAGTTTGCACTTCTGCTACGATAGCACGCTCGATGGCAAGGGCAGCTCCGTCGCTGTCGTTATCCAGCGTGGTGAAGTCGGCACAACGGCGCACGCCCTCGGTGGCGTTTGCCATGGCAATGCCCGTGCCGGCCATCTGTATCATGTTAATGTCGGCAGCACCGTCGCCAATGGCTATCACCTCGTCCATGCCGATACCTATCTTCTGCACCAAGGCACTCATGGCATAACTCTTGCCTACTTGATAGCCAACGACTTCCAGCATATAGGGATTCGAATGGATGGTGTCCATCACACCATTCAAGTGACGCTGCATGTGCTCCTCCATACCTGCCAACTCATTCTCATCGTCGCAGAAGAGCATTATCTCGCTGGGCCAGTCTTCCAACGCCATGCTTATCTGGTCCACTTTGCGCAGCTTCATGTTGTTCATTTCGGCCTCGTCCTTGACGTACGCATTCTCGATGTCGGTGCTCACCACCTCGTCGCCGTCATAGTATGCCATCGTCATACCTGTCTTGCCAGCCTTCTTCTCGAGATAGGGAACCATTTGCGGATCGATGGTACGCTCGAAGAGTATTTCTCCTGTTCGGGCACTGATGACTTGAGCACCGTTGTAGGAGATGATGTAGCCGTCATAGACGCTCAAGTCAAGTGCCTTGGCGAGGGGGAGTATGCCGTAGGTTGGGCGGCCGGAAGCCAGTGCCACCTTGATGCCGATGGATTGAACCTTGCGCAGCGTGGCGATGGTGCGCTTTGTCATTTCTCGCTGACTGTTGAGCAATGTACCGTCAACGTCAAGAACTAATAACTTGTATTTCATGGTATTATTGTTTTATTGTCCACATAAAATCTCACATACCTCATCCTGATAGGCCCTGCCTATTGCAGTCTTGGGGAGTCCTTGGTTCATAATGCTGAAAGCCAGGATGTGCCCGCTGGGGTGGGTGCAGTAACCTGACAGGGTGCTGACACCCGTCACCGTGCCCGTCTTGGCGTGTACGTTGGCTTCTGCGCGGGTACCTTTCATGCGCTTTTCCAGCGTGCCGTCTATGCCGGCAATGGGTAGGGCGGGGTAGAGTATGCTGAAAATGTTTTGGTTCTGGTAAGCGTGGCGCAGCAGCATCACCAAAAGATGGGGTGTCAGATAGTCGTAGAGCGAAACGCCGCTACCGTCGGCAATAACGTAGTCCGTTGTCGTGTGTGCCGTCTTGTTGATGACCTGATCAATCATCCTTACACAGTCCTTACGCGTGACCTTGCTGAGATTCTTGTTGCCGGGCAACAGCCAGAATATGCTTTCCGCCTTCATGTTGTCGCTCTTCTTCATCGTGGGCGTCAGTATCTCGCGCAGCGTGCACTCCCGTGTCTCGTGGTAGAGCGTGTCGGCATTCCATCGTTTACCGCCAGCCTTGAATTCCGTCATGCCAGTCTCTTCATCATCCCAACACCAACCCCATCCCGGTTTGAGTACGGTCGGGGTGAAGTGGATGTCCGGATCGAGCAAGTCCAGCGCTGCGATGGCTGTCACAAGTTTTTGATTGCTGGCCGGTCGGAGGCGATGGTTGGCGTTGACGGCATAAAGCATGTGATCGTCGGTGAGGTCGAAGATGCACAGTCCGAGTTGTGTGGTCTCGAACAGGTCGATGTTGGTGATAGAGTCCATCACCAGTTGCAGTTGTCCCTGCCACGTTTCTGCGGCATACTTTTCCACCTTATTTATATTCGCGCGCGAAGAAGAGGCCTCGTCCGTACTGTCTGTGGTGGTTTTTGCATCTTCGATAACCTCCCTTGTCTGACTCGTCACAAGCGTGTCGGGCAAGAATGTGCGTGTACGTTGTGCCTTCCTGCCCGTTTGGCAAGCCGTGATGGTGAGTAGTAGAGCCAGTATGGAAAAAATCTTTTTATACGTCATATTTGTTAGTTTGATGCAGCAAAGTTAATGTTTTTTTTATAAATCGCAAATAATCCGATACAACCAATCGTTTTTTTTCGTAGTTTTGTGCTTAAATTGAAAAGCGAACATTGAAAAATGAAGGTTGAAGGCATTAAACCTTATACCCTCATACCCTCATAACCTCAAAACCTTATAACCTCATAATATGATTCACAAATTCGATTTCCTCATCATCGGCGGTGGAGTTGCCGGTATGAGTTATGCCCTGAAGGTAAGCCAAAGCGGAAAGGGCAAGGTGGCATTGGTCTGCAAGACCACACTTGACGAGGCCAACACGGCCAAGGCACAGGGCGGCATAGCCTCTGTCACCAATCTGCTGGTCGACAATTTCGACAAGCATATCGAGGATACTATGATTGCCGGTGACTACATCAGCGATCCCGCAGCAGTGGAGCAGGTCGTGAAGGGTGGACCTGATGGCATCCGCGATCTGGTAAAGTGGGGTGTGAACTTCGATAAGAACGAGAATGGTGAGTTCGACCTTCATCGCGAGGGTGGTCACTGTGAGTTCCGCATCCTGCACCATGCCGACGACACTGGTTTTGAGATTCAGCGTGGCTTGATGGAGGCTGTGCGAAAGGATCCCAACATCACCATCCTCGAGAACCACTTTGCCGTGGAAATCATCACCCAGCACCATCTTGGCATCCGCGTCACACGCCGCACGCCCGACATCGAGTGCTTCGGTGCTTATATTCTCAATCCTGAGACGGGCAAGATTGACACCTACCTCTCCAAAGTCACCCTCATGGCTACAGGCGGTACCGGTGCCGTCTACGCCACTACCACCAATCCCAATATCGCTACCGGTGACGGCATCGCCATGGTTTATCGTGCTAAGGGTAAGGTTAAGGACATGGAGTTCGTGCAGTTCCATCCCACAGCACTCTACAATCCTGCGGAGCGTCATCCTGCCTACCTCATCACCGAGGCCATGCGTGGCTATGGCGGCATCCTGCGACTGCCCAACGGCGAGGAGTTCATGCAGAAGTACGACGAGCGACTCTCGCTTGCTCCCCGTGACATCGTGGCACGCGCCATCGATAAGGAGATGAAGATACATGGCCTCGACCATGTATGCCTTGATGTCACTCACAAGGATCCTGAGGAAACCAAGCATCACTTCCCCAATATCTATGCTAAGTGCCTGAGCATTGGCATCGACATCACCAAGGAATACATCCCCGTGGCTCCTTGCGCGCACTACATGTGTGGCGGTATTAAGGTCGACCTCGACGGACAGTCGAGCATCCGCCGTCTCTATGCCGTAGGTGAGTGCTCATGCACCGGTCTGCATGGCGGCAACCGTTTGGCCAGCAACTCTCTCATCGAGGCCGTTGTCTATGCCGATGCCGCAGCGCGTCACTCGCTCGAGGTCATCGACGGCTACAGCTTCAACGACAAGGTGCCTGAGTGGAACGACGAGGGTACGATGAGTAACGAGGAGAAGGTGCTCATCGCTCAGGATGCCAAGGAGGTCAACCAGATCATGTCCACCTACGTCGGCATCGTCCGCAGCGACCTGCGTCTGCATCGTGCATGGGAGCGCCTCGACTTACTCTACGAGGAGACGGAACACCTCTTCAAGCGTGTCAAGCCAACCAAGGATATCTGCGAGCTTCGCAATATGATCAATGTGGGATATCTCATTACCCGTCAGGCTATTGAGCGCAAGGAGAGCCGCGGATTGCACTACACCGTCGACTATCCCAAGCACGCCTTGGATAAGAAATAAAAAAAATATAGTAAAAAGCTGTAACTTTTCCATTTCCCAATCGTCTACCCTTATAGAGAGATGAAAGAAATCCGCTTTCGCGACGATATCCTGCCCCTCAAGGATAAACTCTTTCGCCTTGCTCTTCGCATCACGCTCAGCCGTGAGGAAGCCGAAGACATCGTGCAGGACACACTCCTTAGGATGTGGGAACGTCGGGAGGAATGGGAACAGATAGATTCTCTCGAAGCGTTCTGCCTGACGATATGCCGCAATTTGGCACTCGACAAGAGTAAAGCCGCCTGTAAGAGTAACCTGCAGATCGACGAGCAATGGGATGCCCCGGCATCAACCGTCACGCCGCTCGAGGAACTCGACGGGAAGATGCGGATGGAAGCACTTAGACGCTTCATGGATGACCTGCCAGAACTGTGGCGCAGCATTATGCTACTCCGCGACAGCGAAGGCAAGCGATACGACGAGATAGCCACGATCCTCGGCATTACAGAGGGACAGGTTAAGGTTTATCTGCATCGGGCACGCAATCGCATACGCGAACAAATGCAGGGACTGGATAACCTTCACAACCTCACAACCTCGTAACCTCAAAACCTCAAAACCTCAAAACCTCACAATGGACTATAAGTACATCGAACAACTGCTTGAACGCTACTGGGCATGCGAGACATCGCTTCAGGAGGAGAGCATCCTGCGTAACTTCTTTGCGCAGAGCGATGTGCCGGCTCATCTGCAGCCGTATCAGAGTCTCTTCCAGTGTGAAACGGAGATGGCCGAAGAACGTCTCTCTGATGATTTTGAGGAGCGCGTCATGGCGCAGATTGAGCAGAGGGAGCAGAAGGTCCAAACAGCCTCTCCTGCCGCTGTCAAGGCGCGTCGCATGCGCCTGAGCTATGGCCTTCGCCCCTTCTTCAAGGCAGCTGCCGTGGTAGCTGTGGTACTGAGTCTCAGTATGGCTGTGCAGCAGGCTATGGATCATGATCATACGCCCAACGTAGTCACCCTGCCTCCTGCCGTAGTGCCTGGTGCACCCGAGACGGCTTACGGCACTGATAAGCCCGTGGTCGACACGCTGACCAACACGCAGTTCACTCCTCCTGCCGTTACGGTAAGCAAGTAGGAGTGCGGCTGACAAGGAATTGGAATTTTTATGCTTTTTCTATAAACTGTTAGTAATTAATCTAAAACCAATTTGTGAAATCAAGACATACTTGACTAACGACAGGAAAGGGTGACCGTGAGGCCACCCTTTTCTAGTTACTCATTTTCAAGGAACTGGTCGCTATCTGAGAAGTATATCATCAGATAGGCATCGTTTTTGGGTTTTGCTGCAGCAGCGAGTGTGACCAGCACTGCAACCAGTGAAAAGAAAAGTTTTCTCATTGTTTAATATTATAGATAAGTTGTTCTATCTTCAAGGCATCAAGGGCGATGGTGCCTTCCAGGTTGATGAGCTCCAGGATATGCTCGCCTTTCTTTAGCTTGCTGGAGGTGAAGACCACCTGTTGTGCCTTTCGCTCTTGACCTTTGTGAAAAACCACTTCGCCACACACCTTACCGTCTATCACGACCTGCATCCTGCCCTCACACTCGCCGGTAGGGGCAATGATGCTGAGGCGTTTGCCCGAGAAGGGAACAGACCATCGGTCGCCCACCTGATCGCTGAAGGAGAGGTCGTTGTTGTAGTCGCCTACTCCCTGACCCACCTTACGATTCCAACCGTAGGTGCGCACACCCGGATCATCGTCGTTGAACCACGCCTTGTCGTGCGAGATGCGAAGCACCTTGAAGCCTTTGGCCAGTCGCTCGTCATGGATATCCGGTGTTTGGAGTGTACTACTCATGCGCACCACCAGACCTTGCCTTGTCTGCTCAAAGGCTACGGCCTTGCCCTCCTCCACCAGTTCCACCTTGGTGATCTTGCCAACAGATGGCGACAAGCTGGAGAGCTCTGGCAGCAGGATGTCACCAGCTGTAGGGTTCAGGAGTGTGGCATAGATGTGACCACCCTGACGCGTGTAGATAACCTGCTCGTTGCCCCATACGTCAAAGGGACGGGCGCTGTATATGGCCTCGCTGTTGATCTCTATCCATCGACCGAAGTCCATGCATATCTGCCGTGCCTCCGGGTCGATGTCGCCACGTCCTCGCTGAGTGATGTTGAGCAGAAGGCATCCGTTGCGCGACACGTTCTGCATCAGTCGGGTCACTATCTCTGAGGCACTGCGGTACTGTGCACCCTGCTGGTAGTGCCACTCCTGCAAGCTCACCTCTGTCTGGAAGGGGAAAGCCATGATGTCGTCCTCCGTGTAGAGCTCGGTGCTTTTTACCAACGAACGATCCACGACATTGATCATCTCCGGATTTCGCTGAAAACTGTTGTACCGGCCACCCACACCCTTGAAGGTGGCCACCACCTCACGATGGCCCGTCTCACGCTTTGAGGCTATGTTGTAGAAGTTGGCTATGATCTGCGGCGTGAGCCGTCCCAATCCCATGTTGATGCCCAGGTCTTCCTGAGAGTCTCCGGCATGGTCATCGAAGTAGATCATGTCCGGCTGATACTTGCGTATGGCATCATCCACACGCCACATGAACTGGTTGGCAAATGGCGAATCCAACGAGTTGCGCCCATTATGGTGTACAGGGCCATAGAGGTCTTGAGGATCCATGCCCTTCCACCATTTCTCCGTGCCGTCAGCATTGAGCTTGTAGCCATCCTCGCGGGTCAGCATGGCATCGTAGGGCATGCCCTGCTTGTCGCCCTTTTTGTCGCTGGTGTAGCGGGGAGGCATGAACTGTCCCCAGGTACGTGCCGGCGTATTGTGAAATCCTATGCCAAAAGGCATGCCGTGCTTTCTTGCCACCTTTTCCCACGTACCCACGATATCCTGATGGGGTCCCACATTCACGGCATTCCAGGGCTGGTACTTGCTGTCCCAGCAATCGAAGTTGTCATGATGGTTTCCCATGGCCAGGAAGTACCGTGCACCCATCTTCTCGTAGAGGTTCATCAGGTCTTCCGGATCCCAACGGTCAACCTTCCAGTCACGGCAGAGCTCCTTGTAGCCATACTCCGAGGGATGGCCGAAGTGCTCACGGTGATAGCGTGCCTGGGGGGACCCCTCGTTGTACATACGAAGGGCATACCAGTCACCATCCTCTGCCATGGATTGCGGATCCCAATGCGACCATGCCCCGAGTTTGGCTTCACGCCACCATGCAGGCACATTGTAACGTCGGCTCAGATTGTCCCATGCCGTGGTGTAGTCCCCTTGCTCTATGGACAGTGGGGGGAGGTTCCAGATGTCCGGCGTCCCCTCTTTCTTCTCCTGTGCATGAGTGCTACCGATCGAAAGCAAAAGCAAGGAGAGTGCTATGGTTATCTTTCTTCTCATATTTGTCTTCTTCATTTTATGTCAGGTCGAACTTATTCATTCTCATAGATATGAAACTTCCTATTTTGTAACATATTCAAACCAATCAAAGTCGGCATATCCGTTCTTGTCCGTACCCTGTGCAAAGACACCGAGCATCACACCTGTGAATCCGCCGATGACCTCGGTGGAGAGGTAGCGGAAATCCATCTTGCAAAGCGTCTCAAAGGACTGGCCATTCTCCGAAACCTGCATGTAGTAATAGGCTCCGTCGGAACTGATGCGCAGATAGGCCTTCTTGCCCTTCAAGTTGATTTCTTTCTCAGAATGAGCAAGTTCGCCAAGTCGGATGTTTGGACGTACAATGAGCTCTCCTCCACGATTCTCCACAACTACATCATAGTGATTGAGCGGAGCGGCATAAGCAGTAATGCCTGACACAGAACCTTCTGTAAGATGAGTGGCGTCGAGCAGGGTTGTGACGGCAAACGACTTCTCCGTCTGCCGTCTTGCCACAAATGTAGGAGAGGTGGCAGCATCGAGCGATGTGGTGGTCGGAAGAAGACGAAGCCATCCCTTTCGTGCCGTGAGCGAATAGCATGAATAGTCGGGATTACCGATGCTCATCCATCCCCATGGGAAACCGATGGCGCTGTAGCTGTCGGATGGTACGTTGCGCTTCACGAAGTTGAACTCCTCTCGCTCAGGGTCAACCGCCATCGGCACTTGTGGCAAGGTCTTGCACTTCATATCTACCGACAGCGTACCGTTGCCATTCACCACAGGCCAGGCATTTTCATCCCAACGCACAGGAGCAAGCATTGTCTCACGTCCCATCACATGCAATAGATAACCGCTGGTGCGATAACCAAGACAAATCATCCACCACGAGGAGTCGGGAGCCTGCACAAGGTCGGCATGTCCGAGGCCCTGTATCTCGCTGCCTTGCATATCCATGTTGAAGTGCGAGAGGATGGGATTGGCGCGGTTCGGTTCGTAAGGCTCAAAGAGACTGCGGCTACGAAGTATGTTGACCTGATGCCCATGTTCCGTGCCGCCTTCGGCAAGCATCATATAATAGAAGCCATCCTTCTTGTAGATGTGAGGACCTTCAGGATAGCGCCCGCCAAGTCCTGTGCCAAGATGATGAATATCACCCAGCTTCTTGCCTGTCTCCAGGTCAATCTCGCAAATCTTGATGTCGCCTTCCTTCCAAAGAAAGTATGTCTTGTTGCCCTCGAAATAGAGCGTAGGGTCGCACGAACCGATTGCAAAATCAATCACGATAGGTTCTGACCACTCACCAGCAGGATCGTCCGTCCACACATAGAAATGACGACGCGAAGGAAAGACAGTAGTGACCATGTAGAAACGCTTGTTGCGCTCGTTGTAGCGAATGGTCGTGGCATAGACACCTCCATTCGTCCAACCTAATTCTGGGTTCTGCTGACTGTACAAATCCGACAGATCGAGCTGTGAACGACGAGTCAGACAGTTGCCCACCTGCTCCCAGTGTATCAGGTCTTTGCTGTGAAACACGGGTACGCCGGGGAAGTACTGGAACGTGGAGTTTACCAGATAAAAATCATCGCCAGCCCTGCACACCGAGGGGTCAGCATGAAAGCCCGGAAGCACAGGGTTCTTAAACCCCTGAGAATAGCCTCCAAGCACGCTAATCAATGTGATTACTACTGCAATTATTCTCTTTTTCATTTGCTCAGTCCCTCTTGTGTCAATGGGATGAACTTGATCGTTCCGTCGCTGTTGAAGTGCATGTATTCGGCACAGACGCTGCGACGGCAGTCTCCACCTGGCTGACCGTTCAGATTGTACGAACCATCATGGTAGATGTAGTACCACTTGCCCTTGAACTGAATAACAGAAGGATGGATGGTGAAGCCTCGGTTGGCAGAGGTGCTGACGAAGCCTCGGTAAGTCCAGGGGCCTTCGATGGACTCGGCTGTGCTGTATGCCATCTGCTCGGGTTGCACACCTGGTGCATCGCTGGCATATACATTATAATATAGCTTGCCACGCTTGAAGAGCCAAGGGCCTTCGGAGTAGTTGCGCAGGGGTACCTTGCGAATCTCGCCGTCCAGCTCTATCATGTTCGTCTTCAGCTTCACCATGTAGCAGTCGCCATTGCCCCATGCCATCCATGGAGTGCCGTCATCGTCAATGAGCACCGTAGGGTCGATGTCGGCATTGCCACGGTGGGAATCGGGAGTCATCTTATCAGTGATGAGGGGTGTGCCATCCGTGCGAGCCGGACGGAAAGGACCTGTGGGAGAGGCGCTGACGGCTACATCTATCGTGTGCTCACGATTGTCGGTGCGGTCGAGTGTGACGTAATAGTAGAACTTGCCATTCGCCTCCACCACCTGTGCTGCCCAGGCACCTCCGGGAGCCGCATAGGGGAAGTCGGCCGCCTTCAGGACAGGTCCGTGCGACTTCCAGTGTATCATGTCGGTGCTGGAATAGCAGAGCCAGTGGGGCATGTTGAACCAGCCACCCACGCCGGCCTTGTCCTCGCCCACATACGCATAGACCGTATTGCCAACAACGGTAAATGCCGGATCGGCGGTGAAGCAATCGGTAAAGAGCGGATTCTGACCCTCCACCCGTGGCAAGGGCTCACCGCTGATGCTGAGGTTGCGCAGGCTGCCCTGTCGCACCTGAAGCGCATTGGGGAAGCCACCAGGATAGCCATGGCCGATCACCCAGGTCGTAGCGTTGTGGCGAAGTGCCTTGCCCGGATAGGTGAGCGAAGCCGAACGGCCATCCACGGTGAGCGTTACGGTAGAGGCTTTCTTCTTCTCGCTATACTGCGACGATGCCTCCACCTCGTACCATTTGTCCTTCTGTACCTCTTCTCCTGCCCAGAGGCGATGAGGATTCTCGTCCTTGTCTACGACTTCCACGAAGAAGCGATGTGCCGTATTGTCATAGCCAAGCGAGATGTCGCCATTGAGCGAGTTCTTGCCGATGAGGTGGCTCGCCTTTCCTTCCTTGCAGACGAACACCTGCTCGGTGCCAAGCGTACCGCATTTCAGTTCGGCCTTCACCGTCCAGCACTTCTGCCAGTCGGCATAGACGAGGGGGTGATTGCCGTCGAGCTTGTACTCATTGACGTTGAGGTTCAGCTCGCTACTGGGATTGAAGTCCTTTATCTTCCAGTCAGCAAGGGTATATTGTGCCGATGCCGTCAAAGCGAGGGCAAGGGATAAGGCTGTCAAGGCTATTCTTCTATTCATAATAATGTTGATACTACTATGCCATTCAGTCTATCTTAAATACAATACTGGTCTTGCAAGGGAGCGACTGTGGGCATTCGATGGTGAGGCATTCGTTGGTCTGCTTCCATTTCAGCTTTGCTTTGCTGCCAAGCAGTTTCACGCTCTTCACCTTCTGGCCTTCTGACTTTGCAAGAGAATAGACCTTCACCGTCTCACCGGCCTTCGGCAGAGCCATGCAGAAGGCATAGAGCGAGCCGTTCTTGCCCACCGTGAAGCGGATGTCCTGGGCATTGAACTTGAAGTTCTTGTGACTTTCTCCCAGTTTGCCGCCAGGCAGCTTCTTCAGCTTGCCGTTCCTCGTCTTTTCGCCCTCGCCAATCGTTTTCCAGGCCTTGCTTCCATACACAGCCTCGCCGTTGATGCTCATCCATTCGCCCACCTCTTCGAGCATCCTGACGCAAGCGTCTTCGATAGAGCCGTCGGGCAGCATGGGGATGTTGAGTGCTGCGTTGCCGTCGCGCGAGATGGCCTCGATGACGAAGCGTATCATGCTGCCCGAATCGTAGGTGAAACCGGGGGCATAGAACCAGTCGCCAACGGGTGCCTCGCGAATCCAGGGCTGCACGGCATTGATGGTGTCGGGGAAGTCAAACTCTGCCGTATTGACGGCACCGTTTGTCGTGTCGCGGAACTTGATGATGCTGAATGCATCCACCTTACCCTTCTTCTTCAGCTGACGGTTGTAGTAGTCGGCCATCACCGTCTGCATGGCGTTGCACTTGTAGCCCGTGCCAGTACCATTGCCGCAGAAGGGGCCTTGCATCGTTCCATCGGTGTAGATGAAGTCAGGGTCGTAGTTGGCCACCACGTCCATCATGCGCAGCGCCCACTGTGTGGCGTACCACTTGCAGTAGTCCAGGTGACGCCAGAAGATGCCGTCCTTTGGAGGCGACCATCCTGTGTGAGCACAAGCGTCAACTGATTCGTATTCACGCAGGTCGATGCCGTAGAGTAGGCGAGGGTCATAGCCTTCCCACCATTTACCCTTGCCGTCTTCGAGCGTGAGGTTGCCGTCGTAGGGCACGCCAGCCTTGTCACCGTTCTTGTCAGCCCCAAAGGCCGTCTGCCACCACCACCAGGTGTATTCATGGTGGAAGGTTACGCCATAGTGCATGTCGTACTTTCGGCAGGCATCCGCCCACTCACGCAACAGGTCGCGCTTCGGGCCGATGTTCACCGAGTTCCAGGGGTGATACTTCGAGTTCCAGAGGTCGTAGTTGTCATGATGCACGCCCTGAATCATCAGGAAGCGGGCACCAGCCTTCTGGTAGAGCTTGGTCAGAAATTCAGGGTCGAGCTTCGTGGGGTTCCAATCCTTCAGCACATCCTTGTAGCCAATCTCCGAAGGGTGGCCATAGCGCTTCACATGGTTGCGGTTAGCTTCATGATTGTCTTGTTCCTTATATAGGTTACGCGCATACCAGTCGCCGCTCTCGCCTGCTGCCTGAGGACCGAAATGCACCCAGAATCCGAACTTTGCCTCTCTCAGCCACTCTGCATCGCCAGGGTAATTGGCCTCTATCGATTCCCAGGTTGGCTTGAAAGGCCCCTCGGTGATGGGGATGCCGAGCTTGACCTCTGCAAAGGTGTTGATGTCGCCCAACTTCACGCTGCCAATGGGCTGCTTGGCGGGAATCTCTGGGAAAGGAGGTAGGATTGGCATCTCACCTTCCTTCAACGTCTGCGCTTTGGCACTCCCAGTACAGAGCAAGGCAAATGCAATAATAAGTGTTTTTTTCATGTGGAAAAAGCTTTTATTCATAGTTTTTTGTTTATTTAATAATCCATTTATCTACTTTCAGCGTCTCGCCACTCATGTCCGTATCCATCGGCACTCCCTCTTGACTCAGTCCTTCCAGGGTGGGAAACGAAAATCATCTTACTACCTTTTTGTTTCCCTTGATGTAGATGCCTTTGCCTACGCCTGAGCCATTGGCCAGGCGACGGCCAGAGAGGTCGTACGTGGCTTCGCCTTGCTTGGTGCTTTGGGTTGCAGGTGCTTCGATGCCGTCGGGGATGTCTATCTTGCTGAGCCCCTTGCTGGGGAAGGCATCCAGCAGCGTGTTGTATTCCTGTGGGGTGATGGGCACTACGCTGCCGTGACGCGGTGTGAAGGCACCGCTCGTTGTGGTCTGTGCTTCAAGCGTGAACTTGTCCCAGTCCTCCGTGGTGCAGAACTGGTAGTAGCCACTCGTGTAGCAGTCGTACATCAGCACCCAGGTGTTCGTGTTGATGAGGCGGAAGAGTCCACCACCCTCTACGGCCACACCTGTCTGCTGCAAGGCTTTTGAGGGCTTGCTCCACTGTGAGCCGTTGGGCTGTCCCTTCTCGGGAGTCAGACGACTGGCCGTTACCGAACAGATGCCACCGCTACCCTCGTTCTTGTAGATCATGTGATAGAGCAGGTCTGTCTCATCGTAGACAATGTCGGCATCGATGGTGGCCGAACCACGGTCGTAGAAGAAGACGGGCTCCGTGAGCAGGTCGGTGAAGTCATCGTTGGCATACGAGTAGTACACCTTGTCATACTTGCACTTGCCGTCGTTCGTCAGCAACGAATAATAGATAAGGTAACGCCCCTTCGTACCATCCGCATTCTCATAGTCGGGATCCCAGATGGTGGCAGGAGCCCAGACACGTGTCACGTTCTTCCATTCGGGGAATCGCGTGGGGAAATGTACCGTACTGTGCTGCCAGTGCACGAGGTCCGTACTCTTGTACAGCACCATACCGCGGTTTGAGTCCCATCCCTCGGCGCAACGCATGTCCGTTGCCACCATGTAGAAGGTCTTGCCATCCTGACCGCGCAACAGGTGCGGGTCGCGAATGCCCTTCTTGATGGCCACCGAGTCGCTGGCCATGATGCGTCTGCCCTCGTTCAGTGGCGTGTACTTGAATCCGTTTTCTGACACGGCATAGTAGAGGTTCTCGTTGTTGTTGTCGGGGAAGTAGGCGAAGAGGTAGCGCTCGTAGGGATCGTTGCGTTCCACGGTGATGCGGTAGGCCAGCAGTTCGTCGTACTTCTGCGTGAGCAGGGCGATGTAGTTCTTCATCTCCTCGCTCGTCTTGGCTTGGCGTGCATCGGCAATGAGTTGGGTGGCCTGCTGACGCAGTTCGTCGGTCAGGATGGTCTTCGTCTTTACGAGTTCCTCCAAGCGGCTTATGGCACGCTCGAGCATAGGTTGGTAAGCACCCGTGAAGTCGCCCATCCAACGCAACTGGAAGTTGTCGACCGTAATCCAGTTGGCATCGGAGTTGGCACAACGGAAACCGATGGTCAGCTGTCCGCTAGCCACGGATACGGGTATGGTGTAGACTTTCGTTGTCGTCACGTTGACCTCCTGGTCATCAGCAAAGAGGTAGACACCCTTCACAGCCTTCGTGCTGCCCTGCAGTTCGGCATGTGCAGTGGCCGTCAGTTCATAGTCGCCATCCGTCAGGCCTGTCACCGTCTGCTTGATGCTGGCAGTACCAAGGCTACCTCCTGCCCAGATGTACTTCTCACAGTACTGGTCACCCGTCTTGGCGGCTGCAGGTTCGCTGTTGCCCTGGCGCTGCATACCATTGTTCTCCCAACCCACGTTGATGTCCTGCTCAAAGCTTGGGTTGACGATGTGCGAGGTAAAGTCTTGAGGTTCGATGTAGCGCGTCAGTGTGGCAGCACCCCAGATGAGCCATGCCGAAGGACAGTTCTGCGGCAGCGCAATACCGATGGTCAGGCGTCCATCCTCGCCTACGGTGGTGTAGACGCTATTCTGGTATTTGCCCTTGCCCATAAGTGTGGCGGCCTGCTCCATCGAGTTGGGATTGGCATTGCCGGCACGGTCGGAAGCCCAGGTGGCTACGCGCTGACGATCGCCGTTGGCAAAGATGTAGGCATTACTCAGCGTAAAGCCTTGTCCGTCAACACTCACACAACGGTCGTTGCTGCTGCCACGATAGAAAGCGGGGATGGTGAAGCAATAGAGACCGGGGGCCAGACCGTCAACGGTCTGACTCAGCGTGCCGTAGCCCTCGTACACTTCGTTCAATCCGGCGCGTGTGTTGCGCGTGCCAGCAAATGCAGCCTCCCAACCTTCCGTACCATCGGCCATCGTGGCGTTCTCCACCATTTCGGTCATGTCGAAACTGCGCCATCCCTCGATGCCGAGCGGTGCCTTGCTTTCGAGATGCTGGGTCAGCGTGCCGTACATGTCAGGATCGATGAGGCAGAAGGTGGTGGCCTGCTGCTCGTCGTCGGTCAGTGTGCAACCGGCATCCACGCCCTGGTCGGCGAGCCATACGCCACGCATGGTGTTGTAGAGGCGGTATACGCCCACCTCGGCTTGCTGCAGCTGCCATGTGATGGGGAAGTTGCTGTTCTTGTCGGTATAGGGTGCATCGTTGTCGATGCCCAGATAGCTGCTGCTACGCTCGATGTAGCGCAAGGTGAAGTTGCCTTTGGCATCTTTTGTCAGTACGATGGGTACACCGTAGCTGTCGAGTGTGGCACGTGTGCCCCAGTCGGCACCTCGGCTCAGGAAGGCCTCATTTTCCTTATTATATAAATAATAGGTACCGGGTTCTGCCTCCTCCACGGCTTCATCATCCACCACGTCGAGCACGATGATGCTGAAACTGTATGCGGGAATGGTCAGGCTCACCGTACTACCCTTGGCCAAGATGTCCTGCTCGGTGGGCACTACGTTGTCGGGGTGTTCTTTGGTGTTCTGATCCTCGTTCGATAGACTTGTCAGCTGTACCAGTTTTCCTGCCGTAGCCTTGCGTCCGTTGAGTTTCAGTACGGTAGGTTCATCGTTGCCCGTCGGGTTGGAGAGTTTCACGTAAAGTTTGCCCGTCTCATCATCTATCTGACTGGAAACGTATACCTTGCGCTGTGCTATGCTGGGCATGGTGTAGGTGAAGAGTAGCGTCTTGTCCAGGTAGATTTTAGCCTGATTGTTGCTGACCACCACCTTGACGTGGTAGGTCTTGCCTGTGGTCAGGCTGCCCCCCTTGGTGCTTACCGCGCTGCGACTTCCGCCCTGGCACACCTCCAGTGCATGCTGCGTGTTGCCCCATCCACCCAGGTTCACCCAGGCGTAGTTCTGGTCGTCGACGTAGTTGAATACGATGAGGAAGCCCTCAGCGCCGCTCTTCTTCGTGGCATCCACCTCCAGCGTGTAGTCACCGTTCAGTGCCATGCTGGTGTTGAGGTATATCTTGCCCGTCATTGCGGCATCGCTCTGGGTCAGCACACCGTCGCTCTGTGCCCATGTGCCGCCCTGGCTCTTCCATGTCTCTGTGCCGTCGAGGGGCGAGGTATACACGGTGCCGTCGGCCTGTGTTATCGTGAAGTTCTTGAAGGTGGCTGTGGTCTGCCATGTGCTCAGGCCGGCATAGCTCTTCACGTCCTCGCGTGCGTTGTTGGTCTCCGTCCACTTGATGTTCTCCTTACCCACGTAGTTGGGCATCATGCGCTGTACGTAGTACGAGGGTGTGCCGTAGCTGATGTCGCTGTTGAAGCGTATCATGTCGGGGCGCCAGCGGTAGTCGCTCTCGTGGGTGAAGATGGGTGCATAGCTGTTCATCATCACGATGTCGCTGTTGTTCTCCATGCCCTGCATGAAGATGGCCTCGCCGATGGCAGCCTTCAGGTTGCCCGTCGTGCCGTAGTCCTGTGTCACGGCATACTCGCCCACATAGACCTTGTTCTTCTTCGAACGGCTGTAGCGATCGTACTTGTCATATTGGCTCTCAAACCAAGTGGGCGACATGTAGTAGTGCTCGTCGTTGGCATGGAAGGTGGCGTTCACCTCGCGGTCGGCGATGAAGATGAGGTCGGGGTACTGCTTGTGCAACGTGTTGTAGAACTTCTTGTAACGCTCCTCGTAGTTGTCCATCCACTCGTTCTCGTTGCCTATCTCAATCAGTTGAAGGTTAAAAGGTTCGGGATGACCGTTCTGCGCACGAACCCGTCCCCACGTCGTGGTGGTGTCGCCGTTGCAATACTCCACGGCATCGAGTGCCTCCTGTATGTAATCGTTCAGCTCATTGCTATTCACATCCACCATCCAGTCGTGGCCGATGCCGATGTTCACAACGAACAATGGCTTGGCGCCCAGGTCTTCGCTCAACTGCAGCAACTCATGGAAACCCAGTCCATCGCTGGCACGGTAGCCCCATCCCGTATTCCAGTGTCCGGGGCGCTGCTCGATGGGACCGATGCTCTTCTTCCATTCGAAGCGGTTCTGGCCCTGTCCCTCACGGTACCATCCCTCGATGTAGCATCCTCCGGGGAAGCGCATGAACGAGGGCTTCAGGTCGGCCAGCATCTGTGCCAGGTCGCGGCGGCAACCATTGGGACGATCCTTGTAGGTGGGTGGGAAGAGGCTCACCACATCGACATACACCGTACCGGCCTTGCTCATCGTCAAGCTCATCTTGCCGTCGGGCGTGCTGGCAGTAGCGGTAATCTCTGCCTCCACCTTCTGCCACTCCTTGGTCAGTTCCACGGCTATCTCCTGCTGCGTCAGTGTCTTGCCAGCATTGTCCTCCAAGTGTACGGTCAGTGTGCCGTTGAAGGTACTGGCAGCACGCATCCATGCGCTGAACTTGTACGTCTCACCCTCTGTGAACTTCATTCCCCAGTATCCGTTGTTGCGTACACCGCCTCCAGCCTTCGTTGCCGTTATCTTCAGGCATTGCGTCTGCACATCGTTGAGTTGGTACGAGGCTGTCTTCATGAGCGAGATGGTAGCTCCCGACACAGCACTCCAACTGTCGGGTTGGTCGTTGCTGTCCTCAAACGAGCGGTTGCGCACCAACTCGGCATACAGACCGCCGTCGCCGGCATGGTTAATCTCTTCGTAGAAGATGCCATAGTGCAGATCGCCTATCTTTGCGCCTCGTTCTTCGGTATTGAGGTTCAGGATAATCTGTCCGTAGCTCCACATTGTTGTCATTACAGCCAGTAGGGTCGTGAATGTTCTTTTCATGTTTTTCATGATGATTTGCTTTTGGTAGTTTGATTTCTTGTGTACAAAGTTAGGGATTATTTCTCTTCCTTCCAACGCATCTGTTCAAAGAAGTCGATTTTTTCATGTTTTTCGTCGATTTATTTTATTTTCTTGTCGCTTTTCTCTTGTTACTCCTCGTTGTAAAGATATAAAAAAAATACCAAATCTCGGTTTCCGCTATGTTTTTTAGCAAAAGGATGGGTGCTCTTATTGAAAATTTGAGGTTCATCCGATATTTGGAGTGATAGAGCTGTTTTATCTCCTTGATTTATCATTGATTCGAGGAGCCAAAGGCGACGATTCCATTAAAGTCTATTATACCTTTTTCGGCAGATTTATCATAAATTTACTTTCGTTTGATTTAAAATTTAGCATAGAAATTATTTAAATCTTACATAAATCGGTGTAAAATCTCCCGTAAAGAAACGGACGACCTTTTGGATATCGTCGCTTCGCTCCTCGAATCGGTGATAAATTTCGAAGATAAATCTTGATGATAAAGTTTTCATCCTTGTCGATAATGAATCATCACTTCAAATGTCGGATGAACCAAATTTGTGTATTTTTGCACTTGAGATTACATAAAACATTGCTATGACGAGACGACTTGTATTCTCGATGCTAAGGCGATAGGTGCACGCTTTGTGAGGCAGCCTTTATCTACTGTGCAGACTTTCTGTGGTGGACTTTTATATAGAAGTTTTAAAAAGGCTGAAAGGTTCAAGGGTTCGGCGAAATTGACATAAGTATCACTAATTCATTGTATTACATCCGTCGAACCCGCGTCGAACCCTGCTTTAGGGTTCGACAGGGTTCGACGGTTTTGGATTTGCGGATGCGTCACATTCGTAGGGCAGAAGTTTTTTTGTCTTATATTCGGTCATTTACGTAAACAAACAAATCCGTAGATACGCTAAGGCTGAAACTGAAACCATTTTTTTCAAACTATTTTTTGAAGAACGATATGCCCAACCTTTTTGACGATAGGCGCGACGCTTTACTATGCTATTGTGTTCTTCTGATGCCATTGTCTAGAATTATTTAAAACGGTAAGTCAGGATATACTTTTTCCGTCGTCTCCACTCCGCCTCCCCATGGAGTATTCCTGAAAGCATCGTCCTTCATGTTTTCCAGATGTTTAGGCAATGTGACATCGGTCAAGGAAGTGCAGCCTTCAAATACTTGCGAAGGAAGGTCGCTCAAACTATCGGGAAGAATCACACTTGTGAGAGCTGTGCATCCCTTGAATGATGCCCAACCGAGTTTCTCCACACCGCTCTCGATTGTCAGTTTGGACAAGCCAGTGCAACGAGAGAAGGCATCTCGTCCAACTTCCTTGACATGAGAAGGTATTACGATTTCCTCTAAACCTCTACAGCCAGAGAATGCGCTATTCTCAATTTCCGTAACGCCTTCCGGCACGATGGAACCCTTGCAGCCGATAAGCAGTCGCGTCCTGTCCTAATCCAGTATGCAGTTGTTTACTGAACAAAAATCAGGGTTGTCGGGACTGATTTCTATGGATTCAAGACTGCTGGATGAGATAGCAGACTTGTTTATGGTGTCGACGCTTGCAGGGATGTAGATGCTACGGAGCTTATCGGCGTATGGCCACATCACCTCCGACAAACGGGTCACGCTTTCTGGTACATCAAGATGCCCTTGTGTCTCGTCAAGATGTTCCAAGCGGATCAACAGTTTCTCTCTACTGATTTCTGTTTGTAGAGCACGGACCTTTGCCTCCATGTCTTGTATCTTCAATTGGCGGTAATGCTCAGGAACCATCTTGCAGAGTTTGCCGAATGCCATGGTGTACTCATCGATATCCAACTTTGGTGCAATACGGGTCTCTTTCACCTTGCCCTCTTCCATCTTGCAGATAGTGGCGCCGCAGAATTCTTCGAAACGACCGTTCATAAACAGCGCTACATCTATAACGACCTTGCAGCCATACAGGCGCGCAATATCTGACCAATCAGTATAGTCGGCATAGCAATACTCTTCATATTCATAGAGCGAGAACTTGGCGATGTAATCATCTCCCGATTCTTCTACTCTCACAAACTCTATCGCCCTTCCGCTACTTACATTGTAAGGCTCGTCTTCTTCGCAATCCTTATCAAACTCAGCTTTCTTCTGCATCAGCACTTCATCCTTCAGATACTCAGCAGAGAGTAGGTCGGGGATACCGATTTCTACGCCATTGCCTTTGTCATCTTTGAGTTTGCTGTTGATAGTCTTCAAGTCATCACCGTCAGCGATAACCTTTTCAAGACCGACATTATTGATGACTGCATTCAGCATCTTGACGATGCTTTCCTTCTTGCCCGTCAGGGCTATGTTTGTTATGTATTGATCCATAGGTGAAAGTATATACTGTTATTTAAATGCATTGTTACCCATGTGTTCCAGTCCCTCTGGTAGTTTTATCTCTTTCAGTCGAGGGCAACCGTCAAAGGCATCATCACCAATGCTTTTGAGAGTTGAAGGCAGTACGACTGTTTCCAGTCGACTGCAACCAGCGAATGCTTTGCTTTCGATTTCCGTAACGCCTTCGTCGATAGTCACTTCCTTCAAGTCTTCGCACTCGTAGAATGCCATGCAGCTGATGGTGCTGACAGGGTATAGCCGTCCGTTGTGTTGAACGGTAGAGGGAATGTGAACATGTCCTCTGTATTCCCATTCTTTCTTAGGTGCCACATGCATGAAGCCAGGATTCTCTGCAACCCAAGGCACCTCTGCTCGGGAACCTTGATAAGTGTATATGTGGTCACTGCAATAATAGCTAATGCCGTGGGAAATGACGGCACCTCCATGGCTGTCTTCTTTATAGAAATCGTCATCAGTTTCGCTGTCAAGAATCTGCTGTACGAATGTCTCGCCTTCGTATTCTTTCAGAAGGATGTCGGCGTCAAAGACATCTTTCAGACATCCTTCCTTCATGCGATCATCAATCTCGGCAAAGACATCATCGCAGATAAATGCAAGGCGTGATCTGACATATTCTTCGTCGTCATAATATGAAGAGTCTTTACGGAAAATCTGCTTAGAGTATTCCTCCTTCAGCGTTTTGTCAACAAGGAAATCATAGAGTATCTTGTGTGGCATAACCACATGATGCTCTTCTTTCAGTTGGCGTATGTCGGCAGACATATCTGACCCATATACATAATTGTGGTTCACATCATGCGAACGAACATTGCACATTGACTCCAACAGCGTTACCAGTTTTTGCAACGTCTTGTTTCTTTCGTCAATGATATCGCCACAATACTCATATCGTTTGTAATGATGATTGTCAACATCTACCCATCGCGACTTCTTTAATGCCTTCAACAGGTCAGAACGAAGTTCCATTAGACCTGCAGCTGCTGCTTCCTCCGACTCCCATTTGGTCATCTGCAAAGTTGGGCTAAGTCGGAGAAGCATAGCACGTGGCAAGACAAAACTCGTGTCGCACATTGCTTTGCAAATGGCATACGGAAGCGCAAGGCATCGGGTGTCATGCTCCTTGCAATATGCAATGGCACGTTCTATAGCCTCGTCCATCGGCCTGTCTGATTCCGTCTCGGACATCTTATCTTCTTTTTCGAAATCCTCCACAGAAAAGTCATCGTCACTGGACATGGCATCATAGTCTATCAGGTCTTCCTCTTCGAGTTCGTCCCAACAATAGGCTGGCGAGACGAGCAATGCATCTATCTCCGGGTCAATGACATCGCTATAGTCCTTGAACACCTGCTCAGCCACGTTCTTCAATGCGTCTTCAATAGGGTTGATGCAGTCGATGAAGGGACAATCTTCTGGATAGAATTCCCACTCACTCATAATAGCATCCCATACGTACTCTTCCATTTCCTCATCGGAATAGATGTCGCTGAGTTCCATATCCCAGTCAAAATTCTCGTTGTTCTCCAACTCGGATTCATAAAGACCGCTGAGTAGATCATCTCCACTCCAACTCGTGTCATAATCCACGAGCCAGAACTTGCACCTGCGGTTCATGTTACGGTCATAGACAAAAATCTGAATGTCAACCGTGCAACCGCAGTATTCGTTGTATGTATTCGGGCGTATCTTGCCAATCTCAATGCTGGCACCACGCTTGTTTTTGAATATGTTATGTTTTGCCATTATAATATTAATGTATAGGTTTTGCCATTACGAACCTAATTCAATAAGTATAGCAACTTTTCCCTTTTTGATCTTCATGTCAAACACCTCAATGACAAAGTCCTTGAAGTTATGCCCATAGTCGTTCTCTTCCCAAAGGCGATAGAGTGCATCATGATAATCATATAGGGGTCTGTACAAGTTTAGCGTCAAGTTATCAACATCCAACGCCCCCGTCCATTGCACCGTAGCATCGCGACTAGAGAAATAGGGACCGCCGGTATAGAACGCGACCTCTATCTCGCCATCCAATTTCTCGGCTTCTTCAGGTGTGATTCTCAAATCGAAGTCATAGAAAGGAATACCGGCCAAAGGTACCCCTACCATTTCCTCGCGACTCCCGATTGCCAGTTCCTCATCATCTTCATCATCTGTATCTTCTTCGTCATCCCGTTTGTAGGTCTCAGTGTCAATCACGATGTCAAGGATATCAATCGTTTTGCCGTCCTCTTCTTCCTGAGCCTTGAACAAGCTGGCATGACGAGAGTTCACTTCCCATTCATCGCAGAGGTCCTCAAACGCATGTATCCACGTGTCGTCCTCGGTATCGTATTCATCAAACCATGAGTCCGCAACAATCTCCTCCGTGTCGTTGTCATACATCGCAATACCGATGTGATGCCATTCACTTTGCGACTTGAGGATGTTTATCAGGGTGTACTTCGTCTTGAGATTGAAACGATCATAACGGAAATGCAGCGAATCATCATCCACACCATATTCTATTCTAAGTTGGGGTATAAACCTGTCGCAATAATGCCATGTGACATACTTGTAGTTTGCACGGATATACTCTACGCCTTCGGCATCTAAGTCAGTGAGCATCTCGTACAAATCTTCGTCACCGGAAATCTCTTCCCAATCATCATTTGCATACTGCTCTTCGGTTGCAACATAGACATCACAAGTCTCATAGTGTATTGCTTTGAGCAAACTGATCAGGTCAAACTTCTTTTCCATAACATCTCTTATTCTTTGTCCAGTTCCTGATATAAAGAGTATGGCATGTCGGTGACAAATAGGATATCGATATTATCCCAATCTATCTCCCCTTCTTCATCTTCTGTGCCGCTATCCCACACATAGTCTTCTTCACTAATAATCTTATAGTCGCCAAAGCATTTTAGGATATTGCGAAGCAGGATATATTCTATCTGTGATATATCACTGTCACTGATGATACACAAATTGCCATCGTCTCCACAAAATATAGTATTACCTATTCTTTTAATATCTTCTTTCTGTACTTCAATGTTCATAATGTCAAGTTTTTAGGTATAATGTTATGTTGTTTTTCCTTTAGAATTTGTTAATCATCATCACATTCGTCCTCGTACTCACCAAAGACGCTGCCACGACAAGCCACAATATCAATGTCGCTCACCTCGTCGCAGTCTTCTTCGAAAACAGTACTGTCAGCCTTCTCCTCTATGTTGAGATAGAGCCCACGAGCGGCTACATAGACAAGAGTATTATCATCATATTTTCCGAGTACCTCTATGAGTGTAGCCACGTCGTACGTCTCATCGCCATTCACATCAAGACTGAGGCACAAGTCACCATCCTCGTCAGGTTCCGCCTCGTTGATGTAACAAGGCTTTCCGTCCGGTGTCCAGCACACCACATCCCAATCCGAATATTCCTTCTCGAACTCGGCGAGGTCTTCCGCTAACTGACCTACTGTCATCAAATCCTTATCTGTCGTCATGCTAAGTAGGGATTATATTTTATCTACAAGGTCGCGATAATCCTTGATGGTAAACTCTTTTTTCTTCTTTCCACTGAAGATTTTTGTGAAGAAGTGGTCAAAAAGGCACGCAAACACCAATGTGCCAACTGCTGTTCCAATAATTGCTAATATACTCATAATATGTTGATTTGTGGTTTTAATTCAGACAACCTTTGTTGGAAAATGTACTATTTTACCATCAAAATCCAATCGTTGTCATTACTTACGTTCTTATAAAAGGCAACTTCAAGAAGAATGCCGTTAGGTTCCAAATGTATAAAAGTTCTTTGGAAATTTTGTTTAAAATCATCCAACAGGTGCATGCTATACTTAGTTTTTTGCCTGAAAATGCTTGCTTCACCTGAGGGGAATATCTCAACACCTCTATACATAATTTTAACATTAAGATGGATTCCATGACGCCCCCTACTTGATAGATTGAGTCTATGTAGCAGTAAGAAATGGCGTCCGACAGGGTCTGGGATATTAATGAAACCTCTGTTGGCTTTTGGACTGAATATGCATCCTTTGTTTCCGTTGGTAGAGTATTCTGCGATCAATATATAAACTTCTCTTTTATACGTTATGTACATCGGATGGGCACACGAATGAGAAAGGGCAGGAGCAGAACAACGAGAAGGAGTTGTTGATGTAGGCAGGCTTGCGCTCCCATCAACTACATCTGGGATGAAGAACTCATCAATCAAGATTTTGTATTCCTCTAGATAATCACGAAGACTACTATCACCACTAATGTACTTGTCGTACAACGATGCACCATAGCGATAGCATGTTCTCTTACGTTCTACATCATCATGAGCCCATTTCAAGTAAGGGATTCCCGTTTCTTCCAAGAACACAAGCATACCGAATTCTGCTAACGGCTCTTCTATGAAATAGACATAAGGGAAACAATCATGGCCAGGGCGATTAAAGTAGGCATGCATTGTCTCATGAGCAAGAGTTGAAACAAGTAACTCGTTCATGCACTTACCATCGTACTCTGTCGCCATTTCCTCAGGGAACAGCAAAATTTCCTTTTGTTCGTGAATGTAGCATCCACGGAGATATCCGCAACTAACTGCGTCTAGTTCCGCGTTTATTATCTGAAGGTTCTTGCGTGCTATCTCACTTTCTGTTTGAGACTTGAGTTTATTCTCCCAATACTCCTTTGCTGCATCTAAATATTTTGTGCTGCGTTTAACTATTCCCGGTACAATATGCACTGTAACCCCCTTCAACATGTCTGCGAGTGATGTGTAATCACCCAACTTAAATTCAAGTGACACACTTTCTAACAGACGTTCTTTTTGTTCGTCTGTTAACAAATTCTTTTCATCAACAATTGTCATACCCAATAGTTTTTCAGGTTTGGGAAATGGTGGTGTCGTGTCCTTTTGCGGCTTAGTATGTCCTTTAACAAGAAAATTTTGTGCCATAACTTATTTAGTTTTTCAGGTTTCAGATACTATTCACAAAGTTACAAAAAATAATCGAATTTAAAAACATATTCGAGACTTTTTACTCTTAATCCTGTCAGAAACCAATCTTGGAGGTGCAGGTCTTGGCAAGCCGTTCTTCGGAACAGAGAACGTGCAACTTGTCAAGGGTGGCAGGCGTGCCCTCTACGACCTCCAGCATAAGACACTTTCTCACGATGTTGTCAATCTGGCCTCCGGAGAAGTCGTACTTTGCCGCCAGCTCCTGAGCCTCCGCATCAGTAAGCATGCTCAGTTTGCTCAGCCAGATGGATTTTTTGGCCTCGATGGTGGGCTTGTCAAAGCGAACCTTGAAGAGGAAGCGACGCTCAAAAGCATCATCGAAATTGTCGGCCAGATTGGTGGTGGCCACAAGGATGCCGTCAAGATTCTCCATCTCTTCAAGGATGATGTTCTGGATGGCATTCTCTGTCTGAGCCACATTGCTGCGGCTCACATCCTTGCGCTTGGAGAAGATGGCATCGGCCTCATTGAAGAGGAGGATGGGCTTCGTCTTTGACCTCTCACACAAACGACGATAGTCGGCAAACACCTGCTTGATGATCTTCTCGCTCTCGCCAAACCACATACTCTTGGTGTTCGAGATGTCTACGTGCATCACTGCACGGCCGGTCTCCCTGGCAATCTGCATCACCGACTCCGTCTTGCCCGTACCGGGTTCGCCATACAGCAGGATTGCCACCCCCTTAGGCAGACGCTGCTCATCGAGTCTGCGGCGCAGGCTGACAAACGTCTCCTCCTGCAAACTGTTGCGGATAAGCGAGAGTTGACGGTCGAGGTCTTCGGAGAAGAAGAGTCTTTTCTCCACGATATCGTCGGGGGAGACAAGGTTCTTCTCGTCAAGTTCGTCGACATACATCTGTGCATCCTCGCCAAGCAGCACCTCCATGCCTCTTTCTGTCAGTTTCATCATCATCTGGTCGCCCATCAACCCACTCATCTTCTGCAGTTCGGCATACCCACGAGCCTGAATGAGCGACTTCTTCAGGCGGAACTGGTCGACTGCCCCTTTCATTCTCATGTCGCCACGAAACATCTTTGCCATTACATTCAAGGGGGTGCAACGACCGTTTACCATGTCAGCACCTAAAACATAGAGCATGGCTCGGTCATTGGCTGCGGGAAGCATACGTTCCACCTCGTGCAGCTGCGTGATGTGCTTGTTCTCGTTCTCCATTGCCGACAGCAACTCAGGCAACTGTTCGTGATCTTTTGCCGGGCGATACTGACCTTCGTCGTGCATAAATTCGCTCACCATAGCCAAGAAGGCATAGATGTCCTCGCACTTGCGGTCCTTGACGAAATACTTCAGGTCCTCGGCAAAGAACAAGGCACAACCTTTCGGCGTAAGCCTCATCTCCTTATCATCGAACTTCTCTATCAGGCCTTCCGTTATGAGGATATGCTTGTCCTCAACGATCTCCTTCTTGGTAAGCATGTACTTACTGAAGTTGGTGTGGATGTCGCGCAGTGTTTTCACCGTGTGGCTCCTCGCCTTTCCCTCCGAACGGTAGTGATCGTATGCCAGGTCATAAAACAGGGCGCGATCGGTAACCTCAACGCCCGACGTACGCAACGTGCTGATGAATCCATGCTGCAGGTTTGCCTCCTCCAGCCGCAGTACCTGCTCCACAAGCTGTTCTGTATCAACATCGTCGTCTTCCACAAGTTTGCCGACGGCACCGCAAAACTCATAGCGGTCGAGTTGCACCTTCTCCCACTCCGAGGCAGGTTTGGGCACAATGGGCGTGTTGCCTATGATGGCGGAAAACACCGAATCTTCAACAACAAGGTTCATATGCGTGATATTGGCAAGGCTGTCTTCTCTCATGCCTCTAGCACGTGTAAGAAAACCTTTGTTGAGCAAGGATTTCACGGACGGAACCATTTCCATGATGTCGAGCGTAGAACATCCAAAGTAGTGCGAGACATCGTCGAAATCCATGCATCGTCCCTGGCATGTCTTGTCGAAATAGGCACAGAAGAGCACCGCCTCCTCCCGGGTGCTGAGTCCTACCGTGCGCATCACACCTTCGATGGCGGCTTTCGTCTGTGCCGCACCGAGACGCTTGAGTTCGCTGTTAATCACCTTCTTGGCAACCTCCTTGATGTACTGAATGCAAGTCTTTTCCATATCGTCTATCGTTAAATTACGCCGCAAAGGTACAACAAAAAAAGGATTGCCGTGAGAAACAGCAACCCTTGCCAAAAATGATGAATGCCTAACTTAGTGGTACACTCTCTTGATTCCGCAGGCCTTTTCTTTGTGCTCTTTGTGGCCTTCGTGTGAGATTTGTACCAACCTAGTCTTTGATTTCGAATCGCATTTCCTTGCCCTGCCACTCAAAATATTTGCGGGGAAGGTCAATGCGGAGAATGCCATCTTTGTTTTGTACCTTGAATGGCAACTGACTTGTGCGATTAAGAATACAGGCTTCTAAAGCAGCGTTTATTCGGGATGTACACTCGTCAAGTGCCTTCAACTTATAACCATCTCTGGTTTCCTTAAAAGCCACGAGACTTTCTATTGTCTTGTCTACCTTGTCAATGTCTGGCTTTTTTTGCAGATAGAAATAATAATCGGCAAGTACTGACTTATACTCAGAAATCCTCTTCTTCTCAATCCCTTTAGGATGTGCTAACAAAAACAGGTAGAGTGCAGCCTCCCTTTTGCTCAGGTCTAGTTTGACGGTAGTACCCGCCTTAAGCAAGAATTCATGCTCTTCTGTGAACAGCAATCTGCATTCGCCCTTTGTGTAGATTCTTGGCGAAACACGTTCCAAAAGTTCCAGCGCTATTTCCTCATTCTTTCTATAGGCGAAGTTCAAGATTTCTTGTATCAGCTTGTCGTCACCCTCTGTCTGCACAGGGAGGCTTTCTGTTTCGTCTTCTTCTGCATCCTCCTCTTCTATGCGGGGGCGCATCACAATCATCTGGAGCATGCTTGTAGAGGAGAAAGAACTGTAGTCGTCATCGAAGGATTGCACCGGTCTTGCTTTTCTCTTGTTGATGAATTTCAAAGGCTCGTCGTCTCTGCTATACAGATTGAAAAACTCCTTGACGAACGCATCAGCCGATTCCGTGCAATTCAAACGAGCAATGAGCAGATTGTACTGCAACAGACTGCCAAGATTCAGTCGTCGGGCCACAATACAGTTCTCCAAGAATACGTTTGTGGTGGTCTCAACTTCTATCTTCAGCATAAAGTCGTCACGCTGGCTCGCGCATTTTTCATACAATTGCAAAACACGTTCCTTTACGTCCTCCTCCACCCCGTCTGCGGAAGCATAGAACACAGCCTTTCCTGGCGCTATACTGTTGAAACTTTCAGGTATCTCACCTGCGCTTCTTATATCTTCAATTGTTATTGACATGTAATACTTTTTTAGATAGATGTGATGAACTCGTCTCGTTATAGCCCTTAACCTTGGCAGGGGTGTCATAACAATCGGAAATCCAATGCAAAAATAACAAAAAAAACAAAATGATAAGCAGATAGTTTGAGAAAAGTTTGCAAAATCAACATGATTTTGTCGCGCTTCTGAATTGTGGCGTCACAGAATTCACCCATTAGTGTGATTATGACGAAGCATATCTTGAATTATTGGTTTCCGGTAAGCATTGTTGCATCAGCCGCTGCATGACTTATTTTTCCGCCGACAGCGGAAAAATAAGTCATGCAGCAACATTTAAAATTCCGCCATACGCGGAAAAATAAATGCTGCAGCGGCAATTGCTGCATTCTCCGTAAGTGATAAAAAAAGTTTTAAAACGGCAAAAAGGTTCAAGGGTTCGACAAAATTGACATAAGTAACATTAAATCACTGTGTTACATCCGTCGAACCTGCGTCGAACCCTGCTTTAGGGTTCGACAGGGTTCGACGAGGTGGGCTTGCAAAAATGGTCGGCTGGGCTTGATGAGGGGGATATTTGGTCGAACCCTGTCGAACCTTTTGATAGGGTTCGACGCAGGGTTCGATGCTACAAATAATTGATTATTATTATGTTATAAACAATAATCGGAACCCTTGAGGGTTTTGGCGCGAAAAAACTTTTTTTTCAGTACTTCACCTCGGTCCACTTGGGAGGAGCAACGTGCAGGAGGTTCTTGACGAAGAAGTCGTGACGCTTGCGTTCGCCAAAGTCCTCACCCATGGTGTGATGGGCACCGGGAAGCACCACCAGTTCGAAGTCCTTGCCTGCCTTGATGAGGGCATCGACCACCTGCATCGTACTGGCGGGGTCGACGTTGTCGTCCATCTCGCCTACGACGAGCATCAAGGCACCTTGCAGCTTGTGAGCATGTGTCACGTTGGATGACTCAACATAACTGCTGTCGACGGGATAACCCATCCACTGCTCGTTCCACCAGATCTTGTCCATGCGGTTGTCGTGGCATCCGCAAGCACTGTAGGCTGCCTTGTAGAAGTCGCCGTGATGGAGCATGGCGGCTGTACTTTCCTGACCACCAGCTGAACAGCCGTAGATGCCCACGTTGTCGAGGTCGATGTAGGGGTACTTCTGGGCAAGGGCCTTGATCCATGCTATGCGGTCGGGGAAACCTGCATCCTTGAGGTTCTTGTAGCAGACGTCCTCGAAGGCTTTGCCGCGATATGAGGTGCCCATAGCATCGAGCTGCACGACGATGAAGCCGAGCTCAGCGAGCGAGGTGAAATACCAGTTATAAGGCTGGAATGACTTGGGCGTGTAGGCATCGCCAGGACCTGCATAGATATATTCGATAATGGGATACTTCTTCGACGGGTCAAAGTTTGTGGGACGATACACCACACCCCACATCATCGTCTTGCCATCACGACCAGGAGCAGCAAATACTTCGGGCATTCGGAAACCTGCTGACTCAAGCTTGCTGATATCTGTACGCCCCAATTCCTGCACCTTGGAAGGGTCAGCCACACTGCGAATCACGGTGACAGGAGGGGTGTCGACCTTGGAATAGGTGTCGACGAGGTAGGTGTAATCTGCATTGAACTGGGCCGAGTGGTTGCCATCCTCAGGGGTCAGGCATACCATGTTCTTGCCGTCCAATCCTATCTTATAATAATGTACGAGGTAGGGGTCTTCGTCCTTGTTCACACCGCTTGCCGTGAAATAGATGGTGTTATTCTCTTCATCAACCTTGAGTACCTTGCGTACTACCCATTCGCCCTTAGTGATGGGGGATACGGACCCTCTCACCCCCGCCTCTCCCCCTCTATGGGGAGAGGAGCCTTTACTAGGTAAAGATTTGGAATGTTTTGCTTTTTGTTTACCTTTTTGAGAAGCAGAACTATATAAATCCTCCCCATTACGGGGGAGGTGGCTCGAAGAGCCGGAGAGGGTCTGCTCTACCATATATAAATGACACCACCCATCTCGCTCGCTCATCCAGATGGTGCGACCATCCTTCAGCGTGTGACGGAAGTAACGGTTATAGTTGACAAAGGTGTTGCTCTTCTCCTCGATGAGTGTGCGGACATCACCGGTCTCGACACTCATCTCAAGTACGCGGAATACCTTGTGGCCACGCTCGTTATACTCGAAGGTGATGGCACGGCTGTCGGCATTCCAACTGGGACCGCGCAGGTCGTAGGGGGTGGGGAAGAGGTCGTTGGAGGGGATGATGGCACGTCCCGTCTGCGTGTCGAAAACGCAGGGGTGTTCGTGCTGTAACTCGTCACCGGGCTTTGCGTATTCCTGCTGATGCAGAATGGGTTGCAACTGCGTCTTGGGCGAACTCTCTACATAATATACATAGCGCTTCTCAACAGGGCGAACCTTGTTGACTGCCACATAGCGACCGTCGGGACTCCACTGTGGGTAGGCACTGTAGTAGTGGCTCAACGTGCCGTCGAAACTCAACTGACGCGCATTCTTTCCATTAGCATCGCTCACCCACAGGTTGTAGTCGCGGATGAATGCCTGCTGCTGCCCGTCGGGACTCGTCACGGGACGTCCGGCACGCTGTTCGTCGACGTTCATCCAGTGGTTCTGCAACTTCTGCGGTCCCGTCTTGGTGCTGTTGATGGGTTGTCCTTGCCCATCGCCCCAGCGGCGACTATCACGGTTGTTGCGACGTCCGCCGTCGCGCGCTTCACCACCAGTCTGCTCGCCCTCCGATGGTTGCACATAGTCGCGCACGTCCACCTTGCCTTGCTCGTCGACGGTAGCAGTCTTGCGATCCTGCTTGCCGTCCGCAGTGCGTATGGTGAAGCTGAGCGTGTGGCCGTCAGTCCATCGAATGTTCTCTACATTGCCCGTCAACTTATCGAGCGTGAAATCCTTGCGTACCTGATAGGCACGTGCATAGTCCTCGGCGGTGCCCTGTGCCATCACGGGCGACAGGGAAGCCGTTAGCATAAGTCCTAACAAACAGTGTCTCATGAGTTTATTCTGTTTCTCCAAGTTTCAAAAGAGGCTTCTTCTCCATCGTCTCCCACTTGTCTTTGGGCTTGGTACCACCATCGGTGATGACTTTGCGTTGAATCTTGCCTGTATTGTAGTTGTAAGTCGTAATGTACTGGTTGTGCGTTGTCATGCGGTCGAAGTCCGACTCGCTGCGACCAATGCGGTAGAAGTCGCCGTTCTGGAAGCGGTAGAGTTCGGTGACGTAACTCATGTCCGTTGCCACATCGCCATCGTTGTAGGTCAGGCGCAGGACTCCCTTGTCGGTTATCTCGGCTTTGCCACCGCCGCCGCCCATCTCATCCAGGGGCTCGATGACGTTGGCGTACTGCTTGAAGAGGTGGTACACGTTGTACTCGTTCTTGAAGTAGATGGCGAGGACGGGATGGTTCATGTTTGTCTTGAAGCCGTCCGAACGCACCTCGATGTTGGCAGGATCGTCGGGAGTAGCCAGAACGACGAGGTCGACCCGTCCATCTCCGTTGAGGTCGCCAAAGGCGGTATGCATCTCCCATGTGGCGGGCACCAGTTCGTTGAGTATACGCCCCTCCTCCTGCAGTTTATCCAGCGTTCCGCCAGATGTTCCGGGGAAACTCTGCCAGTCCTCTATGTTGTACAGACTGTTCGCTCCCTGAGGATTGGTATATTTGTCATATACCTTCTTCGTGTTGCCCACTTCCTTCGTGCCGACCATCACGCTGTAGTTGACCTCCACATTGAAGTCGACCGGATTGCCCTCTTCGTCAAGGATTTCCTCGTGCGACTCGCTTTCGGTTGTCGTGTACTTGATGCGGCTCTTTTCGAGTTTTATCCAGGAGGTATAGTTATAGTAACTTGCCTCAATGGTGGTTCCGAGAAAACCATTCTCGGAGTACATGAAGTCCTGGTAGTTGCCCGACGTACGTTCCATGAGTGCCTCCTCCACGCCGGGCTGCTGGCTGAATACCCAGAAGTTGTTGTAGTCGCGCACCTTCTCCTTGACGAAGACCTCGGCGAGTCCGTCGTGATCGACATCACAGAGAACGTAGACGAAGTCGGCAAGCGTGGGATGTGCCTCGCTGCAGACGTATCCGCTGATGCGCTGGAGCACAGACTCTGACAAAGTATCATCAGCATGGGCGTTTCCTGTACCCAGCGTGCATGCCATAAAGGCGAGTGTCATAATCTTTTTCATAAACAATATTAATTAGGGGTTATCATCTTGATTTATTAACGTCTTCCACCCACATCTCCTATCTACTCCCTCCCCTCTCGGGGGAGGGTTGGGGAGAGGGGCTGTCTGTGGAGAGAGTCTTTACCATCTCCCTGTCGCGTTCCATCTGCCGAATCAATTCTTCGCGACTGCCGAAGCGTTGCTCGTGGCGCAGGAAGGCGACGAACTCCAGTGTCAGCAGTTTTCCGTAGAGGTCGCCTTCGTAGTCGAGCAGGTTAACCTCGATGGTCTGTTCGCACGAGTTGCCTATCGTGGGACGTTCGCCGATGTTGAGCATGCCGGCATATCGCTGATTGTCGGGCAAGATGACGAGCACGGCGTACACGCCCTTCATCGGTACCAGCTTATAGGGGGACGGCTGCAGGTTGGCTGTGGGGAAACCCAGTTCGCGGCCTACCTGATGCCCACTGACCACGCGTCCCTTCAGGCTGTAGCGATGCCCCAATAGTTGGGCAGCCTCATCGACGCGTCCCTCGTTCAGCAGGCGACGGATGGCGCTGCTTGACACCTGTGCAACGGGTTCCTTGCTGCAGGCTGACGGTGCAGTCCCACCTGCCGGTGCCTCATCCGCTACGGGGAGTGGCTTGGCACGTACCACTTCGATGCCGGTTTCACACCCCCACCGCTGATACTCGTCCCACGTTCCGCCTCCATGACCGAAACAATGGTCGTAGCCCATCACGAGCACATCGACACCGAGACGGTCGTGCAGTATCTTCTGCATGAACTCCTTCGCCGTCAGCTGGCTGAGTTCGGGCGTAAAGTGCAGCATCTCGATGCGGTCGGCTGCAGTCTGGCTCAACAGGTCGAGCTTCTCTTCGGCCGAAGTGAGCAGTTCGGGCACATAGTCGGCATGCAGCACCTGGCGCGGATGCTCGGCAAAGGTGACCAGCAGGCTGTCGCGCTTGCGGCTTGCAGCCTCGTCCGCCACCTGCTGGATGAGGTAACGGTGACCACGATGCACTCCGTCGAAGAAGCCGATGGTGGCGATTGCCGGACAGAGCACGCCGAGCCATTCGTCGGGCCATCGCGGACAGAAGGTCTGTACGCCCAGTCGGGCAAAGGCATTGCAGTTCTCTTGCGAATCGTCGATGAAGAGTGTCTCCTCTGCCTTGTAGCCGCTCTCCTCTAGTACGCGTTCGAAGATGGTGCGACCGGGCTTTGCCAGGTGCATCTCGTTGCTGAGGAAGATGTGGTGGAAGATGTCGCGGGGCTCGTAGCCTTGCTTGCGGAAGTGCTCGTCGAACGAGTAGTCGACGTGTATCTGGTTGGTATTGCTCAGCAAGGCCAGGTTGTAATGCTGGCGCAGCTGTGTCAGTGCCTGCAAGCGGCGAAGGGATATGCCGGCAAGCATACTGTTCCACGCACGCTTCACACCTTCGGTGGTGAGAGACAGCTTGTGTCCTGCAAGCTGAAACGACGGTCCCATCTCCACCACCTTACGGCACCACTCATCGGGCTCTATCAATCCCAGTTCGAGGTCGCGAAAAACACCCTTCTGTGCCGACAGCCCCAGGAACTGCGCCACATCGACACCCTGCTCGGCAAACTGACGGGTCACGCCGTCACGGTCGAGGTCGACAATAACATTGCCAAAGTCAAAGATAATATTGTGTATGGTATTCAACTTCTGCATGCACTCAACATTTCCGCAAAGATAACTATAAACTTCCAAAACACCAAAGAATGTGCCACTATTCCTCACCTTTCTGTCACGAAGAACTTCTGCAAACGCTCTTTTTCGGTCAAATGCTTTGCCATTAAGCAGAAAAAATGTATTTTTGCGAAACGAAAACCAATATTTATCCAAATGAAGAATTCTGCAAAACTATTCGCCTTGTGTGCTGCGGCAGTACTGTTGTCATGCAGCAAAGCTAAGACAGACCAAGCTGCCACCACTGCCGATTCGCTCACTACCGACAGCACCACCGCACTAGGCACAGCCCCCACTCCCATTCCTGCTGCCGACACCATCTTCCACACCCCCGACCTCACCCTCTTTGAATTGATGGGACACGTCAAGACCTGCAAGCAGGGCGATGCCGAACTCACTTTCGACCGCGACGGCAATCTCACCAGTTACACGATAGACGGTCTGAACCAGTTGGCCAACATCAAGCGCGAGAAGGGACGCCTCGTACAGTACATCGGTCAGGAAGAGGCTGAGATAGACTGGGCTGACGAGCACTATGTGGAATGGAACGACGACAACAGCGTGAAAGTCTACACACAAGTGAATATGGAGGGTGGCGTTGAGTACACCTACACCTACGGCACTGCCGACGGCGACGTTGCAGCACTGCCACGCATCGTGAGCAGCCTGCGTGTAGGCGAGGGATATAACTGGAGCGGCATTACCACCTATACGTATCAGAAGTTCGACGACCACCACAACTGGCTCGAGCGCAAAGCCAAGGACGAGTTCTTCTGCGACTATGACGGGCATCAGGAGTACAACGAGACCACAGCAGAGAAGCGTACCATCAGCTATTGGTTTTAGGTCGACCTAAAACCCACACACACACTTTTTTCAGCCTGAAAGAAAAAAAACTTTCACTTTTTCTTTCATTTATCAATCTTTCTGCGTATCTTTGCACCCGCAAAGCGAGGACACTATTGTCCGAGCCCCGCATTGGACTTGTAGCTCAGTTGGTTAGAGCAACAGACTCATAATCTGGAGGTCCTAGGTTCAAGCCCTAGCTGGTCCACGTTAAAAATCAAGCAGTTAACACAACGTTGGCTGCTTTTTTCTTGCTCTTGCGTAAACAATGCGTAAACAAACTGTTTGGGTCAACTCTTTAACGCCTCTGAAATTAAATAAAGTTCAATGAGTATCATAACTATTTTGAAATGATTTTATAAAGTTACACTTCCGTACACTAACACTTGTTAAAATAGCAATATGAATTACGAATTTATAATAGGCACCATAATTGGTGTTGCAGGTTTGATATTAACATGGATTTGTAGTAAGGAACAAATAAAGAGTTACTTCAAACCAAGTATGAAAGATCTTTTGAATCAGCTTACATCAACAAGCCTTTCACCGAGAGGACAAAAAGCAATACTTCGAAAGATAAACCGC
>JAZQQO010000072.1:0-75507 GCA_045629085.1 Bacteroidaceae bacterium
GGCTATCCTGACCGATGCCGTGGACTGCATCCGCGAGCTCATCTGCGACGGCTGGATCGTGAACCTCGGCGAACTCGGCACCTTCAACGTCAGCCTGCGCAGCAATGGCGTATGCGAGAGCGTGAAGGATGAGGACACCGGTAAGAAGCCTGTCTTCACCGCAGCCAATATCAGTGGTGTGGAGCTGCGCTTTGAGGCTGGCAGCGCCTTCACGCAGATGATCGACGACTGCGAGTTCCAGGAGGTGGAGGCCAGCACCAAGACGCAGGAGCACCTCAACGCCAAGAAGGAGGCACTCGCTGACGGCACGTGGAAGCCTAACGGCAACAACGAGGGTGGCAGTAACGAGCATGAATAGCCCCTCCCCCAACCCCTCCCCCAAAGGGGAGGGGAGCTGGATGGGGATAAAGCACAGTGGATAGCCTCTCCCCCCGCCCTCCCCGTCTCGGGGAGGGAGCTGGATGGGGATAAGGGACAGTGAATAGCCTCTCCCCCCGCCCTCCCCGTCTCGGGGAGGGAGCAGGATGGGGACAAGGCACAGTGAATAGCCTCTCCCCCCGCCCTCCCCGTCACGGGGAGGGAGCTGGATGGGGACAAGGGATGGAGGCAATAAGGAGATAAAACGAAAATTCTAAAAATTAAGAAAAATTTGGGAATCTGGTATTTTGAGTGATAGATTTAGCGAATCTTGTTCATGATTGTTCAATAGGATTGTTCTAATCGATTGCAAGCGAAGCGCCTAAGATAAAAGCCATTGAGATGATCTTGTGCGAAATTCTTGAACGCTGATTGTCCAAAGGATTGTTGACGAAAGGAAAATCTATTCGAACAATCAGCACAAGACGCGATTAAAGGATTGTATTTGAGGCGCACTGCGTGCTTGCAATCACTTACAAGAATCAAAAAGAACAATCTAACTACAAGAATCACTCCATATTCCGGATGGCCCAAAGAATTTTCTCCATTTTCTTAATTTTCGTTCCTTATCATAACCATTAACCCTCAAAACCACACTACTATGACACCTGAAAACAAGAAACAATTCTACAGTTTCCTCTGGAAGCTCATCACCGCCATTGGCACGGCAATGGGCGTAAGTTGCGCAGCCAACGCGCTTGCATGATTGATGAGGTTTTGAGGTTTTGAGGTTTTTTCGGTTATGAGGTTTTAAGGTTTTAAGGTTTTGCGGATATATGACAAAACTCATAACCGTATAACCGCACAACCGTATAACCGTATAACCTCATAACCTCACAACCGATCCTGACTTTTACCGCACCCCGTCGTGATGACGCGGTGCGGTTTTGTTTTCTTTCAACTTTCAATTGTTATTTCTTTGTCACAAATATAGCAAAAAGAGCTCGCAGCCATGCCGCGAGCTCTATCTTATACCCCGCCAACGAGGCGGAGAGAATCTTTACTTAATCACTGTGCTTACTTAACAACAACTTTTTTGCCATTGATGATGTAGAGACCAGCCTTGGTAGCACCAAGTACACGTACACCACTGATGGTGTAGATGCCCTTGCTGTTGGTAGAAGGCTTAGCAACGACAATGTCCTCAATAGGAGTAACGCTGTTGGTACCGTAGTAAGTCAGCTTGAAGTTGTCGACGAAGGTCCAGTTGTTGCCCTGACCCTTATAGCGAGCGATACCCACGCGAGCCTTACCATCCTTACCAACGTTGAAGGCAACCTTATTGTTCTGGAACTTATGGCTAAGCTTCATGAAACGGTCGGCAGTGAGAAGCTGGTTGGGGAAGTAGTAGGTATTGCCATCAGAATCGGTATAAGTGTCGCAATCAGAAATTGCATCCTCCTCGTCCAGGTAAGCAGACCATGCAGAACGAACCTCTGCCTCAGTCATCTTACCGGTGTAGATGTTGTGGAGGGCAACCTCACGCTTGCCAGACTCGACAATGGCATAGAGGTAAGCAGCCTCTTCGCTGATGCTGTCATTAGCCACACATGCCTCGTCGGCTGAACCTACACTGCCACCGACGCGGTAAGCACCGTCGCAAGAGATTTCGTAGGTACCCTCGGGCAGGTAGTTGAACTCAACGTAGGTATCGAAACCGTTTGCCTGGTTCCAGCGCTCTGCCACGGGACCAGCGGTACCACCACCAGTGCCGAAGCCAGAACCCTTCCAACCGGGATAGTTAGCGTTAGCGCCAACCTCAACGTAGTCCTCGAAGTCGGGATCAACGAACAGGTAAGTGAAGTCGAAGGGAGCTGCATCGGTAGCGTCGAGAGCAGCAGCCTTGATCTTGATAGCCTCAGCCAACTCAACGAGCTCAGAAGCGAATTCCTTCAGATCATCGGTGCTCAGGCTGAGATAGCCTTCGACGCTGTTGCAAATATCTGCTACCTTGTCGCAACGCTGCTGTACAGCAGGCATAGCATCATCGTAGTACTGGTCGTAAGCATTAGCGAAGGGAGTGTAAGCGTCGTTGACGGTCTTTACAACCTTGGCCACCTCGTTCATCTCATCGATCATGTCAACGAGTTTCTGGATCATAGCGTTGATCTCTGCCTCAGAAGCAGCATCGATGTTAATGGCCATAGCCGCAGCTTCGAGTACCAAGTCAGCCTCCTTGTCGGCTGTAGCGATGTTGAGCAACTCATCGAACTCGAGGTTGAACACTACGTTCTCAACAGCATCAATCTGGTCGAGGATAGCCTTTGCCATAACGCTCTTGTCCTCACCCTTGTAGATAAGACGGAACTGATCCCAGATAACCCAGATGTTAGTATCGGTACCCTTCACACCAAACTTGATGTCGCCATCCTCAGTCAGTACGAAGCTCAGCTCGTTGCTGTAGTAACCCTTTTCGAATGCAGCAGCAGCACTTGCCATGTCGTTGGGCTGATCGCCCTCCTCAACACCGTCGTCAGCCAAGTCGCGGTTCACGATGAGCTTGGTAGCAGCGTTAGCATAGAGCTGTGCATTGTCGTAACCATTCTCATCGATGCGCTGGAAGCCGTTCAACTGGAGCACGTAGGCACCCTTCTTCAGGCCCTTGATGGTCTGGTTGACATCGAAACCGGTGTGATAACGCTCAGCAGCACCATAGTTTACGGTAACGCCACCATTCCAGCCAGTGTTGCCGAATGAATAGTTGGGGTTGGTGATAAGAGCAGAAAGGTCGTCGCCAGCCTTGATTTCGGGCATGATACCAGCGCTTACCATATCATAGATCTTCTGGTTGTCGATGATCTCGTTGATCTTGTCGCGGCCGATGGTAGCCTCGTTGTAGGTATCTGTCAGCGCGTCATACTCATCCTGGAGCTTAGCCGACAGGTCGGGGAAGTTAGCCTTTGTCAGGTCAACCTTCTCCTGAATCATGTTCATGTAGTTGGTGAAGTTAGTATAGTCCTTCACGCTGGAGGTGTACTTGCTCTCTGCCTTTATCAGGTCGTCATAGAGTGCCTCGAAGTCGTCGCCGTCACCTGCAGCCTGAGCATCGCTATAAGCCTGCTGGAAGGCATCGATGATTTCAACGTTAGCCTTGGCAAATGCCGTCATACCGCTGTATCGGCCATCCAACTCTGCGAGATACTCCTCAAGAGCGAGCTGTGCGGGGTTGGTACCTGCGGGCACCTTTACCTTGTGCTTTACAACGAAATCGTCGAACCACAGGTTATACTCGAAGTCGGTGATAGAGAGGTTGAAGGCGATGGTCTGGAAGTTGCCGCTGGGAGAAGCCTCGTCACTGATCTGGAAGTCACCCTCGTAGATCTTCCACTCGGTCGTACCCTCCAACTCATAGAATCCTGCGTTCCAGGTGATGTATGAACCGGGCATAGCGTGTGCCTGAGCACCGATACGCTTATGGTCACGCCAGCTGTCTACCAATGCCGTCTCATCAAGATTGACATCCTGCTTGTACTTGAATGACACGCGGATAACGTCGCCAGCGGGGATGGGCTCGTTCAACTTGATAAAGAACTGTGAGTCGTAGTCCTCGCTCACCTTAGCGGGAACGGTAATCTTGATACCGGCACTGCCGTCAACGCCCTCACCCTCGGCAGGAACAGCCTCAAACTGGCCCTTTCCAGGAAGTGAAATAATGTAGTTGGGGCAACCGTCATTCTCCAGGTCACCGTTTGTTACAACGGGCTTCCAGTAGTCAACGAGTGTCTCATCCTTCTTCTCACGACGGATTACGAGGTCGTCGAACTGGAAGGCAGCGGTGTAAGCACCGTTAACAGAGAGGTTGAAAGCGATAGACTTCTGGCTGGCGGGTACCACGAAGGGATTCTCCTCGTTGGTGTAGGTCTGCCACTCGCGGGTGAAGCCCAGGTCGCCAAGACCCGTGTTGTTGAGGTACTCACCGGGAGCCTTGTGGCCCTGTGTGCCTACGCTCAGAGACTCAACGCCCTCGTCGTCGATGTCGGCACGATAGCGGAAAGAGATGATGACATGCTCACCGGTCTCGATGTCATCGGGGAGCTTGATCCATACCTGAGCATCCCAAGGCTGGCTGGGGTTCGGTCCAGAGACGATCTCCAGGAACTTACCTTCCTCGTTGCTCTTAATACACTTGGCCACATCAGCACCTTGGAAGATGGTGCCATTCTTCTCACCATCCAGCAGGCTGGGCTTTGCTGCCACCCACTCGAACTCGTCACCTTCGAAGTCGGAGTTCTTGTTCAGGTTGTCGCCATACTCAATGTTCTGAGCGTTCATGCCGAACGTAGAAACCACCAGAGCTGCAATGAAAGTAAAAATTTTCTTCATAACAATTGGCATTAAGGTTAATAAATAAAGTTTGGTTAAAAAAAAGATTTAGTTAATTTAAAAAGTTGTTTTGGCGAAATTACGATTTTAGCATGACACGAGCAAATATTTCCACGATTTTCTATCAAAATAGAGCAAAAAAAGGATAAAAAGCGCAAAAAGAGAACACAAACATGCTCACTCTGCTAACGATTTGATTTCCTTTTCCAGATTGAGTTTCTTGCCACTCTTACCCATTACGAGGAGGGTGCGGAGGGTGCGCTTGCCGGAGATGCGGGCGGTAAGGTCGACCACGGTGCTCTTCTTCGTCTCGGGATGGAGGTCGGTACAGTCCACGCGTTCCAAGCCGTCCCAACCCTCGAGCATCACGGTGGCCAACTGATACTGACCATTGTCGATAATCATCGCCTTGGCACCATTGGAGAGGGTCAGTTCACGACTTGTGATGGGCTTCTCGTACTCGGGCAGGGCATAGAAACCCATGCGAAGGGTGCGGGGCTCCGAGCAGTTCACCTCGTCGACGCGCATCACGCCATTGGCGGTGATGAGTTCCTTCATGTCGATAGTCACAGCCTTATCCTTCTCGAAGGCTGCCGTGCGGTGGAAGTAGCCGTCGGCACAGAGGCCAGCGCCCTTGTAGGTCTCGATGGGATGCCATGCATCATCAGCACCCTTGGCCACATAACTCATGGCTACCTCGCCCTTCTGACCGTCTGCCTGCCAGATGAAAGCGCTGTTGTAGGCCAGACGATTATAACTCTCAAGGCCGTAGTAGAAACCATTGTTGCGCGTGAAGACGTTGCGGAACTCACTCATACCCAAGTCGGGATAGTTGGTGGTGAGCGTCTTGGGAGCGGGGGCAAAACGGTTGTTGGGTTGATTCTTGGGCATGGATGTCCAAGCACCCTCCGTTTCCTTGGCGGTCCAGAAGGGATTGTCGGCAGGCATGTAGAGAGCAAGGAACAGTTTGGCCATCCAGAACACGCTGCCACGGCAACTGTAGTGCTGCAGACAGGGTTCGAAGTGACCGTAGAAACCGAGGTTGGGCAGACCATCCTCAGCCATGAAGTCGGGATGGGTAAGGAACTGCAGAAGGGCACCCGAGCAGATGCGGCGCATCCATCCGTAGTCAATTGCATCATCCTTCAGGAGTCCCGTCAAGGCCAAGGGGATGGCAGCGCCCATACGGTAAGTGATGCTGCGTCCCCACATCTGCATCTTGCCGTCGCGGCCGAACATGTAGGGGTACTGATTGGGAATCTCGCGCAGGTTCTTCATGAACTGTGCTGCCTCGGCGGGATAGTATTTCTTGCCAAAACTCTCCGACCAGAGAGGACCGTACATCTGGAAGGCCCACATACTGTAGTAGTCGAACAGTGGAGCGTCGTGATACCAGCCATCGCCCACGTAGGCGTCGAGATTCTTGTGGAGCAGTTCCTCCATGTACTTCATGTTCACCTCATAGCCTTGGCTGTGCAGGAAACTGAGGAGGCACATATTGAAGAATCGCCAGTTCATGTCGATGGTGCCACCTTCGGCGTAGGTCTTGAAGACCCGAGCCAGGTCATCGCGCGTCTGCTTGGGCAGTGGAGTCCAGAACACCTCGGGCGCCATGAGGAGCGACACGCTCAGTCCGCCCAACTCCACCAACTTCTGACCGCCATTGCCGCCTCCGGTCTTGGGAGGCAAATAGAGGGGACCCTCCTTGTCGAGGAAGGAGGCCATCTGGTAGCGGTAGTACTCGCCCACCTTAATGCCGTGGAGCGTCAGGTCGGGGTTCTCCTTGAGCAGCGGACCAGCCAGGAACATGGTGCGGCACATGGCCTCCATGCGCGAGGTGGGCACCCCTCCTGCATCGCGTGGATAGGACTTACCTTCCTGCTTGGGCAGGTTCATGGGATCCTCGATGCGGTTGACGTACTGAAAGGCTCCGTCGAGCAGATACTCTGCAGCCTGTTTCCAGTGTTCACGCGTCATGCCGGTGTAAGGGCTCAGTTTCTTGTCGGGGTTGCTCACTTGGAACACCTTGGCTTGCGTGCCCAGCAGCATACAGGCTGCCAGGAGTGTAAGGAATAATCTTTTCATTTGGTATTGTTTATGTTTGATGTTAGATCTTTATTAGAGCAAAATACCTTCTCTGTATGTGTGTCTGCCTACGGCATCCATGATGGTGAATGATGCCAATTTCCCTTGGATGCAAGCATCCAGATGAAATTGCCCTCCTTCCCCATCACTCTTCTACGAAGAGCTACACATACAGAGAGGACAAAATGTGCTACGCATAAAAAATGTGCCTTCGGCATAAAAAATCATTTCTCTAGGTTTTGGGGCTTTACGTTTATTTATTCACTTATTCAACTTGAGCAAAGCGAAAGTTGAATTCACTTACTTAGAAAGCGGTTATTGTATTATCGGATCGATCGTAGTAGAACTTGTGGATGGTAGCCTTGGGATAACCATGGAAGTTGACAAGGATTCCGATGGGAAAGCCCGTTCCAAGCATGTAGGAGAACAGCTGTTGGTATTCCTTTGCCTCAAGCTTCTCAATGGCCTTGCACTCAATGATAACATTACCTCGCTCGCGTGGAATCATCAAGTCCATCTTCAGGTAGGAAGTCATGGGGCGACCACGGAAGACAGGGTGATGCCGGTATTCCTTATTCGGTTTTACCCCCGCATCTTCAAGTGCCATTGTCAATGCTTCCTGATACAGATATTCAGGCATACCTTGGGGCAGTTCGTTGTGAACATCCTGTATGACACCTATTATATCATATACATATTGCTGAAGCTGTGCCTTTAGCTTAGAGTCGAAGTCTTCTTTCTGCTTGATAAGCATGATTTCTATCGTTCTATATTTATAATTTAAGTGAGATAATTCTGCACGATTACTTAGCAAAACAACATAGCCCCAGCCACGACGTATTTTTTATGCGTTAGCACATTTTGTATGCGTTAGCACATTTTGTCGTGCCACGACGTATTTTTTATGGCGAAGCCACATTTTGTATGCGTTAGCACATTTTGTCGTTTATGTATGTGTTGCTCTTCGAAGAAGAGTGATGGTGGATGGCGGTGTTTGAGGCAGGATGCTTGCATCCAAGACCAAACACCACCATTCAGCATCATGGATGCCACAGGCAGCCACACATACATAAACGCATTTTGCTCTCTAAACGCAATTTGCTAACATTGTGATCCTTACTTCACCATCCCGCGATACTTCTCAACGAGTTTGCGGGAGAGGGCGATGCCATCACCCTGCGCCTGGGCAGGGAAGTCACCGATGCACTGGCGCCACCACATGTCCTCGTACTCCGTCACTTCGGCAGAGAAGGCGTCGTAGTGGGCATCATCAAACTTCTCACCGGCAATGACGGCACGGTTGACAGCAGCGAAGAACATCTTCCAACGCTCAGCATAGAAGGTGCCAACAAGACCATTCCACGTACGTGAGGCATAGTCGTTGAGCAGGGCGGCCTTCTCGCCCCACGTCGTCAGCAGGTTGCGGGCGTTCTGCTCGTAGTAGGTCTTCTCCTCGTCGTTAAGGCCTTTCTCACGTGCATCGGCTATCCACTTACCCATCAGGAAGGTGCGCTGCGTGCCGCACAGTTCATCGACGTCACGAAGCAAGTCGAGCATGAGGTTCTCCGTGCGCTTCATCTCGCGGTAGTTGTTCTCGTTGTACGCCTTGACATAGTCGGAGTAGAGTTGGTTGAAGAGGTTGCTCAGCAGTTGGCGCGTCAGGTTCACGCAGTCGAAGGCGTGGCTCTGGCGGTCGCAACGGGCAGAGAGCAGCAGTTCGGTGGCACGCAGGAGATCCTTGTTGTCGTAGGCTACGTGCGTGCTATGATAATAGGTGCGGAAATGGTCAATCGAGGGACGGCAGTTGATGACGGAGCAGTGGCCCGGTGTCGTGCCGCGATTGTAGACTTTGGTGAGCAGTATCTGCCAAGCCTCGCGAGCGTTCTGGTCGGCATGTCCGATGTGCTCGTCAGCAATGTGGCGCGTCCAAGCCTCCACGTCGCGATGCGTGGGGAAGTCCCATGCCTTCTCGAAGATGTACTCATACATGAAGGGATTGCAGTCGAAGCCTTCGAGCGTCGAACCGATACCCACGAAGTTGTCACCTCCGTTCTCGAAGGTGTTCTCGATGCGCTTGTTCACCTCCTTCACGTCGCCAGCCAACTGCGTGTTACCGCCGAAGTTACCGAGGTAGCACCATACGTAAGGTACACCATGATAGCGGTTCGTGCGCTGCCATATCTCCGATGCCTCGCAATAGTAATCGAGCAAGATGCTACGCTCTGCGGGATACGAAGTAATGTACCTGCGCACGCGTTTACCCTCTTCGCCCTCTTCGCCTTCCTGAGCCACTTCGCCGTCGGCACGCTCCTTGGCAAACCAGTCGCGCCCTTCGTTGTAGAAGAGCCACGTCATCTGCAGCCAGACGGCTTTGGAGTCTACCTTGCGCAAGTTCTCAAACGTCTGCTTGCCCTGACGTGCCAGATAGTCGGAATGGTAGGATGGCGGCTCGAGTTCGTTGAAGAGGTCGAGTCCGTAGATATGGTCGGTTCCGTAAGCCTTGATCTCCTCGCGCAGGAACATCTTTTGTATACGCGCATAAAGGGGATCCTCGGGATCGAGGTACGAGCAAGCGTACTGGTCCGAATAACCTGCCCAAGGAGCAAGCTTCGTTATCTTGGCCTTGGGGAAGATGCGTCCCAGTTCAGCAGGCACGTGGCCAGAGAAGGCTGGCAGCACGGGCTTCATGTTGAATTCACGTTCACGCTCCACGATGCGTTTCTGCAGAGCCTCCTGGTCGTCGAGCCATGACTGTGGCAGCGGACCACCCCATCGGTCGATGTTCAGCATGCGGTGCCAAGGCAGATGGGCAGGGCCGGTGAAGTACGTGCGCACTTCCTCGTCGCTCAGTCCCAGTTGCATCCACACCTTTCGCCAGATGCTCTCCTGACCCGTTATGGCCAATGGCAAGTTCACGCCGTTCAGTGCCATCCAATCGATGAAGTGCTCCCAGTCACGCCATCCCCACCAAGGCATGGTGTAGCCGAATGTACAGTAATTCAGGAAGAAACGCTTCTCCACACGCGCATCTACCTCCACGGGTTGCGGCAAGACGGGCAGCGAGGCGGGTGCATCGAAATGATCATCGACAAACCACGACACGGTGGTCTGGCAATAGTACTTCAGGTAGTGGTTCAGTCCCACTGCCATCGAGTTGGCGGAGTTACCCTCCACGATGAGTCGTCCATTCTCGGTCGAGAGTCGGAAGCGGTCCTTGCCGCCTTTCAGCAGTCGTCCTTCGATGCGTCCTGCATGCTGCGGCATGAGTCGTTCTACCAGTCCATTGAAACTCTCTACATCGCCGGCCCATGCGCTGAGCCCCATCACGACACAAACCAGTGTTAAAAGTATCTTTTTCATGGCACAAAAAATTGTTTTTGCAAAATTAGCAAAAATATCCGTTATCCTTTGCATTTTCATAGAAAAAAAGCATTATATTTGCAAAACATAACCTAAAAACTACATATCCTATGAATTACCCCAAAATTGGCATTCGCCCAACCATAGATGGTCGCCAGGGCGGAGTGAGAGAAAGTTTGGAAGAGAAGACGATGGCACTGGCCAAGGCCGTGGCCACACTCATCAGCAATAATTTACGCAATGGTGACGGAAGTCCTGTGGAGTGCGTCATTGCCGACAGCACCATCGGTCGCGTTGCCGAGGCGGCCGCTTGTCAGGAGAAGTTCGAACGAGAAGGTGTAGGAGCCACCATCAGCGTCACCTCATGCTGGTGCTATGGCAGCGAGACAATGGACATGCACCCTCACTGGCCAAAAGCCGTATGGGGATTCAACGGAACGGAGCGCCCGGGAGCCGTTTATCTGGCAGCAGTGCTGGCAGCCCACGCACAGAAAGGTCTGCCCGCCTACGGCATCTACGGCCACGACGTGCAGGATCTGCAGGATAACACCATCCCCGCCGACGTCAGCGAGAAGATACTGCGCTGGGCACGTGCCGCCATGGCCATGGCTACGATGCGTGGCAAGAGTTACCTGAGCCTGGGCAACACCTGCATGGGCATCGCCGGCTCTATCGTCGATGCCGACTTCCTGCAGAAATACCTTGGCATGCGCACGGAGTACGTGGAACTCGTTGAGATACTGCGCCGCGTAGACTTCGGCATCTACGATCACGAAGAGTTCGAGCGCGCCATGGCGTGGGTGGAGCAGTACTGCAAGCCCAACGAAGGCCATGACTACAACGAGGACCGACCACTTTTCCCTGGCACGCCCATGACCACCTTCAACGGCAAGGGCAAGGGCAAGAGCCGCGAGGAGAAGGATGCCGACTGGGAGTTCACGGTCAAGAACATGATGATCATACGCGACCTAATGGAGGGCAACCCACGTCTGTTGGAGATGGGCTACAAGGAGGAGGCGCTCGGTCACAATGCCATCTGCGGTGGTGTGCAAGGTCAGCGTCAGTGGACGGACTATCGTCCCAACTTCGACTTCCCAGAGAGCCTTATGTGCTCTTCCTACGACTGGAACGGCATTCGCGAGGCGAAGGTGTTGGCCACGGAGAACGACTTCCTCAATGGAATCTCGATGCTCTTCGGGCACCTGCTGACGAACCGTGGCGTGATGTTCAGCGACGTACGCACGTACTGGAGTCCTGAGGCCGTGGAGCGTGTCACCGGTTGGAAGGCAGAGGGCGGAGCAGCCGGTGGGTTCATCCATCTCATCAACTCAGGAGCCACCACGCTCGATGCCACGGGTGAGATGCGCGATGAAGAAGGCCGTCCCACCATGAAGGAACACTGGAACATGACCGACGCCGATGCCGAGGCTTGTCTGAAGGCTACGGACTGGATGCCTGCCGACCGCGACTACTTCCGTGGGGGTGGATATAGTTCGCACTTCCGCACACGTGGCGGCATGCCCATGACGATGCTGCGCCTCAACATGGTGGCAGGACTCGGTCCCGTGCTGCAGATTGCCGAGGGATGGAGCGTAGAACTGCCCGAAGAGGTGCACACCACGCTCGACAAGCGTACCGATCCCACCTGGCCCACCACATGGTTTGCTCCACGTCTCGACACAACGAAGGATGCGTTCAAGGATGTCTACAGCGTGATGAACAACTGGGGTGCCAACCACGGAGCCATCGCCTACGGCCACATCGGAGCCGACCTCATCACCCTCGCCGCCATGCTCCGCATCCCCGTTTGCATGCACAACGTCGATGAGAAGGACATCTTCCGGCCTGCCGCATGGAATGCCTTTGGCATGGACAAGGAAGGAGCAGACTACCGCGCCTGCCAAACATTTGGCCCAGTGTATAAGTAACAGAAGATTACCACCTTTTAACAATGAACCCCGGAAGCATGGATGGCTTTCGGGGTTCATTCCTTTATAGAAGAACTTTCGGGTTATCCTCGGATATTGGCACGCTTGCGCTCGAGGTGATCGAGGATAACTTTACGCATACGCATAGAGAGAGGAGTCACCTCCACGTACTCGTCCTCCTTGATGTACTCGAGAGCCTCTTCGAGCGAAAACTGGATGGGAGGGATGATGCGGGCTTTCTCGTCGGTGCCGCTGGCACGGACGTTGGTGAGTTGCTTGGCCTTGCAGACGTTGATGACGAGGTCGTTGTCATGAACGTGCTCACCGACTACCTGTCCGGCATAGACCTGCTGCTGGGGATTGATGAAAAATTTTCCGCGATCCTGCAGATGGTCGATGGCGTAAGCGTAGGCATTACCGCCCTCGAGGGCAATCATGCTACCATTGACGCGGCGCTCGATGTCACCTTTGTAGGGCTGATACTCCTTGAAACGGTGGGCAATGATGGCTTCTCCCTGACTGGCAGTAAGCATGTTGGTACGCAAACCGATGATGCCACGGCTGGGAATGTTGAACTCAATGTTGACGCGCTCGCCCTGTGCCTCCATACTGGTCATCTCGCCCTTGCGGCGGGTCACCATATCAATCATCTTGGAAGCGAACTCCTCAGGCACGTTGATGGTCATCTCCTCGATAGGCTCGCACTTCTGACCGTTTATCTGCTTGTAGATAACCTGAGGCTGACCTACCTGCAGTTCATAGCCCTCGCGACGCATGGTCTCGACGAGCACGGAGAGGTGGAGCACACCACGGCCACTGACGATCCAGCGGTCGGTGCAACCCTCAACATTCTCCACGCGAAGGGCGAGATTGCGCTCGAGTTCCTTCTCAAGGCGGTCACCGATATGGCGACTGGTGCAGAATTTTCCTTCTTTACCGAAGAAGGGAGAGTCGTTGATAGTGAAAAGCATGGACATGGTGGGTTCGTCGATGCTGATGGTGGGGAGTGCCTCGGGCTCCTCAAAGTCGCAGATGGTGTCACCGATCTCGAAGTTGGAAAGGCCGATGACGGCACAGATGTCGCCCGAGCTAACTGACTCGGCTGCACGGTGGCCCATACCCTCGAAGGTGTGAAGTTCCTTGATCTTGGTCTTCTCCACCTTGCCATCACGATGTGCGATGGTGATGTTCTGACCATTGCGCAGTGTGCCGCGATGCACGCGACCTACGGCGATACGGCCTGTGTAGGTGCTGTAGTCAAGTGAAGTAATGAGCATCTGAGGTGTACCGTCGAGTTGCTCTGGAGCGGGGATGTGCTCGAGAATGCAGTCGAGGAGGTAAGTGATGTCGGTGGTAGGAGTCTGCCAGTCCTCACCCATCCAGCCTTGCTTGGCGGAACCGTAGATGACAGGGAAGTCGAGTTGCTCCTCGGTAGCATCGAGGTCACACATGAGGTCGAAGACCATCTCATAAACCTCCTCAGGACGGCAGTTAGGCTTGTCGACCTTGTTGATGACAACGACAGGTTTCAAACCGATCTCAAGTGCCTTCTGCAAGACAAATCGTGTCTGAGGCATAGGGCCCTCGAAGGCATCGACCAAGAGGAGACAACCGTCGGCCATGTTGAGCACACGCTCCACCTCGCCACCAAAGTCGCTGTGTCCCGGGGTGTCGATGATATTGATCTTCGTATCCTTGTACTGGATGCTTACGTTCTTTGAGAGGATGGTGATACCGCGCTCGCGCTCTAATTCGTTGTTGTCGAGCATCAATTCACCTGTCTGCTGGTTATCGCGGAAGAGGTTTCCGGCCAACAGCATCTTGTCTACCAGCGTCGTCTTGGCATGGTCAACGTGGGCAATAATCGCTACGTTCCTTATGTTCTGCATTTGTCTTTACCTTAAAATTGGGCGCAAAATTACTACATTTTAGGGGAAAAAGCAAATTTTAGACACTTTATTTAATTTAAGGGTCACTTGACAATAAACTTATTGCCATTTCTTATGTAAACACCAGTCTGCTCCGGTGAAGTCACCCTCTGTCCCTTCAAGTCAAAGAACTCATGAACTGGCGACGGAGCGGGCATGTCTTTCTGCATCTCTATACCCGTAGCATCCTCTTCACCACGAATGTAGACTTTCACGTAACGCGATTTCTTGGGAGCGCCATAACGGTCGGTGATAACCAGATACCAACGGTAAGCAGACAAATGGTTGCTGTCGGAACTTGCCTGACGAAGTTTGCCATCGCCCATGGCATAGTAACCATTTGCACGCATAGTGATACCGCTGATCTCACGATAAGTACCAACAAAAGTAAACTTCAAGTCCCAATTCGTCACATCGAATGAGTTTTCCTCTGCAGGGAAGACTGTCACATCGCTCAAGTGAATTTCCTTCTCCCCTGCCCTCTTGCTACGAATCAGATAGGGAGTATTGGGGGCGGTGTGCCCTTTCTTGATTTTGATACCCTCGAGCAACGTACGATCGACCTCTCCATCATCATCATCATCAAACTGATGAACATCGTTTAGTTTGGCAATTTCGAAGTCATTGCACCAATCCTCGTATTTCATACTGAATGGCACATAAAGTGCCTGCCAGTTGGTATGGGTAAAGTTACGGATATACCTGACTCGCGACCACTCCTTCTCCTCCGTTTCGTCATACTCTTCACCATCATGAAGAACAATCTCAACCTCCGTTCCGGGAATAGGCAGGATCTTGCCAAAATGACTCCAAGGTTCAGTGGACTTATAGGCATCAACAGAGATGCCAGGCACATAGAGCGTACAATCGCCAACGGGAGAGTCATCGAAAGCCGTGATATGGGCATCCGGCACATTCTTCGAGTGGCAATAAACCTCCTCCAAATTATCACATCCGCCAAAAGCATTCTCGCCAACGGACATCAAGGCATCATGGAGAATGACAGTGGTCAGGGCATCGCATCCCTCGAAGGCGTAGTCGCTAATATGTGCCAGCGAATTGGGCACATCAATCTCCTCCAGTTTCTCACATCCCTGAAAAGCATGCTCCCCCATGCTTACGAGCGACTCCGGAAGTTTCATCTCCTTGATTTCCGTACAGTTCTGGAAAGCATTATCTCCGATGTTTATGATGGAGTTAGGCAGGGAAACGCTCGTCACAGAGCAATCGGTGAAGGCATCTGATCCGATGCCCGTCACATCATAGACCTCCCCATCCACAGTAATCTGCGAGGGAACCTTAATATCGCCTGTATATTTTATCTCGCCCGAAATAACCTCGGCAATCTTTGCCTTCTCATAGAGACGATAGTACAACCCATCAATGCGCGTGTCAGGATCCTCTACGTCATCGAGCGACTTGATTACGCCAAACGTATTCCAAGGTTCCGTACTGCTATAGAGTTCTACGGAAACGGATGGAACCAGCAGGGTCGAGAAGTTGACCAGAGAAAGCTCGAAGGCATCGCTGCTGGTAGTTGGCACTTGCTCAGAATGACAATAAAGATACTCCAGATTCTTGCAAGCAGAGAATGCCTTTTCGCCGATTGACCGCAAGGACCCGGGAAGCGTCAGAGACACCATGTGTTTACAACCATAGAACGCCTGATAGCCTATTGATTCCACAGAATTCGGGATGGTGACAAACGCTAGGCTGGTACATCCACTGAAGGAGAGTCCTTCAACACTTGTGACAGAGGACGGAAGGTTGATGACCTTTAAGTTAGAGCATTCTGCAAACGCAGCCCAACCAATGGAGATGACAGAAGTCGGAATGTTGACTGAAGTTAGACTAGTACAATATTGAAAGGTATAGGAGGGTATTTGCGAAAGTGAATTCGGAATACTGACGGAACTCAGGTTGCGACAGTCATAGAACACCGAACTGCCCATGCTCGTGACAGAATTCGGAATAGTTACAGACTGCAAACCATAGCACCAAGAGAATACTGATTCACCTATGCTTGTAACAGAATTAGGAATGTCTACAGACGTCAACCCATAACACGACGCAAAGGCTTCATTGCCTATCGACGTGATGGAATGGGGCAGAGTGATTGAATGGAGATTACAATACTCAAAGGCACCCTCGCCGATGCCCACCACATCATACCACACTCCGGAAACCTCGATGCTTGAGGGGATTACCACATCTCCTGAATAGCGTTCCTCGCCCGTGGTGACATCAGCCCGCCTTGCCTTGCGGAAAAGATTGTAAGTGATGCCATCAACAGTAACTTTTGGAAGAATAGCCAATCCGTCAGCCGACTCAGGAATCACCACTTCATCGATAGGCATGATGCTGCCGAACTCACTCCACGCCGCATCCGACTCGTAATCCTCCATCGTTTCTCCTGGCACATATAAGGTGCTGCAATCCACAAAAGAGAGTTCAAACGTATTATCGTAAATACGAGGCATATTCTCGGCCTGGCAATATACGTTCTCTAAGTTTTTACAATTGGCGAAAGCCTTTTCTCGAATAGACTTTAATCCGTTGCCCAAAACTACCGTCGTCAGGCTAGAGCAATTCAGGAATGCTTCTGTCTGAATATTTTTAACAGACTCAGGGATATTCACGTATGGCAGACTCGTGCATCCAGCAAAGGAGTACGAACCAATATTTGTCACAGAGTGAGGTATATCAATAGAACGCAAGTTGGTACAACCATAGAACAAGTTTGACTCGATAACAGAGATAGAGTCTGGCAACTTGATGGAACTAAGAGCAATACAGCCAGAAAATGCATAAGGTTCTATTGTAGTAACAGAATTAGGTATGTCAATATATTCCAGTTCATTGCAATAAGAGAAAGCACTCACTCTAATACTATTAATGGAACTGGGCAGCGTGACAGACTTTAGGCTACTACAACTAGCAAAAGCATTGGCACCAAGATGCTTGACACCTTCAGGAATCGTGACAGAAAGCAAACCAGAACAGCCACCAAAAGCATAACTGCCAATCACAGCAACAGTACCAGGAATACTTACTGAACTCATGCCATAGCAATTACGAAAAGCCTCGCCCTCGACACCTATCACATTATACGTCACACCTGCGTAGGACACCGTTTCGGGTATCACGACATCGCCCTTGTACAGCACCTCGCCTGACGTCACCTCGGCTCGCCTTGCCCTTCCGTACAGGTTGTAGTAGATATCACCGATAAGCACTTTTTCATGAAAAGCCGTAGCGTCGTCCACGAACTGAGGAATTTCCACGTCCTCGATAGGTAAGATTTCTCCAAAGCCGCTCCAAGGGGACTCGTCCTGATAGGATTCCACTGAAGAGCGAGGGACATAGAGCTTGCAGAAATCTACGAATGAAAAGTCAAACGCTTGGCCGTTGGTTTTAGGAACTGCAGTTGACTGGCAATAAATCTGTTCCAGATTCTTACAATTGGAAAAGGCAATTGTACCAATATTCCTAATGTTACTACCCAAAACCACGACATTAAGGCTCTTGCAATTGTTAAAAACACCATCATACAAACTAGTCACTGAGGATGGTATATTGATATATGCCAAAGCCGAACAATTCTCGAAAGCATGATGTTCGATTGACTGGACAGAATTTGGGATGTCCACCTTTTTCAAACTGGAACATTGGAAAAATGCATAACTTTCAATCGATGTCACCGAGTTTGGGATACTAACAGACTCCAAACTTGAGCAACCATAGAAAGTGCCTTTACCCATCTTAGTAACTGAACTTGGAATATCAACCGAAACCAATTTAGAGCAGCCAGTGAACGCAAAATCACCTATATACCAAACCGAATTAGGGATATGGACTGATGACAAAGAATAGCAATAAGCAAATGCAAATTTACCGATGGATGCTATGGTATTGGGTAGGCTTACCGACAACAGATTATAACAATTCCTGAAGGCATCATCGTCAATGCCCGTCACTTCATACGTCACACCATCAACGGTGATGCTGGAAGGAATCGTAACATCACCTTTGTACGCCACGTCGCCTGACGTCACATCAGCCATCTTTGCCTTGATATACAAGTCATAATATATACCATCAACCTCGGCGTCGTATGCACTGGCCACACCAGCACACCATGTCAGGACAATTATCAGAATAAGACGTCTCACGTTTTTCATGCTATTAATCTACAAAATATATGATTACCACCATGTCTGCTTCTTTGCATCAAAACCACCCTCTCCTCCAATTTCTATGTAAATTCTGTCGTCAAATAAGGCATCATATCTCAGCGTACAGTTGTGAACCAAAGCCTTACCAGAAAGCAACTCTGTCGTCTTTAGGTCTCGGAGGCATACACTTACCCCATTGATGTCGACAATGTAAGAAAGGACTTCTCCCGTCTCAATCTGTCCGGGAGCAACGACAACTGAAAGAGGATAGGTGACGGAAGTACCTGCCGTAACATTAATATCTGTTACCGTTGCCATTGAGATGGGGCTATAAGCCATAGGGCTACCACAGGTGCGTAGATCGGAATAGCAAGTAGTAACAGGCACGCTCCCTTCGCTTTGGCAAGTGATGTAGCCTGCGTTTAGATGCATTTTGGTTTTACTTGGCACATGCAACAAAGACACGTCCATAGTTCCATCAACAATGTCGGATTCGTACTTGACGGTAAGATTAAAAGTCACACGCGACATTTGATGAGAGAAATCAAGGGCCACAGGCTGATACTCACGGAATGGGGTAAAGTCATTGGATACTGCGGTTATCAAATCTGCCTTGACGACATCCGCATCCTCATTCTGCCCCAAGGGAACGTCGAACACAAAACCTTTAAGGAGATCATCAAGCGTCATCTCCGAGGAATAAGGAGCGTAAGCCAACACGACGACCTTTTCTCCTACATTCACTGGGTATAGGAGGCGATTCGGTTCGACAGGAGTCACATCACCTGAAGCATTCACTCGGCAGCGGACATTCAAGTAACCATATCCATTCTTGAGATAAGAGGAGACAGAACTCAGGTAAACACTGTCATAAGACATGACTTGGCCGGAAGCCAACAGACTATCCTTGTGACACGAAGTCATCATGCTCCTATAGACATCTTCATGTAAGACGAACACACCAATCTCATTGTCAGGGTCAAAGGCATCATTCTGGACAAAAGGGTTCATGCTGCGAGTCTGCTCAGACAGATTACCAATCGTAAGGCGAATTTCCGCCAAACTCTCAGAGTTTTGCTTATCCACAACACTCTCGCTTTGGCATCCGACCAAGAGCAAGCACAAAAATGTATATCTTATTATTAATCTGTATAACATAGTCCTAACCTTATTAGAAATAATAGCGGGATCCTACACCAAACTCCATCAACACGCTGTATGGACGTGCATGGTGCCTGTAGGGCAAAAACGGATTCTTCAAATTATACTGCCACATGGACTCAATGGTGACGTCCCATTTAGGAGCCACACGAATGGCCACATCTATACCAGTCATAAAACCGAGAGAACCACGTCCCTTGACATCTTGCGTGTAAGGCGTTGGATTCAGGCCTCCGGCCATCTCGCCATCCAGCAGCGTACTCTTGCAAGATGTGATATAGCTAAACGTGGGACCGAACTCCCAGTAGGCAGACAAGCGAGGAGCATTGTGTACATCACGCGTGCCGTGCCACAAATTTGTGAGATTGAGCATGTAGATGGCACGAAGGTTCAGCAAGCCGAGTTTCTGGTTGAAGTTACCATTGTAAGTGTATTTCGTTCCATTATAGGAAGTCACTTGGTATCGTTCGTCGATGTCCAGAGAATGCAGGAAATCGTACTTACCTTGCAAACGGAAGGTTGCAAGGGGATGTAAGTCGTAGCCGACATTGATGCCAACGCCAGGCTGAAGTCCCAAACCGCCAGTATATGTACGTTCACAATTCAACTGCTTTAATGCGCCTAAATCAACACCTACCCACAGTTGCTTGCGGTAGTTCTCATCCTCCGAATCTTTGGCAAGCGATGACTTATGGGCCTCCGTGTTGCGTGAAATCCTTGCACCGACGCTGAGATCGAAGAAACGGTCAGCAGCATGCTTGTTCGTCAGCAATACTGTGTTAGGCACATCGTAAGAAGACGTATGGAAACTGGGTTCAACAAAAACATGCATGCCAGGGCCTACACGATACAAGGCCTGGACAGCACCCGTGAAACCCACATATTTATGATGCCAATAATGCAACTTCTCGCCCGCATTGGCCTTAAACTGAGCGCCAAAGTCTGCACCCAAAGACAAGTTGAGATCGAACTTACCCTCTTCGTCAGCATGACGATGATCCTTGAAGAAATTCAAAGGATTAACCATCAACTCCACACGTCCACCCAACTGCTGGTTAGCATTCTTCATACTGTAAGCCCCATGCAACTGAAGCCCAGTAGCAGATTCGTACAAAGGTGGTATGTCAACAGCCGACCAATAAGTCTGTGCACCGGCAATACCCAGGCGGAAACCAATGGTACTAGTGAACCAATGTCCCAAACTGGCTCGCCAACTATTGCCCATGGCATGAGCAAAACTGATGTCCTTACCCATAGGAACATTCAGACCATAGCTACCCTCCAAGAACCATCCCTTCATCCACTCTGGCTTATAGGTACTATGAATCTGCGACAATGCACCCTGCTGCAAATGGTAGCGCATACCTGCGGTAAGATTCCAGTAACCATTACCCATACGCTGATGACTCTGGTGAGGCATAAATCCCTTGGGCAGATGGTATTGTTCCTGTGTCTCGACTGTAACATCAAAAGAATTATTCACGCGGTAGGCAGCCATAGCACCAAGCATAAAGCCAAAAGCATTGTTATGCCTCTCACCTTTATTATCAGTAAAGGACGCTCCAGAATGGTGACTATATGCAACGCCAATCTCCGGATAGGCACTGAAACGTGGCCAACGACGGGTCCTCTGCCATAGGTTTGTCATATTAAGCATGTAGATCAGGCGCAGATTATAAAGCCCCACACGATCGACGCTGGCAGCACCTGCATTGTAGTTGCCTAGAAGAGAATACTCAAACTGTCCACGTAACGTAGCAAAAGGACCCAGGTCGTAGCCTGCATTGAGACTCAAAGCAGGCTGAAATGCCACACCGTAACCTCCACCAATGCTCTTGTACGCATCCAAGTCGCGCGCACCACCAGCCTGCAAACCAATCCACCAATGACGCTTGAAAGTGTCATCTATGTTGCTGGAGCGGGAATGTGATATCGTGTCACGGTCACCCGTAGGGCGCAGGATACGTGCACCTGCGCTGACGGCGACATTGCGGAATACGCCATGGCCAGACTCTGTGGTGATGAAATGATTTGAGTCGTAATGGAAGGTAGAGTAACGAGGTTCAGCGTAAAGCCAAACATTCTCTGCCACGCGGAACAGGGGTTGAGCCGTTGCCACAAATCCGATCACACGTGCCCGGTTAGATCCGGCGTTATGATTACCCATGGCAACATAACCAGCCTGGAAACCAGCCGACAGGTTCAAGTCAAACCAACGGTCGCCTCTTTCACGATAACCTTTGAAGAAATTCAATGGGTCGGTAAGCAATTCCAACGTCATCGATCCCGTAGCCGATGTGGAATAGTTTGTATACTGTATCCCACCTATTGTCTCTTCGTCAGTAGCAATGCTGTGCTGCTGAGCCTGCAGTCCGACACGCGCTCCAAGATAGGGCGTAAACCAACGTCCGAAGTTCATATTGAAAAGAGCACCCGAGCGATGGAGGAGCGTACCGCCCTGTCGTCCGTCGCGCGTGCTGCCACGCAAGGGAGCGGTCCATCCTGTACTTCCCTCAAGGAACCATCCCTTCATCCATTCAGGAACGTCGGTATCAAGATGCCCATCAATCTCGCTCTTGTTGAAGTGATAGCGCGTACCAGCATAAAGCCCCCATTTCGCGTTGTTCATATTGCCATGAGGACCTGGCGTGAAGCCAGTCTTTAGATTATACTGTCCCTGAACCTCTGCATAGAGATCCCATTTCTTATTCAAGTCGTATGACACGAGAATACCGGCTGCGGCTCCCAGCGACATATTGCCGACTCTACGCTCTGGCTCGCGTCCAGCAGGCAGAGACTCTATGCCTTTCCGACTTTCCTGTCCAACAATAGCACTTAGCGAGGGACCCAACTCAATAAATGAATGGAAACGATTCCTGCTGTCCACACCGCGCAACACATTCGTGAATGGCAGCATATAGAACAAACGAGCATCCAGCAACTGATAATTAGTGTTCCAGTTACCGCTTACTCGAGCCAGATTTGCCCATTCGCCCTGCAGACGCACCGAAGCGTAGGGATGTATGTCGTATCCCAAACTCAAACTGACAGCAGGTTGGAAAGTTCCGAAACCCTCCATTTCAACACGAGCCGGCTCAAACATCTTCATACCGCCAAAGCCCAATCCTGCCCACATACCACGTGAAAAGACATGGTCGTTAGCACGACGGACACTATCAGGAGCAGCATAAATACGAGTACCGACATTAAAGGTGACAAAACGATCTATCTCCTTCTTATATTTGCCTGCATAGTTGGCATACGGAATCTGGTAGATATTGTTGAAGAAACGGGGTTCTATAAAAATATACGATCCGGGAGAAACCTTGTACAATGCCTGCAGGGCACCAGTGAAACCATAGTAATAGCAACGCCACGTACCATTCGTATTTGGCACACCGTCCTTGGCGTTATATCCATACTGCACACCACCAGCAAGGTCAAACTCCCACACGGGATCCTCCATGCTCTTACTATTCTTCGAACTAAGATTTCTCAAGTTAAGCAGAAGTTCCGCACGGCCAGCCATCATCGCATGATGCTTGTCTACACGATACAACCCCGACTTACCATAACTTTCTGTATCCCAATAATTCTGCTGTCCCATGACACCTACACGCACACCAATAGCCGGATCCAGCCAACGTCCTACGCCAAGCCACTCATTACTACCGCTCTGCGATGCATTAAAGGCGTTCATGTTAAAACCCCATCCCGTGCTTGCCTCATAAAAGAAAGCACGATAGAGGGGAGCCATCTTTGCATAGTACTCCTTGCCACTATTGAAGTTGGCAGCCACACCGGCATTCGCGCCATAGATAGGATTAAACTTAGAAGGGTCTTTTGTCACGAACAAATCAGAGTGCCGAACAGAAAGTCCTGCGTATGGCTGCACAAACACAGCCAAATTGGGACCTATGCGCATGGAGACGTCAAGTCCTACACGAGCATAGGGCACAAGTCTATTTAACGCCCCTTTACCATAATAACGGGCACCAGCACCCACCAAAGTACTGACATCGACAACACGATTGGGATTGTAACCAGAAATAAAATTGCTTATATTTGCAAGATACTGAACCTCGCCAAGCATACTCCTACGGCGAGACAACTGGCCCTCTACCTGCATCTTCTCAAGACCAACCTGCAGGCGAACCTGATGAACAGGATTAACACGATAACCCAAGAAAGCTTGCACCGGAACCTGTGAGTTTACTGCATGCCAGTCAGACACAAAGTCCATACCCGATGAAACACCAAGCGTAAAACGATTCCACCACTTTGACGAATCATTTTCAAAAGTTGGACGCCAACGCTTTTGAACCTGATAAAAAGTGGGATCAAAACTACTGAATCCCCTCATGCCGTGAGTATGACTGGCAGAGGTGTCAACAGCAGCCTCATCGACCTGCGCTGCCGCACGTGGTGCAAACAGCATGATCGAAATAGATACTATAAATGCAAACTTCTTCAAATCACTTAATTATATATATTAACGACACTCCCACCTGATAGGGGACTATGTTAATGCCATTTTCACGATATACAAGAGGAGCCGCGATGTCACTCTCAAAACAATGCTGCTGCCAATAGGCCATTGCACCAATGCCGGCACTCAGATCTATAGAGAAATGACTTCCCAGATAGAAATCATAGCCGAAAGTCAAGCCAAGACCGGCAGCATCACCACGACGACGCTCTTCCTTCCACGCGAAGTCATAGTGCATGCCCTTGACACCCACTCCTAAGAAAAAACGATCGAAGGTGCGGCCACCGAACCACCAACGCAGTTCGGGAGCCGCTCCTATCGTCTCGAAACGATGTCCCCACACTTTTTTACTGCCAAACACTTCCAGAGAGAGCGACGTGCGGCTACCTGTCGAAAATTCTACCGACAGATTAGGCATGCACATAGCATCTTTCAAGAGATTGGTCTTCACGCCCAGCATCTGGGCATTCGATTTACCAAAGCAAAGCAGGCTGAGAAAAAGAATGAGGATACGCTTCATATTTACCAAATATCAAATACTGTACTTACAACACTATCTCGGGACCAACAACCTCATCCCAAGGCTTAATGTTAGCTTTCAGGACAATCTCCTGGGGACCATGAACGACAACCGTGATGGCATAGCTGCTGCCAGCCTCAAATCCAGATGCAAGCTTGATGGTAGATTCTGCCGTGTAGTTCGTACCCTTGCTATCCTGCAACTTAATACGAACCTTGAAATCCTTTGCAGGATAGAGCATCATGCTCTCACCCATCTGTGCACGGTCAGCAGGGGTAGCAGGAACCTGCAGCGTAGGACAAGCAGCACCATCAGCCTCGCAGAGAGTAAGCGTTTCCGTTACGTCATCAGTCAGAGCAAGAATCTCACCGGTGCCCATGTTGGCAATGTTCATAGTCACGTTTACGGGAACATCGCATACCTCAATGCTCAGCACCTTCATCTTGGCTGCCTCGGTATAGTCACCTGAACCTTCCACAGTCTCACCTGGTTCTACAGAGAACGTAAGACGCGTAAGCAAGTGCTGCATCTCTACTGTAGGCAGATTGACGAAACCATTCTTACGGAAATACTTTGCACTCCAGGCATAATCCTCATCGCTGGTTGCACGGCCCCAGATAAGGTCGGTGCATCCATCAATCTTGTAGTTTGCAGTCACGAGGTTTCCCGTGTTCTGCACCATGTCCGTGTAGGGATAGTTAGCATAGAACTCATAGTTGTAGTACTGGCTCATGGGATAGTAGTACTCCACGTCCTCAACCCACTTCACGGCACCATTCTTGAGGGTAGCCTCGACATTATCCATCACACAACCAATGGCAGAACCCTGCCAGGTTATATCGTCCACGCCATCAGGATTTTGCTTTCCCTTGGCCAGACACCAAACACCCATAGTGCTGGGCAATGTGGTTCCACTCTGAACAGCAGCACGGGTTTCACCAGCAACGCTGCCGGCTCCCAGTTGAATAGCAATCTCACTGGGTTCACATGTTACCGTATTCAAGTTCATGTTCAAGTCCTCTGTAGAGCAACTTGTCAGCATCAATACAGTAAATGAAGCAGCTGCGAAGAAAGAATATATCTTTTTCATATAACGATTATATTAAAACTACTAATTTCGTTAAAATTAATCCTGAGTATCGATAATGATGTTGCCTCCATCAACCCAAGGCTCAACGGAAGCCTCTACCTTGATCTCGGTCAAACCGTATACGATAACCTTTACATGATAGCTATAGCCAGGCTCGAAAGTAGTTCTGTCAGACTTCTTGTTGTCAACAGATGCATACTTGATAATACGTGAGATGGTTGTGCTCTCAGGCTTGTAAACACCCTGATACTTTACTGAGTTGGTCAGATTCAATTCCAGTTCATAGTTTTCCACATCAGGCTGTACGAATAATGCCTCACCAACCTTTTCGCTATAGCCCTTAGCAGTACCCATTGCCAGAGTAATGGGAGTCAAAGTCTCAAGAGCAGGCTTGTTTGCTACACCTCCGATGAAAGAAGGATTCCAAACAGCAGGTTTCTCCATAAGATACAACAACTCGGGATCGCCTTCCATCTTCAGCAATTCACTGCTCTCCTTAGCCTTTTCCTGATTGTAGGCTACGAGCAGAGAACCCTTGTTCTGACTCTTAACACCAATAGAGTTGAGAACCAAGTCCTGAGTCAAATTGTCACCCATCTCAATCTCAAAGGTCAAACGGGTCAATACGTGCTTCATCTCAATAACGGGAATCACCTTAGCACGAGCGGTCTTGGCACTGAAACCACGACCACTGGGATTGGTTGCACGACCAGCCATGAGGTCCTGTGAGCCATTCATCTCAAAAGGAATCGTAATCTGTTCGTTAGTCTGATCCATTACGAGACTTGACTCAGGAGTGGGATTTGCATCATCAATGTGATAAGCGAAGAAGTCGCTTGCACCACCAGCAGGATAGTACTTCTGTACGCCATTAGCTTTAGAGCCAGCAACGTCAATATAGTTCAGTGAAGCCACCTCACTACCGCCGACATACTCAGGCACACAGTAGAACTTGTTGTTGAACTGCTCACCCAGTGCACCGTCCTTATCCTTCTCGTTGTCAGCCACGGTGAAACCCCAAGTGGTCATTGCGTCAGATGAACCAGGAATATTGGTCATCAGGACATAAATCTTCTCATACTGGAAAGTATTGGTACCACCTTCTACATCACCCACAGTACCCGTACCACGAGTCTGAACATCTAAGCTTCCCTGAGAAGCACCCAGCACTACAGGCTCCAAGCCCTTCACATTCTGCACGGTTGCCACCTCTTCATTTGAACAGCTCACCAGCGATGCTGCCGCGAGAGCTGCGAGATAAAAGTAACTCTTCATAATTAAACAATTTAGGTTAAAAAGGTTATAAAAAATAAAGTATATTTTAAAGTTAATCTTCATCCACTCTTACGCCACCGCCATCGAGCCAGGGCATGCCTATTGACACGCTGACGCTAACCCTGCTACGGCCATATACACGTATAAGGATGTTATATTTCATGCCGGGTTTGAAGGCTTCTCCGTTCGGCAGACTTATATCATACTCCGTATCACCCAAGGACATTTCCTTGTCTTCAGCATCAGTCAATGTCAGTTTCCCATTTGTTTCCTTGCAGAAGAAGAACTTGCCCTGAATCTTCAACTTGTAGGAATCCATCGGAGGAAGCATGACGGTTCGGCAAAGTGTATCCAGCACATCCACGTCTTTTGTATATACATGATGTACGAGTGCATCTTCAGAGTAGAGCCTTGCATCGACAATCTGCTGCCAAAGTTCATCGAAATCTGTATTTGGCTTGTATTTCTTGGTTTCAGAGTTATTCGTCATCTTATGGCCTATCACATCCATACCAATGGTCTTCATGCTACTAAGGTCGGGGGTGAGCAGCTTACCCGCTGACACGGCTTCATTATAGGTGTTCTCCTCCCATGAATCATCAGCAACATCTACAGTCACCTTCCCTGGCGCTATCACCTCCACGCCATCGATCACAACCTGCAAGAAGCCATCACCATTTCCCTCCTCGTCGGTAGAGCCACCCAGCACAAACACGTCAAATCGGGACATCAGGTGATTAAGCGTAAACTTAGGATGCAGACCCAAACTACCTGCCAAGCCACTGTACACCAAAGCCTGGTTCTTGTTTTTGTCTGTGAAGATACGCACGTCATCACCTTCTCTGTTAGGCATCGCTGCTAATTCCTCCTCAAAGAGTCGCATATCCTCGACCGAGTGATAGGCAAAGCTGTGCATGATGTCATTCCTGCCGTCAATGCTGAGGCTAGCCGTCACCTTCTTACTAGTGGACGTGTAGTCCAGTTCCACGTCTGGAGCAACATCAGGATTGAAGAGGAAGAACTTCCAACGGTTCAGACGGTTACCCTTATAGTATTTCTTGACCTTCTTGCCGTTTTTGTCATAGAAGTAGGCTATGCCCGTGTCGTCAATGCGCAAAGGCTGATCAAAGAGCAGACACTGGTCTTCAGCTTCCTTCTTCGTGTTATAATCGGCACTACCCTTCCTGATGTCGGTGCCTGAGCGAAAAGCAAAGGTGCGGAAAGTGGTATTCGTCCAGTGTTCCTGATCCTTCGACCACACCTCCAGAGGACCTGTTCCACGCGTACTCACCGCATACACGGCATCATAGAGAGTCGGGGAAATCTGAATCTCTGCGCCTTCCGTTTTGTCACCGCTCTGCACGCTATCGTCAACATCGGGAAAGTCGAAATTCTCAAGATTGAAATTCTCGCCACATCCACACAACGACAGACACAAAGCAAGAAGTTGCAGACCGTATAATATCTTATTAGGAGTTCTTTTCATCTATAATTTATCAATTAGGTTCTATAGGAACAATGGTTTCGTAGGGATGCCATACCTCGGCTCCAAACTCATCGCCAGGTACAATCTTGTCGTAATAGAGGTGTAATATATTGGAAATCTCCAACTTCAACTCAGGTGTCTTTTGCAGGACATGTCCAAGTTCATTCTTGTAAACGGAAGGATTATCCGTAAGATGCTTATAAAGGTTGATACTTGCCTGCAAGATACGTTTAAAAGTTTTACCGTCAATGTCGTAATGAACATAGAGGGCCACCTGCAACACACCGGGACCGATAACCGTACCAGGGCTACTGTTTCTCACAACACCGGGTACGTTTACAGAACCCTCGACACTAATTCGGGACTTGGCATCTGCCCCCTTATAGTCGGGCTCTGCACGGAAAAGCGCCTTGTACGTCCTGTCGACCAACAGGCGACGTGTAGAAAGCTGCATGCTATCTACTACACCACTAATCTCGCAGATACAACTATCCACCACGATTCCCTTTTCCTTAGGCTCACAGGTGAACTTCACGCTGAACTTCTGACTTACCGGTTTTTGATCGACCTCACAGACAACCTTAGTTCTTTTTGCGTTGGCTTTATCTGGTATAGTCACCTTTGCGACTCCACAGAAAATAGGCAGGCTATGCATTCCATCCAGGTACAAACTGTAAGAATTATGGTCGTTCCACTCGCGGAAGACTGGGTCACGATAGTCACTCAAGTCCTTTAGAGGTTCGTAGCCTAACCAAATGTCATCGATTGGATAATCAGGATTCTCCTTAAATTTCTTGAAACTCTCATTATTCTCCAGCTGTTCCTGGTCACCATTGAACGTAACAATATTGTATTCACCACAATGCAGTAACATTGAATCCAACCCTGTGTCCGTGGTTCTCGCCTCATCAGGGCCTAACAACAAACGCCCCGTATTACCACTTGGCAAGGCAGTGGTCTTATAAGCATACTTCTGCTGGTACACAACCCTTGACGCCAACAAGTACATGGAGTCAGGACGCTGCTCACCCGCTGTCTTTGCAGGCCACACATACCGCACGTCCAAAAGTGCCTGATGGGGGTGCTCATCGCGGCATAGCGGTGAGTCAATGTCGCAGGACTGCAGCAAGGACACCAGCATGACCACCCATATTATTATCGTCTTCCTCATTTCTTTCTACTTTTGTAAGTACTTCTTGTACAAGGTATCATATTCTGTCTTAATATCATCCATAGACATTCCTGTCTGCAAGCGTTCAGCAAAGAACAGCAACAAAGCGCGATAAGGATCCTCAAAGTTTCCGTCACCCTTCAGATATTCTATATTAGACTTATCCAGCCTTATAGCCTCCAGCATGGGAGCAGCCCAGCAGTTCTCTGGTTCATCAGGATTATACAGGTATGTAGACGGAAGCAATGGACCATCATCTTCCTGGAACATCTTGGGACATTCCACCTTATAGCGGCAGATGGCCTTCATGTAATGTACCCTGGCATCTGTACTATCCAACTCTGCTTCTCCCCAAGACTCCAACGGTTCCATGGTACCATTTATCAATGCCAATGCACGGCGATAACCAGACTCATCATCCATCTTATCAGCATAACCACACCATGCCACCAAATAGTTCATAGGAGAAGATGCGGCTACCGTATCACGGACCTCCGGTTTGTCATACTCGCCTTTCAAGGCCAGCAGGAACATTCTCAATCTCTTGTATTTATCGTTATTGGGAAGATGGTCGTCCAAAACAAAATTCGCCTTCGAATAGTCGTTGTCAGCACAAAGCATCTGAACTTGAGTCAAGACGATGGCTTCCTCGTTCCACCATCCTCGCTCCTCCTGCTGGAAATTCTTTTTCAGTCCTGCTGCACCTTGACGGCTATAGTCCAGATAGGCTTCAAGAAGCTTCGTGTCAACCTTGCCCGACTGCAACAGGCAACGCGCCTTGTAATATGCAGCCAAAGGATAGGGACGAGAATAAACGTCGCTTTCAGGCTTCAAGTCGTAGACAAATGTAGTATCCTGCTTGTGGGTGATAGAATCGTAAACCAGCTCCATGTGCGAACCAAGGGTATCAGTACGAGTCACATCCTCTGCCAGTTCCGGACTCTTCAGGGCCTGTTCTGCAATTCTGCTTAAGCCCTCCCAATCGCCGATGCTGTACAAGCGGTTCATCAGTTCGTAGTACTCATAGTCGCGCTGCAGCAATCCCTTGTTGTAGCCAGACTGGGTTCTGTACATGTCATAGATTTCATCTGGAGTACGTACAGCCATGGTAATGGCTTTGTATATCAATTCCGAACGACGCATACGTGGAAGGATTTCAGGCTTCACATAAGAAGCGTACCAGGATTTCTTAGTAATCCTGCTGCTTTGGCCGTCTATCGAGGATACTTGCTGGGCTATCTCTCGAATCTCACGGGCAATATCGAGAGATGTAGAATCACCAATAGCCTCCAAAGTATCAGCCACCTCCGTCCAGGGAACTACCACGCCAGGCGCAATAATTGGCTCGGGAAATTTATGTCGATTAGGGAAATCTCCTTTTAGTTCTGCTGAAAGAGAAGTGGCACGACTATGGGCCAATGAACGGTTGCTGGCTTCGCTGGCACCTTCAGGAGAGGAGTAGCCACGAATCGTATCGGTCGCCAATCGGCTATCAGCCCCCTCTGGAAGTTCATAATAGCGACGGATAGCATCTTTGAGTTTCTCTAACTCCCTGACAGTTGTCGAGTCAGAACGATCAATTTTAGAACTACCCAAAGCAAATTGGATTTTATAGCTCTGACGATAATCCTTCGACTCTGCCACACCAATTCTTTCATAATGAGTGGGATCAAGCTCCGCATCAGGCTGAGCTGACGACCAGTCCAAGAAACGGTTATAATTGATAAAACGACCATTCCACAAACGCACGAGGTCATGGTGATAGACTGAATTATAGTCCTCATACCAGATGTGGCCACGGGCATTATACAAACGTGAGTAATCGAAATTATATATCTTCTGCGTAAACTTGAAGGAATCGCTCTTACGAAGCTGCATCTTGATGTCTTCCTCCTTATACTTATTGAGCTTGTCGCGTCCAGGCACACCACCCATTCTGCGAACCATCGTCTTCTCGTACTTACATCCATCCACAACTCTTGGAAGGAAGAAGCCTATCGTATCGTTGTTTTCCGAAGGACAAATGAGGAACGGCGTCACGACAAATCTGGCATCATTTCTGGCATAGGCAGAATCAATGTAAATAGTGCTTGAGAACTCAACATCCTTACCATTTGTAATAGCTTTGGTCTTAGGCTTACGCTTCGAAGCCATCTTAGCAGTGGCATCAGCATCCTTCATGGTTGTCACGCTCATGTGGCCCTCACTCTTTAGCACCTTATCGTCAATGGTGTATTCGAAGCTAAAGATGTTTCCCGACTCATCTTGCGTAGCCTTTATCTTCTGCAAGTTCAGGACAATGGCTGCCTTCTGTGGATCATCTATGTAGTTACCTGCGTCAATCAGCAGGAATCCTGCCATTTCACCATTCAGGTCCAAAGCACCCTTGTTATTTGTCTTTCCGCTGGAGCTGAAGCCAGACCGCCTATTGGGCAGTTCGTATTCCGTCAATTTCTTACGAGCCTCGTTTGCCTTATTCTCTCCATAGAAGAAGTAGAGAGGGACATTCTGAGCTGCCACCTTCCTCCCACCTTCTCCATAATGATAAAGCTGGATACGCAAGACCTGTGCCGATGCTCCCATCGTCACAAACAGCATACACATTATTATATATATATAGCGCTTCATACTCATTGCTCCTCCGTTTTAGGTTCTTCCGCGGGTTGTCCCTCCTCTTCTGAGGGTTCATCCTTTGCTGGTTCGTCTTCAGCAGAGACAGGGTCGGCAGACTTTTCCTCTCCCTTTTTCTTCTTATTCTTTTTCTGAGCCTTACCATCCTCCTTGGCGGCCTTCTCGGCCTCCCTTGCAGCTTCCCTTGCAGCCTTGTCATCTTCCTTCTGCTGCTTTTCCGCAGCCTTACGCTGTTGCTCCTGCTGCTGCTCAAGGCGTTTCACGTCAGCTTTCTTACGAAGGTCAATACCATTAAACAGTCTATTGTACAGCGTGTCGTTAAGACCTGTAAACACGGTATCGGGATTAATCTTCTTTGCATTCTCAAGTCGACGCATGTGCCACCAGTCTGCATAAGAAGCACTATCCTTCAACTCAGCTGCACGAGTAATCTCTCCGCTGCGTCTTGCCTGAAGGACGTACAGAGAATCACGCAACTCTATGCCACGGTTCGCAATCGTGTCATTGAATGGCTTAATCCATTTCTCCTCGTAATCGTCGATAATGCTGCGACTCACCTTATGGCTGATGCTGCGGAATCGGTATACGAAACTGATGCGCACTTCCTGGATGGGGTTCTTGGAGATATGCCACGTTGGCTTTGACTTGGCTGCATCATACTCGTAGCATGAACTCTCCGTCACATACTTGTAGGCATCATACTTCAGCACACGCGGACCGATGAGCGCACCCAGTTCCAGGTCCAGTCCACCCTCGTTGGGGAACTTGCGCGTAAGCATGGGGATGCTCCAACCGAGCGACATACCCAACGAGGCACCCACTCCCTGTTTACCCTCCTTATTGAAGCAGATGTTCCACTTGTCGACGGCTGCGTATGCACCCATGTAGTAGGCACGCCAGTCGCGCGGATGACGAAGGGTACGGCCACTCGTCACGTTGCGACGGAACTGGTGGTAATGATTGTACAGCCAACTGCGGTAAGGGTTGCCATTATACTCCTTGATGAGCATGGAGTCCTGATGGCTGAACTGGTAGGTTTCCTTCCCAACGACCAAAGTGTCGTTCTTCGAGGGCTTATAGTCCAAACCCTTTGCTTCATATTCGCGCCGTTTTTCTTCGAGACGTATCTCACGCAGAAGATTCTCAATCTGATAGGTTGTTGTATCGGCCTGATACCGCTTAGGAGTTCTAAGATGAATGCGTTCGTAATTGTGATTACCTTTCTTACCTACGCTACCCGTTCGCCAGTATTTACGGAACTCCACTCTGGCTCCCATCTCGTTGAACACCATCTCTGGATTGTAGTTATGCTTGAGCTTGGGGTTAAACTTTCCATAGAGCAGGATGGATCGGTTGTTCTTATCCGAAGGCTTCAAGTCGAACTCAATTCCCATATTGGGAAGGGTCAATGCCCACTCCAGCATGTTGAAGTGCAGCGAGAATCGTTTACCGAACTTATCACGATGGGCAGCTTCCAGCACACTCACGAACGAGCTGTCCTTCTTTGGCATCAGCTTCACGAAAAGTTCTTCTGCCTCTCGTGGCACATTACTTTTCTGCCCAGTAAAATCATTTTGCGCCACCAATTCTACCGAAAAGATGACCTGTATGATTATGAATATGAAAAATATCCTCTTCATCCTTATTATTCTCAATGGCAGACGTGCGTCAACCAACCATGCGATTACAGAACTTACACTTCTTCTTAACTTCCTTATTCTGCCAGAAACTCTCTTCAGCCGCCTTCCTGCGAAGATAATCATGGAAAGCCCTATGTGTGGGGTCAGCCTCAGGATCAACACTGCCGCCGCCTCCCTTAGGAGCCTTTATCTGTTTCAAACGATTAGAACACCACGACAAATACTGGTTTGAGTTTTGTGCCGTAGTTGGTGCCCAAGCAAGGAAGGACATCATATTGTATCCACCCTGTTCATAGATACGAGCACTTGTGCAGCGATTTGCCTCTGATGTAGCATTGTTGCAATTCATCACGGCCTGCTGACAGTAATCCAACATATCTTCGTGGGTAGCAATATCCTGTATCTTATTGTTACGAATGTAGTCGTAATAAACTCGAGCTACATTGGAATTCAACTTACCCAACCAATACGTACTGGCCACACTATACTTGTCTGGAGCTAAGTCTATGGATTTATTGTAGTACTCTGCGGCACCGGCCAGATTGCTCTTCCACTTCTCTATCTCCGACAAATCATCGGTAAACATCGGATCGAGTGGTTCATCCAGTGCCCTTGCTATGTTGTAGGCCACCTCAGCTTTATCCTGACTCTGCGTAGCTTTTTTCTCGGCCAGCAGGAAAGCAGCCATCATCTCCTCACGCAGTCGGATACGCAAGTCCGGATCGCCTACCACCTCGTCGCTCTCGCGCTTCTTGGACAGTCCGTATGCCAAAGCCGCATAATAGTTCAGGGATGACTCCTCCTCGTATGCAGCCCTTGCATATTTGTCGCAGATAGAAAGCGTATCAGTTTTGGGAACACAATGGAACTGCACCATCAGCGCCAATGCCTTATTCAAATACGCATAGTCCTTACTGTGCGACTCGTATTGCTTTGTAAAATGAGCTTCGAGATGCTTGCGGCTATTCACGCCGCTGTTATAAAAGGCAGTCTGCATATCGATAAAAGGCTTGTAATACCGGTTGAACTGCTGTTCTGCCTCATCCGGGTCAGTAATGCTCGCACTCGTCTCGTACAAGCGACGACAAGTGCTTGTCAGGTCAAGATAATCTTGCAAATATTGTTCCAGATACTTCTCTTTGTCGCTGTCGTACAAATCAAAACATGCTGCAAAATACTCTGCCACAAGATAAGGCTCCACCTCAGTTCCAGCGATGTCTTTTTGTGCACGCACCTCGTCCATGGCTTCCACGAAATACTTATAGGCCTCCGACTTGCTGTAGACTGTGGCGGGAATCCTCTTGCCTTCCGTGAAATAATAATGCGCCTTCCAAGACTTCACGTCACCCAGTGTACTCTTCTTGTCAGGACCAAAATCCGGAATGGAATTAATGGCATCAAGGTTCTTGATTCTTAATTCACACATTTCCATCAAATCCTGGAAATAGATGAGCTGAACGGCACGATCAGGCTCTCTACGAATCAGATAGCGCAACATATCGCCAGCATTACCACTTGCATACAACGAGAACTGACTATAAGGAGCCTTCGTGATGAGACGATACCAAGCACGATAAGCCTTGTCATCCCACGTTCGATCTTCCAAAACCGCCGTATCCTTAACTGCAATACTTGCATTTGCGCTCACATAAGCAGTCCATTGCATCTGGCTTTCCATATTCATCACACTATCCTTGCCATGCCCCATACGTTGCATCCACGTAGTATTCTCATACTGCGCCCTCACATTGATCAAGCAAGAAAAAAGCGTAAGTGTTAATAGCAAAAAGCGGTTCATTTTATTTACGAAAAGTAGTTGTCAACATTTAATTATAAGAAACATGCGCACGCGCACGCCTAAGAGACTGCAAAGGTACAAAAAAAATGGGAAATCAAAAAGCTTTTCCCAGTTTTTATGCTGTTTTGCGAAGGAATCTTGCCATTTTTTCCCATAGTGCGTGTGTACGAGCGTGATGCACGGTGTGGGTTGAAACTTCATACGTACAGAATCGTTACTTACGAGCGCAGAGATACGAAAAAGATGGGAGATTGGCGCAAAAAACTACTGAAAAAAGTTGTATCAAATGCCAAAGTGTGTTTTTTAGGTGTACTTTTGGGCTGTGTAAATGGAGATTATAACACAGATATTCAATCAGTTAACGTGAATGGGTGTACTTTTTGTGGTTTTTTTACTAAAACTTCTCTATACGCGTGCGTATAAAAGACTTTTATGAAAAAAAGGCAAAAAAGTACACCCTAAAAACATAATGCACTAATAATTAACACAATACAAATCTCTTGGCGTGCTGAAAAGTACACCCGAAAAGTACACCCGGCTGCAAGACAACCAACAACAAGCTACTGTTTTAAACGAAAATTCTAAAAATTCAGAAAATTTTGTCCTTTTTCTTGATTTTCGTTCCTAATCGAATGTGAATGGCGGTGCGAAGCCTCCCATTCCTTAAAGGGGGAGAGAAGTATGCTGCGTCTCTAGAAAAAACACGCTGCGTCTTTTTCCAAGAGACGCTGCGTCTTCAAAAAAATCACGCTGCGTCTTCCTAAAAAACACGCTGCGTCTCTACAATCGCGAGCAAGGAAGTAAGAATGAGTCGTTATTTGACGATTTTACGGGTCATTTGAATGTTTTTTGACCTGAAATTGCATTTTTTCATCCGTCAACCTTCTGTTTTCAATTTATTTGTCGTAACTTTGCAGCCGCATTTGCGAGACAGTGCCAGTGGGTGGTTGCTGCTCAGCAAACAAGTTTCACATCAAAACAATACAATTATGTATTTGAATTCAGCAAAAAAAGAAGAGATCTTCGGCCAGTTTGGCAAGTCGACTACTGACACCGGTAGCGCAGAGAGCCAGATTGCATTGTTCACCTATCGCATTGCTCACCTCACCGAGCACATGAAGCAGAACCGCAAGGACCACAGCACCGAGCGCGCTTTGACCGGCTTGGTTGGTAAGCGTCGTGCACTGCTCAAGTACTTGAAGGAGCGCGACATCAATCGTTATCGTGCTATCGTTAAGGCTCTCGGCTTGCGTAAGTAATGGGAACAGCGAAGAAATTTCTTCCCGACATGCTGGCGGTGATGGCGTTTGTCATCATCGCCTTCGTGTATTTTTTCGAGCCTGCCACGAAAGGGCTGGTTCTGACGGGAGTTGACCACAGCGGTGCTGTGGGCAGCGGTGTGGAGATGCAACATTACAGGGACACGCACAATGGCGAACGCACGCGTTGGACGAACACCCTCTTCTCAGGAATGCCAACCTACCAAATGGCACCTTCTTACAACAGTAGCGACGTTCTCAGTACGGCACAAAAGGCTTATAAGTTGTGGCTGCCGGACATTGTGGCCTACGTCTTCATGATGCTCCTTGGCTTCTACATCATGCTGCGCGCCTTCGACTTCAAAGTGTGGATGGCAGCATTGGGAGCCGTGCTATGGGCATTCTCAAGTTATTACTTCATCATCATTGCAGCAGGTCACATCTGGAAACTGCTGACCCTGTGCTACATCCCGCCCACCATCGGCGGTATAGTGCTCTGCTACCGAGGCAAGTATCTGTGGGGAACGGCCGTAACGGGCATCTTCACGGCCATGCAGATCTTCAGCAACCACGTACAGATGACGTACTACTTCCTGTTCGTCATCGGATTTATGGTGCTGGCGTTCCTCATTGAATTCATAATTAACAATTCACAATTCACAAGTGGATTGAAATCATGGCTCAAGGCCACAGGGTGCATCATCATTGGCGGCATCCTGGGTGTGTTGGTCAACGCCTCCAACCTGTACCACACATGGGAATACAGCAAGGAGACGATGCGAAGCAAGAGTGAGTTGACAAGCAAGACGAAAGATGCTGCAGACCAGACGGATAGCGGTTTGGAACGTAGTTACATCACGGCATGGAGTTATGGTGGCGACGAGTTGCTGACGCTGATGATTCCCAATGCAAAGGGTGGCGCCAGCATGCCTCTCGCACAAAACAGCACGGCCATGAAGAAAGCCGATGCCAACCTAAACTACATGGGCGTCTACAATGCCTTCCCACAATATTTCGGCGAACAGCCAGGCACAAGCGGCCCTGTGTACATCGGTGCCTTCGTATGCTTCCTGTTCATATTAGGTTTGCTGATTGTCAAGGGGCCCATGAAATGGTGCCTGTTAGGTGCTACCATATTGAGCATTCTGCTTTCATTAGGTCATAACCTCATGTGGTTCACGGACTTGTTCCTCGACTACATGCCCATGTACGACAAGTTCCGCACGGTGGCCAGCATCCTCGTCATTGCAGAATTCACAATGCCGCTGTTAGGTCTTCTCGCTTTGAAACAAATCATAGAAAAGCCGGAAACGTTACGTGAGAAGCGGACGATGAACAGCATCTACATCTCATTAGGCCTCACTGCAGGTGTCTGCTTGTTGCTTTGGATGTTCCCTGGCCTGATGGGGTCTTACGCTTCAAGCAGCGATGTGGAGGGATTGAAACAGTATGTAGCACAAGGCGTCATGGATCAGAATATGGCTGACCAAATCTTAGGCAGCATCAGTTCGATGCGAAAAGCCATGTTCACTACTGATGCCATGCGCAGTTTCTTTATCATCATCGCAGGCTTTGCCATGCTGATGATCTACCGCTTCGGCAAGATGAAGGCTTGGGCCATGGTGTGCGGCATGACGTTGCTCTGCCTATTGGACATGTGGACGGTGAACAAGCGCTATCTTAACGATGGCATGTTCGTAACTCCTCGTCCTGCAGAGCAGCAGATTCCCAAGAACGCCACGGACGAGGCTATCCTTCAGGATCCTTCTCTTTATTATCGCGTACTGAATCTGGCAGTAAGCACTTATAACGACAACACTACGTCGTGCTACCACAAAAGCATTGGTGGCTATCACGCAGCAAAGTTGCGTCGCTACCAGGAACTCATCGAGGCGCACCTGCTCATCGAGGGCAACAAGGCTCAGTCGGCTGCTGCCAAGGCTGGCGGCGACATGACGCAAGTCAATGGCGACTCGCTGTATCCCGTGCTTAATATGCTCAACATGAAGTACATGATCCTGCCCTTGCAAGGTGGTGACCGTGCTCCCATTTACAATCCCTACGCTAACGGTAACGCTTGGTTTGTGAGTGAGTTGAAGTACGTGGACAATGCCGATGACGAGTTGGCACTGCTCGGCCAAATCAACACGAAGCAAACTGCCGTTGCCAACAAGCAGTTTGAGAGTATACTTGGAACTGCCAAGATTGACTCTACGGCCAACATTCTGCTTACCGACTACGAAGCCAATGAGTTGGGTTACGACATCGAGTCAAAGCAAGGCGGCATCATCGTCTTCTCCGAGATATACTATCCCGGATGGACGGCTACCGTTGATGGCAACGAGACGGAGATTGCGCGTGCCAACTATGTGCTCCGCGCCATCAAGGTGGAGGGCGGCAAGCACCACGTCGTGCTGAAGTTTGACCCGCAGTCCGTTCACACGACCGACACGATTGCCTACATCGCGTTGATTCTCCTGGTACTGATGTTGATTGGTGCTATCGCATTACCGATGCTATTGAACAAGAAGAAGAATAAAACAGCATAAACTCGACGATTACTATGTTCGAAATATTTTTAGGCCTAACCCCAGCCATCATACTGCTGGGCATCGTATTGTGGATTGACCGTCGCCAACCAGAACCTGCCAAGGAAATCATCATGGCACTTCTCGGTGGCGTGGGTTCCATCGCCATCTGCCTACCTTTGGCCTACCTGTTTGGAGGCTTCGGCATATACGATGAGACGGATGGCAGTTTGGTGGGAACCATGATGAATGCCCTCTTCTCGGCAGCATTGCCTGAGGAGTTCGGCAAGCTCACATTGCTTTACCTGCTCGTGCGTCGCAACAAGTATTTCAACGAGTATGTGGATGGCGTTGTTTATGCTGCCTGCATCGGATTGGGATTTGCCGGTTTTGAGAACATCCTGTACATAGCACAATCAGGCGACGAAGCCGTCAGCACAGCATTGATGCGTGCAGTACTGAGCGTGCCAGGCCACTTCCTCTTTGCTCTCTTTATGGGATATTGGTTCTCAAAATGGTGGTGGACACCCGAGCAGAAAGCGGGAGAGACGGAAGGCCAAAAGGCTGGCAACAAGAAATTATACCTGTTCCTGACGCTTGCCATACCGGTGCTTTGCCACATGACATACGACTGGATATGTTTCTACTTTGCGAACTTAGAGGAACTGGAAGATGTGATAGGCATCATCACGCTCGTCGTGCTGCTGGGCATCAACACGACTGGTTTCGTCTTTGCCAGAAAGCGCATCAAACAGCACAAGATTGCCGACTCGCAAATCGTTGAAGGACAGGAGGAAGAGCTCATCAACGACTATAATAAGGAGGGCAGCAGCGGACGCCGCACATGGGGTGTGGTTTGCAACATCATCCTTTACATATTGATACTCTGCGGAATCGGATTCTTCGTGTCTACAGTTGTATCCATCGAAGACATCAAGAAAGAGGCAAGAGAAGAAAGCGAAGAGTCAGAAGTCAACATAATATTCGCCATTGACGACTTCGAGCCACACCGAGAGGCACTGCTTGTGGATGCCAACAACGGCGATCCTGCGGCAATGTGCTTTACAGCAGTCATCTGTTGGGAAGACGACGATGACGCACAGGCTTGCGAATGGATAGACAAGGCGATTGAAGCCAGCGACTACGAAACAGTGGCCAACGTCCTGAACCAGGCTGCCTACATCCACGCCAACAACGACCGCCTTGAACGTTCACTCTTCGTCATCGAGAAGGCAATCTCCATCAACCCCAACGACCCCAACCTCTACGACTCACGTGGCGAGTTCCTGATCAAACTCGGAGACGAGGAAGAAGCATTGAGAATGTGGGAATTAGCAAATGAGATGGATTCGAAATTCCAAGAGAAATACCCCGACTCCGAACTCTACAAAGAGTTGAAGAAAAGAGGAAGGATAGAATAACTAAACTTCCCACCCTTGAACAATTGTTGGCAAATTACTTATAATGAGCAATGAATAATGAGTAATGAATAATGAGTAATGGGATTAATGAGAGGCTGGCGCAGTGATACGCTCGAGGACGCACATTGTTGCTCATTATTAATTACTCATTATTCATTATTCATTGCCCATTAATCACATAAATGTTCAAGAGTAGGAAACTTCAATTCTTAATAACTGAGCGGACAACAAACCACATGTGCGCGCCGATGGCCGAGAATTTGCCATAGTGATGCGCCATGATACGAAAACGTTCCTTGAGGGACTTGCGATGATTCTTCGTCGTAAGTCCCTCATTTAGATAGTCAGTAAGGATAAGGTGACTATTGACGATGCGCAAACGGCGACGCTCTGCATACTTCAGGATGCGCACACACCAATCGTAGTCGGCAGAGAAACGGTAGTCAAGATTGTAGCGATGCAAGCGCGCCAAGTCGGTACGAACGTAGAAAGACTGATGGCACACCAGCATTCCACTCAGGAAACTGCGTGCCGTGAGTTTCTCGGGAGCCTGAAGACGACGATGACGAATGAAACGACCCTCATCGTCCACAAGATCCGTCTCACCATACAGCACGGCAGGATTCAGGCCACGATGCTCCCAGTCGAGTGCACGGACAACTTCCTCTATCGTATTGTCACTATGCAGTTTGTCACCAGCATTCAGGAAGACAATATACTCTCCCTCAGCCATTCCGATAGCCTTATTCATGGCATCGTAAAGCCCCTTGTCAGGTTCTGAGAGGATACGGATGTTATGAGTAGGCTGCGCGTTACGCTCCACATATTCACGCACCAGCGAAAGAGTACCATCCTTAGAGCATGCATCGATGATGAGATGCTCGATACGAGGATAGGCCTGTGCCTCAACACTGCGGAAGGTACGCTCAAGCACCGACGCTGCATTATAGGTGACCGTAACAATGGTTATAAGGGGGTAAGTTCGCTTCATCGTGCCATCCTAATTATGAATTGTGAATTATGAATTGTGAATTAAACCAATCGGTACACTTCTTCATACAACCTTGTTATTCTATTCGGGTTGTACGTATGGGCAGCATAGCGGGCAGCCTCCGTGGCGAGCGACGAATGATTCTTTTCATCTAACACATAAAGTATGCCGTCAGACAGATCCTGTGCATTACGAGGTTCCGCCACAAAGCCATCCAAGCGATGATGGATCATCTCGGGAATGCCGCCGACACGGAAACCAACGCATGGCGTACCCACGCTCATCGCCTCGACAATGGTGTTAGGAAGATTGTCCTGCAGCGATGGAGTGATGAAGGCATCAACTGCCGTGTAGAGCAAGGCCATTTGACGCTCATCAGAGATATATTCAAGAGGATAGAGCGGATAGGGGAACATGCCTTGCATGGCCTCCGTCTTCTTGCCCACCACTACAATACCTATTTTATTATCCCACTCCGGATGTTGCTCATGGAGCAGGCGACAGGCTTCAATAAGATAATCTATTCCTTTACGCTTGTCCGTAACCTTCAAGGAACTGAACAGCAGCAAATGCTTATCGTGAGGAAGCCCATGTGCATCGCGTGCAGCCAGTTTGTCGGTTGGATGGAAGATAGCCTGATTGATGGTATTGGGAATGTGAGTTGCTGCACTTATCAACGCGCTCTTCTTGGCTAAATCCGTAATCCATTGGCTACAGCCAACAAACTTGATGTGATTGACGAGTTGATACAACTCGCGTTTCTGCTCAAAGACCTTGTAAGACAGATCCTTGGCGCCACCACCTCCGAGCAAGGGACAATGGTGACAATGCTCCTGATAGCGTTCACAGCCATCGGTATAATGGCAGATGCCGGTATAGGGCCATTGGTCATGCAGTGTCCACACGATACGCTTGCCGCTCTGCACGATCTTTTCGAGATTCTTCATGGAGAGGAACCCTTGGTTCACCCAATGCAGATGGATGACATCAGCCCACTTGAACTCCTCCAATTGTGTGATGTCCGTACCCATGTTGGCAATATCTGCCAGCCATAGGTTCTTCTTACTGAAATGGTTATGCAAGAATATCGTCAAGCGTTCCCAAACGAATTTCCACTTGAGCCAAGGCGAACGAGGAACTCCCGCCACCGTCAAGGTATCCGTCTGCTTGTCACGCACCAGCATCTTAGCCTTCATGCCATTAGCATTGAGAGCCTCCATCAATCGATTAGCCGCTATGGCCGCACCGCCCGTCTTTTCAGATGTATTTACAATCAGTACGTTCACAACCCTTACATTATTGCACTACTCTTTTACTACCCTTCTATATAACAATAGTTATTCCCCCCTCATTCTTATTCCCCCTCGGGGGTTAGGGGGGCTACTTTTCTATATTCTTTCTCCCCTTCGAGTGTCCAGGGACTATGACATTTGCCATCTTCGAGAAGGAATAAACGCACGTCCTTGCCCTTTTCGCATAAACGAAGGAAGAGGGCATCTACACATTCCTTGACAGACACATCCTCGGCAATCTCCTCAACGTAGAGTTTGCCCACTGTCTGTATGGCATTGAAGGTATGCTGAGCCTGCTGCAGATAGCGCTTTACCTCGGCCACTTTTTCAACGATGGCCTTACATACAGCCTTTCCTGCACCATCGCATCCATTGCGCAGCATGGCATACACCATGATGGGCCGGACAGCCATCTGAGCTGCCAGATACTTGAGAGCGAACTGCGCCTTCTGCAGATCGTGGTCAAGAAAGAGTGCCACATTCACCAGTTGATTTTGAGCCATACCGCCCCAAAGTTACTAAATATTTCAGAAAACACCACGCATATTGCACAAATATTTGGGTAATTGTGCGGAATTTCGTACTTTTGTCCGACAAATCGCACATAAAAGTCATAAAACAATGAACGTAGCAGTACTCTTAGCCGGCGGCAGCGGAAGCAGAATGGGAGGCGACCGTCCCAAACAATTTCTCGAGGTGAAAGGAAGGACCATCCTTGAATGGACCATCCGTGCTTTCCATCAGCATCCCCTCATCGATGAGATTGCCATCGTGAGCCGCGCCGACAGCATGGACGAGGTGCAAGGCATTGCTCGCCCCTACCCCAAGGTGCGACGCATCCTACAGGGAGGCAAGGAACGCTACGACAGTAGCCTGGCTGCCATCCGGGCCTACGAGGACGACGAAGTGCGACTCTTGCTGCACGATGCCGTTCGCCCCTTGGTGAACCAGCGCATCATCACGGATTGCATAGAGGCACTCCAGCGTTACGAAGCGGTAGACGTAGCCGTCCCAAGCACCGACACCATCATCGAAGTGAACGAGGAAGGCACGATCAGCCGCATACCTCAACGCTCCTCCCTTCGCAACGTGCAGACACCCCAAGGCTTTCTGCGTGGCACCATTCGCCGAGCATACGAAATAGCTTTACAAGATCCACGTTTCCAAACCACCGACGACTGTGGCGTAGTGTTCCGATACCTGCCCGACACACCCATTTGCGTGGTGGAGGGAGAGATGACAAACATCAAGATCACCTATCCTCAAGACCTCCTTTTGTTGGAAGACCACGTATAAACCCACTCCACGAACCGAGCCATATTTACATTCCGTTTTCTTTACATTCAAGAAAGAGAGCGATCGCGTCAATACGCCACGTAAGCATTTTTACGAATCCTCATTTTGTTCTAAAAGAGCGACAAACTCCATACATAATATAAAAAGTTGTGCTTTTTCGGTGCTTTCTTTGGCAATCCAAGAATATTTTTATACTTTTACGCCCGAATATTCGCAACAACAAAAATAAATCAAGACATATTTATGGAAAAGATTCAAGAACTCACTGAGAAGATTTACCGCGAAGGCGTGGAGAAAGGCCAGGCAGAAGCTGCCCGATTGGTGGAAGAGGCCAAGGCTGAAGCTGCCAAGATCGTAGCCGAGGCTAAGGAGCAGGCTGCAGCCATCGAGGCAGGTGCCCAGAAGAAGGCTGCTGAACTTGACGCCAGCACGAAGGGCGAACTGAAGCTGTACACCAGCCAGGCTCTGAACGCACTGAAGAGCGAGGTGGCAAACGTACTGTCGACCAAAGTTGTGAAGGACGCTGTGAGCGGTTTGGCTGCCGACAAGAACTTCCTCGGACAGTTTGCCGTGATGTTGGCAAGCAAGTGGACCGACAACGAGCCCATCGTCATCAGCAGTGCTGACGCTGACAGCCTCAAGGCTTATTTTGCTGCCAATGCCAAGGAATTGCTCGACAAGGGCGTGACCATCGAGCAGGTCAACGGTAAGAGCGCCATGTTCACTATCGCTCCCGCTGACGGCAGCTACAAGGTGAATTTCGGTCAGGAGGAGTTCGAGACATACTTCAAGAATTTCCTGCGTCCCCAGTTGGTTGAGATGCTGTTCTGAATTTTAAGGTTATAGGTTATAGGCCGCTTCGCTTCTAAGGTTGTAGATATCCAAAGAACAAACCCTAAAACCTAAAACCTAAAACCTAAAACCCGAATTAACAAATGGGCAGTTACTATTTTTTAATGACAGACGTTCCGGTTTTGTCCGTCGAAGGAAGCAATAAGGGCATCTCGTATGCCAACTTCCGATTGATGTGCAAGGAGGAGCTGTCCAAGTCGGACATGAGGTTGCTCTACACCGTCTATCTGAAGCAGGATTGCTACAACCTGCTGCGCCTCCTGAAGAACCCCGAGGCAGAGATAAAGGTGTTGGGAAACTACACCGTGGAAGAGCTGTTGCAACTCATCGAGGAGTGTAACTACGACGACCGCAAGATTGTAGGTTATCCCTCGTTCCTGCCAAGGTTCCTGATGAACTCGTACTATGAGAGAAAGGACGAGCCCGGCTATTTCGCTGAAGATGACCTCATGATGGCCTTCTACGAATACGCCTTCCAGAACAAGAACGAGTTTGTGGTGAAATGGTGGAAGATGAATTTCAACATCACCAACATTCTGACGGCATTGATTGCTCGCAAGAACGGATGGAACGTAGCCGACTACATCCTTGGCGACAACGAGATTACCGAGATGATGCGCATGAATAAGTCGAAGGACTTCGACCTGGGACGCGAGTACGACTATGTGCCAGAGCTCATGAAGATTGCCGAGATCGACGATCCCGTGGAGAAGGAGAAGCACATCGACGCCTACAAATGGGTATGGCTCGACGAGCACACGTTTGGCGACGGATTCTGCATCGAGGCCGTCTTTGCTTACTTGTGCAAACTGGAGATGCTGGACCGTTGGGAGAGACTGAACCCCGAAACGGGCAAGAAGACCTTCACGGAAATCATCGAGAACCTCCGCGGCGAGGCAAGAGTTCCCGAAGAGTTCAAGACCATAGGTCGAATTAACAAGAGTGAAAAATAATAAATACACAATAAAGAAATGACAAAAGGAACTGTTAGTGGCGTAATTGCCAACATGGTGACGCTCCGCGTAGACGGACCCGTGAGCCAGGGCGAGATTTGCTACATTGAGACGGGCGGCGACCGACTGATGGCCGAGGTCATCAAGGTGCTGGGTCAGGACGTGTACGTACAGGTGTTCGAGAGCACTCGTGGCCTGAAGGTTGGCGCCATGGCTGAGTTTACCGGCCACATGCTGGAGGTACAGCTGGGTCCCGGTATGTTGAGTAAGAACTACGATGGTCTGCAGAACGACCTCGACAAGATGGATGGCGTATTCCTGAAGCGCGGTCAGTACACCGAGCCTCTCGATGACGACCGCACGTGGGATTTCACCCCCATCGCCAAGGTAGGCGACAAGGTGCAGCAGAGCGACTGGTTGGGTCAGGTGGATGAGAACCATCAGCCTCTGAAGATCATGGCTCCCTTCCAACTGAAGGGTACTGCCACGGTCAAGAGCATCGCTCCTGCCGGACAGTATAAGATTAAGGATGTGATGGCTGTGCTCACCGACGAGCAGGGCAATGACATCGAGGTGAACATGATCCAGCACTGGCCCGTGAAGTTCGCCATGACGAACTACAAGGAGAAGCCCCGTCCATTCAAGTTGTTGGAGACAGGTGTCCGCACCATCGACACCTTCAACCCTATCGTTGAGGGTGGTACCGGTTTCATCCCCGGTCCTTTCGGTACGGGTAAGACCGTGTTGCAGCACGCCATCTCAAAGCAGGCCGAGGCCGACATCGTAATCATCGCTGCCTGCGGTGAGCGTGCCAATGAGGTTGTGGAGATTTTCACCGAGTTCTCCGAACTGGTTGACCCCCACACAGGCCGCAAGTTGATGGAGCGTACCATCATCATTGCCAACACCTCAAACATGCCCGTGGCTGCCCGTGAGGCTTCAGTGTACACCGCCATGACCATGGCCGAGTACTACCGCTCGATGGGTCTGCGCGTCCTCCTGATGGCCGACTCAACCTCTCGTTGGGCACAGGCTCTGCGTGAGATGTCAAACCGTATGGAGGAGCTCCCTGGTCCCGATGCATTCCCCATGGACCTCGGTGCATTGATCTCAAACTTCTACGGCCGTGCCGGTTACGTATACCTGAACAACGGTCAGGTCGGCTCTATCACCTTCCTCGGTACCGTATCACCTGCCGGTGGTAACCTGAAGGAGCCCGTGACGGAGAACACCAAGAAGGTGGCTCGCTGTTTCTACGGCCTTGAGCAGGATCGTGCCGACAAGAAGCGCTATCCCGCAGTTAACCCCATCGACTCTTACTCTAAGTATCTCGAGTATCCCGAGTTCGCCGAGTACATCAAGGGCCACATCAACGACGCGTGGATTCCCAAGGTGCTCGACCTCAAGACACGTATGCTGCGTGGTAAGGAGATCGCTGAGCAGATCAACATTCTCGGTGATGACGGTGTACCCGTAGAGTACCACGTGACATTCTGGAAGTCAGAGGTTATCGACTACGTCATCCTGCAGCAGGATGCCTTTGACGAGGTGGATGCCGTGACGCCTCTCTCTCGTCAGGAGGAGATCCTGAACCTCGTGACCGAGATCTGCGAGAAGGAGTACGAGTTCAGTAACTTCGAGGAGGTTGTTGACTACTTCAAGAAGCTCATCAACGTCTGCAAGCAGATGAACTACTCAGAGTATCAGAGCGAGCAGTACAACCAGTACGTAGCTCAGATAAAGGACATGATAAAGGATTAAGGTTATGGCAACAGCATTTCAGAAAGTATACACAACGATAAGCCAGATCACCAAGGCTACCTGCTCTCTCAAGGCAAAGGGCGTAGGCTACGATGAACTAGCCACCATCAACGGCAAGTTGGCCCAGGTGGTAAAGATTATGGGCGACGACGTCACCCTGCAGGTGTTTGAAGGCACCGGTGGTATTCCCACCAATGCCGAAGTAGTATTCCTGGGCAAGTCTCCTTCGCTGAAGGTGAGCGACCAGTTGGCTGGCCGTTTCTTCAACGCATACGGCGACCCCATCGATGGTGGTCCAGCCATCGAGGGTAAGGAGGTGGAGATCGGCGGTCCCTCTGTGAACCCCGTCCGTCGTAAGCAGCCCAGCGAACTCATCGCTACGGGTATCGCCGGTATCGACTTGAACAACACCCTGGTGTCTGGTCAGAAGATTCCCTTCTTCGCCGACCCCGACCAGCCCTTCAACGAGGTAATGGCTATGGTAGCCATGCGTGCCAAGGCCGACAAGATCATCCTCGGCGGTATGGGTATGACCAACGATGACTATTACTTCTTCCGCAACACATTCTCTAACGCGGGCGCGCTCGATCGTATTATATCATTCATCAACACCACCGAGGACCCTGCCGTAGAGCGTCTGCTCGTGCCCGACATGGCACTGACCGCAGCCGAGTACTTCGCCGTGGAGAAGAACGAGAAGGTACTGGTGCTCCTCACCGATATGACCTCGTACGCCGACTCACTGGCCATCGTGTCAAACCGTATGGACCAGATTCCTTCAAAGGACTCTATGCCCGGTTCGCTCTACTCCGACCTGGCCAAGATCTACGAGAAGGCCGTACAGTTCCCCGAGAGCGTAGGTGGCGGTTCCATCACCATCATCGCCGTGACCACCCTTTCTGGTGGCGACATCACCCATGCCGTACCCGATAACACGGGTTACATCACCGAGGGTCAGCTCTACTTGCGTCGCGACTCTGACGTGGGTAAGGTCATCGTCGATCCTTTCCGTTCACTGTCTCGTCTGAAGCAGCTTGTAGCAGGTAAGAAGACGCGTAAGGACCACTCACAGGTCATGAACGCTGCCATCCGTCTCTACGCCGATGCTGCCAACGCCAAGACCAAGTTGGAGAACGGTTTCGACCTCACCGACTACGACAATCGTTGCCTCGACTTCGCTAAGGACTACTCTGCTAAGCTCTTGGCCATCGACGTCAACCTCAACACCGAGGAGATGCTCGACGAGACCTGGACGCTCTTCCGCAAGTATTTCAAGATCGAGGAGGTTAATATTAAGAAGGAGTTCACTGACATTTATTGGTCTTAAGGTTGTAGGTTTTAGGCCGCTTCGCTTTTAAGGTTGTAGGTGTATGGAAGGAACACATAAGAACTTATTAGTTTGGAAAGAAAGTATGGAACTGGCAAAACAAGTTTACCAACTTTGCAATTCCTTTCCTCCCTATGAAACCTATGCATTGGCAGATCAGATGCGCCGATCAGCAGTTTCCATACCATCGAATATAGCAGAAGGATATGGTCGAGGAAGCAATAAAGAAATCATCCATTTTCTGAATATATCTTTGGGATCGGCCAGCGAATTGGAAACTCAACTGATGCTATCATCGGATTTTGGATATATTTCAGCACAATTGTTTGAGCTTACAGATAGCAAACTCTCAAATATAATAAAGATGTTGCGTTCTCTAATCAACAAGCGTAAGCAAAGCGAAGAGGAAAATCCTAAAACCTAAAACCTAAAACCTAAAACCTTATAAATAAATGGCAATCAAGTTTCAATACAACAAGACTTCGCTTCAGCAGCTTGAGAAGAACCTCAAGATGCGCCAGCGCACCTTACCTATTATTAAGAGTAAGGAGACGGCGCTGCGCCTTGAGGTGAAAAAGTGCAAGGAGGACGATGTCGCACTGCAGAAGAAACTGGAGAGTCAGATTGGAGGCTACGAGTCCATGTACGCCCTTTGGGAGGAGTTCGACCCAAGTTTGGTCGCTCTGAAGGACGTGGAGATGTCTGTCAAGAAGATTGCGGGTGTCCGCGTTCCCATCCTTGACAACATACGACTCGAGGTAAAACCTTTCGGACTGTTCAGTTCTCCGAAGTGGTATTTCGACGGCATCAACCTGCTGCAGGGTCTGGCTAAGACGGCTGTGGAGCGCGAGTTTGTGCAGGCCAAGTTAGGTCTGCTCGACCATGCTCGAAGAAAGACCACCCAGAAGGTGAACCTCTTCGAGAAGGTTCAGATACCTGGCTACCAGGAAGCTATCCGCAAGATTAAGCGATTCATGGAAGACGAAGAGAACCTGAGCAAGTCAAGCCAGAAGATTCTGAAGTCACTGCAAGAAAAACGTGCTAAGGAAACAGGAAAGGAGGAAAGCGCATGATTGGAAAAATGACAAAATATACCTTCTTGGTATTTCATAAAGAATATGATGACTTCCTCCGCAACCTGAGAGAACAGGGTGTGCTGCATGTCAAGGAACGTGAAAGCGGTGAGGCCATGGCCAACAGCCAGCTGCACGAACTGCTTACTGACAAGACTCAGTTGGAAGAACTGAAGAAAGACATGCTCAACACTTTGGGCAAGACTACTGCTGGCAAGTCGGCTTCCAACACCGACATCAAGGTTATCACAGCCGACTATGAACAGTTTGCAGTCAAGCGCAACGCTCTCCTTTTGGACTTAAACAATCTGCAGCAGGAATACGATCAGTTGAATCCTTGGGGCAAGATCGATTGGAAGAGTGTTGCTAAGATCGAGGATGCTGGCTACAACGTAGCTTTCTATTCCACGAGTTTCCTTACGGAGGACGAGCGCCGCATGTTCAACCTCATTGAGGTAGGCGAAGCCGGCAGCCGCCGTCTGTTCCTGGCTGTTAATCCCACGAACACGTTGGTGGAAGTAACTGCAGAGAAGATCAACCTTCCTCACAAGGACATCGACGAATTGTATAAGGAGATAGAAGCACAGAAGAGCAAGATCCGTTCCTTGGACGAGGAGAAGAAGGCTTACGCCGCAGCTCATCTCCAAGACGTCAATCGCGCGTTGGCCCATTTGTCAGACTCCATCAATCTGGAGCAGGTGAAGCTCAACACGGCAGCAGAGGCCGATCAGCACGTCTGCCTGTTGGAGGGTTTCTGTCCCAACGACAAGGTGGAGGGACTCAACAAAATGTTGGAGACTCAGGGTGTGTGGTACAGCCACCATGAGGCCACCCGCGAGGACAAGGCTCCCGTCAAGCTCATCAACAACAAGTTGGTGTCGCTCTTCGAGTCGCTGACCCGCATGTACGGTCTGCCCAGTGCTACTGATGTGGACCACACGGCCATTCTGTCCATCTTCTTCACCCTGTTCTTTGCCATCTGTATTGCCGATGCTGGTTACGGTATCATTCTCGTACTGCTCAGTTTGGCAGACATCAAGTCTGGCGGCAAGATTGGCAAGGTGCTCTTTGGCATTAACTTCAAGCTCGTACTCGTCTTGGGTATCGCCTGTATCTTTATGGGTGTCATCCTTGGCACTGCCTTCGGCCTTCCCTTGGTCGAGCAGAGCTGGGTTCCCGAATGGATGAAGGGCTGGATGCTGGTAGGCAAGTTCCCCGGTACAGAGTACGACATACAGATGGTTTCATCATTGCTGGTGGGTATATTCCATATCTCATTGGCTATGACCGTCAATGCCATCCATCAAACCAAGCTGCGAGGCTTCGTCGACTGCCTAGGCACATGGGGATGGTGGCTCGCCTTTGTAGGTTCTGCCACCGTGGGTGCACTGACATTCTGGAACGCCATCCCCGTGGACATGATGCAACCCATTCTCCTTGGCGTACTTGGCGTAGCAGCCGTGTGCATCTATCTGCTCAACAATGTGTCTCGCCTCAAGAGCAGTCCCGTCAAGGGCATCCTGCTCAATCCGCTCGTAGGTCTCTACGACACCTACAACATGGCCAGCGGTCTGATGGGCGACATCCTGTCGTACATCCGTCTCTTTGCCTTGGGTATGGCAGGCGGTATGCTCGGTGCTACGTTCAACAACCTCGCCGGCATGATGGTAGAGGACGGTTGGGGTATTGTCGCAACCATCGGTTTCGTACTGATCATCCTCATCGGCCATACGCTGAACATTGCCATGAGCTGTCTGTCAGCATTCGTACATCCCCTGCGTCTCTCGTTTGTGGAGTACTTCAAGAATGCCGGCTACGAAGGCAAGGGTGTCGAGTACAAGCCATTTGAGGTGGCAGAGATTGAAGATTGAAGATTGAAGATTGAAGATTGAAGATTGAAAATTGAAAAATCGATTCCCTTCAATTCCATTCGAGAAAACAAAAAAACAATAAATAACAAACAAAAAACAAACAATTATGGATTCAACAATTTTAGGTTATGTGGGCCTTGGCTTGATGTTGGCCCTCGCAGGCATTGGTAGTTGCTATGGTACCACCATCGCAGGTAGCGCAGCTGAGGCTGCCCTCAAGAAGGACAACTCAAAGTCATCTGGCTACATGATTCTCTCAGCTCTCCCCGCCACCCAGGGTCTTTATGGCTTCTTGGCTTTCTTCCTTCACAATGGTAAGGTTGCTGAGAATCCCATGCTTTGGTTTGGCGTAGGCTGCGGCGTAGGTCTCGTATGCTTCTTCTCAGCTATCCGTCAGGGTAAGATTTGTGCTGCTGGTATCCAGGGCTTGGCTCAGGGTCACGACGTACAGACCAACACCATGATTTACGCAGCTCTCCCTGAGTTCTACGCAATTCTTGCGTTGGTTGCCACCTTCTTGGTGTAATACACGCAACGGAAAGAACTAAAAAACACATCTAGAGAGAGGGTGCATCAATGGTCAGCCGACCGTGGGTGCACCCTCTTTGCTATAAGTTATCATTTCAACTTCCTGAACACCACATACGGTACAGGACATACAGGTTTTGTGGTAGCAGTCTCTATGCTGCCAGTAGGCAAGGCCTCGGGCTTCTCACCGATATCGTGCAAACGGCCACGTCTGTCACGGTAGTAGGAATATTGCTTACCACCAGTCATGTAAATGGCATCGGTATAACCATAATCTACAAGTGCCTCGGCAAAGTCGTAAAGCGATTCTTCGTTTAGCGATTCTATATAATAAAGTTGTCCTTGGCGTACGCCCAAAGCACGACGTTCAGATTTGCCCTTAAGACGGATATCGCCCAACACACCATCACTCACCAGCGCGAACTGGCGGAAGAAATACCCACCACCGTCACGCACGAAATTCAACACACTATCGTTTTTTGACACTCCGATGACCGTACGGCCATCCAGGGCTGCCATATAGCCACTACGATTGTTGCCCTGGCTAAACTGTTCGCCTGCGATGACGCAGGCATCCAGAATCTGATCATTGTCTGCGCGTACATCGGCAGAGAGGGCGTAGAAGTAGACAGTCTTGTCCCTGTCGGAAGGCCTATCGAAACTGATCTCTGCCTTAAGATTCTTCAAGGCATACTCGCGGAGGAGCACACCATTTATACTATCCTCGTTTACCGTCACCTCGGCCTTGGCGCGCTTATCCCTCTTGCTCAGAGGCGTCTGTAGCCACTCAATGTTTGCCTCGGAAGTAGCGCTGACAGGCAGCTCGGGAGCCTCGGGTATGGGACGAGGGCGTAGCACGAGCAGAACGATGATGGCTACGAGCAGAACTATAATCCCACCAATGGCAAACACCTTCCATTTAGGTGTGTGATGGGGAACTACGACAACATCACCTCTGCCCTCATCCTCGTCATCCTTTACACGTTCGATGATAATGATGGGTTCCTCTTCTATCTGTTGCATCACTTGCTTGTCTTTCTCTTCAATCATTGTCTTGTCCTCCATCATTTGTCATTAAGTCCTTAAGTTCTTTCAATGCCTCTCGCGATGCCGAGCGAATGAACTGCTGTGGCATACCGCTACCCGCCAGGATGAGCTCCTGTTGGGGAATATTGACAAGGAATACATAGCGTCTGTTTACAATCAAGCTCTTACCCACTCGGATGAAGGGATTGTTGGTCAGTTGAGAGAATATCTCCTCGAACTTGATGAGTTTGAACGTCAGCTTACGCTTTTGCCCCGTATAGAGTACGAGATCGGAATAGTTACCGTCTGCCTCCACACACACCAGATCCTCAGGCCTTACCCTGAGAAGTTCGGTACTCGTTATTATCTTGATGTATTCCTTCATGTCGCAAAGTTACAACGAAGTCGGTTATGAACCAAATAAAAACAGAAAAAAAACACTCCAGGCAGAGGAAGGGGGTCACATTCCCGTCCTCTGCCTAGGAGGATGGTTGTTATCTGATACTACTACACCACGTATAGGTGAGTTCTTATACCGGGATTATTTTGAAGGTCTCCTGTTGCGAATCATTCTTGTTCCAAACTCATTTTGTCTTCCGGATGACGGTGCAAAGGTAAGACCATATTAAAAATTTATGAGATAAAGTCACTCTATAAATGAGTCCGGCAGTACTCGCAGAGGCTTGGCGAGCGGCCGAAGGTGTATTTACCCTTGGCATCTTGCAAGATGCAGTGAGGATCGTCTTTCGGGCAGTGTGGGGCACCATAGTAGGCATGGCAGAACTCATGGGCAGCGGCCTTCCAGAATTCGGACTTGTTCCTCATCCTGTGGGTGGAGATGACACATGCTCGGGAGTCCAGAAAGGCCAAGCCAATGATTCCCCAGTCTTTCTTCCCGTTGTGAGAGGAGGAGATATCCTTGTGAGTCAGACCAATGATGGCTGTCTGGTGGTTGATCTGCTTCCTGAGTTCCGGTATGATCTTGTCGGCACGGTACCTCGTCTTGGCATCGTTCTTCAGTTCCTCAGTGAGAGGCTTGTTGGGAAGAATGACAATTTCCTGAATAAGCACGGGACCAAATTCTTCCCGATGTTTCTCTATGTCTGCCTTCAGCCTTTTTGCCTCGGCTTGTGAGAAATTGTCGAGAGGCTGTAGATAGAGCGTGGTATTGTCAGAAGTGTAGAGCTTGTCAGTTAGGTTGTTGACTGTCTCTGCAAAGCTCTGCTCCTTGCCACTGCAAGCCATCAGTGTGATGGCAGATAAAAGAATAAATAGCAGTTTCATATTCGTTGTCTAAAATAACAGATTTGTAGATATGCGTTGGTGACGGTTATGCGCTCAGGAGCAATGTGAGCGAAACCTTCGGTGCTCTTCCAGAAGATGCTGGCGAGGTCGCATTAAATATTAAAAGTATTGTTTAAGAATTGAAAACCTCTCATCATTACAACAAAATTAAAAAGAAGAAATTTTTAAAATCATCTGTACCTTTGTGTATGTACCCAGGAGAAAATACATCAACTCTTTTATGGAAAGAGAGGTAGGTTTGCCAACCATTGAAGGAGTCCGTAAAGGGAGGTACTGTCGCCTCGGTGTCAGTCCAATCACACCAAGGCACTCAGCCTAAAGTATGACGCCGTACCCACAAAGCTTTACTTCCTCCTTGTTTCATAGATGGGAATTATTCTGCACGCTCTGTATTTTCAGTCTCGGCGGGCATATCCCCGCTCTGTGCCTCACTAGCAGCAACGCTATCCGCAGATTGGGTTGTGGGGATGGTATCCAAGACCTGAGTGGGAAGGTTATTGTCAGGAGCGGTATCACCCTCGGAGATCTTGTTCTCGTTGTGACAAGAGGTGAGAGACACGGTCATTGACATGGCCATAGAGGCAATCATCATAAATGCAAACTTTTTCATTTTCTTTTTCTTTTTAAACTGTTACTGATTTTTGTTCTAAACTCATTTTGTCTTCCGGATGACGGTGCAAAGGTAAGGCGATATTTTTGTCTGTCCAAACATTTTAAGGCGGCATGTATGTAATGTATGGTTTGTTGTACGAAATGAAAAACAGGAGTCATTGACTTGTGTTACAGAAAGACCAGAGGAGGATTTGTTTCTCCTGTTTTTTTATGAGTCTTTCGAGATAGTTCATGCCTCGCGATGAAACTGTGAGGCAACCTTGGCAGCTTGGTTCATGCAAAGGGATGTATTTCCGCCAGCAATTGTTGTCCACCCATACGGAACGGTGAATCATCAGACCTCTTGCGTACGCTGTCCTGTTCGCATATTCCAGGCCGGATATGCGATAACTGCGTTTGAGTTTGTGCCCATGATCCCTGGTTACGATGAACTTTCCTAATGATGAGCATTTGCTTCCCGGTGCGTTGCTGAACACAGGATGCTCTGCTGTACTTCCCTTGCCTGGTCCATGCATTACATGACAGGAGAATACAATGCTGTTGTTTGAAAACGACCAGACAAACAGTCGGGGTGAACCGCTGGGTATGCTGTAATCTACCAGTATGCAATATTCTTCGGACAGCCCTCTTCGATGAGCTATTTCCTTGGCCGCTTGGGCTCTCTCCTGCAGAGTTTTTGCAGTTTGATTGTCTGGCAATTCAAATCCATAGTATCTGAATGCCCAGAAACCGAGGAAGACAAGAACTGCAAGAAAAACAAAGCAAAGGCAAACGATTATGATTCTTTTCCTCATAAGACAACTATATATGTATTAGGAATAAATATGGTAATCGCGATGGTAGGGTTTAGGAGTTCAACGGTTTCCAGTCAGAGCCTGTCATAAGGATGGGCAAGAGAGGTGGGGCGTTATTTCAGCCCCAGTCTCTTCTTTCTCTCCTCCTCTGTCTTGCGTCTCTCCTCTTCCTCGATCTCTGCTACTCGGGCGAGGATGTCCTGCTTGCGCTTAGGAGCGATGTGATCGAAGCCTTCGGTGCTCTTCCAGAAGATGCTGGCGAGGTAGATCTTCTTGGCCTCCTCAGGATGGGTGGCCTCCAATCGCGCGGCCTCAGCCAGGAGGATGGAACTGTGAGCCAACCGGCGCTCCATAGCCTGCACCAGTTTGTCGGCTACGCTGCCCTTCTCGAAGTCCTTGCGAAGGTCGCGGAAGTGCTGTGCAACCTCCTCCAGAATCGTCTCGGTGGGCATGCCAAGCAACTCGCGGGTGCTGGCGGTAAGGATGAAACTCATCATCTTGCTCTCTTTGTTCATACTGCTCATAGTTGAAATGATTTAAAAGGTGAGACACTTGTTAATGTCAAAAGTAGGAAAAACATAACACCAAAATAATGGATTATTCTGCACGCTCTGTATTTTCAGTCTCGGCAGGCATATCTCCACCCTGTGCCTCACTAGCTGCAACGCTATCCGCAGATTGGATTGTGGGAATGGTATCCAAGACCTGAGTGGAAAGGCTACCGTCAGGAGCGGTATCACCCTCGGAGGTCTTGTTCTCGTTGTGACAAGAGGTGAGAGACACGGTCATTGACATGGCCATTGCAGCGATCAACATAAATGCAAACTTTTTCATTTTCTTTTTCTTTTTAAACTGTTACTGATTTTGTTCTAAACTCATTTTGTCTTCCGGATGACGGTGCAAAGGTAGGGTGGTTTTCCCGTTCCTCCAAATGTTTCAGGGCGGCATGTATGTAATGTGTGGTTTGTTGTACGAAATGAAAAACAAGGCTGCAAGCTTCCATGATTTTCCGTTTGATCAGCATTATTCATGGATTAACTTACGAATAAATTCGCGGGCAATTCACGGACATTTACGTTAAAAACATCTTCATGAATAATGCAAGGTTAGATTAATAATATGATTTTAATGAAAAAGGTGGTGTAATATAAAAAAATATTATTAACTTTGTCAGTCCAAATAACCCTTCATTATTTGATAGCCCCCTAAGTTATCTTTTATCAAATTATGATATTATAGAGTGCTAACCAACAAGACTACACGTTTATGGAAATGAAGATTCTCGCAATCAAGGTTGAAACTGTCAACGGCAAGAAGACCGGTCGTTCCTTCTCCTTTCCCCTGGACCCTAAGAAGATGGCTGAGTATAAGACCGAGGCCACTGTGAGAAAGAAGGTCGAGGAGTATGTACTGAAGAACGGCCCCTTCAAGAAGGAGGAGATGAAGGATGTCAAGTACCAGATGGCCGACTTCCTCGCCGAGTGGAAGAAGCAGGTTGCCATCCGCGAGCAGGAGATATTGGAGAGCCTGGATGCTTCGGAGGTGGTGGCTGGCAGCCGCGTCACCCCCAACCGCATCATCCACCTTGCTCCGGGAGAGATCTTCGTGTTCGGCTCCAATGCACAGGGCTTGCACGGTGGAGGGGCTGCACGTCAGGCCTATGAATCCTTTGGAGCCGTCTGGAGACAAGGACACGGACTTCAGGGTAGGAGCTATGCCATCGACTCGATGAGCGGACTGAGCGCTTTGCAGGCTGATGCACAGCAGTTCTGCGAGTTTGCACGCAGCCATCCCAACATGCGCTTCCTCGTGACTCCAATCGGATGCGGCATCGCAGGTTATCATCCCTCTGACGTTGCCCCATATTTCAAAGACTGCCGCGACCTCACCAACGTCACCCTCCCAGCAGAGTTTTGGGACGTACTTGGCGAACCAAAGACTGAGGCCGTCCCCACTAGGCAGTATGACCTGGAACACTTCGTCACGGCACAAGCCATGGCCTATGGCACTGCCTACGAAGAGATGCGCGAAGGCCGCAAGCGTAGTCACTGGATCTGGTACATCTTCCCTCAGCAAAAGGGACTCGGGCACAGCTACAACTCACAGTACTACGGCCTCGATGGCGAGGGCGAAGCCCGTGCCTACCTGGCTCATCCCATCTTGGGCCAGCGCCTACGCGACATCTGCGAGGTTCTCCTTCTGCACGAGGGCAAACGCGACATCGACTACATCATGGGCAGCAGCATCGACGTCCTCAAGCTCCAGACCAGCATGAACCTCTTCAACCGCATTTCGCCCAACGATATCTTCGAGAAAGTGCTCGATGCGTTCTTTTAAAGACCAAAAGACCCTCGACTTTTGTCCCGTTGGCAAAAGTGCCCTACGGGCATCTCCCCCTTTAATGGGAAAGAGGTACACTGCGCAGCCTAATTATGAATTGTGAATTATGAATTGTGAATTGTGAATTATGAACTGTATCAGCATTGCCATTGACATCGCCACACGCGCCCATGACGGACAGTACGACCGTGACGGCGAAGATTACATCCTGCACCCACTCACCGTAGGCCTCATGGGCCATACCGATGCCGAGCGCTGTGCGGGTTTCCTGCATGACGTACTCGAGGACACCGACACCACGGCACAGGACCTGCTGGATGCCGGTATACACGAGGACGTGGTCAACGCACTCCTGCTGCTGACGCACGACAAGACGACTCCCTATGACGAGTACCTGCAGCGCATCATCGACAGCAAGAATCCCATCGCCCTGCGCGTCAAGTTCAACGACCTCACCCACAACTACGCCCGTGGCAAGGCATACCCAGACCTGCAGGCTAAGCACGGACGTGCGCTGGAGAAGGTGAAGGCTGCCATCGAGGAGATGGAGCGCACCATGCCCTTCTCCCCTACCCCAGGCCTTGAGACTGCCGTCTTCGCAGCCGGTTGCTTCTGGGGCGTACAGCATTACTTCGAGCGCAGGCAGGGCGTGGTGCGCAGCATCGTGGGCTATACGGGCGGCACAGAGCCTCATCCCACCTATGAACAGGTACGTAAGCACATGACAACACACCTTGAGGCCGTCCTCGTGGAATTCGATCCCGCCATCGTCAGCTATCGCGAGCTCTGCCAACTATTCTTTGAGATTCACGATCCTGCTCAGACCGACGGACAAGGTCCCGACAAGGGAAAGCAATACCTCAGCGGAGTGTTCTACACATCCGAAGAGCAGCACGCCACCACCCTCGAACTCATCGACATCCTACGCAGCAAAGGCTACGAAGTCAACACTCAGCTTCGTCCCCTCACCACCTTCTGGACAGCCGAGAACTACCACCAAAACTACTACACCCACACGGGCGGTTCACCCTACTGCCACGTCAGACAAAGAAAATTCTAAATCGAATGAAACGAATCCTCTTAACCCTTACCGCCCTGCTGGCTATGGGCACGCAGCAGGCAATTGCCCAAACGGCACCCCACAGCCTCACCCTACAGATCAACAACGACAAGGCTGGCGCGCCACACCTGGTGCGACTGCAGGTGCTGAACGACAACATTGTGCGAGTGAGCGCTACCCCTGAGACGAGCTTTGCCGACGACAAGAGTCTCGTTGTAGTTCCGCAGAAGGCCACGCCTGAAGTTGAACAACAGGAACTGGCCGACGAATGGATTGTCAGCACCAAGAACCTACAGGTGCATGTCAACAAGACGACCGGTGAAGTGTCGTTTGCCGACAGCAAAGGCAAGGTCTACACCTCCGAGAGCCGTGGCGAGGGCAAGACGTTTGCTCCCTATCGCGCCAAGCAAATCCTAGCAGATGGCACACCACAACAATATTTGGGTTGGAGTAGCCGCTTGCTTTTCGACTCACCTGCCGACGAGGCCTTCTACGGACTGGGGCAGCATCAGGCCGACGAGTGGAACTACAAGGGTCGCAATGAGGAACTCTTCCAGTACAACACCAAGGTTAGCGTACCCTTCGTCGTTTCAAGCCGCAACTACGGCATCCTGCTCGACTCCTACTCGCTCTGCCGTTTCGGTAATCCCAACGACTACGAGCAGCTGCACCGCGTCTTCCGTCTTTATAATAAGGAAGGTAAGGCTAGTTCGCTCACCGGCACCTACCAAGCACCGGGTCGCGATGCCCTCGTCCGTGCCGAGGACTCCATCTATTATGAGAACCTGAAGTCGGCACGCAACCTGCCCGACTTCCCCTTGCAGAATGCCACCGTCACCTTCGATGGCAGCATCGAACCCCTCGCCACGGGCACCTACCATTTCTCACATTATTACTCAGGCTACCAGCGCATCTACATCGACGGCAAGCCCGTCTACACCGAAGACCTTGCAGCCACTGGCAAGGCTGATCAGACCATCTGGCGCACGGCTTGGAACCCCAATGCCCGCAAGTTCTCCTTGCCTCTCGAGAAGGGACGTCGCTACACCATCCGCCTGGAGTGGACACCCGATGGCGGTGAAGCTTACTGCGGTTTGCGTGCCTACGCTCCCGTGGCCGACGAGCAGCAGAACAAACTCTCTCTGTGGAGCGAGATGAGCAAGCAGTTGGACTACTACTTCGTGGCAGGCGAGAACCTCGATCAGGTCATCTCCGGCTACCGCACCCTCACCGGCAAGGCACAGATCATGCCCAAGTGGACACTGGGCTTCTGGCAGAGCCGCGAACGCTACAAGACACAGGATGAGATTGTGGACGCCCTCAAGGGATTCCGCGACCGCAAGCTTCCCATCGACAATATCGTTATGGACTGGAACTACTGGACGCCTGACGAATGGGGTGCCTTCACCTTCGAGCCCTCACGCTTCCCCTCGCCCAGCAAGATGGTCAGCGACATTCACGACATGCACGGTCGCATCATGATTTCCTGCTGGCCCAAGTATTACCTAAAGCCCAGCAACTTTAAGGAACTCAACGACCTCGGCATGATCTACCAGCAGTCCATCCGCGACTCGCTCTACGACTGGCTCGGCTACCGCTATGCCTTCTATGATGCCTACGACAGCCAGGCACGCCGCATCTTCTGGCGCCAACTCTACGAGAAGCTCGGCACCATCGGCATCGATGCCTGGTGGATGGATGCCTCCGAGCCTAACGTGCGCGACTGCACCGACCTCGAGTACCGCAAGTTGCTTTGCGGCCCCACAAAACTCGGCTCGTCCGACGAGTTCTTCAATGCCTATTCCATCGTCAATGCCGAGGCCATCTATGACGGACAGCGTGCCTATGAAACGGCGATAGAGAATAATTCACAATGCACAATGCATAATGCACAATTGGATTCCAAGTGGCTGCAGGACAACACGCAGTGGAATTCCTACGGCTACGACAACACCTTCTCGCCCAACAACAACCGCGTCTTCCTGCTCACCCGCAACGGATTCCTCTCCGAGCAGCGCTACTCCACCGCCACCTGGTCGGGCGACATCGGTACACGCTGGGAGGACATGAAGGCACAAATCACCGCTGGTCTCAACTTCTGCATCTCGGGTATTCCCTACTGGAGTCAGGACATCGGTGGTTTCTCCGTAGAGAAGCGCTTCGAGCAAGCCACCCATCGCCTTGCGCAGAATGGCGTGGAGACCGACGACCTCAAGGAGTGGCGTGAGCTCAATGCACGCTGGCATCAGTGGGGAGCCTGGACACCCCTCTACCGCGTACACGGTCAGTTCCCCTTCCGTGAGCCATGGAACATTGCCCCTGAGGGTACTCCCACCTACGAAGTCATCCGCGAGAACCTCGACCGCCGCTACCGCCTCATGCCCTACATCTACTCTTTGGCTGCCCGCATCCACTTCGATGACTACACGATGATGCGTCCTCTCGTCATGGACTTCAACGACGATGCCCAAGTGCGCAACATAGCCTATCAGTATATGTTCGGTCCCTCGTTCATGATCTGCCCCGTCTATCAGTACAAGGCACGCCAGCGCGAGGTGTACTTCCCCAAGGGCAACCTGTGGTATGACCTGCACAGCGGACGCCTTATCAGCAAGGGTGGCGACACCAAGATGGCCGAAGCTCCTTACGAGCGCATCCCCATCTACGTGCGTGGTGGCAGCATCATCCCCTACGGTCCTGTGCAGGAGTACACCGACCAGCACCCCGATGCCACCATCACCCTCTACGTCTACGAGGGTCAGGACGGTCAGTTCACGCTCTATGAGGACGAAGGCACCAATTACGGTTACGAGGCTGGCCGCTATGCCACCATCCCTTTCACCTACGACCAACAGCGCCACACCCTAACCATCGGTCAGCGTCAAGGCACCTTCCCCGGCATGTTGCAGCAGCGCACCTTCAACATCGTGAAGGTCGACCCGCAGCATCCCGTCGGCTACGATCCCGACGCCAAGGGTCGCGTGGTGAAGTATAACGGCAAGGCCGTGAAGGTGAAGCTTTGACAACACAAGATTCTCTACCGGAGGTAGTGAACAAGGAAATAGTCGTAAACTTGATAGGCACCATCAGTTTGCGTGATGATCTCTTTCTCCAGCAACCCTTTAAGGGCAGCTTGTACGGAACTGGCAGAAGGCAAGGAATGACTACGAATGAAGGCGGCAGATGTCACACCCTGTACCTTTCCCTCCTTGGCAATAGCCTCAAGCACCATCTTCTGCTTGGGTGGGATAAGCGATAGAAGTTCCTTGTAGGTTTGTTGTTGAGAAACAATAACATTCTTAAGAGCTTCTTCATAGAGGTCAATGCTACAGGTTTCACCTTGTGACGTCAAAGCATACAGTTCGTTGAGCATTATGTGCATATACCAAGTATAACCTTCGAACTCTGCATACACGTGCTCCACGACATCGCGTTCCAGCGTTTTGCCATTCTCCGTAAATAGGCGCTGACAAAAATCAGCGTATGTATCGAATGACAAAGGGTTAAGCGACATATTGATACAGCTTTGGTAGAATGGGCGTGAAGGAGAGTTGAACATCTGCATCATCATGTGGCGCTTACTACCGGAGTAGATAAAGTGGGTATTGACGCATTGCTGAATCCTTGTTCGCAGGACCGCCTCTACATTTTTCTCTTCATATTCAGCAATCTGCTGAAACTCATCGAGTGCCACGATGCATGGACGGTCAGCTGTCTCAAGATAATGGAATATCTGATCGAGAGATACCTCTGGCGACTGTATCTGTCCAAGTCCGATACTAAATGATGGCTGTCCCGTCATCGGGTCAACACTTAGTCCCATACTCAGCGACGATACAACTTTTGCAAAACGCTCCCACCACCGCTCTGACGTCTTTTGCAAACGCCTATAGACCTCAACGGCTAACTTCTGAACCAGTTCAGCCAATGACTTGGTAGAGTACAAGTCGATGAAAAATGTATAGTACTCCTTTTGGATGTATTCCGTATGCATGAAATGCTGTATCAACCCCGTCTTTCCGAGACGTCGTTGAGCTGTCAGTGATACATTTCTGCCATTGTCAACATGCTTGCGCAATGTTTGTGTTTCCTGCTCTCTGTCACAGAAATATTCTGGTGAAACATAAGTTCCTACAACAAAAGGATTCTTTATCTTTGCCATGTTTATTATTACTATAATTATTATCCGGATAATAATATTGTGCAAAAGTAATAAAATTATTTATGCCACACAACAAATAACAGAAAATTTGTCGATGTGTAGCATAAAAGGCACACAAAGGCACGAAGTTTTTCTTCGTGTACTTCGTGCCTTCGTGTGGATATGAATTGAGCCAATGGCTTACCACTTCGTGATGGGGAACATGCGGGCAAAGCCATCGGCGGGCATGTCGTAGCCCACGGCATGGGCGCACTTCACGATGTAGGCTTGCAGTTCAGGGCAGCCAGGCAGCCTGATAGGACATCGTTCAAGTTCTCTGACACACAATAGCAGACGGGCCTGCTCTCACGAGTAAGCCCGTCTTTTTTTATTAATTAAAACAAAAATCTAGCGCGTTGATTCACATCAACCCCAGGCGCTAAAACAATATTTCATTGTGAACCGCTGGGGTGCCCCCAGCGACTCACTTTTATCGGGAGTGAACCGTTGGGGTCTGCCCCAGCGGTTCACTTGTCAGTACATTACCATTCGTTGTCCCAGATATTGCGGTTCTGAGAGTCGTAGTTGGTTGTCTGCTCCTTGGCCTCTCCCCAACTGCCGTTCTTATTGTTGTCAACATCCAAAGAACCAGCCATCATCTGTTCCGCATCGAGTTCAGCTACGCGTAAAACAGGTACTATATATTTTGTTTTCATATCAATCTAAATTATTTGATTATTACCTTCTTACCATTAATCACGTAAATGCCACGAGTAGGCTTGCTTACACGCTGACCACTGAGATTGTAGACAACTTTCTCATTGCCGTCCTCGCTTGCAATATTGTTGACTCCAGTCTCATAGTCATCCATGCCATCGATGCCAAGGCGGAATGCTTTTACACCAGCTTGAGGATTATATTCAGGGACATCACTCATAATGATATATGCACGATTTGCATTTACACCACCCTCATTGTTTACTGCCTGAACCTTGTTTGATGAGATTACATAAACGTCATCGGGGAAGCCAGTCCAATCTGCAAAAGCGAAACGCTCAAAGGATCCATAAAGACCATTGTTGTTACCTGCAGTCGTAACTGCGCTACCTGCATAAGAAACTACGAACTTATCTGCGGTTGCCTTGCAGATGTAGGGAACACCTGCCTCCATGCTTGTTTCCTCAGTCACCATGATTGAGGTAACAACTTCTTCACTGTTTACATTCTTACCTGCGATTGAGTACACCTCTGCACCACTGATAGCAGCAGATGCCTTGGGCAAGCAGACGGTGAAGTAGTTGCCAGCAGTCAAGTTCTCACGAAGATAGGCATCGGGGAGGGTGGTGAAATCGGAGTAGGTTGCAACACCAGCTTGGAGGAAATAGAGATTGCCAGAACCATAACAATTTTGACCAGCACCACCAGTATTGCTATTAGACTCTGCATATGACTTTAAGTAGTGAGCCTCATTTCCGCTACTTGTCTTGTCCATTAGCATCAATATACGCTCATCACCTTTTACAGCTTTAATTTGATGACGTACACCTGTACCAACAATACTATTCCAATTCATTGTGTTATTCGCAATAGTCCCCATTAAGCTAGCATTCACATTGTTCGTTGAAGTACTATATGTGGCATAGATATAATTATCTCCCTGCTTCAGTACAACATCATCTGTCCCGATAGTTATGGTATACAAAGACGGCATATTAGCATTAGTAATTTTTGACAAGTCGATGCTCAAAGTACCGTCATCAGCAAGTGTATAGGAACCATCGCTCAATTGCTTTGTTGTCACGCCCTGGTTAGCCACACCACCTTGTGCTGCCCAATACTCTACAACTCCTTCTCTTGTGTAAGTATCCACCAAATAGTACTCACCAGAAGTGATGGTTCCTGACACAGAAGTCAAGACATTGGGATCTCCGTTCCCCTCTTGTGTGGCATAAACGGCATAGTAAGTTTTGTTTGCTGTAGCTTTAAGGCCTACAGGATTAACAAGCAAAGGAGCCTCATTGGTAGTACCATAAATAGGAGTTTCAGTCCATCCACGGAACACTTTGCCATTGATTGTAGCAGCAGGCGTTGGGAACACCAATTCAGTCTTTTCCTCGACATTCTCCTGAGCACCTGTATTCACACCATTTATAACATAGTTGACGGTATAATACTGGACATCCTGATAAGTTACAGTTACTGTTGCCGCTGTAATACCTGATATTGGAAGGTTATCAAATGTAGCGGGGTTTGTTGCCTTATACTTATTCTCACCACCATCGTATGTTACATAAAAACGACTGAAACGCTTACCCTCTGGTACGTTTGACACCGCACAGGTCAAGTCTGTGCCAACCTCTACAGTTGCACCACTTGCTAGAGGAGTATCGCCAGCTTTCACAGTCAACGTACCACCTGCCTCTGGTTGAGTAATTGTCAAAGTATATATCGGCACATAATAAGCGTAGAGAGGTGTATTATCCTCCGTTGGGTAATAGGTGTCACCAGCTTTACCTGCATCAGCAGAGGTTGGAGTGGCAGAAGTAGACCAACCAACAAACTTATAATTGGCAATAGCAGTACAAGAAGGCAAGGTTACGCCTGCGCCAGCTGTTTCCTCGGTAATGGATGATGTTAAGCAAGAACCATTGGTGCCAGCATTGAAGGTAACAGTGTAAGGGATTGTTACCGTTTCCTCGGCATACGTAACAGAAATCGATTTAATATACAGCGCTTTTTGAACCTTATTGCCTGTAAAACTAATAACGATTTCTCCAGATGAAGAACCAGTAGCAGATACTATACCTCCTGCTGTAATGCTACCATTTGATATACTTGGGAAAGGAACTTTAACAGGCTCCAAATCATAGGAAGATCCACCAACTGTTACAGAAAGCGAATGAGTAGGATTCGGACTCGTTCCATTCGAGGCACATTCTATAGATATTGATTTAATAATACCTGGAATATTAGATGTACGAAACTCCAAATCCTGACTAGCATTACCACTACCCAGTTGAATGTATCCACTTGCACTGATATAACTAATATAGTCACTCTTATTTTTTGCAAGAGCGGTCAATGTTCTCGTATAGCTCCAAGAGAAAGAACCAGTAGAAATTGTACCAGTAGCAGTACCATTAACTGAAGATATAGCAGTACCAAGAGCACCAGAACTTGCTTTCCATGTTACGGTTTTGTCTTCCGCCCACGTCGTCCCCACTCTCACAAGGAGTAGCAACACGGTGAGCCATGTTTTTAATAAAGTAAAATGTTTCATGTTATTTGTATTTAGTTAATAAAAAAGAATGTTTCAAGACGAATTACTAACTAAATACAGACAAAAAGAATGCGCGGGCGCAAATCTTGTTCTTACTGAGGTCCTAGGAATAACCCGTACATACACAAGTTGGAAGCGCCCACGCAAATGCATGGACGTTCGCAAACTTATCCGGTGTATGTACTTGATTGAAATTTCCTAGGTTTCAGTAAGTATCCGAATAGCTAGCAAACGCTATTTTTTTTTACCCAAAAGATTTTCAGGGTACGCCTACCCTACGAAGAGTGCTTCTGCCCGAAAGGGCGCACAAACCGCGATGTTTCGGCTGCAAAATTACAGATTTTCAACAAAACCGCCAAATATAATTATAAATAAGGTGTGTTTTGTGTGCGTTTTTCTGCTTACGCGCACGAAAATGAAGGTTTGCTATACGCGAATCAAAGCGTGAATCTATCCGTAAATCCTTCAAAAACACACCTGCCTGTTCACCACTTCGTGATGGGGAACATGCGGGCAAAGCCATCGGCGGGCATGTCGTAGCCCACGGCATGGGCGCACTTCACGATGTAGGCTTGCAGGCTGGGACTAATAGCGGTGAGGCCCTTGCGCATCTCGTAGTACGTGGTCGGACCGATGCGCTTCATGCAAAGCTCCTGAAAGGGCTTTTTCAGATACCCCATGCGGTAGGTGTGATACTCGAAGCCGAGGGCGTAGATGTCGGTACTGCCGTCGCGAAACATGGGGCAGGGCTGCTCTGGGTCGGCATAGAGCTGGGGGTTGACGACGTGCAGTGTGGGCGACGTCTTGACGAGGGATAACTCCTTGGCGTGGAGGCACTCTTTGGCATGAGGGCACTCGGTGTTCAGGCAGGCTGCATAGTTCTTGGGCTTAGCCTGATACTTGGCGATAAGCTCACTGTAGGTGGGGTGATTGTTCTTTAACTGTCTCATAGTAAAAATAAAATTATTTTTTTGGATGAAACCTTCAAGGGTTCCGCTAAAACTTTATAAATTATTGTTATTTTGTTTGTTACATTGGCGGAACCCTTAGCGGAACCCTTCAAAATGGTTCCGCTAAGGTTCAGCCAAGGATTATGCTACACAGAGTGGAATAAGACGATAGGCATTGCCTGTGTGAAGCATCTTGCGCTCAAAACCCAGTTCACGCATACGCATGCCTACATGGATACTGAGCGACTTGTCGTTCTTCATGGCAGGAAACTCCTCCTTCAAAATCTGGCATATCTCTTTAACTGTCAAATTCTTGGCCTCCTTAACATCCTCTTCAGCAGGAAGGCGGAAGCACGTCTGTAGCATCGTGCTCAGATCCATCTCCTGCTGGAACTGCTCGTTCGTCTGCTGAATCTGGAACGTCTCCTCGTTGGTGAACCAGTAGCGCATGCCATCCACGCTGACCTCCTGCACGAGTTGGGCATAGAGCTGCTCGTACTCGATGGGCGACTCATTGTCGATGAGGGCACCTTTGGGAATGCTGATGCAGATGTAGCGACGGCTACCGGTGCTGTCCTGCAAGGGGTGGCGGTTGTTCGTCGTTGCCACGAAGGAAGCGTAGCGCGTGCGATCCTGTTGCTCACGTCCGTAGATGGGACGACCATTCACCTTCACCTTCGACAGCGTCTGCTTCAGCTCCGACTGCTGCGTGGGACGAATCTGATCCAACTCATCGAGGTTGACAAGCAGGTTATTCGTCAGCGCCATCTCCTTGTCGTTCTTGTTGCTGAGATTCAGGTGATCGAGGAAATACTGGCGCAGATGCTCGGGCAGCAGTCGCTGGCAGAAGGTGCTCTTGCCCGAACCCTGTGCACCGATGAGGGTGGGCACACACTCGTTGCCATGCAGCATGTCCATGCCCAGCCAATGTGCCACGGCAGAACGCATCCAGATGCTGAGCCAGTAGATCTGCTCGCTCTTCGTGCCGGGGATGCGGCTGAAAAGTTCGGCCACACGGTTCTGCCCGTCCCATCGGGGCAGCGCCATCAGGTAGTCGCGGATGGGGTCGTACTGTTGGATGTCCGCTGAGTCAAGGTACTCCAATACATCCTGACGCACGCTGCTAAGTTCCTCAAGGTCAATCTTCGTCTGGCGGACGATGCTGTTCTTCAGCTTTTCGGTGAGGGGTTGGAAGACCACACCTTGTTCATTACTACGCGCACGAACCTCAGTCTTCTTGCTGAGCAGATTGTAGCGCAACTCATAGTTCTCGGTGAGATACTGCTCAATCATGAGCACTTTCTCGGCAGTAGAAATTTTGTTTGCCATTTGTTTTTATTTTTAAAATTATGTTTTGAAAAACTGATGCAAAGTTACAACCAAAAATCGCATCTGAAGACTTTCCCACGCAGTTCCACGTTCGTTATCCCTTATTTCGTGGAACTATCACGTGGTTTCGTGGAACCGAGCGTGGAACTTTAACGAGGAACAAGTGACTACAGGGCGAAAACTTTAGCGGAAGGTTAGCGGAACCTTAAGGCAGGGTTCCGCTAAGGGTTCCGCTAACATAAAACTCTATTATTCATTGCATTGTGAAGATTTAGCGGAACCCTTGAAGGTTTTGGGCGCAAAATCATCACACGAAGGCACAAAGAGCACAAAGGACTACGGGGCGCGAAGGTCGCCCCTGCGCAGAGGTATTGAGAACATGCACGAGGCACGGACTGTGGACGCAGCGACTGTCATTTTTCCGTCGGTAGCGGAAAAACTTTCCGGGCGTGGATGACATTCGGTAGCTGCACGGGCGACAAACCGTGGCAGCAGCAGCGACAGACGGAAGTCGCAGCGTCAAAACCTGTAAACTGCTGCGAGAAAAAAGTAATTTTCTAAGGCTGCAAAAGCAATAACTTTAGGCGATGATATACTATTTGACACAGATTACACAGATTACACAGATTTCACAGATTTTTATTTTAGCAGAAATAGAATCCGTCAAATCGTGTCAAAACGGAAATAACCTGTGAAGGTTTAGCTCGACGTAGTCAAATCTGCGTAATCTGTGTCAAAATATCATTCTGTGCCTAATCGTATATTGTTTCCTTTGCAAAAGTTCACAAGTTTGTGAACTTTTGTTTTTAGGCACCCTTACAGACTGCTACGCAGATAATTCTCGCGGAACTCGGTGGGCGTACAGCCTTTGTGTTTTTTGAAACAACGATTGAAGTGCGAAACGGTGTTGAAACCACAGTCGTAGCAAATCTCTGAGACGGTTCGGGTGCCAGAAAGCAGTTGCTTGGCTGCATGACCAAGACGGACATCGATGATGTAGTCGGACACACTCTTACCCGTATGCTGGGAGAAATAACGGCTGAAGGAAGTGGGTGTCATGTCGACAAGGGCAGCCAGATCCTGTAAGCGTATCTCTTCACGGTAGTTACGTTCGATGTAGTGACGAATCTTCTGCAGACGAATGCCGTCGTTATCCAGTTCGCTATGAGCAAAGGTGCTCGTAGATAGTTGATGACAGTCATCAGTCTCTGAAAGATCGTAAAGGATGCTGAGTACCTTGAGGAAGCTATGGAAACCAGGCTTCATGCGGGCCAGCATATACAGGTTGTCATACACCTTATGGATGGCATCTGCACCAAAACAAATACCGCGCTGAGCACGCTGCAAGAGGTGGGAAATGGTGGTAAAGTCGTTGCGCGAGAGTAGGTCTTCGCCAAGGAGGTCGGCGGGTATCTGAATAGTGATTTCGTGGACGTTGTCCATGCGGCAACGATCCTGCTGCCAGGCATGAATGAGATTACTGCCAATGAGCGTCAAGTCATAGATGCCCACCTCCTCGATGCTGTCGCCTACCAGACGGCGAGCTCCTTCTGCATGCTCCAAGAAATTAAGTTCGATGGCACGGTGTCGATGGAGCGGAAAGGAGAACGCCGTCTTTGTGCGTTCCACAACATAGATGCAATCCTTTTCGGAGAGAGGGGTTATTTCAGAGAGAATGTCCATTTGAGGTTATAAGGTTATAACTTTAGGTTTGCTGCAAAGGTAGGAAAAAAGTTGGACAGAGGAGCGATGATTCCTCTTTTTTTTTACACTCAAGAAATCATAGTGTAAAGAAATGGCAAAATATGCAAATGAGCGTGTAGCGTTTTGCCATTTAATGGGTTGCAGTGCAATGATTGGACAAAATATGCAAAGTGCAAAGAAAGAAAAGAACGTAAATTTGCCGCCGAGAGAATCAGAAACATTATTATTCAAAAAAATCAATTATCATGAAACGATTTCTACTTTCCATGCTTGTTGCTCTGCTGACATTGAGTGCAAGCGCAAAGATTGACGTAGACTTCTCAAGCCGATTCGACGAGGGAACGAACACAATCACGGCTCCCAGTGGATGGGGTTGGTACACCTCAGCCTACCTGGGTGAAAACTATGAGATTATGGAGTGCGACTACTTGTACATCAAGTATTCTGCAAGCTGCAATTTCAACCTCATCATTCAGGACATGGGTTGGCAGAACGCATACGTTGTAGGATGCAAAGCCAGCGACAATGAGGCCTACATCAAGCTGACGCCCGGAGCGTTCCCCGGTTTCACCCAAGTAGTCATCCAGAACCACAGCGAAGGCAGCATCGACATCGAGAAGCTGTACTTCTGCTCGGAAGAGGAGTTCTATAATCCCGCTCCCGATGACCTGGAAGGAGCACGTGCCAATCTGGTGGAGATATACCTGCGCTACCTGAAACTACAGGATAAATACGTAGCAGGAACAGGATTCGGCAACTATCCTGAGGAACTAGTACAGGCCTTCAACGATGCACTGAATGCAGCTCTTATCCTCGATGAAGATGCTGGACAAAGTCTCACCGTAGAGCAGCTCAATGCCATGTCGCAAGCCATCGTGGATGCTTACAAAGCACTAGAGGCTGGACAGATTCGCTACCAGCCTGCCAATGGTTACTACCGCTTCGTAGGCGCGCGTATGTATGTAAATGGTAGTGACGAATATGGCTACAACGACGTGGTGAAGGCCATGTACAGTACCAACACGGGCGACAATGGTTGGAACACCCTCGACGTGAACGATCCCACCTACCTGTGGACCCTGGAGCGACAGGACGATGGCAACTATCTGCTCCAGAATGCCAGCAGCAAACTCAACTTCACCAGTGCAGAAAAGTGTACGGATGGCGTGAAGTACATCTCCTTCGATGCCCTCACCAAACCTGAAAGCGGTTACGATCTGGGCTACACGCTCAGTACGGACGGCGACATCGTGGTCTTCAACTTCCGCATGAGCAACCAGGCTGCAGGCGACAAGAACTACGTACACATGAACTGGCACAATGGTGGCACAGGATGGAACGGCCCCATGACTACTTGGTACAACTCGGTAAACGACAGCGGTGCCACGGAGTGGTATCTGCAGCCCGTTGATGAGGAGGTGGCTAAGGCACTGCTCGATGAGACAGCCTATGAGCGCGACTTTGTGGTAATGCTGGCCAATGCTAAGGAGAAACTGAGCATCGCCGATGACAAGACGCTCGTCAAACTCATCACCGAGGCCAGTCAATTCAGCAGCCCCGTCAGCCAGAACGACTTTGGCAACAAGGATGGTGGCAACCTGAGCGAGGGCGTGCTCATTGATGGCGATGTCAACAGCTACTGGCACAGCGTATGGAGTACGGGCACGGCAGAGACTGGCAGTCACTACATCCAGATAGAACTGGCAGAACCCATGAGCGGCGAATTGTTGTTTGAGTTCTCACGCCGTATGACGGACAGCAATCATTTGACCAAATGGGGCATCTATGGTAGCGACAGTCCTGAGGGTGAGAAGTATGACTATGAGTGGATTGTCGACCTTGACACTCCCTTCGGCGAAAGAGGCGAGACCATCAAGCGCACCTTCACCATCGACGCTGAAAAGAGCTTCCAGTATCTCCGCTTCTATTGCGAGAGTCAGGGCTTCTTCCACCTGAGCGAAATGCAGCTCTATCAGACATTTGATAACCCCAACAACCAGGCATCCAAGATGGGCGACATCTACGCCAACCTGAAGAGTGCCGTAGAGAAGGCCGATGCTATCGAGGAAGGCGCTTTGACCAAGGCAGACTACGAGGCACTGAAGGCTGCCTACGATCCCTTCATCGCCATGTTTGTCGATCCCACCGACTTGCGCAAGCTCATCAATGCAGCAGAGCCTGTACTGAAGCTCTATGCCGAGGGTAACAATCCCGGTCAATGGAGCGAGGAGCCCAGCAACGGTCTGGTCAAGGATCTGGCCGATGCCAAGGCATACGATCAGGCTGGTGCCTACACACAGGCTCAGACCGATGCCTTCATCGAGGCTTTGACTGATGCAGAGGCTAAGTTCCTCAGCACCGCCAACAAGATCTCTACGAAGAAATACTATGCTATCCGCTTTGCCAGCGAGGAGATGTATGAGGAATTTGGCTGGAGCACCAGCAATGTGCTGAGCGAGACTTCCGGCGACCTCTTCAACAACTACCTCTGCTCTATCGAGGCTGAGGAGGATCCCGAAGTAGAAGAAGCACAGGAACCTGGCATCAACCTCATCTTCAGTGACAACTCGGCTGCCGACATCGAGTTCTACTTCGTTCCCGCAGGCGACAACCTCTACACCATCAAGCACAAGGCAACAGGTCGCTACATCCACGTAAATGGCTATGACAGCTGGACAAACCTGACAAGCGAGCCTACCACCTTCTTCACCGTTGAGGCCGTAGGCCATGGCGAGAACATCATCCATGCTACCGACAGCGAGGGCAACGACCTCTCATACCTCCACGCACAACTCGCTGACCATCGCCTCGTAACCTGGCACGACCATTACGCAGGCAGCAACTCAGGTTTGATGCTCGAGGAACTGGGAGACATCAGCGAGGAAGACGCTATCGCCAACGTAGAGCAGGCTTCTGCCAAGACTGCCAACATCTACAACGTGGCAGGTCAGATCGTCAGCAAGCCCGTCAAGGGATTGTACATCATGAATGGTAAGAAGGTAATTGTGAAATGACAACATTAAAATCCTTTAGTAAAAGAATAGGGACAGTATGTCTGCTGTCCCTATTCCCCATGTTTACATTTGCCCAAGTCAAGAACGTACTGGTGCACAAGACGGACGGTACGGTGGTACGCTATCCGATGCAAGACATCGAGAGCATTACTATCGAGGACATTCCCAAGTGGGCCAACCGCTCGGAGTCGGCACGCAAGCTCTTGACCTACATGGAGGAGAACACGGGCAAGAAGATGCTCACCGGCACGCATGCCTGTGTGAACTACAACACATACGAGGCCGACTGGGTGTACAGCCATACGGGCAAGTACCCCGCCATCAACTGCATCGACTTCATCCACGACATTTACTCCTCATCGGGCGGATGGATTGACTACAACAACCAGACGATGTGGAAGAACTGGACGAACAAACGTGGCGTGATGGCTGCTATGTGGCACTGGAATATGCCCTCGAACGACGGCAAGAGCGACACTTGCACACCTGGCACGGAAGACGGACAGACGAGTTTCCGTCCCTCAGCCATCTTCGATCCCACCTCCGAAGGCTACCGCACCATGATAGCACGCATCGACCAAGTGGCGGCATGGATGAAGCCTATGGCCGATGCACGCATCCCCATCATCTGGCGCCCCCTGCACGAGGCACAAGGCAACTGGTCGGATGCCTATCCCGGCACCTCTTGGCACAAGGCTTGGTTCTGGTGGGGCATCGACGGCCCTGAAGCCTTCGTGGAACTGTGGCACGTGATGTACGATCGCATGGTCAACTATCACGGTCTGGACAACCTGATATGGGTGTACAGCGCTGGCGACTCCAAGCGATGGTATCCTGGCGATGAGTATGTGGACATTGTCACCTACGACTTCTATAACCAAACACTCAAGGGCATGCACAACATCTACGATATGTTTGAACGACTCTATCCTGGCAAACTGCGTGCCATTGGCGAGTTCGGCAACATTCCCAAAATGTCCGAAGTATGGGCTGACGGTCAGTATTGGAACTACATGATTCCCTGGTGGGACAATGCACGTACGAGCGATCCAAAGAGCGAGGCGTTCAAGAGTACAGATCACAACAACGCAAGCATAGACTATTGGAATGACGCTTTGAAGTGCGATTTCATCATCACTCGCGATGAATTACCCAACTTCAGATAGAGATTTTAAAAAAATTAATGTATTTCTGCAATAAAATCTGCCCTAATTAACTGAAACATGCGCAACATCAGGGACTTTAGAGAGTAACCATTAACAAAACTGGGTCAAAAGTGACTTTCTCGTATTGTCGAAAAATAGTCCTTTTCCCGAAAACATT
>JAZQQO010000073.1:0-3257 GCA_045629085.1 Bacteroidaceae bacterium
ATGATTCTTCTGCCCATTCGAGCGAAGCGTCACCCTAACGGGATGCCGAGCGAGTGATTGATGATTAGTGATTGTTTCGCTTGGGTCGCGCGTAATTGATGATGGATTAGGAATGGATGATTAATCTCTAATCATTTATCATTAATCACAAATCATTTTGCTGCCAGCATGTCGTGGGGGAGGTATCTTATCGGTTCTTGTCGGTTTCTTGTCGGTCTGAACTTATTTTAGGACCTTCCAATTGCCCTTTTTTCCTTAATGAGGACAAGTGCCTTTTCCTTACTCTTTTCCGTAGATTCTACAGTTTCTACGGATAAGCTATCGAAAGGTATGGTGATGCGATACACATCCTGCTCCTCGATCATCTGCGCTAGTTGGTTTCCTGAATGAAAGCATATCCTCCGCTTTTCTTTGAACCGTAGTAGGCGATGAGGTTGTAATCGCTTTTCAACATTTTGAGATAGCGCTCTACGGACTTTACCGGTAGCTGTGTGCCTTCGGCTATCATCTGGGTGCGGGAGTATGGATGATTATTGATATAATCGAGTACGAGGATGAGCTTTTGTTTTATTCCCTCATTTATTCCCTCAAATAATTCCTCAAATGATTCCTCATTCTGTTTTTGCAAATTTTCTTCGAGAGGAATAATGATGCGATATACATCCTGCTCCTCTATCACAGGTTCTTTTCCGTCAGAGAAGAAGGGGGTGTACTTGAACATCTTCTTTGTTCCGCTACCCAATTCTTCGACTATGCCCATCTGAGAGAAGACGTTGGCTATGGTCGGATTCTTGCGGTGGGGTTTGAGTGTCTGCAGGTTTATGCGTCCATAGACGTATGGTAAGTTCCAGTTTTCTGTCTCTATTCGGTCACTCCAAATGGTCAAAGTAGTGGGATATGCACTTGAATACTCTCTATGGATAAGCATGTTGAGACATACCTCTCGCATAATCTTGTCTCTGAGCGAGAACCTCTGCATTCCTTCTATATAGGGCTTTTCGGGCAGGTGCTTCTGGATGAAAGCCATCATCTGACGGTAAGCAACCATGAGGTTTTCCTTTATCTGTACACGATCGTCATAGAGTTCTGTATTATGTATGCGGCACAAAATGTCAATATTATATTGTGGCAGGACGCTGGCGATGGTGTTCCTTTTGCCGAAAAGGAGGATGGCCGCAAGGGTTATGCCTTCCTTGCCTGTCTCGGGGTCGACCATTATCATCTGACCTGATCGCAACATGGCTTCATTGTCCATCTTGAGCCAGGGGTGATCAGGATTGTCGGACTTGACCATGAGTCGCATGTATTCGAGGGCTTCCTCGTCAAGGTCTTTTACCCCAAACACGGGATAAACGCGGTCTTCGGTCTTGAGCTTGCTCTTGCGGATGAAGAGACCGGCTATCTGCTCGGTGCTACGAAGAATGAAGTCACCATCACGATTGCGATCATAGTATTCGCCTTTGTAGGTGTGTGCCTGTGTACTCTCGGGTACATAGCAATGTATCAGGTTTAGGCCATCCACTTTAAGAGGCTTGAAATCGAGATAATAGGTGGGCTTGAACAACTGAGGGTTATTCATATCTTTAACGAGAGTGTCAAGCTGTTCCTGCAAGCTCTCCTCACTCACACCAAGAACCTTTCCGTTGTTGTCGGCACCCAGAACGACATGACCTCCTCTACGGTTTAAGAAGGCACAGATGCTCTCATAGACAGAACGTGCCAACTTCATCTGAGATTGTTTGAACTCAATCTCGGTATTCTCACCAATGGCAAGTATTGTTTTTATATCTTCAGTTGTCATATATTGCACTTGGATTTATTGTATCTTACTGCCTTGATTCGACAATGCTCAGTCTGAACTGGCATTAGTTTAGATCGAACCAAGCATATTTACGGGTGCAAAGATACGAATATTTTCTTTAAAAAAGTGCAGATTATCGTTCAAGAGAGCGAATTTTCTTGCGAATTGTTACTTTACTGCAATCCGGCACTATCACAACTCTGGACCGTCAAATCAGAGTGAAAATGCTGAAAACATCTACAATCTCTAATTGATTGCAGTTATAAACCCACGGGGGCAAAGGGAGAGATTCATGAACCACCAGTGTAGCTTTTAGTACGACAGAGAGGCACGATCTCTCGCTACCCGAAAAGGATAGCTGCCGACATGTCGTTGACTTTGTCTTCGACTATCGCGACTCGGCATAGATTGTAAACAAGCTTACATCTCTGCTCTCGCTGCTCATGTCGTTGACTTTGTCTTCGACTATCGCGACTCGGCATAGTCATTAAGCGAGCTTATGCCTCTGCACTCGCTGCTTATGTCGTTGAATTAGAAATATCACATCTGTGAAAGGATGGTATCTGGAGATGTACCCATACGAGTGATGGCTGATATGCGGTGTCCTCCGTTGGCATTGAGGGAGTGCCCACAATGATAGAGGGAATCGTCTATGATAAGCCAGCGATCGTGCGACTCATTGCGCCACTTGCGGATGTCGATGTGGTTGCCAGGGAAGAGTCGGTCGTGCTCCTGCATGAGGCGTGTCATGCCAGGGCCTACCCCTGTGGTGTAGATGATGGCTTCGACACCTGAGGTGCGTGCATCGAGGATGTCGAGCGTGAGGGCTGAGACGTATGCATCGATAATAATGGCACGTGTGGTGGCTGTTCGGACAAGATTCTCAAGTGCTGCACGGGCTGTATAAAAGTCTCCTTCGAAGAAGACCATCTCCGCAGGTGGCGTGGAGGTGCGTATGAAGAAGTCGAGCTGCTGTTGCTGCTGATCTTGGCGTTGTTCAATGCGGATGAGACGTTCATCTACACGTTCTTGAAGAGCGATGAGCTGATGGTTGACGGAATAGCCTTGAAGGAGATGGCGCTTGAGAACTTGTGTTGCCCATTGGCGGAACTGTGTACCTCTTTGGCTCTTGACGCGATAGCCCACGGATATGATGACATCGAGGTTGTAAAGCTTGACTTTCTTCTTTTGAAATTTTCCAGGAATAGCTCCATGTGGAGTGGTTGTCAAGTATTCCTTGACTACCAGTTGTAAACCATCAATTCCACGTGACCACTATTTTTCAAGCAGTTACGTGAATGGATAATTTCAAAAAACTTTTGGTTACTGATTGTGCCTGTTAAGGTCAGGCTACTTTCTGCCCATCTTGTTGACGAGCACTATAATGGTTGGGGAGGAATGAATCATCTGCTTCCTCACCATCCATGAATCGTGTGAGGACGTCTTCGATGTATTC
>JAZQQO010000074.1:0-27270 GCA_045629085.1 Bacteroidaceae bacterium
GGCCTCTCCCCCAACCCCACCCCCAAAAGGGAGGGGAGTCTGCAGGTGGGGATGGCTGGTTTATAAGTACTATTGTTTATCTACACATTTGCCCTCCCCACTCTAAGTCTCCCCTCCCTTTTGGGGGAGGGGTCGGGGGAGAGGCTTTACAGATTACGTCCGTGACACTGCTTGAACTTCTTGCCTGATCCACAGGGACATGGATCGTTGCGGCCGGGAAGCTTATCTGCCTGTATGGGCTGGGGGCGACGTGCCTCCTCGCTACGGGTATCCTGGGCGGCAGCAGCACGCTGTGCGGGATCGCCAAGCTCACCACGACTCTCTGCGTACTGGGGACGACCATACTGAGGACGGCCGTAGCCAGGACCCTGGGCAGGCATCTCACGGGGAGCCTCACGCACCTGCTGGGCAGGCTGCTGGGGAGCCTGACGCTGGGCGGGAGCCTGACGTTCGGCGGGAGCATCGGCAGGAGCATCGGCAGGAGCCTGTGTCTGCTGAGGTGGCAACTGTCCACGCATGAGGACGCTGACGGTCTTGTTGTTGATGGTATCGACCATGGCATCGAACAGCTTCACGCTCTCTAACTTGAAGATGAGGAGAGGATCCTTCTGCTCGTAGCTGGCATTGGTAACGGAGTGCTTGAGTTCGTCGAGCAGACGGAGGTTCTCCTTCCAAGCCTCATCGATGGTGTGGAGGAGGATGGCCTTCTCGAATGCCTTGACGAGTGCCTGCGACTCTGTCTCATAAGCCTCACGCAGGTTGACGGTAATCTGATAAACACGGCGACCATCGGTGATGGGCACGAGGATATTCTCGTACATCTGTCCCTGAGGACTCTCGCTGATCTGCTTGATGACGGGGAAGGTGATGTTAGCCAACGTGGTGGTCTTCTCCTTGAAACGAGCCATAGCGGCCTGATAAGCCTTCTCGCAGAGATCATCGGGCTTGGTATCCATCAGTTCCTGCTCGGTGAAGGGAATCTCCATGGCGAGGATCTCGATGAACTTCTCCTTCATTCCCTCGTATGCATACTTCTCAATGATGTGGCATACACGATCCCAAATCATATTGGCGATATCCATACCGATACGCTCACCCATCAGGGCGTGGCGACGCTTCTCATAGATGACGGTACGCTGCTTGTTCATCACGTCATCGTACTCAAGCAGACGCTTACGCACACCAAAGTGGTTCTCCTCAACCTTCTTCTGCGCACGCTCGATGCTGTTCGAAATCATCTTGTGCTCGATCATCTCACCCTCCTTGAAGCCGAGACGGTCCATCACCTTGGCAATACGCTCGCTGGCGAAGAGACGCATCAGCTTATCCTCAAGGCTGACGAAGAAGACAGAGCTACCGGGGTCACCCTGACGACCAGAACGACCACGCAACTGACGGTCAACACGGCGGCTCTCGTGACGCTCGGTACCGATGATGGCCAAACCACCGGCAGCCTTCACCTCGGGTGAGAGCTTGATATCAGTACCACGGCCGGCCATGTTGGTAGCGATGGTCACGGCACCAAGACCGTTGGTGCTCTGACCAGCCAGAGCCACGATGTCAGCCTCCTTCTGATGGAGCTTAGCGTTCAATACCTGATGGGGTATCTTACGCATAGAAAGCATCTTGGACAGCATCTCACTAATCTCCACGCTCGTAGTACCCACGAGGACGGCACGACCCTCCTGACGCAGTCTCTCCACCTCCTCGATGACAGCCTTGTACTTCTCACGCTGCGTCTTGTAGACACGGTCGTTCATATCGTTACGGGCAATGGGACGGTTGGTAGGAATCTCCACTACGTCGAGCTTATAGATGTCCCAGAACTCACCAGCCTCGGTGATGGCCGTACCGGTCATACCAGAGAGCTTATGGTACATACGGAAATAGTTCTGCAGGGTGATGGTGGCAAAGGTCTGTGTGGCAGCCTGCACCTTAACATGTTCCTTGGCCTCAACAGCCTGATGCAGACCGTCGCTCCAACGGCGGCCCTCCATGATACGGCCTGTCTGCTCGTCAACAATCTTGATCTCGCCATCCTGGATGACATACTCCTCGTTGATGTTGAACATGGCGTATGCCTTCAGCAACTGCTGGATGGTGTGGACACGCTCGCTCTTGACAGCATAGTCGGTATAAAGCTGATCCTTCATGGCCACACGCTCCTCGACAGAGATAGACTCGTCGCCTTCGATGGCTGAAACCTGTGCCACGATGTCGGGAAGGACAAAAAGTTGCTTATCGTTCACCTGACTGGCCATCCAGTCGTTACCCTTGTCGGTGAATTCCACGCTGTTCTGCTTCTCCTCCACCACGAAGTAGAGAGGCTCCACGCACTCGGGCATACGCTTGTTGTTGTTCTCCATATAGATGGCCTCGGTAGCCAGCATACCAGCTTTGATGCCGGGTTCAGAGAGGAACTTAATGAGGGCCTTGTTTTTAGGCCATGCCTTGTGGCTGCGGTAGAGCTGCAAGAATCCCTGTTCGGTGATGTCCTTCTTGCCTTCGTCAGTACCCTGCTTGATGAGAGACTTAGCCTCGGCCAGGAACTGGGTAGCCAACTGACGCTGCACGCCGAAGAGGCGCTCCACCAAGGGCTGCCACTGCTCGAACTGCTGGTCGTCGCCCTTGGGCACCGGACCACTAATAATAAGAGGTGTACGGGCATCGTCGATCAGGACTGAGTCGACCTCATCGACAATGGCGAAGTTGTGACCACGCTGCACGAGGTCGCGGGGATTGGTGGCCATGTTGTCGCGCAGATAGTCGAAACCGAACTCGTTGTTCGTACCGAAGGTGATGTCTGCCAAATAAGCCTGACGACGTGCCTCACTGTTGGGCTGATGCTTGTCGATGCAATCCACACGCAAGCCGTGGAACATATAGAGAGGACCCATCCATTCGGAGTCACGCTTAGCCAGATAGTCGTTGACGGTAACGACGTGTACGCCATTGCCCGTCAAAGCATTGAGGAACACGGGGCAGGTAGCCACGAGGGTCTTACCTTCACCAGTGGCCATCTCAGCCACCTTGCCCTGATGCAGCACGGTACCACCGAAGAGCTGCACATCGTAGTGCACCATGTTCCAGAGGGTGTCGTTACCACCGGCAACCCAGTGATTGTGATAGATGGCCTTGTCGCCCTCGATGTCGACAAAGTCGAAACGGGCAGCAAACTCGCGGTCGAGGTCGGTAGCAGTCACCTCAACGTTTTCATTCTTTGAGAAGCGCTCGGCAGTGCTCTTGACAATGGCAAAGGCGATGTGGCGTACCTTGTCCAGCTCGACCTCAAGACGCTCGAGAACGTCCTTCTCCAACTTATCGACCTGAGCGAAAAGCGGAGCACGGTCCTGAATCTCGGTCTGCTCGATCTTGGCCTTGATGTCGGCAATCTGCTTGCGAAGGTCGTCGGCAGCGTGCTGTACCTGGTTCTTAATCTCTAATGTCTTGGCACGCAACTCATCGTTGCTGAGTGCCTGAATTTGTGGGTAGATCTCGGTGACCATGGTCACGAGGGGCTGGATAGCCTTTAAGTCGCGGCTGGCCTTGTTGCCGAAGATCTTGCTCAAAAAGTTAATTAAGCTCATATTGTTGTTTGTTTTGTTTGCTAATTATGTGATAAAAGGCTTTGCGTTGTTACGCAAAGAACAGGGGCCTTCAATTTTCAATCCAAAGGCCTGGCCGAGCAGCCATTCGGGGCTCGTATTCTCAAGGAGCGGGCTACGGTGGGAGCAATGCGGTCAACCGTGACGGGTGTCTCGACAATGCCGCTTTCCACGTTTGCCCCTAAAAAGAAAAGAGGGAATCCCATGTAGGACTCACGTGAGATGCGATCCTCATGGGTGTTCTCGTTCACAAGATGCCAGCCGGGAGCCACCTGTATGAGGATGTCACCCGACACGCGAGGATTATGGCCATTGCGCAAACGGCTAATGCTAGCAGTGCCAGCTCCCTGCAGGAGACGCTGTGTGGTAAAGACATCACGCACACCAGCCAACTGCATCAGGAAATCCTGACTGCGCTCTAAGACCTCGGCTTGGTTCAAAGCACGGTTCTCAAGAAGCTTCAGGTTGAGGTAGAGTTGGTTGCCCAATGCCGTCTCGACATACTGTCCCTGTCCATAGACGGCAATGAGATACATATTTAATAATAACTGCGCGCGCGTGATGTTGAACGTACCTGTTGGAATGCGGTAGGGCTCCAGGTTGGTGGCGTGTTCATCGGCATAGCCTGTGCTGGTCAGCACAAAGAGCACATGATCACGACCCACCTTCTGTTCCACAAACGAGATGCAGTCCGCAATGTTCTGATCCAAACGAACGTAGGTGTCCTGCAACTCGATGGGACATTCATCCACTCCCTTATGGAGATAATTGCCTGCGTAATAGTTGAGCGTAAGGAAATCCGTCACACCGTCCATTCCCAACGCCGTACTCTTCAGGCAGAACTGAGCAAACTGGTTGACCTCCTCGTTCACCATCGCACTTTCCTTCAGCTCACGCACCTTTCGCTCGCCACTGAAGGAGTGCTTGAAAGGAGCCCGAGTACCGCCGGAAAGGAAATAGTTGAAACTGCCCACCATCGTATTGACAGGCTCCCACTTCAGTGAGGAGATGCGGTTCTTCAGACCATTGCTGTTGTTGTAGGTCAATGCCCACTGTGGGAATTGCCCGTAATAGTCAGTACTACACCACTGACCAGTCAAGTCATTGATCCAGAAAGCACCATCGGCAGCATGACCGGCAGCCAGCACAGCCGCATCACGATAGGGAGAGAGACTGTACACCAGTGCCTTGCCTTCCGTTGCCACCTTCAGCTCGTCAGTCATTGTACTTACTGCAAGATGTGCTGCACTGCTTTGCTCGGTGGTGAGTAATCCTCGGAAACTCTTGTCGTCCACACAATAGACAGGCTGCAAGGTAGCGCGATCCAACCAGCGCTCGCCAACGATGCCATGCTCGTAGGGGGAGGCTCCACTCATCAGTGACGCTATAGCCGATGCACGGTCGGGTGAAGTGAATGGATATTCAGCCTGACGATAGACACGGCCGTCCTTCAGCAGGCGCTTAAAACCCTTGTCGCCATACAACGGCATGAAAGCCTCAAGGTAGTCTGAGCGAAGCTGATCCACGACGATATTGACGACTAACCGAGGTACTTCGGGTGCCGTCTGCGCATCCACAGGAACAATGGCCAAGATGGCCATCAGCGATGTGAGAATTCTATATCGATTCAGATTCGTCATTTCTTCTTCTTACGACTTGGCTTCTTCTTTTTAGGCTTAAGTCTATTGAAATTGATGATATAACTTACCGGACGTGTCAGCAAACCTAATGCCAAAGGCAGGGTTATGACACTAAAATGTTGCGGAATCCAAGGCATGGCAACCAGGAAAAGTGCCAAAATGACAGCATTGGCATAATGATAGGCACAACGACGACGCTTGATGGCACACCACACGACCCATGGCATACAGAAGAGCGGAAGGGGATTGAGGACCCAAATCTGCCAGTTGCTATCGACTGTGGGATGCTCCGAGAACAAGAACATGAACGTGACAAGTAAACCCATCACTCCCACACAAGGCATGAACAAAAGATCAAAGCCCCAGAAAAGCCGCTTCAACCAATACTCCAAAGCCGCCACAAGAAGTAGTATGCCCACAAAGATCAGGCTGCAGACGAATGGACTCAAAGGAAAACCATCGGGCTTGGGCATCTCGCGTGGCTCAAGCAGCATCACGGCATCTCCCAAAACCAAGGGGCGGGAATTGCACACACTGTCGAAGATCATCGCCTGGCTGAAATACGACATCAGGTAATCAGGCAGGAACTGAGCCGAACGATCAGAAAGAAGGGTGTCGGTGTTGGCACCTAAAAGAATGTCGTCGCCCAACTCCGCCCAAGGCGAACCAGCAGTATATTCATGCAAGGATTCACGATAGGTCTTCTTAGGCTGCTCCTTGTAATGCACCTTTCCATGTATGGCTGACTCTATCATGTCACGCACTTGTGTCGTGCAGTTGCAAGTCAGGAAATTGTAACGATAGACTCGGTTCTCGGGACGTGCATTCTCAAGCAGACTGTTGTAGAGCTGGTTGGCCTCGACACGTGTCAGATTAAGCGTCTGGCTCATGATGCTGGATCCACGATCCACGTATTCCATCTCAAAAAGCGTGAAAGGCAAGGGCTGTACCATATAGTCCGTCTTACCCAACATGAAGCGCCAAATGAAATGGGGTTGAGAAAAATCAAAGACGCCATAGTTGAATATCACGTCCTGCTTGCAAGTATGGTCGGTAATGCGAAGTGCCGTATGACCATACAATTCATAGACCAAGTCGCCGGGGGAACAGGTAAGGAGCGACACAGTGATACTGTCATTGACATGCTGCTTCGCGGGAGCGCCATACGCGCGATGAACGCCTTGGCTAAAGAACATCACAAAAGCCAAGACGAGCAATCTGAATACCGTTTTCGTCCCTTTACTCATCTATAAATCTACAAATTTGCGCGCAAAGGTACGAATTAGCAGGCTAAAAAGCAAAAAAGTCCTTAAAAAATAAGGTACACGCGTTATTTTTCTCGAAAAACAGAGAGCATTTGGCGCATTTATCCGTAAATTTCGTACCTTTGCATCCTGAATAAGACTGAGAAACATTGAAACTGATCATTGACATAGGCAACACAAGAGCCAAACTTGTCGTTTTTAACGGCAACGATATCGTGGAACAAGTGTACAGCGATAGCGACACACTGGCTGCATTGGACGATTTGACTTTGAGGTACGACTTCAAGAAAGGCATCCTGAGCACAGTAGCCAAGATAGGAGAAGAAGCAGAGCAGAAACTACAATCCCTCTCCTTCCCTCTCGTCAGATTGGACAATGGCACTCAGTTGCCAGTGACGCTACAATGGAGAAAGCCTGGCGAGAAGGAGATCATACCCATCCCTCCTGCCATGGGAGCCGACCGCATAGCTGCCATCGTCGGTGCGATATGCATGATGCCTAACACCCCACTGCTGATCGTGGATGCCGGCACTTGTGTAACCTACGAGGTGATAGACGACGAGGGATACTACATGGGAGGCAACATCGCACCTGGCTTGCAGATGAGACTGACAGCCATGCACGAGCACACCGCTCTCTTGCCTTTGGTTGACGGACAAGGGGAGGTGCCGGAATTGGGATACGACACTGAGACCTGCATGAGATGCGGAGCTGCGCAGGGACTGCATTATGAGATAGAGGGATACATCAGGTATTGGAAAGCCAGGTTCCCATCTCTTCAAGTATTCGTCACTGGAGGAAACAGAATGGAATTCAGCACTGACATCGAGCCATTCGTCCACCACGACAACTATCTCGTTCCGAGAGGATTGAACAGCATCATCTCGTAACTCATAGGTAAAAACAAACTTTGTACGAAATAACTACAGAATAAGTGAACACGCTGAAAAAAATACTGATTAACGCAGCCGTAGTGCTGACATGTTCAGCTGCATCTGCACAGAATGGCAGCAATTCTTCATATTCACGTTTCGGACTCGGAACATTGGCAGAACAATCGCAAACCTTCAACAGAGGTATGGGTGGAGTGGCATACGGTTTGCGAAATGGTTCACGCGTCAACATGCTGAATCCTGCCTCGTATTCCGCAATAGACTCCTTATCCTTCATTTTCGATGTGGGCTTGACAATGCAGTATGGCCATCTTAGCGCCAACGGCACAAGCAGCAATGCACGCAATACGACAATCAGTAACTTAAATGCTGGATTCCGAGTCGGCAACAAAATTGGCATGTCTATCGGTTTTGTTCCATTCTCCACCATCGGCTACACATTCAATTCTGAAGGTAAAGTTGGTAGCGACTACACCTCCACCCAAGCCATAACGACAAAGACGACCTACACCGGTAATGGCGGTTTGCACCAACTCTACATAGGTGCTGGTTGGAATCCTTTTGCAAATCTCTCAATAGGTGTTAACGCCAGCTACATGTGGGGTGACTATAACCACTCCGTCTCACAAGTATTCTACGAAGGAAGTATCTCGAGCGCCAACTTCAGCAGCCAAAAACAGCAGTATTCTGCCGACATCAGGTCTTACAAACTGGACTTCGGCGTACAATATCCCATCAGGATTACTGCACAGGATTTGCTGACTTTGGGTGCCACATACAGTTTAGGTCACACCTTAGGCGGAGAGGCGAACATGCTACGCTACACTTCTGCAGGTGATTCCACGGAAATATCTGTAGACAAGGCATTTGAGATCCCACACACATTTGGTGGCGGTATATCGTGGAACCACAAAGGACAGTTGATTGCTGCTGCCGACGTAACGTACGAGAAATGGGCAGACTGCAAACTGCCTTCCGCAAGTACGAGTCCCAATGGAAATGTGACGTACAATACCAAAACAGGTGCATATAGCAACCGAACGAAATTCGCTTTCGGAGCAGAGTACACGCCCGACCCGTCGGGACGCAAATACATGAGTACAGTAAAATACCGTGTAGGTTTCAACTATTCGACACCTTATTTGAAAGTAAACGGCCAGAATGGTCCTACCGAATATCGAGCCACCGTGGGTTTAGGTTTGCCTCTACAAACCCGTCGACTGTCAGGCCGCTCAATCATCAACGTCTCAGCAGAGTGGATGATGCGAAAGCCATCCATAGCAGGCATGATAAAAGAGAACTATTTCCTACTCAACCTTGGCATATCGTTCAACGAGAAGTGGTTCATGAAGTGGAAGATCAACTAATTTTTCAATGAGGAATTGGAGGTTGTGAGGAAATATCTTGCCATACTGATTGCGGGGTGCATCGCATTCCTCGGCTCATGCTCAGCAGAGCAAGAGCACATGGCAGATGCCATAAACGAAAGTGACTCACTCGCTTTCATGACGGCAAGCGGTGTCAGCACACTGATTTCTGACTCAGGCGTAATAAGATACAAGCTTGTAGCAGAGGACTGGCAAATACACAACAACACGACTCCCGCCACATGGAAATTCCTGCATGGCTTTTTCATGGAGCGCTTTGACGAAAACATGCATACGGACTTGTTCGTGCAAGCCGACACAGCCTTTCTCCACGAACAGAGAACATGGGAATTAAGAGGGCGGGTCATAGTCAAAAACCTACAAGGAACTCTGTTTCTTACGGAGGAACTATTATGGGACATGAGCGATCACAAAATGTGGAACCACCAACCAATGGACATCTTTATGCCTGACAGGGAACTCCATGGTACAGAGTTCCGCTCCAATGAGCAAATGACAGACTATTATGTAATGAATTCGGAAGGTGCATTCCCTGCCAGCGACACGGACAACGACACACCAACACCATCGGAGGAAATGTCTAGCGACTCTGCCGCCGTCAACAAACCACACATTCCTGCAAAGGACAAAATACACCCACAAAGATGACATCGGACACCACACTCCTCATCATATATACGTTAATCGTACTGCTGTTATCTGCATTCTTCTCAGGAATGGAGATAGCCTTTGTCTCGTCCAGCAAGCTTCGCTACGAGATGGACAAAATGAGCAACAACCTGAGCAGCAAAATGATGGGTGTATTCTACAAGCATCCCAACAACTTCATATCAACCATCCTTGTTGGCAACAACATCGCACTAGTCATCTATGGTATTCTGATGGCGCAACTTTTGGGGATTTGGTTCATTAACGATCTCAAGTTAAACGAAGGATTAGACATTGTCCTCAACACCATCATTTCCACTCTCATCGTATTAGTAACGGGAGAGTTTCTGCCCAAGACCATTTTCAAGCACAACCCAAATAAAATGTTGAGCATTTTCGCACTTCCAATGTTCATCATTTACATCATCCTCTACCCTATCAGTAAGTTCACAAGCGGACTAAGTAAACTAATGCTGAGGATTTGTGGAATCAAAGTAAAAAGAAACGACGGAGACACACCATTTACCAAGGTTGACCTCGACCATTTGATACAAAGCAACATAGACGACATCAAGAACGAAGACGACTTGAACGATGAGGTTAAGATATTCCAAAATGCACTGGAATTCAGTTCTGTAAAGGTAAGAGACTGCATCGTGCCAAGAACCGAAGTTGACGCAGTCGGAATGAACACTCCATTGGAAGTTCTCAAGAACCAATTTGTCGAATCAGGACACTCCAAGGTGGTAGTCTATAGCGAAGACATCGACGAAATAAAAGGCTATGTACACTCATCTGAAATGTTCCGTCTGAAACCCACAGACGATTGGACAGAATACATTCGTGAAGTGTCATTTGTACCAGAAACCATGCCTGCCCAGAAACTACTGAAAACGTTCATACAGCAGAAACGCTCCATCGCCGTCGTGGTAGACGAATTTGGTGGTACAAGCGGCATTGTAACACTTGAAGACCTCGTGGAAGAGATCTTCGGCGAGATAGAGGACGAACATGACAACACTCACTACATCGCAACCGATTTGGGTAATGGAGAGTACATGCTTTCCGCACGAATGGAGATAGAGCAGGTTAACGAGAAGTTCGACCTCGACCTTCCGGAGAGCGACCAGTACCTTACTATCGGCGGTCTTATCCTGCATAAATATCAGAGTTTCCCCAAACTCAATGAGATCGTGAAATTCGACAAATTCGAGTTTAAGATCATGCAAAAGACCACCACAAAAATCGTATTAGTACGACTGAAAGTGTATTGACTTTAGTTGTCAATCCGACTTTTTAGACTCTTTTTTTAGTTTTCGCGTGCATTTCGTGCGCTTTTTATAAGGTTTTATGCGCGTGTATGAATCTTTTTTTGTAACTTTGCGCGCTGATTAGGGTATTCTCACGCAAAGATTACTCTCTTGAACGTATAAGCGTCGAACCTATAAGTGTCCCTGATCCCAAAATAGCAAACAATAATAACAAAATCATAAAACAATGGCAACATTACAAAAAATCAGAAGCAACAAAATCACCCAAATCGCAATCGGTCTGGGTATGCTTGCCTTCATTGCCGGTAGCGCCGTAGAAATCATGAAGAAGAACGGTCCCGACACTGAGGTGGCAAACTTGAACGGCAAGTCACTCGACTATGCCGAGCTTAACAAGATGGTAGACGAGTACAAGGATGTGCTCCAGACTATGGGTCAGCTGCCTCAGGGTGAGCAGATCAGCAACGAGATTCAGGCTCAGATTCGTGAGCAGGTGTATCAGCAGTACATCCAGCAGCAGATGTTGGAGGAAGAGTGCGCTAAGCTTGGTATCACCGTTACTAACGCCGAGTTGCAGAACATCATCAAGACTGGCAACCATCCCTTGCTCTCACAGACGATTTTCGTTAACCAGCAAGGCCAGTTCGACTATCCCGCATTGCAGCAGTTCCTCAAGCAGCACGAGGAAATCATGAGTAATCCTCAGATTGATCCACAGCAGCGTGAGGCTATGGACAGCCACTATCGTCTGTGGTGCTTCATCGAGAAGCAGATCAAGAACAGCCAACTTATGCAGAAGTATCAAGTACTGTTGAGCGGCTTGATGATGTCAAACCCCATCAGTGCTAAGGCAAACTTCGACGCTCGCACCAACGAGACCGACGTTGTTTTGGCTCAACTGCCTTTCACCAGCATCGAGGATAGCGAGGTTAAGGTTGAGGACGCCGACTTGAAGGCTAAGTACAACGAATACAAGGAGGCATTCTATCAGTCAGGCGAGACACGTGACATCAAGTACATCGACGTACTGATCAAGGCCAGCAAGGCTGACGAGGAGGCTCTCAACAACGAGATGGCTGGTTACGCAGAAAGCCTGCAGAAGCAGGATGCTGTCATCGAGGCTATCGTGCGTCAGTCACAGTCACTCGTACCCTACTCTAACGTTCCCGTAAGCAGCAAGTCTCTTCCCTACGACATCGCAGCAAGAATCGACTCTATGGCTGTGGGCACACAGACCGAGCCTTACTATAACATTGCAGACAACAGCATGAACATCATTAAGCTGATGGACAAGGTAAGCCGCCCCGACTCTGTAGAGATTCGTACCATTGACGTTGCTAACGAAGATGCAGCCGCCGCAAAGAAGACCGCAGACAGCATCTGCAATGCACTGCAGGCTGGTGCTAACTTCGACACCATTGCAAAGGCTTACAACCAGCCCGGCACAAAGCAGTGGATTACCAGCCAGATGTACGAGGGCGCTACACTGCCCGAGTCTTTCAAGAAGTTCATCGAGACTGCCACAACAGCCTCTACCGGTTCTTACAACAGCGTAGAACTTGAGGGTGGTGTACGTATCGTCCAGGTTACCGACCGTCGCAACATGGTTAACAAGTACAACGTGGCCGTAATCAAGCGCTCATACGACTTCAGCAACGAGACCGCAAATGATTACTACAACAACCTCAGCAGCTTCATCGCTACCAATAAGACCATTGAGGAGATGGAGCAGAACAAGGGTGAGTACATCATCATGAGCCGCCAGGATATCGAGCCCATGGTCAATAGCATTCCCGGTATCGAGGATTCTCGCGAGGTTATCCGTTGGATGTTCAAGGAGGACACCAAGGTCGGCGAAGTAAGCGAGATCAACTACTGCGGTAAGACCCGTGAGCACCTGGTTGTTGCTGTTCTCACCGCTATCCATCCTGAGGGCTATCGCGACGTCAACGACGAGCAGATCCAGGACATCGTAAAGAGAATGGCTATCGAGGACAAGAAGGCTGCTCAGTTGCAAGAGAAGATCAAGGGTGCAAAGAGCATTGCCGACGTGGCTAAGATGCCCGGCGCTGTTCAGGATACCGTACAGCACATCACACTCGCAGCTCCCGCTTACCTGTCGAAGATGGGTGCAAGCGAGCCCGCTGTTAGTGGTGCTGCAAGCGCAGCAGCTCAGGGTAGCTTCGTAAGTGGTGTACGTGGTAACGCTGGTGTTTATGCTATGCAGGTTTTGGCTAAGAACAAGACTGAGGAGCAGTACGATGAGAAGGCAGAGATGCAACGTGCAGCTCAGCAGAACATGTATGTTATCAGCAACATGTTCCAGGTGGGCATGACCAACCCCAACAGCGTATTCTACAAGTCTTACAAGAGCGCCAAGAAGGAGGACAAGCGTCACCTCTTCTATTAATAGGCACTGAGTCTTGCCTTACTGTGGCAGACAGCAAATACCCATCGGGGCACGCTCATTACAGTGTGCCCCGATTTGGATAGAAATACTAGAGATCTAGATACACTAGAAATGCTAGATATTCTAGAAATGCTAGATATTCTAGAAATCCTAGAAATCCTAGAAACACTAGAGGTTCTAGAAGCACTAGTAATACTAGAAATACCTAGCCATCACAAAAAACGTCCACGAGGAAGATCCCCGTGGACGCTATTGTATTCAGGAGTATTACTACTCCTTATCTTTGCACTGAGATTAGTTGTTCTCAGGACGAAGCTGACGTACGGTCTCAGCGGTACGCCACATCTCGCTCTCACGCAGAGCAGCAAGTTCCTTCTCAAGACCTACACGATAGTCGGGCTTAGAGTTAGCGTCGATAGAGATCTGAGCCTCGTTACCACTCTTTACTGAAGCATAGAGCTTCTCAACAACGGGCTTGCAAGCATCGTGGAAGGGACCCATCCAGTCGAGTGCACCACGCTGAGCGGTGGTAGAGCAGTTAGCGTACATCCAGTCCATGCCCTTCTGAGCGAAGAGAGGCATGAGTGACTGAGTCAGCTCCTCAACGGTCTCGTTGAAAGCCTCAGAGGGAGTATGTCCATTCTCACGGAGCACCTCGTACTGAGCGAGCAGCAGCCCCTGGATAGCGCCCATCAGTGAACCACGCTCACCAGTGAGGTCAGAAGTAGCCTCACGCTGGAAAGTTGTCTCAAAGAGGTAGCCAGAACCGATACCGATACCAAGAGCTAAGGTACGATCAAGAGCCTTGCCAGTAGCATCGTTGTAAACAGCGTATGAAGAGTTCAAGCCACGACCCTCGAGGAACATGGTGCGGAGTGAGGTACCAGAACCCTTGGGAGCAACCATGATAACGTCGATATCCTTAGCAGGAACGCAACCAGTGCGATCGCTCCAAGTGATAGCGAAACCATGAGAGAAGTAGAGAGCCTTACCAGGAGTGAGGTACTTCTGCAGAGTGGGCCATACAGACATTACGGCTGCATCAGAGAGCAGACACATAACGATAGAAGCCTTGTCAGCAGCCTCCTCGATAGAGAACAAAGTCTCACCGGGAACCCAACCATCAGCAATAGCCTTTTCAAAGGTCTTACCCTGACGCTGACCAACGATTACGTTGAAACCGTTGTCACGCAAGTTGCAAGCCTGACCAGGACCCTGTACACCATAACCGATAACGGCGATGGTCTCGTCCTTTAAAATCTCACGAGCTTTCTCCAGAGGGAACTCCTCGCGGGTCATCACTTCCTCGATAACGCCGCCAAAATTCATTTTTGCCATTTTGTTTTGTTTTTAAAGAGTTAATATTACTATTTGTTTTTATTCACTTTTTTGTTTTAGCTCTTCTAGATTTGCTAGTTCTTCTAGATTTGTTAGTTTCTACGCAAAACGCACCTTTGCCTGACAAGCCACCTCGCCTACCCCATCGGCCTCCACGTTCTTACGCACCTCGACGTCAAACTCATCCTCACTAACCTTCTGCATGAAGAAACTGAGACGATCACCCAAGTAGCTCTCAGCCTTAAAAGCTATCTCAAAGCGGCGAATGGTCTGCTTCTCGTAGCGCTCACGAGGGAAGAGGTCGAGGATGTGCTCGATGTACTTGATGCTGTTGACGTGACCGTTGATATCGCCATCGCTGTAGAAGGTATCGATGGTGCGCACCAACTCGGCATCGCGGAAGCGGAAACGTCCGTGTCCCTCGATAGGACAATCATTCTCCTCCTCGCTGACAATGTAGTTGAGGATGTCGCCGTCATAGAGCGACAGCAAGTCGCAAGGACGACGCGTCTCCAAATCAATCATAGCCCAGATGCTACGAGCATAACCGTAAGCCGTACCATCGGAACGCAGGATTGCGAAGTTACGATTCGTAAAGAGTTTGATAACGCTCTCCACCCACGTCTTCACCTCGAAATGCTCATACTGACGAGGCATTTCAAACATCTCGATGCTCAGTCGGCTGAGCACCCAGGTATGATGCGACTCGTTCAGCGCACCGATACCCCAGCCACGCTTCTGCGAGTGGTTACCAGCCGCATTGAGCAAGTGATTGCCCAGCACACCCATGAAGATGTTACCAGCAAAATCTACGTGGAAAGGCTCTACGTATATAGGATATGTATCTATCTTACCGAAATTAGCCATTTTCTCTTTCTTCTTCGCGTTGTGCAATGTACTGATCCAAACGTTCAATGCACGACTTTGTAATAGCAATACGACCTGAGCGGACGAACTGGAGCACACATCCCAAGTCGTTGAGCTCATTGAAGTGCTCCAACACGTCCGTCGTAACACCCGTCTTCTCTACCGTGGTATAAGTAGGATTCACCTCCACGATACGAGCATCGAAGCGACGTACGATACGTGAGATGTCGGGATTAGCCAACACCATAGGGGTAGAGAGTTTGAGGAGCGATGTCTCCAGTATAAAGATCTCGTTATCAACGAAGCAGTTAGCCTGCAACACATCAATCTTCTTCTCTATCTGCTTACAGAGCATCTCTGCCATTTCCTGCTTACAATAGCAGGTAATGGTATACTTATGCACACCGGGCGTGCTGGAAGAGCACACGTTGAGTGACTCGATATTTACCTGACGACGTGTGAACACAGCCGTAATCTGGTTGAGTACACCAGCATAGTTCTCTGAGTAGATGATAAGCGTGTAGAGCGTCAGCCCCTCATGGTTGAGAAGAGAACCCTCCTTGCCGGCTGACGAACGACGAGCCACCGCATTGCGAGTGAACGTCTCACGCTGACCGTCCTGCTTCAAGTCGTCATCCAAAGTAGCCTTACGCTGACGAGCCAGATTCTTCTCGTATGAGTCACGGTCTACAGAGGCCGCTGCACGAACTGCCGCATCAAATGAATCCGTCAGATTCTGATCCTCGCACTTGCCGCAAGTATTGCAATCGCCGCACTCTGCGGCACCATATTTATTTTCCGTATCCATTATTCGTTATCTAAGCTATTACTTTACCTCCAGCAACATCTCGTCCACGTTTCCGCCGGGAGGTGTCATTGGCAGCACGTTATCCTCCTCCATCACAGCACACTGCAAGAGGTAGGGACCCTTGGTATCGAGCATTTCGCGAACGGCATCCTGAAGATCCTTGCGGTCGATCACCGTACGGCAAGGAATACCATAGCCCTCTGCAATCTTCTCAAAGTCAGGATTGCACATGGGAGTGAAGGAATAGCGCTTGTTGAAGAACATGTACTGCCACTGACGCACGTTGCCCAGGTAGTTGTTGTTCAAGAGAATCATCTTGACGGGACACTGCTGCTCCATGATGGTACCCAACTCCTGAATGGTCATTTGGAAACCACCATCACCACAGAACATGCACACCGTGCGGTCGGGAGCACCAAAGGTGGCACCAATAGCCGCAGGTATACCGAAGCCCATAGTACCGCAACCACCACTCGTCACGACAGAGCGAGGCTTGGTGAACTTGAAGTAACGGCAACCGAACATCTGGTTCTGACCAACGTCGGTCACGAGGATAGCCTCATTATTGGCAGCCTCGCTGACAGCGCGAACGACCTCACCCATCAAGAGAGGACCTTCCGTGGGATTCAAGGCAGGATTTATCACCTTATTATATTCTTTCTCATCGTAAGGCTTGAAGCCCTCGATCCAAGAATTATGCGTAGCAGGTTCTACGAGTTTAGAAACCTCAGCCAAAGTCTGCTTACAATTACCCAACACGGCAAGATTTACCTTCACGTTCTTGTTGATCTCTGAAGGATCGATGTCGAAGTGAATGATCTTGGCCTGTGTAGCGTAGTTCTTCAGATTGCCCGTAACACGGTCATCGAAGCGCATACCCACAGCAATCAGCAAGTCACACTGGTTGGTCATGACGTTAGGAGCCAGATTACCATGCATACCAAGCTTACCCATATTGAGGGGATGGTCGGTAGGAGCAGCCGAAAGGCCAAGGAACGTAGTTCCGAAAGGAATCTGCGCTTTCTCGCAGAGTTCGAGGAGTTCCTCGCGTGCGCCAGCCAGTTCCACACCCTGACCCACGAGCATAAAGGGCTTCACGCTCTCGTTGATCATCTGGGCAGCCTTCTCCACAGCACCGGGTGCTGCTGCGGGAACGGGATTGTAGCTTCGGATGAAATCCACCTTCTGAGGCTGGTAGTCAATCATGGCCGTCTGTGCGTTCTTTGTAAAGTCGAGCACAACAGGACCGGGACGACCCGTGCTGGCAATGTAGAAAGCACGAGATACCGCCCATGCGATATCCTCTGCACGGCGAATCTGGTAGTTCCACTTCGTGATAGGCTGCGTAACACCCACTACGTCAACCTCCTGGAATGCATCGGTACCCAGCATGGCAGCACCCACCTGTCCGCAGATGACCACCATAGGCGTAGAGTCAACCATCGCATCAGCTACACCGGTAATGGTGTTCATGGCACCGGGACCAGAGGTCACGATGGCACAACCAACCTTACCGCTTACGCGAGCATAGCCCTGTGCCGCATGTACGGCAGCCTGCTCGTGGCGAACAAGGATGTGGTTGAGTTTATCTTTATGATCGTAGAGTGCATCGTATGTAGGCATGATGGCACCGCCAGGATAACCAAAGAGGACATCTACCCCTTGGGCTTCAAGGCTGCGCATCATGGCTTCTGCACCGCTTATTAATTCACAATTCATAATTCACAGTTCACAATTATACAATCAATAGCTTTCAATTCACAACACATAATTTCCATTTCATAATCGTAATACACTAATCAGCCACGTTGCGCCAGCCAATTGTGAATTATGAATTGTGAATTGTGCATTATCAAAGTCTCACACCACCCTTGTCGGCACTGCTCACGCTCTTGGCATAGTGCTGCAAAGCCTTGCTTACGACACGGTTGCGCTTCAGGGGCTGCTGGGGACGGGCTGCAAGTTCCTCGTCGCTGAGCTTCACATTGATGCTACGAGAGGGGATGTCGATAACGATGATGTCACCATCCTTGATCTTGCCGATGTTACCACCGCTGGCTGCCTCAGGACTGATGTGACCGATGCTCAAACCAGAGGTACCACCAGAGAAGCGACCATCGGTGATGAGCGCACACTCCTTACCCATGTGCATAGATTTAATATAAGAGGTGGGATAGAGCATCTCCTGCATACCGGGACCACCCTTGGGGCCCTCATGCGTGATGACAACACAGTCGCCCTTCTTCACCTTGCCACCCAGAATGCCTTCGCAAGCGTCCTCCTGAGAATCAAAAACAACGGCGGGACCCTCGAAGTGCCACAGTTCAGGTGCCACACCAGCGGTCTTTACCACACAGCCATCCTGTGCGATGTTACCGAAGAGTACAGCCATACCGCCGTCCTTGGTGTAGGCATGCTCGATGTCACGGATACAACCATTCTCACGGTCAGTGTCAAGGCTCTCCCAACGAGTGTCCTGACTACCCATCTTGGTAGAGAACTTACCAGCTGGAGCAGAGTGATAGATGCGGTCAGCCTCGGGATCAATAGTCTCGCCCAAGATGCTGTACTTGGCAATGTCCTCGCCCAAGGTGGCACCGTTGACGCGCTTGCAAGAGAGGTCAAGCAGATTACCCTTGGCCAATTCGCCCATGATACCAAGGATACCACCTGCGCGGTTCTCCTCCTGAATGCTGTACTTCTGCCAGTTGGGCGAAAGTTTGCAGAGGAAGGGCACCTTGCGGCTGAGCTGGTCGATGTCCTGCATCTTGAAATCCACCTCTGCCTCCTGAGCCACAGCCAAGAGGTGCAGCACGGTGTTGGTCGAGGCACCCATGGCAATGTCAAGCGTCATGGCGTTGAGGAATGCCTGACGAGTAGCGATGCTGCGGGGCAGTACGCTGTCGTCACCCTCCTCGTAGTACTTCATGGCATTCTTCACAATAAGCGCAGCAGCATCTTTGAAGAGCTGGATGCGGTTGACGTGGGTAGCCAGTATAGAACCATTGCCGGGAAGTGAAAGACCAATAGCCTCAGTCAGTGAGTTCATTGAGTTGGCGGTAAACATACCTGAGCAGGCACCGCAACCGGGACAAGCAGAGTGCTCCACCTGCTCCAGTTCCTCGTCGCTCACGGTCGTGTCGCCACCTTTGATCATGGCGGTGATGAGGTCGGCATTCTCGCCGTTCCACTTACCAGCCTCCATAGGACCACCGCTCACGAATACAGCGGGGATGTTCAGACGCATGGCTGCCATGAGCATACCGGGAGTGATCTTATCGCAGTTGCTGATGCAGATCATGGCATCAGCCTTGTGTGCATTACACATGTATTCCACCGAGTCGGCAATAATGTCGCGGCTAGGCAACGAGTACAACATACCGTCGTGACCCATGGCGATACCGTCGTCGATGGCGATGGTATTGAACTCGGCTGCATAGCAACCCAGTTTCTCGATTTCTGCCTTTACAATCTGGCCAATCTCATGCAGATGAGTGTGGCCAGGAACAAACTGTGTGAAAGAGTTGACAATGGCGATGATGGGCTTGCCGAACTGCTCCCTTTTCATGCCATTTGCCACCCACAAAGCACGGGCACCTGCCATACGGCGGCCCTCAGTGCATACAGCACTTCTTAGTTGGTGTTTCATCGAATATCTTTGTTTGCTGTTATCTTTTTACACTAAAAACGTGGCAAAGTTACAAATTTATCCCGAAACGAGCAAACAAATTACATATTATTCATGCAATATGGCCATTTTGCTATAAAACTGTTAGCAGAATGACAACAAAAGTGAGACTACTTCACCCAAATCGATGAAGCAGAATTTATAAAATGACGCTGCAGGATTTTTGAATTGACGCTGCGTCACTTAAAAAATAATGCTGCGTTACTAAAAAAATGACGCAGCGTCAATTCAAAAGTGACGGACGGTTACTTCTTTTCGGGCGCTTTGTTATCGCTCACCACCTTGACGTCGTAACCAATCTTCTTGAAGCCCTTCACGATGGCATCCTTCGATCCCTTATCGGCATCGTAAGTAATCGTGACGGTTTGGTTGGGCACACTCGTTTCAATGCTCTTCACACCCTTCTCGAAGCGGATGTTCTTCTTGATCTTCGCCTCGCAGTTCTGGCAATGCATCTGCTTCTGCGTATCAACTACCAATACACGCAAATCTTTAGCATACACGGCACAAGCCATCATCATGGCTGCAATAAAAGCAAACTTTTTCATATTATTGATTATTGGAAGTTACTTACAATTCTACCCTCACACCAGCATACACCATCGCTCCGTGTACCGGTCCCCACACCATCGTGGGTTCGAACTCCGTATTTAAAGGTGCATCGGCAGCTATGATTGGATGCTTCAAGTGGAAGTTTGTCAGGTTCTCGCCACCCACATAGACGCTGCCCCACCGGAAAAAGCGCGTCACCTGGGCCGAGAGTTGTGGGAAGGTCTTGTATTCCTTGTCCCAAGACATCGTACTGCCACCCAATTGTGAATCGTGAATTGTGAATTGTGAATTATACACTACATAAGGGTCAGGCATGCGACCTGGGCCGTTCAACTGGCACGTCACATCGAACTGCCACAACTCCAGCGGTGTCTTGTATGTGGCCGTAAGCAGTCCCTTCCAACGACTCGTCAGGGGTGTCTCACGCAGTCGTCCATCCTGGTAAGTTGTTCGCACATAGTTCATTCGCCATGCTCCAGTCAAGGAGAAACCTTCAAAAAATGGATAGGTGGCATCGACCTGCAGACAGTGGCTGAACGAGCGGCCATTGAGGGCATAGAACTTCAGCACAAAAGGATCAGCATCGCGATCCACCACCACCTGTTGCAGGAAGTGCGTATAGTAATAATCGGCATTCAGTTCCAGTTTCTTATCGCAAACGGGAATGGAGAACTGCATCGATGTACCCGTGTTCCACGACTCTTCCTGGGGCAACTGGCTGTCAAGTCCCACCCAACGTCGGCCACTAGCCAGCAGATAGTGCATCTCAGGCAACAGGTGGGGTGTGCGATAGCCCTTTCCGACACTAGCTCGCATTGTGAACCAGTCGGTGGGATGCCAGCGCAGATGGGCACGTGGCGTGACGAAAGTACCGTAAAGGTCACTGTGGTCCAACCTAATGCCAGCCATTACTGCCAGTTTATCGTCTAAAGTATAAGTGTATTGCGCGTATGCACCCACTGTATTCTCGCTGGGTGTGAGAGCGGACAATCCGACATCGTCCTTCACGCCATCGTTGTCCACATCCCGCCAGAAGTGCAAAGCCTCATCGGCAAAGCCTTCACGTTGGAAACTCAATCCTGTAGAAAGTCCGTGCGAGGGCGTGAACTGCTCTTCAAACATCAACGAGGCGTAAAGGTCACTCTCTGCCACCTTATACGAACGATGAGCAAAACCGTCATTCTGTAGTCGCTGCTGACTGGCACTCAATATCAAGGCCACATTGCCGTCCTTATCAGAGTTAAAAATGTAGGCATTCTTTAAGTGCGCCTCCCAGCGACTGTTCGTCGTTTGGTTAGTGAGCAGCGAAGAGGTCTCCCCTTTCACACCTCCTGTATGATCGTCATAGAGAGCACTTCCACGGAACTGCATAATATACTTTGGCGACACGTATGCCAAGCGTGCCATACCACTCACCTGTAAACCCGTAGGATCATCGCGAAAACCATCGTGATTCATATCGTCTTGCATCGTTCGATGGTCAAAGTGAAAAAGGTAACCCCCACTCCACCTACCCGACTCGCCGAACTGACGATTACCATCAAGATTGAGTTCATAGCGCAAGCGTTGGTCGAGGTAGGCATTGGCATGAAAGGACTTTTCGGCTTGTGGTTTCAGGAACTCGATATTGATCTGTCCCGTCATGCTTTCGTAACCATTTTTCACACTGCTCGCACCCTTGCTCACCTGTATGCTCTGCATCCATGTTCCAGGTACGAAGTTGAGTGCGTAAGGCATCGCCACGGCATGATAGTTCGGTATGTTCTCCGTCATCATCTGCACATAAGTACCACTCAATCCGAGCAGTTTTACCTGACGCACACCTGTAGCCGGATCAGCATACGACACATCCACCGAAGCACTGTTCGTGAAACTCTCGCCCAAGTTACAGCAAGCAGCACGGATAAGGTCACCCTTCCCCACCAACTCCTTCGTCTCGATGCCCATACCACGATGGCTGCGCACAGCCTGCACCTGCACATCCTGCATCTCAGTGGCCAGTGTGTCAGCATCTTGTCCGCTGGCACACACCATAGGTGCAAACGCCAGCAACGCACAAGCCGTTCGACGCAGAATCATAGATGTACAAGCCTCCTTCATCTTACTTTTACTTTTTATTCAAGGGGCAAAGGTACAAATAAGCGAGCGAAATGCCAAATTTATTTAAGCATTTCCGAGCAAAATAATGTTAAAGGATTTGTTACTTAAAAGAAATAGTCCTACCTTTGTGTAATAAAAAACGAAAGCTATGCATTGTAGGCATTTATCCCTCCACGCAATTGGCATGTTCATCATGCTTTTCATGCTCATTTCCTGCGACAACGAACCTGTGCAGAAAGTACATTACATCGACCTGCAAAAGGTGCAGGTAGATTTGTGCAACGGTGTTAAAGGCGAGTATGAAGGACAGTTGGTAGTCATCATGAGCGATACGGCCAAGCATCAGCGAGAGGACGAAGAGGGTGTGTGGGTGCGCAAGGCTCTTCGTGACACCATCGTCAACTTCCCCTACATGGTGGGAGGCTACGGCAACCCGTTCATCACCATCCCCGACTTCCCCATCTCATGGCTCACGAACACGGTGAGCAATCCCGAACTGAAGGAAGCGTTGCGCACACAGCCGAACATCAGCCTCACGTTGGCTTACCAAATCAAGCACGATCATCTTAGCCCCGACATCAAGTCCAAGACGGGTCGCATTACCCTCTTCCCCTCACCCGTCGCCCTATACATAAGCTTTGGCGGTAGTCGACATCTCGTCACCCTCAACTTCTCCAACAATAGCGAGTCGTATCCTATCCAAGCCGATGACGCATCTACCTGGAACATCAACCACATACGCCTCTCGCTGCAAAACGTTAGGATAGACGGAAAGACAGAGGAGAACCTCGGCGACTGGGATAATCGAGCCCGCTTCGAGGTTTTCATCGATGGCAAGAAGAACGCTAAGGAGTAACAGAGATTCTGGACTCCTCATTGCAAAAAATAGTTTGAAAAAAGTGGTTTCAGTTTCAGTTTTGGAGATGTTATAAGCCATAAACAGCTGTATTTACTATTTCCCAATAAGCCGACAAAGAACATCCGCAAACATCAGATTCTCGGAGTTGACGTGAACTCAACAATAGAACTGATGTTTGCGGATGAATTGTTTTAGCGGATAGGAGAAGCGGACCATTATCCTTCTGCAACATCCTCGGCCACCATAGTAGGTGCCGTTTCTGCAACCTCACCGTAAGTTGAAGTTGGCACATTGATGATTGGTGCACCAAGGGCAAGGGTGATGCGAGCGATGGTATTGGTTGTGAAGTTATGGCGGCCAGTCAGCCATTTGCTGACTTCCGACTCACGTTTGCCAAGTCGCTGAGCCAGTTCGCGCTGTGTCATTCCCTTTCGTTTCAGCACCTCGTCAATGCGCGTGGCAATTGCAAACGAAAGGTCAAACTCTGCCTTACGCTCCTCTGGTATGGCGGCAAGGCACTCTCGGAACAAAGGATTCTGTATCATAACTCAAATGTTGCGGTATTTATTCCTCAAATTGCTTTTCAATTCTTATACGTGCCTCGCGTGCATTCATTATACCCAAAAGGATGGATTCGCTGTATGGCTCACTGTTCACCAGACAATGCATAATGTCTGTCAGCAGATCCTTATCAATGCAACCGGCAGCCAGATCGAGGGCAATCTCCTCCGTATCCTTCATGAACGTCTGAGCTGCAAATATATAACCATTCTGCATCAGGAAGTACATGGTAAGCGTCACAGAGATTCGCTTGTTGCAGTCGGCAAAGTAGTGACCTCGACAAAGGCTGAACATCATGTATGCTGCCTTATCGGCAATTTCGGGATAGTACCAGTCGTTCTGCACATTCTCCAACATCAGGCGTATGCCACCTTCATCACGCACGCCAGCCATGCCGCCACCGCTCTTCTCTACAGTCTTATAGTAGATTTTGACTGCCTGGTTGTAGTCGATGTAATCAATTCCCATGACCGTTACTGCTTGAGGTGTTCGAGTACGTCTTTGTTCTCATCAAGGAGCTGGTCAAAGTCAACGGACAGGTTTCCGATAAACTTATGATACTCCTCTGGCATTACAGCACGGATGTAGGCCGCCAGATTGCCGTGATAAACGTCACGAAGGGCATTGTCGCGCGAAGCCATCTTTGTTCGGGCATCATCTACGACAGGCTTACCGAACGGATTGGCTGCCACATCCAGAATAATCTCTTCCACCTCTAGAATCGTCAGCATTCCGCGTTCTGAAGCCTTGCTCTTGATAATCTCGGCAGTTGCATTCTCAAAGGCCGATACGGACGTAAGCACTTCAGCATAGAGTGTACGACGAAGGTTGTCTTTCTCGCTCAGATCAAGGAGTTTCTTGTACTCGGCAGCCTTCTCACAGAAGACAGCCTTATAAATTATGTCCATAATCTGCGAGTACTTGCAGGTTTTGGGGCCATCAACATAATCCTTGATGACATCTTTCAATTTCTTGTGGTAGTCCTCTTCTATCAGTGCGGACACCACATAGTTGCGGTCGCGACGATTGATGTATTTTGTAGAACCACCTGCTTTCTCGTTCATTACGGAGATGACAATATCAAGGATGCGATTACGTACCTCCTGTGCTTTCTCGCTTGTCGTGAGAAGCATGCCAATATTGAGAAACGAGCGGAAATCAAAAACGCCCAAATTAACTGCTTTGTGAGCGACATCGATGTCGCCCACATAACGTGACCGAAATTCTTTTAGTTCTTCACCCTTAAGTACATTATAACCATTGTTGCGTATTTCCTCTTCATTTGCTTTGAGGAGTCTCTCTATCGTACGCTCTTCCACATCATAGTATTCTGCTACCATTTGCTTGGTAACTACATAACGTCCATGAAACTCATAGAACTTAACATCCAGTGCTTTCTGAATTTTAGGAAGAGCCATCGGATTATTCAGTATGTTTTGTCTGTCAATAACAGACGTGGTCAGGTCTTTTGCCATAATTCTAAATGTTTTACGATGCAAAGGTAGCACTTTTTCTTGAAACAACTACACTTTTAAGTGAACATATTCACCTATAAGTGAATTTTCGTATTCTTTTTGCAGTTTGAAGGGTAGAATTAACACAAACTCCACCTCGATCGCTGTGGATGGAGGTGGAGATAAAGCAACACTTTTTTTATTTATTACGTAAACAAGTTATGGTAGACGGATAGCAGAACCGTCCCAGCTATTCCTGCGGATGGTTTATTCTAACGGATAGTAGAATACCAAACTCTAAACCGCACGAAATTTATGCAGAAACATGGAATTTTTGCATGATTTTAGTGCAATCTTTACTGTTTTTCTGCATTTTTCTTGTGCAATTTGCGGAATTTTGTATACTTTTGCAATAAAATCAAACATTAATCAATGGAACAGCTTTACGAATTCTTTAATAAGAAACTCAAGGAAACACCTGTTGCCTTCCATCGCTACAAGTATGGTGAGATAAAATGGAACGCCAGGTTCTTCGGTATCGTAGGGCCTCGTGGTGTGGGCAAGTCAACGATGTTGCTGCAATACATCAAGGAGAATCTGACGGTGGCTGATACCCTCTATGTATCTGCCGACCACATGTATTTTGCCACAAACAGTTTGGTGGATCTGGCGGATCGGTTTGTCAAGATGAACGGCAAGCACCTCGTCATAGACGAGATACACAAGTATCCCGGGTGGTCGCGCGAACTGAAACAAATCTACGATTCCCACAGCGAACTGCAGGTCATCATCTCCGGTTCGTCCATCCTCGACATTTACAAGGGTATGGCCGATCTCAGCCGACGAGTTCCTATCTACGAGATGCAAGGACTCTCGTTCCGTGAGTACCTTATGCTCTTCCATGAAATAGACGTTCCGGCCTATTCGATAGAGGATATTTTGTCTCACAAAGCGAGCATCCCTGTTGCTCATCCACTCCCTCTGTTTCAGGATTATCTGAAGCGTGGTTACTATCCATTTGGCAAGGACGAGGAACTGGAAATGGAACTGATGCAGGTAATCAACCAAACCATGGAGGTGGATATTCCGCAATTCCTTGAGGTCAACATTACGACAGGTCGCAAACTGAAGCAACTGCTGACGGTGGTGGCAAAGAGCGTGCCTTTCAAACCTGTAATGCAGAAGTTGGCAGATGTGACGGGCATCAGCCGCAACAACATTTCCGACTACCTTATTTACATGGAGCGTGCGGGAATGATAACCCAGCTCAGGGACAGCACCGGTGGTATAAGGGGAATCGGCAAGGTGGAGAAGCTGTATCTCGACAACACCAATCTTATCTATACACTCACCCCACGAGAGGCAGAGATAGGCAATGTGCGCGAGACATTCTTCATGAACCAGATGCGTGTGCGTCACGACATCGTCAGTTCGCCTATCTCCGATTTCCAGATTGACGACATGACCTTTGAGATTGGTGGTCGCAAGAAGGGACAGAAGCAAATTGAATCTGCTGCCCATGGCTATATCGTAAAAGACGAAATAGAGACAGGCTTCGCCAACGTCATCCCACTATGGGCTTTCGGATTGAATTATTAGTATGCGAACGCTGCGGAAATTGCGATAATGAATAAAGACAATCATCCGCAAACATCAGATTCTTGGAGTAATACTTGATAGGATATGGCGTTTGCGGATGATGAATGGATTTTATTGGAGAACTATTTACATGTTGTCAAATAAAGAAAGTTGTATGCTTTGTTCTCTGAATTTTGCTTTTTTCAATCTTTGTTTTTTTTCTTCTTTTTCTTTAGTTCTTTTTTCTTCGATTTCTTCAGAAGTCATAGGAACTATGCCATCATCTTCTGTAGGATATGCTCCTTCAATATAAAGTTTCACCAATCCAGCATGCGACAAAGGTTT
>JAZQQO010000075.1:0-29334 GCA_045629085.1 Bacteroidaceae bacterium
GCGAAATTCTTGAACGCTGATTGTCCAAAGGATTGTTGACGAAATGAAAATCTATTCGAACAATCAGCACAAGATGGGATTAAAGGATTGTATTTGAGGCGCACTGCGTGCTTGCAATCACTTACAAGAATCAAATAGAACAATCTAACTACAAGAATTACTCCATATTCCAGATGACCTGGAAAATTTTCTCCTTTTTCTTAATTTTCGTTCCTATTCATAACCATTAACCTTCTAAAACCACACTACTATGACACCTGAAAACAAGAAGCAGCTTTTCAGTTTCCTCTGGAAGCTCGTCACCGCCCTCGTCACCGCCATTGGCACGGCAATGGGCGTCAGTTGCGCAGCCAATGCGCTTGCATGAACCGATCCTAACTCTTACCGCACCCCGTCGTGATGACGCGGTGCGGTTTTTTACTTTCAAAACTTTCAGAACTTTCAAAACTTTCAGTTCTTTTCATTAGATGATACTTTTAGTATGCTGTCGACAGCTCTTATGGCGTTCGCCATTCGTTTTTCACCTTCTCCGCGTACGATGGTGTAATGCTTATGCCTGCGGATGAGTTGCTCCTCGCAACGGTTGAAGAAATCTTCCCGTTCATTGGGACGATATCTGTGGACGTCATCTTGCCAGGGAAGATCGACATCGAGAAGCAGATAGTGCGTGAAATGCTGCCGTGCTATGTAGTGCTCTATGAGTTCGGATTCCTTGCCGAATAACTCTTGACTCCATATTTTTGATGCTATGGCATCCGTGTCAATGAATAGCATGGGGGGGAGGGTAGATAGGGCTTGCGCAATGCATTCGTGATGGCCAACGACAATCGTTTCCATGTCGTCAAATGTGATGTGTCCATGCTTTTGGCGAATTACGGTTTCTGCGTATTCATCTACAAATGGTGCATCGTAGTGCTTGGCCAATAGCCTTGTCAACGTGGATTTGCCTGTGGACTCGGGACCGAATACGCATATCGTTGTCACCATGTCTTTCTTGGCTGCATCGGAAAGGTATTGCCAGTTCTCCATCATGCCACGGCGAATGGAGGATGCAGAGATGGGAACGCGAGTGCGCTCCATGTCGACCATGACAAATTCTGCCTGCAATTCTTCTGCCAGCCGATAGCCGTATGCCTCGGAGGCGAAAACGACATCCACCTTGACTGGGACTAGCGAGAGGAGTGCCTCTCTCCATATATCCCAGAACTCGGGAGTCTCACTCGGATCCTGTGGCAGGGGGGTGGGTTGCGTAAGGATGATGGCCTGCGGGTATTCTGCCTGTACCCATGCCATGCGTTGCTTCACGGGTATCACGTCGTCCATGATGTTGTCGACAACGATGTAAAGGCGTTCCACATGGCTTAGTGCGGTGTCGATGAGATACTGATGCCCTTTGTGTAAGGGGCAAAATTTGCCTAGTACAAATCCTGTTTTATGTGGGTTCATTTTTTATTAAGGAAGTTAGAAGGAAGTTATAGGGAAGTTAGAAGGAAGTTAGAAGGAAGTTATAGGGACGTATGATTGGGCTTCTTGAGGACTCTCTCCAATCTCCGCTCGCTCTCGTTGTAATAACTCAGTACCCATTAAGTGTTTATTTTTTAAACGCGAATTTCCGTGAATTTACCGTAAATTTATTCGTGAATTATTATTTGCTCTCGACAATGCAATTTTCGGTTAAATTTACGGATGATTTACGGATAATTTTCGTTCGCCGAAGGCAAAACAAAGTTACCTGAGTCGTTACCTCCCGTTAACTCCACGAAACTGTTTATATACTTTACAATCAATTTTTCGTTCTGGTAGACTCTGTGCTGAGTATGCCTATGGGTGTTTGTCATGTCAAACCTAATGTTTGTTGTCTGAAAGAGGTCCATGTACCGCATGGCATCGTAGGCATTGCTGTCCATCCGGCATAAACTCATTTCGAGCGCTGAAACACACGAGGCATCTTTGTGAAGAGCCAATTTACGCTTCCATTCCTGAAAATCATTGATTAAGGCGACTCCGCTGGTGTTCTGTAGCAGACTGCACAGTTCGTTGTATTTCAATGGGTTCTCAGCCGCCACATGGTATACTCCGTTATGTGAAGACAGGGCAATGTCAAGCGTTATCTTGCTTGCTATGTCGATGGGAGTGATGTCTATCCCCAACTGGTTTGTGTGGTCAATAGGAAGGGCTCCTACCGTTGTGGCTCCCTTGATAAACATGCCCAGGAAATCCTTTGGGGCAGAGCGGCCTTTTTCGGTATCGCCACACAGCAATCCGTAGCGAATGATGTTCGTGCAGAGCAAATCGTCAGGCACGCTGAGCAATAGTTTCTCGCACACATACTTTGTCTGCCCATACCCTCCGTATATCGTGCATGCCTCTTCCAGATGGTCAGATTCAAAAGCGACTCCTTCGTTGCGCGACGTGGACACGAAAACCGATAGGGTAGAGGCGTAGTTGAGCGTCTTCTTTCTGTTTGTGAGGCAGAAGTCGAGGATGCGTTTCGTGGCGATGACGTTCGAATCCCTCAACGTGTTGTAGTCAGCCATCATGTTGACGGTAGCAGCACAATGGAAGACGTCCGTCACCTTTGATGACAGTTCGCCGTATGTCTTGGCGTCCATCCCCATCAGGTCTTTGGATAAATCAGAGGGAATGATCGTGATTCTCCCTAGGTCTTTGAGTGATAGTCCGTATTTGCAGCATGTATTCTCCAGGCGTTGCATGCCGTGTTGCGCAGAACTGCATCTGATGAGACAAACGACGTCCTTGCCATCAAACTCCCTTCGGTTTGCCAATTCGGCCAGAATGTGTGAGCCCAAGAATCCCGTTGCCCCCGTAATCATTATCATGCCTCTTTCAGTCGTAGGGCTATCCGTAGCCGCAGGGAGTTGGTGTTGCCATTCGCCTTCAAGATCGGAACTGCTAATGGCCATCGATTTGGCTGCTGAACCTAATTGGCAGATGGCGTGAGGTGAAGCATGCCGTTTCAGTTGCTCGAGCGTCACGGAGATGCTGAGTTCGTTTTGCAATCGGGCTATCAGTACCATCGTATCGAGGGAGTCAGCCCCCATCTCAAAGAAACTGTCTCTCGGATTCATATACGGCACCTTCAATATTTCTGCCATCAGAAGGGCCACGTTCTTCTCGCTTTCTGAAGCATACTCTTCTTGCCTTATTGCGATGTCAGGCAGTTCGATGGACTCCAACGCTCTGAGGTTGACCTTTCCCGACGTGACTTTGGGCAATTGGTCAACAATCTCGATGTGACCGGGAATCATCCATGCTGGCAAGGTCATTCGCAAAGCCTTACGGATAAGATTAGTTGCTTCCTTCCTGTTGATTTGCTCGCTTGTCTCAACAAAGGCCACCAACATTTCCTTCGTGTTTTCAGCAGAGACCTGACGTTTCACTACGGCGGCATTGTTTACTAGCCGCAGCGCTTTCAGGTTGGCCTCTATCTCTTCAAGTTCAACAAGTTGGCCGTGGAATTTCACCTGTCGGTCATATCTGCCCAGAAATGCAATGCTTCCGTCCTCTAATCTGCGAACATGGTCAGAGGTGCGATAATATCGTGTGCCATTCAGCGTGGGGAACTTTCTTGCCGTCAACTCTGCATTCTGATAGTAACCTATGGCCAGGCATTGCCCCGAAATCCATAGTTCCCCTTCTGCAGCATCAAGAAGTCCGTCACTGTATATGCTATAATGTACGCCCGTTAACTCTTCGCCGATGATGGGCGTGTCCCAATCCTCGGTGCAGTGGCAGAGACTGGTGCAGACCGTTGTTTCTGTGGGGCCGTAGACGTTGACGAGATTCACCTTGCGCGACCAGTTTCTTACGGTTTCTTTCTCAGTCGCTTCACCTCCAATGACGATGGTTCTCAGGCAGTCAGGACAATCGTCTGCCTCCAGTTTGCGTAGCAATGAGGGAGGGAGATCGGCATGGGTGATTCGGCGCTTGCCGATGATGCTCAGTATGTTGGCCGAGAGTTCAATGGAATCCATGGCTTCAATGACCAGCGCAGCGCCAGAGGTCAGGGTCACGAGAATGTCGGATACCGAGGCATCGAAGTTGATGGATAGGAAGAACAGGTTTCGGGAATGGCTGTCAAGGCGAAAGGCTGCGCGTTGGCATCTGGCAAGATTGACCAATCCAGCATGCCCCACCACGATGCCTTTCGGCAGTCCTGTTGTGCCCGAACTGAAAATGATATATGCCGGAGTGTCCGCAGTGATGTTTGCCATGTGTTCTGCCGGCGCACTGTCAAGGAGCGCAGCGTATGAGGATTCGTTTATCAGCAGATCAGTATTCACAAGGCTTTTGATGTAGGCGCTTCTTGCCTGAGGAAGGTCAGGTCCTATAGGCACAAAAGCCTTCCCGGCTATCCAGCATCCAAGTATCGAGACGATATATCCTGCAGATTTAGGCAGTTCCACCAATGCATAATCCGCTGCGCTGTCTTTACCCGTCAGCCCCCCTGCCATGCGTAGCGCATTCTCCCATAACTGCTTGTAGGTCATTACGGGAGAACCATTCTCAACGATGGCAATGTTGTCAGGATATTGCAAGACTGTCTGGCTGATCTCCGAAACTATGTCCTCAAATTTTGTGTCCATATAATATCATGCTTGGGTGATTCTCATCGTAAGGAGATTTCAGAATATCTCCATACACCTTTTCGACGATAAGTCCATGGCGAGAAAGCATCTCGCGGAATTGTTCAAGAGAATAGAGTTTTGTCTGTCCGAACTTCTTCTCACGATGGCCGTCGGGATATACAATCAGCCAGTCGGACATCATCATTCCCCCCTCAATCCTGCTTTCCCTTATCGTGATTATCGTACTATTTTCAAAGGGTATCTGCTTGACAATGAATCTCTGGAAATGCCTGTGTATGAACAGCGGATTCATGGTGCTTATGAAGAATTGTCCTCCGTGCCTTAGGTTCTGACTGAAGGGAATGAGCATGCGTTCATTCTCTTTGTCGTCGGTGTCATAGGCGAAACTCGTGTTCCAATTGATGCAGACATCGAAAAAGCCTTCCTTGAAGAACTCCTTCGCATCTGCTAACTGGAACGTGGCTCTTGCCGTTTCCAAATGCTGTTTAGCATAGGCGATGTAGTCTTCTGACATGTCAACGCCAAGCACATTCATTCCTGCTGCATCGAACTCATGGGCGAGATAGCCCTTTCCGCAGCATTGGTCAAACACATTCATACCATGGGTCAGTTCACCTGTCTCCTGCATGAACGCCAACGTCTCACGCGCCTGTTGGTTAAGCACGACCTCTGAGTACTCGCCTTTAAAGAAATCAATCCACCATTTACTCTTGTCTTGTTTCATTGCAATAAGCTTTATAAGTTTCGCTCAACTTTTTTAGGGTTCATCCGACATTTGGAGTGATTCTTGTTGTTAGATTGTTCTGTCCGATTCTTGTAAGCGATTGCAAGCACGCAGTGCGCCTCAAATACATTCCTTTAATCGCGTCTTGTGATGATTGTTCGAATAGATTTTCATTTCGTCAACAATCCTTTGGACAATCAGCGTTCAAGAATTTCGCACAAGATTATCTCAATGGCTTTTATCTTAGGCGCTTCGCTTGCAATCGATTAGCACAATCTTATTGAACAATCATGAACAAGAGTCGCAAAGTCTATCACTCCAAATATCGGATGAACCTTTTCAACGTTTGAATCTTTTGTTTAAGTAATGAGCGGTCAGCATCAGCATTACTACTGGTTCATAGATAGTCTGGTTAAGTACACTCATTCGAGGAATGGCATCCAGCAAGCCATTGACCTTGCTTGCATCAAATATGCCCATCTGCTGAAAATCCTTGCTTGACAGTTCATCCCTGAGCATCTGGTAGTCCTCGCTGCTGAAGAACCTCGTAAGAGGTGGCGATTGGAAGGGATGCTTCTGCCTTCTGTACACGCTGTCAGTAATGTAGGGCCTTGCCGCTTCCTTCAGGATATACTTCTCATTCGTATATTCCTTTATCTTCATCTGCATGGGCAGACGTGCCGCAAATTCGAAAAGCCGATGGTCAAGGAAGGGTAGACGCCCCTCAATGGACGATGCCATCTCACAGCCATCACCCAGCGTGCCAAGGATGTAGTTGCAAAGCGTCAGTTTCGTCCAGAAATACAGTGACTGGTTTACGGGGTGCCTTCCTTGTAGTTGATTGTCAATGTCATAACAGTCGAGCAATTCGCTAAAGAAGTCATGCTCCCTGCATTCGTTCAGCACGTCCTTGTTGAGGTATTCATACATTCGGTAGCCTATGCTTGCCTTTGCCTGAAGGAAAGAAGGAGTGAAGCCCAGCCGCTTCTGCAACGCCCGACAATCCAGCGTGTCACCTACGGCTATCTCGGTGCCCGTTATCGAGAGGTTCGTGCTGTAGAGCCTTTCGGTAAGGATCGTTCTCTGCTCTGCTGTGAGATTGGCTATGATGTCCTTTCGGAGATGGGGATAGCCGGCGAGGCACTCGTCAGCACCCTCGCCCGTCAGTGCCACCTTGAACCCCTCCTTCCTGATCTCCTGGTTAAGGATGTACTTGCATGGCAGATGCCCATTGACGGCAAGTCCCTCACTGTGATAAACCGCATCGGACAGGTTTTCGAGAATCTGATGTTGGCTGACCTTTATCCTGTGCATCACTCCTCCTATGTGCTCCACCGTTTCGCTTGCCAGCGCGTCCTCATCGTATTCGATGTCAGTGTTAGGGAATACGATCGAAAAGCAATGCGTGGGACCACTCTCATCTATCCGGCTCATCATACCTGCAATCGTACTGGAATCCAGCCCGCCGCTCAGATGACAGCACACTGGCACGTCGCTGACCATGCGTGTCCTGATGCAGTCGAGCAGCAGGTCGTGAAACTCGTCGACATATCGCCTCTCCTCTGCGCTTGTCAAAGGCTCGTACGTGGTGTCGGTGGGGTAATTGATGTCCCAGTATTTCACCAGCCTCGGTTGCTCTGCTTCCTTGCAGATGAGGATGTGCCCTGGCGGCACCTGTCGTATATGGGCAAACAAGGTGCGGTCGGTCGGTTGGTAATGCATGGAGAGCGACTGCATGAGTGATCGTCTGTCCCATTCCGCTCTCACTCCACACGCTATGATTGTCTTTGCCTTGCTGGCCACGATGGTTTCCTTATCGTCAGCATACCAGCACAATGGCTTTATGCCGAACCTATCCCTTACGGCATACAGCGTGCTGAGTCGCTTGTCATACACTACAAAGGAGAATTCACCAACGAGGTGCTTCATCATGCCTTCTATCCCATGCTTCAGGTAGAGCGGCAGCAGCACCTCGCTGTCAGAGTCCGTCTGGAAACAGTACTCGCTGCTCAGTTCGCGGCGCAACTTCCTGTAGCCGTAGAGTTCACCGTTGCATGCCACGACCACATTGCCGTCAGCCGAGACGATGGGTTGCCGCCCGTTGTCAACTCCTATGATGGAGAGCCTGCGATGCCCAATGCTGACATGCTCATCCTCCCAGACACCATAGTCGTCGGGGCCTCGCAACTCCAATGTCTTCAGAGCCCTTTTCAGTTCCTCAGCCCTGCCTTGTCGGTCTTTCCTCTTGATGGCTACTATTCCGCACATACCTTGAAAAATATCTTTTTGCTGTCGGGCAACTTAGCCTGTTCAAATGCGGTCTCATAATCCGACAGGTCATAAGTTGCACCTAAAAGTTTCTCGCAATCCAGCACACCAGCCACATTGCAGTTTGCGGCTGTGAGAAGATGCGTGGCCGCACCAAACTCTCCATACCTTGCGCCTTGTATCGTGATCTCCTTCATCGCCACGGCATTCGGGATGATGCTCATCTGACTGAAAGCCCTTGACTTCATGATCAGCTTTCCCCCGGGGCGCAAGGCGTCAATGTATTCGCACAGATGCTGGGGTTCCGTCTCAATGATGCAGTCGTAGGTGCATGGCCGCAGTTCGCTGACGTGCGTCAGCCTGCGCACGTATTTGTGCCCCATGCTGTGAGCCACCTGCATGGTGAGTTCTGCTATTCTGTTGTTGCCAAACACGCAGACGTCGCTCTCCCAACAATTCTCCAGAAACCTTAGGGGAGCAAGGGCAGCAGCCACGGGCTCCGTGTAGGCTCCCAGCGGATTCAACAGGTGGCTCGCTATGCCGACGAGCGCCTTGCCGGGCACTCTGATGTATTCGGCAAAGGCTCCGTCGCAATCCTTGCCGCACATGATGTCGTCATAGTCGTTTTCACCAAACATCATGGGGTTGCAACTTACGGCCATGCCCACCGACCACCCTCCTGAGGTCTGCTCACCGCCATACAGGCGCTCTATGGTTCCACAGAATTCATGGCCAAGCACTATGCCCTCACGATGCGCTATCGCACCATGCGCTATGCCGATGTCCGTCCTGCATATTCCTGCATAATGCACCCTCACGAGCACGTTGAAGTGGGGTGTCAATACCGGCAGGGGAGCATCCTGCGTGAAATGCGTCCTGCCATTTGAAAATCGTATTGCTTTCATACTCTAAAACTCTAGTCTGAATTCTTTGCTTTTCAGTTCGTTATACTTGTCGGCGTTGAAACTGAACAGAAAGGCCTCCTTCTTAGGTGTAGGCTTGGCCGTTTCGTCGAGTTGCTGCAGAATGCCTAAATGCTTCATCTTGTTGTAGAAGTTGCGTCGGTCGAAGCGCACGTCCAGAATGGCCTCGTAGAGGTTCTGCAGTTCCTTGATGGTGAACTTCTCAGGTAACAACTCGAAGCCAACGGGTTCGAAGTGTATTTGCTTCCGCAGTTCCTTCAGGGCCATCCGCAGAATCATGTCGTGGTCGAAGGCCAGTGCAGGTACTTCGTCGATAGTAAACCATCGGGCATCCGACGCATCGTCGCCACCCTTCACCTCTTGCATGCGTACGAGCGCATAGTAGGCTATGGTGATAACACGATCGCGCGGATCGCGATAGGGGTCGCTGTATGTGTGGAACTGCTGCACGTAGGCAGTCCTCAGCCCCGTCTCTTCCTCCAACTCGCGCCGTGCTCCGTCCTCAGCACATTCGTCCATCTTCAGGAAACCTCCAGGCATGGCCCACTTTCCCTTGTAAGGCTCAATGCCACGCTGCACGAGCAGCACATGCAGTTTTATCCCGTCAAAGCCAAAGATTACACAGTCGGTTGTTACCGACGGACGGGGGTATTTGTAGTGATACTTACATTCCCCCGCAACCACATTTTCATTGTTCATCATCTCTCTATATTTTTGTTTTGCGTAAATTTTACACTGCAAAAGTAGTAAGTTTATTTTGTTCCGCCAAATTTATTGCGTAAATTCGACCTGTACAAATGAAAGCCCATACGAGTATTTATGCCTTCGGCTAACGTGAATTACCGCAAATTAGACGTAAATTATCGTGAATTTATTCTTCAACCAATAGACAATTTATGAAAATTCGCGTTAAATTCACGGTAATTTACGTTAAGCGATAGCGATATCTGTTTGTACAGCTCGAAATAATTCTTGCCTAAAAACTTTGCGGATTGTTATTTTCTTTGTACCTTTGCAAACTTATTGGTGTGAGTTTACAAAAAAAACAAAATATGTATAGAACAAAGACAAATGGTGAGTTGCGCCTGAGCGATGCAGGCACGACGGTGACGCTGGCCGGATGGGTGCAGCGTACACGTAAATTCGGTGGCATGACCTTCGTGGATCTGCGCGACCGTTATGGTATCACACAGCTTGTGTTCAACGACGAGTATGATGCTCAGCTTTGCGAGCAGGCTAACCGTCTTGGCCGCGAGTGGGTCATCCAGGTGACGGGTGAAGTGAGTGAGCGCAGTAACAAGAATCCCAACATCCCCACGGGTGATATTGAGATTCTGGTCAAGACGATGAATGTGCTCAATGAGAGTATGACTCCTCCTTTCACGATCGAGGACAAGAGCGATGGTGGCGATGACCTCCGCATGAAGTATCGTTATCTGGACTTGCGCCGTAACCCCGTTCGCAGCAACTTGGAACTTCGTCATAAGTTTGCCTTCGAGGTGCGCCGTTACCTCGATCAGCAAGGCTTCCTGGAGATTGAAACTCCTATCCTTGTTAATTCTACGCCCGAGGGTGCACGCGACTTCGTGGTGCCCAGCCGTATGAATCCCGGTCAGTTCTACGCTCTGCCTCAGAGCCCTCAGACTTTGAAGCAGCTCTGCATGGTGGCTGGCATCGATCGTTACTTCCAGATATGCAAGTGTTTCCGCGATGAGGACTTGCGTGCTGACCGTCAGCCTGAGTTCACACAGATCGACTGCGAGATGTCGTTCGTTGAGCAGGAGGACATCCTGCAGATGTTCGAAGGCATGAGCCGTCATCTCTTCAAGGCTCTGCTCGACATCGATATTCCTACGCTTCCCCGCATGACTTGGGCTGACGCCATGAAGTACTATGGTAGCGACAAGCCCGATACGCGCTTCGGCATGGAGTTCGTGGAACTGAAGAACCAGCAGCCCGATAATGCTTCACGCGAACTTGTCGAGAGCATCTTCCCCGAAGGCTTTGGCGTATTCGACTCGGCTGCCTACATCGGCGGTATCTGCTGCGAGGGTCAGGCTGTGCTCACCCGTAAGCAGATCGACCAGCTCACCGAGTTCGTGAAGCGTCCTCAGATTGGTGCCAAGGGCCTTGTTTATGCCCGTGTGCAGGAGGATGGCAGCGTGAAGAGCAGCGTGGATAAGTTCTACAATGCCGAGACGCTCGATGTGCTGAAGCAGAAGATGCAGGCTAAGCCCGGCGACTTGATCCTCATCCTGAGTGGTGACGATGCCATGAAGGTGCGCAAGCAGTTGTGTGAGTTGCGTCTGGAGATGGGTTCACGCATGGGTCTTCGCGACAAGAACAAGTTCTCATGCCTTTGGGTCATCGACTTCCCCATGTACGAGTGGAGCGACGAGGAGCAGCGCCTCATGGCTATGCACCATCCCTTTACCTCACCCAAGCCCGAGGATATTCCCTTGCTTGATACCGATCCTGCCAGTGTTCGTGCCAACGCCTACGACATGGTCATCAATGGTGTTGAAGTGGGTGGCGGTAGCATCCGTATCCACGATGCGAAGTTGCAGCAGAAAATCTTCGAGATTCTTGGCTTCACTCCCGAGCAGGCACAGCTTAAGTTTGGCTTCCTGATGAATGCCTTCAAGTTCGGTGCACCTCCTCATGGTGGTTTGGCTTACGGTTTGGATCGCTTCGTCAGCCTCTTTGCAGGTCTCGACAGCATCCGCGACTGTATAGCATTCCCCAAGAACAACAGTGGTCGCGACGTCATGCTCGATGCTCCTGGCTTCTTGGATCAGTCGCAGCTCGATGAACTGCAGCTGGAGGTGAAGAAAGCTGAGGAGTAAGGTAGAATCATATAGGCACGGATTACACAGAAAACACGGCGTAATTGTAGAACCGTGAAAAACTGTGTAATCCGTGCCTTTTTTCGCTTACTGCAACTTTACCGCAACTTGAGACGGAGATAATGGTTGTGAACGTAGGCAAAGAAGAAGAGGACTCCGGCCACGTTCATGCCCCATGCAAACCAAAAGGCTTCATGGTAGCCCGTGTGGCGTGAAATGATGCCACCAAAGAGCATACCGATACCCATGCCAATGTCCCACGTGGTGAGTTGGCTGCTGTTGGCCGTGCCACGCTGGTTGTTCTCAGCAAGGTTGATGAACATGGTTTGCATGCCAGGAAACATGTGGCCGTTGCCTAAACCTACGATGAGGGCACAGAGATAGCAACCTATCCAATTGGGAATCAAGGCAAAGAGGAAGTAGCCGACAACGGAGATGAGGATGCCGTGGGACACGTTCTGTAGGACGCGCCCTTCACGCAGCCCCTTGGCTCCCGTGAGTCGTGAGATGATGAGTCCTACGCTGAGGATGGCGAAGAAGACACCCGTGTCAATCTCGGAATCCGTGTTTTCGGCTGCATATTTGGCTAAGTAAGTTGAGATGACTCCGTAGGAGGAAGAGAGGAAGGCCATCGTCACACCAGCACGCCATCCCACACGCAGAAACATGCGGTCGAGTGAGAGCGGTTCCTTGTTCTTGACGATCTCTCGTTGCTTGACGTGGACGGTACAGTTGATGAAGAAACCGATGCCCGAGCAGACGAGAGCAATGATGAAGAGCAGGGAGAAGTCCTGCGTGACATGGTAGAGCCACAGGCCGATGGTGGGGGAGATGGCTGTGGCAAGATTATTGCTAAGTCCATAATAGCCAATGCCCTCGGCACGACGAGTGGGGTGGAGTACGTCGATAGCCACGGTGCTGTTCGCCACGGTGACGGCTCCCATTGGTGCTCCGTGCATAAAGCGCACGATGGTGAAAAGCGTAAGTGAACTGGCCACGAGGTAGCCGGCAAAGAGGGCAAAGAAGAGGAAATAGCTGATGAGCAGCACCATCTTGCGTGGGAAACTGTCGACGAAGTAGCCACTGAATGGGCGGATGAGCAAGGCCGTGAGCGTATAGCCCGCCAGGACGATGCCTATGGTGTCGTTGTCGGCACTGAAAGGTTCGCCGCTAAGGTAGATGGGCAGTAAGGGGGCCAACAGCATGAAGGAAAAGAAAATCATGAAATTGGCCGTCCAAACCTTCAAATAGTTACTATTCCACAGACGCTCCATTCGCTATTCTTCTTTCTATTCTCTCTTTCTTTTATTTCAGTCCTTTTATGGCCTTATTGATCATGTCGTGAGTGCCGCTGCCATCGTTGACATACTGCACCACCATGTTGGCATAGTTGATGGCTTCCTGCAGAGCAGGCGTCTTCTCCGCATTCTTGGCATTCTCAAGCAGAGGCAGAAGTTCTGCCAAATCCTCTGGCTCAGCCAGATTGCCGGGACGCTTGGTGTTGATGGCTACGTTGAGCGAAGACACCATCTCGCTAATCTGCTTGCTTGTAGGAGATTTCATCTTGGAAATCTGCTCTGCCTTCTGCATCTCTGCCATAAGACGTTGGTAGCCATAGGGAGCCCATGGCGCAAATTCGGGCACCTTGACGGCGAGTGCATGCCAGGCTTCCTGCTCATTCTTGCGCTCCATGGCTGTCTCGATGGCCACGCTGAGCATCTGCTGGTTGATGGCAAGTTGCTGTCTATCATTCCGAACTGCACTTCCACGGACGTGAAGACGAAGGTAGTGCGTAGAGTGATCCGTCTGGTAATAGTCTGGTGTCAAATCAATGGTGAAAGGTCTAGGCTGATCTTGGTTAGAGTGATAGTTCGGTACGTCGTACATGGTGAGTTTGTAGAGCGGGCCACCTGTGCCATCCGTCTCATCGTCCAGCTCGCGTGAAATGTTGTTGAGCGTCTCGTTGATGTGGAAGTCGGCATGGCTCCATTCCTTGACGTGAGGGGTTGCCATGGCAAGGGGACCGTACATTACTGTGCCGAGCCAAGCCGGGTCGAACGATTGGCGTGGATTGCCCTCGACCGCGGCAACGTCCATTTTGTCAGGACCGAAGTTGAGGTGTGTGGTGTAGGGCAGTCGGATGCTTACCACATCGTCGTCCGACCATTCACGCTCCGCTATCTCATAGTAACTGCAAGGAGTGAGTTGCGCTGTATTCTTTTGGGGATCTATGGAAGCTATCTTTTTTTCGTTCAGATAGATGGATGTGCCGATAGAGGTAGCCCAATAAGGTATGCGGAGCTTGAGGGCAAAGCGTGCCTTGCCACCATTGTGGTTCTTGAATCTGAATGTGGAATGCTCGGAAGGCCACTGGCATTCCTGCGTAACGGTGATGTGCTTCTGACTCCATACGGCTTCGGTAGGCATGTAGAGCGCTACCCACATCGTATTATCGTTCACAAAATACGCTGCTTCTTGGTACTTGACGTGATTCTCGGCTCCTGTACCACCACAACAACTTGATTGCGGTGTTTCGTTACCGAAGGGTTTGCGTGCATTCATGCCCACAGCGTACTGGTAGGTGCAACCGTATTCGTTGGGATTGATAGAGCCGACAATCTGGTTCATCAACACACGCTCGTAGTAGTCCATCAGAGTGGCGTCATCGGGCGTAAGCATATTGAGATCCTTGGTCAACTTGGCAAGGTTGTAGGCACAGCACGTCTCGTTCAGATCGGGGTTGGGATGCATCTGGCGATGACGATCACTCTGCACGTTAGTGTTCATCGAGAGCATCTGCGAATAGGGTTGACGGAACATCTCGCCGTTTCCTACGCCTCCCATGGCATAGACATAGCGCCCCTGCATCATGTTCCAGAAATTACGAGCAAGGTTGAAGTAGTTGGCATCTCCCCCAGCCATGTAGTTGCGCAGTGCTCCCACAATCATGGGGATGTGCTGGTTGGCGTGTCGCGTGCGTACATCATCTATATTACGCGTGACGGGGTCAAAGAAGGCTGGTGCGTCGAAGTAGGAGGCTGCCTCGAGCAGGCGTGCCTTCTCGGTGGCGTCGCTGACCATGGTGCTGAGGCGAGCCAGAGACTCTTCCATGCCGCCCACCTCACCGGCGATGTACATGTTCCACATCTCGTAGCGGTTGCCAGGTGTGGCCTGACGCTCCTGCTTCGTTCCATCGCTCTTGACGTAGGTGCGATAGTGCAGTCGGTTCCAAACCCAAAGGCCCATGTCCTTGGCAATGAGCAGAGCCTTGTCGGCCACTTCCTTGTCATCCACATTATTGGCGATGTCAATCAACCCGGCCAACTGCTTGTGGATGGTGTAGTAGGGAGCCCATACCCAGTCCTCGTTGTTGTAGGCGCGGTAGCATTCTATGAGTGCAGGATGGGCGGCAGGAATGGCGTTCATATAGCCGTAGCCATAGTGCTGATAGTCGCACTTATACTGGTCGAATGCCTTCCAGTTTCCCTTCATCTGCAGCAGCTCTGCCTCGGGAGCATAGTCGCGTGCCTCGCGGTATCTGCCCAACTTCTCGTCAAAGACGAAGGTGCGCTCCTGGCATTCGCGCATTGCATTAACCATATTCTTTATTCGACTGAGCAACTGCGCTTTATTATCTGCATACTCATCACTTTCTGTTGCGTAGGCAAAAGCCAAGGCAGAGAGATAGTGACCCGTGCCATGTCCCTTGAGCTTAGTGGTTGGCGAATCCCAACCATCGGCTACAGGATAACCATCGGTCGGCAGGCCATAGGTGTCGCGATAGTTATAAAGCATTTGGCGGTAGTCAATCTGCAGGAGTGCCTGCACGTCGAGTGAACGGTTGTGCGTGAGTCGGTTTTGCCCTGTGAGCCTTACGTCACCAAGCGGTAACGGAGTGGCGATGGGCTTGTTGGATGGGATGAACTCGTGATCGACCACTTGAACTTGTGCGGTGATAGGGTAGCCTTGTTCCGTGGTGTAGTCGCCAATGACAAATCCCAAAACCTTGTATTGCTTTCCTACTGGATTCAGTTCAGCGTTGGCTTGTTGCTGCTCGGTGCTTGTGGAGGAGTTTGTCCAACGTGTCTGCCTCCATTCCTTCTTGCCATCGCTATAAGTCACCATGACCTGGAAGGGTAGGCGCGGTGCCGTTCCCACGGGACACTTCACCTCAATTGCCTCTACGCTTTCGATGGTGTGTGGTCTTACTTTTTTCTTTTTTGCCATTATTGGGCAGGAATAAAAGAAGAATGTCATAAAAATGACTAATAAACAAATCCTTGTAATTACATTATTCATCGTATTGCTTTAATATTTAACAGAAAATTTGATTTTTTCAGATATATTTGCTAATTTTGCCGTCTGAAATCCGATTTGATATAATTTTTATGGAAGATTTAATGCAGTTTCACTACAATACCGTGATGTTTATGGGTATCGTGATGGGCGTATTGGCCCTGACTACTTTTTTCATACATTCCGAAGCTTTGAAGAACAACGATGGCCTTAACCGTTCACGCTATAACCTTGCATGGGGTTTTGTGGTTTTGTGCATCGACTGCGTGCTGCATGGAGTGTATGGCTTCCGTTTTAATGATGCCTCTGTAGGTGTGGCGCTTGACATCACTACTTATTATCTGCTCATCATTTTCTTCAGTTTCTCATATCTCCCACTACTTGATCCTACGTATCGTACTGGCAGACGTCGCACGCGATTTTTACTTAAATGGCTGGCTTGCAGTGGATTGGTATGGTCTGCTGCTCTCTTTGTGGATGGTACTCCAAGTATGATTATGCAGATATGCGGAGGCGTACTTTTTGTCGTGTCCGTTGTGGATGTGACTATCGCCTTCAGTCGCAGATACCATAATGTCTCAAGTATGTTGACAGAAGCGTCGGTTGCCAATGTGGAGAACTTCTCCCGTTTTCTCTATACAAGCCTGATGCTGATTATCATTCTTGGCGTGTTTGCAGCCACAGTGTCCATTCTTCATGACATGCAGGTACAGTGCTATTTCAATCTCATCTCTACCTTCCTCTTCTGGCGACTTTTCATGTCGTTCAACAACTACGTTTGCAATTTGAATAACTGATATACATCTTCAGTTTGAGAAACAGAACAGATATATAGAAAATGAGAAAACGTTTTCATTTTCTCATTTTCTTATCGTTATCTCTAAAACAGTGTTAACTGCTCGGGGACGTCGTTATTCTTCTTCTTTGAACGAGAGGCGGGCTTGCGTACAGGCTGCTCAGGTACTTCTGTCACTTGCTCAACAACAGGGGCTGCCACTTGCTCAACAACAGGCTCTGCCACCTGCTCTTCAACAGCTGGTGCTGCGGGTTGAGCCTCCTGCTGTACGCCCTGTGACTGCAGAGCCGAAGCAATGCCTTCATTGATGATCTCCTTCCAGCGGTTGCTGCGGTTGGTCTTAGCTTGACCTAAATATCCTACACGGATGATATAGCCGTTTCGACGATTGGTGTAAACATCGCCGGGCTTTAGCGAGATGTTGCTGTGGAAGGACATATACTTCATGCCCATCTTCTCCTCGCCCATAATGTCAAACATTGCCTTGGGGGAACCGAAATAATAGTGCTCTCCCTCCATTTCGAGGTGAAAGACCTTCGTTTTTGACTGTGCCATTGTATTTTTAGGTTTAAAGGTTATTAATTACCAAATAGTGCTTTAGCAGTAAAATAATGCAATATTCACTCTAAAACCACTATATTTTTGGACAAAGTTAAAAAAAATACTTTGTTCGTGCAACATTGTTAGACATTATTTTGTAAATTTGCCAAAGAAATCACGCACTTTCAATCATTTTATATTATGACGTACGATATTAAGGCACATGTGGAGAGAGTTTTTGCTGCCATGCAGGATCGTTGTTCTGAAAAGGACATGCAGCGACTGCACGATGCTTTTGATTTGGCCAACGAAGCTCATAGCAAGCAACGCAGAAAGAGTGGTGAGCCTTACATCATACACCCCATCTCTGTGGCACTGATAGCAGCAGAGGAGATGCGCCTGGATGCCAACTGTGTGATTACGGCTTTCCTGCACGACGTGGTTGAGGACACTGATTATACGTTGGAAGACATTCGTTTGCGCTTTGGTGACGATGTCCGATTCCTTGTCGACGTAGTGACCAAGAAGAAGAAGGAGCACTATGACACCACGAAGCAGGTGGACAACTACCGCCAGTTGCTTAATTCTCTGCATTACGACATTCGTGCTCTCATGGTCAAGATTGCTGACCGACTGCATAACATGCGTACGTTGGAGAGCATGCGTCCTGACAAGCAAATGAAGATTGCCGGAGAGACAGATTCGTTCTACGCACCACTGGCTAACCGTCTTGGATTGATCGACGTAAAGAGCGACTTGGAAAACCTCAGTTTTAAGTATCGTTGTGAATTGGAATACAACGATTTGGAGCGTTGGATAGCAGAGGATGCTGAGTGTGATGCTGAGCGCTTGAAGGCTTTCACCAATCGTGTAGAATATGTGCTGCAGAACGCTGGTATCGAAGCCAAGGCAGAGGTGTACTATCGTCGTCCATACTCCATCTGGCGTCGCATGATGCAGGAACAGGCCGATTTCAAACATGTGGAGAACCGCTACTACGTACGTATCACTTATAGCAAGTGCCGTATGCCGCTCAGCGAGAAAAGTGTCTGCGTGAAGATATACTCCGTGCTGACTGACTATTTCAAGGAGCGCCCCGGTAGTTTCCAGAACCTTATCGATCAGGCAAAGGAAAACTCTTACCGTTGCCTGCGCTTGATGCTGCTCAGCCAAGGGGGAATCTGGGAGGACGTGCAAATCTGCTCTCGCCGAATGGTTGAGGCGAGCAAGGTAGGCTGCATGGCAGAGATTGGCGACAACATCGGCGACTGGATTAAGCGTTTCCGTAGTGTGTTGCGCGATATTGCCAAGCAAGGACAGGAGGAGAACCTGTTGGAAGAGATCTCTTCTTCCTTATATTATGATGACGTAATGGTGTTCACGCCAAATGGCAAGAGCATCATTCTGCCAAAGGGTAGCACGGCTATCGACTTTGCTTTTAAATTAGGATCGGAATACGGACTTCATGCCCGCTATGCACACATCAATGGTAAACTTTCGTCCATCAAGACGACGCTTAACCGAGGTGACTGCGTGGACATCGGTACTGACACCGATGCACATCCCAAGGCAGATTGGTTGGACAACGTGTGCACCTATTTCGCAAAAACAGAGATCAAGGCATGGCTTGACCGTCAGAGCCAACGTGATAAGTGCCGTTGCCCCATCTGCCATCCCTTGCCCGGTGGTGACCTTATCGGTATTGAGAACAAGGATGGCAAAGTCATCGTGCATCGCCGTAGCTGCAGCAAGGCCATCCTGTTGGCATCAAAATACGGCGACAGCGTTCATCCTGCCGTGTTGGAAGAGGATCCCAACGTGAGTTTCCCCATCACCTTCAGCATCAAGGCTATTGACCGCTATCACCTGCTTGTTGACCTCATTGACCATATTAGTAATAACCTTGGATTGAACATAGAGTCGCTAACAACGACAACAGTCGACGATATTGTCGACTGTCGTATATGTTTCTACGTACATTCAGTAGGGGAGATGCTTCATGCCAAAACCCACATCTATAATATACGTGGCGTAGATGAGGTAAGGCAGGTATAGCAATTAACAATTAATAATTAACAATTAACAATTAACAATTAACAATTAGCAATTAACAAGTTAGCCAAGGAAATCGCTGACAAGCTTGAGTGTGTCGGCCTTGGCTGTGTCGAGGTCGTCGTTCACCACGATGTGGTCGAACTGTGAAGCAAAGGTCATCTCATAGCTGGCCTTGGCCAATCGTTCCTCGATTTTATCCATGGCATCGGTGGCACGTCCGATAAGTCGGCGACGCAGTTCCTCGATGGATGGTGGCTGAATGAAAAGGCTCAAAGCCTTGTCACCATAGTACTTCTTGATGTTCACGCCGCCCTTCACGTCTACGTCGAAAACCACGTTGTATCCCTCCTTGAGTTTCTCCTCGATGGGAGCCTTCAGAGTGCCATAGAAACGTCCCTCGTAGACTTCCTCATACTCAAGGAACTCGTTGTTGGCAATGCGCTCTCTGAACTCCTCGCTGCTGAGGAAGTAGTATTCCACTCCGTGCTTTTCCGTGCCGCGAGGTTCGCGACTCGTGGCACTGATGCTGAAGACAAGTTTAAGCTCGGGATGCTCCTGCATGAGCCAATTTACGATAGTACTCTTTCCGCTACCTGAAGGTGCGCTTACAATGATACACTTTCCCATGACTCGTTTCTTTACATTACATTCAACACTTGTTCCTTGATCTGCTCCAGTTCGTCCTTCATCTTCACCACGATGTTCTGCATCTCGGCTTGGTTGCTCTTGCTGCCAGTGGTGTTGATTTCGCGACCCATCTCCTGCGCGATGAAACCAAGCTTCTTGCCCTGTCCGTGACCCTCATTCATGGTTTGACGGAAGTAGTTGAGATGGTTGGTAAGGCGCTGCTTCTCCTCGTTGATGTCGAGTTTCTCGATGTAGTAGATCATCTCCTGCTCAAGACGGTTGCGGTCGTACTCCACGTTGGGGATGTTCTGCAGCCCATCCTCAAGGCGCTGGCGTATCTTCTCCACACGACTCGTCTCAAAAGGTTCAATCTCCTTCATGAGCGCAGCGATATTGTCAAGCTTCTCCTCAAACTTGCGCTGCAGGGCAATGCCCTCCTGGGTGCGGAAATCCACGAGTTGCTGTACGCACTGCTCCACGACACCACGAGCCACTTGCCATTCCTCGTCTGTCAGTTCCTGCTGGTTGGTTTCTGGGCGTGACATTACCTCCGGCATGCGCATCAGTGTTAGCCAATAATCCTGCGGTTCAGGAATATGCTGCTCGGTGCAGATCTTCTTGATCTGCTGATAATACATACCTAACAATTCACCGTTGAGTGGGCATTCAGCGGGAGCATCCTCGTCTTCTGCCTTCTCAATCCAAATGTTGAACTCCACCTTGCCTCTTTCTAATGCAGCAGCAATCAGGCTTCGTATCTCCATCTCCTTTTCGCGGTAGATGGGCGCGATACGTGCGCCGAGATCCAAAGCCTTGCTGTTGAGTGACTTGATTTCTGCTGTAATCTTCTTGTCTTGGTATACGGCAGAGGCCTTGCCGTAGCCCGTCATTGATAGTATCATATATATATTTAAAACAAATTCTTATGCAAAAGTAAGGAAAATTGCGGAATTATTTGTAATTTTGCACCGAAAAACTGAAGAAAACTGTCAATGGCGTGCATTTTACATATAGAAACGAGTACTAAAGTGTGCTCAGTAGCCGTCAGTGAGGATGGAAAGGTCATCTACGAAAAAGCTGACCTCGAAGGTCCTTCACATGCCGTTTCGTGTGGCGTATTTGTGGACGAGGCTCTCTCCTTTGCCGAGAGCCATGCCATACCCTTGGATGCTGTGGCCGTGAGTGAAGGCCCTGGCAGCTATACCGGTTTGCGCATTGGCGTGAGTATGGCCAAGGGCGTATGCTATGGCCGTCGGGTGCCCTTGCTGAGTGTGTCAACCCTGCAGCTGCTGTGTGTTCCTGTCTTGCTCTTCCATGAGGAGATACCCGAGGAGTCGCTTTTCGTTCCTATGATTGATGCCCGCCGCATGGAGGTCTATGCTGCCGTGTATGACCGTGCCTTGCGTGAGGTGCGTGGCATTCAGGCAGACATCGTTACGGCTGACATCTACAAGGAGTATCTTGACCGAGGCCCCGTGTGCTTCTTTGGCGATGGTGCCATGAAGTGCCAGCAGGTCATCGACCATCCCAATGCCATCTTCCTGCCAGACATCAATCCACTGGCCAAGTACATGCATCCCATTGCTGAGCGCAGCTTGATGCGTGGCGAGACAAAGGACGTGGCCTATTTTGAGCCATTCTATCTGAAGGAGTTCGTGGCGACTAAGAGCAGAGACTTGCTGCACCCCAATAACTAAGACTATAATTTTGATATGCAATATAATACACAACGTGATAAACTCTCCATGCCTGAGTACGGACGTACGGTGCAGGACATGGTGATGCATGCGCTGACTATCGACGACCGTCAGAAGCGTCAGCAGTGTGCACAAACCATCATCGACGTCATGGCCAACATGCAGCCAGCATTGCGTGAGCAACCTGATTATCTTCAGAAGTTGTGGGATCACCTGGCTTACATCTCAAACTATCAGCTCGACGTGGATTATCCATATCCTGTTACCCGATTGGATGGAGAGAATGTCACCCCTGAGCAGCTTGCTTACCCTAAGAAGAAGATTCGCAACCGTCACTATGGTTTCCTGTTGGAACAGTTGCTGACCCATCTGGCCACAATGCCTGAGGGTGAAGAGCGCGACGAGTTGGTTCAGTTGATAGCCGACCAGATGAAGCAGTCGCTCTTCGACTGGAACCGCGATGCCATGGATGAAGAGAAGATAGCCTCTGACCTGGCACGCTATACCGACGGTCGCATTCAGTTGGACATCGACAACTTCTCATTCGGTAAGGTTGTGCAAGGCATGCAGCAGGGGAGTGGTAAGAAAAAGAGAAGAAAGAAGTAGAAGAAAGATGGCATCATTTATCATAGAAGGCGGACACCAGCTGCGTGGCGAGATTATACCTCAGGGAGCCAAGAACGAGGCTCTGCAGGTGCTCTGTGCGACGCTGCTTACGAGTGATCCTGTCCGCATCAAGAATGTCCCTAATATCAGCGACGTCAACAATCAGATTTCCTTGTTGCGTGACATGGGTGTCAAGGTGACAGAGAATGCACCGGGCGACTTTACCTTTCAGGCAGACGAGGTCGATACCGCCTATATCGAGAGCGACGAATTCCTGGCACGTTGCAGCCGTTCGCGTGGCAGCATCCTGTTCATTGGCCCTATGGTGGCACGATTCGGCAAGGCAGCGGTGTCAAAGCCCGGTGGTGACAAGATAGGTCGCCGTCGCTTGGACACGCATTTCCTCGGCATACAGAAGTTGGGTGCTACGTTCCATCACGATGAAGAAGCAGGTGTGTTCCACATCAATGCCCCGAAGCTGACCGGCACGTATATGCTGCTCGACGAGGCATCGGTTACGGGTACGGCCAACATCATCATGGCAGCCGTTTTTGCAGAGGGCACCACGACCATCTACAATGCTGCCTGTGAACCCTACATCCAGCAGCTTTGCCACATGCTCAATGCCATGGGCGCGAACATCAGCGGTATTGCCTCGAACCTCATCACCATTATCGGCGTACAGGAGCTGCATGGTGCTGAGCATCGCATCCTGCCCGACATGATTGAGGTGGGTAGCTTCATCGGTATGGCAGCCATGGTGGGCGATGGCATTCGCATTAAGAATGTGTGTTACAACCAGTTGGGTATCATTCCTTATACCTTTCGTCGATTGGGAATCACCGTGGAGCATGACGGCGATGACATCTTCATCCCTCGTCACGATCACTACGAGATCGACTCCTTCATCGATGGGTCGTTCATGACCTTCAGCGATGCACCATGGCCAGGCCTCACGCCCGACCTCCTCAGTGTCTTGTTGGTTGTCAGCACACAGGCTAAGGGTAGCGTGCTCATCCATCAGAAGATGTTTGAGAGCCGTCTCTTCTTCGTGGACAAGCTCATCGACATGGGTGCGCAAATCATCCTTTGCGACCCTCACCGTGCAGTTATCGTGGGTCACGACAAGCAGATGCCTCTGCGTGCTGCCCGCATGACGAGCCCTGACATCCGTGCCGGTATTGCCCTGCTCATTGCAGCGATGAGTGCCAACGGTACAAGCCGCATCGAGAACGTCGGCCAGATAGACCGTGGCTATCAGGACATCGAGGCGCGCCTCAATGCCTTGGGAGCGAAGATTTATCGCGAATAATGAAGAAAAGGAGAAAAGTAGCCCCCCTAACCCCCGGGGGGGAATGAGAATGAGGGGGGAATTTGTTATATAAAGTGAAAACTGAAGATTTCTATAAAATAGGTAATATCACGCGCGTACACGCATTAAAAGGTGAATTGAGCTTCTCGTTTACCGACGATGTGTGGGATCGTGTGGATGCCGACTACCTGATGCTCTGTGTGGATGGTATCATGGTGCCATTCTTCATCGAGGAGTATCGCTTCCGCTCTGACAGTGTGGCACTTGTGAAGTTCCAGGACATTGACAGTGCTGACGATGCACAGGAGTTTGTGGGTTGCGAGGTCTTCTTCCCTGTGGAACTGACACCCGACGAGGCACCCGACGAACTGCGTTGGAGCTATTTCACTGGCTTCACCGTTTGCGACGAGGCATGTGGTGAGTTGGGCACAATCAGTCAGGTGGAGGACAGCACAGCCAATGTGCTCTTCTATGTCGACGGGAAGCATGGCGAGGTCATGCTGCCTGCTGTCGAAGATTTCATTCTCGACATCGACCATGCAGCACGCAAGATCACGATGCGCCTTCCCGAAGGCCTTGTGGATTTGAATGATTGAATTGAATATGAAAAGAATAGCAATACTTGGCTCTACGGGCAGTATCGGAACGCAGGCTTTGCAGGTCATTGCCGAGCATAGCGACCTCTTTGAGGCTCGTGTGCTTACGGCTGGGCGCAATGCTGACCTGCTCATTCAGCAGGCACGAAAGTTTCTGCCGCAGTGCGTTGTGATAGCCGATGAGTCAAAATATGATTATGTCTGCGAGGCATTGGCCGATGTCGACGTCAAGGTCTATGCCGGCGATGATGCACTCTGTCAGGTCGTCGAACTGCCTTCCGTGGACATGGTGCTCACCGCCTTGGTGGGTTTCAGCGGATTACGTCCCACCATTGCTGCCATCAAGGCGCATAAGCCCATTGCCCTTGCCAACAAGGAGACGTTGGTTGTGGCTGGTGAGTTGGTTACGCGCCTGGCGATGGAGAACCATGTGCCCATCCTCCCTGTCGACTCCGAGCATTCGGCCATCTTCCAAAGCCTGATGGGCGAACGTGCTGAGATAGACAAGATTATCCTTACGGCTTCGGGTGGCCCGTTCCGCAACTTCACGCTCGAACAGTTGGCTACCGTCACTCCCGAGCAGGCTTTGAAGCATCCTAATTGGGACATGGGTGCAAAGATCACCATCGACTCTGCCTCGATGATGAACAAGGGCTTCGAGGTCATTGAGGCCAAGTGGCTCTTTGGCGTGAGTGCCAACGACATACAGGTTGTCGTTCATCCTCAGAGTGTGATCCATAGCGCCGTGCAGTTTGCTGATGGAGCCGTAAAGGCGCAGTTGGGTGTGCCCGACATGCGTGTACCCATTCAGTTGGCCATGAGCTATCCCGACCGCTTGTCGAGCAGTTTCCCCCGCTTGGATTGGTACAACATGGCCAATCTCACCTTCGAGCGCCCCGATCAGGAGCGTTTCCGCTGTTTGGCATTGGCATACGAGGCCTTGTCGCGTGGTGGCAACATGCCCTGTGTGCTCAACGCTGCCAACGAGGTTGTCAACCTGGCATTCCGTCAGGGGCGATGCAGTTTCCTCGAGATGGCCGACATCATCGAGCGCACAATGAATGCAATACCCTATAAGGCTGACAATAGCCTGGAGGATTACCTCGCCTGCGATGCAGAAGCACGTCGGGTGGCAAGCGAATTGTTACAACCCTAAAACCTCACAACCTCAAAACCTCACAACCTCATAACCTAATGGAAGTAGTATTGATTAAAGCCCTGCAGCTGTTGTGCTGCCTCAGTCTTCTCGTCGTGTTGCACGAGGGAGGCCATTTCTTTTTCTCCAAACTGTTCAAGGTGCGTGTAGAGAAGTTCTACATGTTCTTCAACCCTAAGTTCCATCTCTTCAGCACGAAGGACAAGTGGTTTGCTAAGCGTTTCCCCCGTATTGCAGCCAACGAGACGGAGTACGGCATCGGTTGGATACCCCTCGGTGGTTACGTGAAGATAGCCGGCATGATAGACGAGTCGATGGACAAGGAGCAGCTGAAGCAGCCGGCTAAACCCGATGAGTTCCGTTCGCAGCCAGTGTGGAAGCGTTTCTTCATCATGGTGGGTGGCGTGCTGATGAACCTCCTTACCTCGCTCATCATCTATTGCGCCATCATGCTGGTGTGGGGTCGCGACGTGATGCCCATGGAGAACGTGAAGGATGGCTTCGTCTATAATGCTGAGGCAAAGCGCCTTGGTTTCGAGGATGGCGATGTGCTGGTGGCTGTCAATGGCGAGACAATCAAGTTTTGGGATGCCTCTGTGCTGCGTCCACTCTCTGAGGCAGAGACGATTACCGTGCTTCGTGACGGCAAGGAGGTGACCTTCCAGGTGCCTGCTGATCATCCCGACATGCTGGAGATGGCAGAGATGACACCAGCCTTCATGCAGCCCTTCGTTCCTGCTGAGATAGATTCTGTTGTACCCGATGGCGCAGCAGGTATGGCTGGCATGACCAAGGGTAGCCGTCTGCTTGCTGTGGATGGAAACTCGGTTCGTTGCTGGGCAGATTTCGACTCCATCATGGTGCGTAAGGCAGACAAGCTCGCAGTACCTTGCTCGGCTGCCGATTCACTGGCTCTGCGTAAGATGGACGTTGTCTTCATGTTGCCCGGTGCAGAAGTGGCAGACACCGCTACTTTGCAGCTCAGCGAGCAGTATATGATGGGTATCGTCAAGTCGCAGCTCACCCAGTATGCTGACCTTCAGCACATCGACTACAACCTCGGCTCTTGCATTCCTGCCGGTTGCGTCTTTGGTTGGAACCAGCTCACGGGCTATGTCCACGACCTCAAGTACGTGTTTACGCCTAAGGGTGCGAAGAGCGTGGGTTCGTTCATCACCATCGGTAGCATCTTCCCCGACGCATGGGATTGGTATAAGTTCTGGAACCTCACCGCTCTCATCAGCATCATCCTTGCCGTCATGAACATCCTCCCCATCCCAGGTCTTGACGGTGGTCATGTCATGTTCCTCATGATTGAAGCCATCATCCGTCGTCCCCTCTCCGAGAAGGTGCAGACGATAGCCGAGTACGTTGGTATGGGTTTGCTCATCCTTCTCATGGTGTGGGCCTTCGGCAACGACCTACTACGCTTTGTGTTCTAAATGACCCACCCCCATGCCCCTCCCTTATAGGGAGGGGAGTAGAATGGGGAAGGCTTATCAAGTAATATAATCTTATGAGTAATTCACAAGAAGCAAGACAAACTACTCCCCTCCCTCTAGGTGAGGGGCTGGGGGAGGGTCTACCCCAAGATCCCTTCATGCTCTTCAGTTTCATCAACATGAAGCTGCGTGATGAGTACGCATCGCTCGATGAGCTTTGCGAGGATATGAACATCAACAAGGAAGTGCTCACCACAAAGCTCGGTTCGCTGGGGTTCGAGTACAGTTCCGAGCACAATAAGTTCTGGTAAGATTATGAAGAAAATACTGTTTTTACTTTCTGCCTGCACACTGTTGGCATGTGGCGGAAACTCACCGCGCGACATCGATGAGCGCGAGGGAGCCAAGACGTTGGCTGCTGCTCGCAAGGCATGTATGGATCGTCAGTTTGATGCTGCACGCGACTCCATCATGTCGCTTCGTCAGAACCATCCTTTAGCTATGGAGGCTCGTCGTCAAGGCATCCTGTTGCTCGACAGCATCGAGCTCTTTGCTGCCAATGACAGCCTTGTGGCGCTCAACAATCTTGCCCAGGAGCAATACATGAAGTGCCTCGATGATCCCGAAGCACCTCTCTTCCTCGACAGTGCCACCTATGTGGATGAGCATGAGCGCCTTACCGTCAAGATAGAGTTCTTTGAGCGCAAGTTGCAGGAGGATATGAAGAAAAATACAACCACCAATCCCTAACTCGGATTGTCTCTCATTTTGGTAACTGATACTATGTTACTTTGTGAAATACCTTCGTGGGCTCTGGGTACTCAAAAATAGGCTAAAATCAGTTGTTAGAGATTTAGAGATTTGTTCGTGTAAACAACTGAAAATAAGGCAAGAATCGGCAAAAATAGAATCTTAAACTATCTTAACGAGAGAGCGATTAGTTTAGGATATAGGGGAACATTCTCGGGAATAGTTTTTATCTTTGCATCGAAAATTTTAAACGCAAGATAAAAATGAAAATTACAACTTATTTAACAGATTGCAAGCGCAAGGTCGCTGAGCAGAGTTCGCTCCTTAATAATATCGGGAGCGAGGAAAACGCATATCTGTGTTTTCGTTTGCGTGACAAGAATCTCGATCTCAAAGTGAGAACGGACATCCTTGTCATGAGTGAATTATGGGATAACGACATCCCTGGTTATGGCAAGACCAGGAAACTTTCTTCTGCTGACAAGAAGAAGGTCAATACTCTTGCCACTGACATCATCACCAAGTTATCAGATGAGTACGATGCCGAAACGGCTGATGCAGTTTGGGTACGAGAAGTAGTGAACTGCTGTATGTTCCCTATTGTTGAACAGAAGCGTTCCACTCCAACCTTCATTGATCGCTTTGAGCAATACCTCAATGAGCATAAGATGGCAGAAAACTCGTACAACATCTATAAGCCTACCCTCAAAAAGTTGAAAAGGTATGAGGCTTACAAGAGGGAGATAGATGGCATCAAGGATTTCCACCTCTATGTTGAGACCATCACATCCGATGATTACCACGACTTCGAAGAGTACATACTGTGCGAACACGAACTGTTCAAGGAGTATGGTGATTTCTATTCTCAGTTCGGTTTGAAAGGTGTCAGTGTTCCCAAGCCAATGGCAATAGTCAGCATAACCTTTATGATACGCCATCTACGAACCATTCACCATTGGTGCATAAAGCAAGGCTATACCACAAACAAGTCCTGTGACCAGGTTTCCAATCCTGACCCAACGCTCGGCACACCTATATATATTACATTAGAGGAACGAGACAAGATTTACAATGCAGACCTCAGCAAGCATTGCATGTCGATACGGATGGCACGTGACTTCTTCATGTTTCAGTCGCTGATAGGATGCAGAGTCGGTGACCTCCGCAAGCTGACATACGACAACATCCATGACGGAGTGCTGACCTACATCCCCCATAAGACAATGGGCAGACAGGGAAACTCTGTAGATGTTCCTCTCAACTCCAAGGCAAAGGAGATTCTTGCAAGGAACTTTTCTGACGGACACCTTCTCTTCCCTCATCACGCAGTAACCACCAATACCGCTGCGTTGAACAAGGAGATAAAGAGACTATTCACCATCTGTGGTATAACAAGAATGGTGACTGTCAGAAATCCTGTTACAGGAGCAGACGAGCAGAAGCCGATAAATGAGATTGCATCAAGTCACATGGCAAGACGCACCTTCATCGGCAACCTCTACAAGAAGGTCAAAGACCCTGAACTCATCTGTTCCATGACTGGACACACAAAGGGCAGTCGCTCCTTCACACGATACAGAGAGATAGACGAAGACATCAAGATAGAATTGGTAAACCTCATCAACTAACATAAAAGCAACAACACAATGAAGGTAACAGCATTTATCAGACAGGCTACGGTCAAGGGCATTCCCAATGAGACCGTACATATATACTTCCGTGTGCGTGATGGCAAGACAGACATCAAGGTAGCAAGCGAACTCTCCATCAATCCTAACCATTGGAATGCAAAGAAGCAAGGCTACAAATCACGCGTATCACTCGTAAGCGAATCTGCCAAGGTTGACTTCGAGAAGAAGATAAGCGAACTGAAAACGCTTATCTCAGAGAAATACTGCCGAGGTGCAGATGGCGAATGGTTGAAGACTCTCATTGAAGAGTATCACCATCCAGACATCAACAAGCGTGTAAGCAAGAACAAGGAGAACCTTTTGCAGAATCGCATCCGTCAGTATGCAGAGAACTGTCCGCTTACCCCAAGAGCAAAATTGCGCTTGCTGGGTATAGCCAAGAAGGTTGACCGCTACACT
>JAZQQO010000076.1:0-25584 GCA_045629085.1 Bacteroidaceae bacterium
CGAGGACGGCATCCTGCAGCGTGTACTGGTGGAGGGTGGCTTCATCACCTTCAACAATGGCACGTCACAATATCACTTCTACATCAAGGATCATCTTGGCAGCAACCGTGTCGTGACGGATGCCAACGGTAACATCGAGGAATACAACCACTATTACCCTTATGGTGCACTTTTCCAAAGGAAAGTTTGTGCGGTTAGTGAAAAATATCTATCTTTGCACCGTAATGTAAAAACTGTACGCTTATGCCACTCACGGAATCCCAGACACGCTATGTGAATTCGCTTCCCCAGATCAACACCCTCTATGACAAGTGGCTGTATGCCATCAAGCACCTGGGTGAGCTTGACGAGCGTCCGGCTGAGTTAAAGGAAGCCATCTTCAACCGCCTCTTCGAACTGGCAGAGATAGCGAAGTACACTCCACAGGAACGCATGGACTATGAGGAGAGTCTGAAGAACTTCCGTGACTGGTACAGTGTAATCACCACAGCAGAGAAGAAGGGAAAAGCAGAAGGACATGCCGAGGGTTTGGCAGAGGGTTTGGCCGAAGGCATGCAGAAAGGAAAAGCCGAGGGTCTTGCCGAAGGTGAAAGAAAGAGTCAAATATCTACTGCTCGTTCGTTGAAGGCAATGGGAGTCCTTTCAGTGACTCAGATAGCAGAAGCCACAGGCCTTACTGAGGATGAGATAGAGGCTTTGTAGCGTTGATTTGCTTTGCAACAAGCGAAACAAATTTTGCGGAAATATGCAATGACTACGAAAGATATTATGAAAAAATCTTATTGGAAAGTACTGACATGCCTGTGCTTTATAATGGCAGCAGCGGTTGGAAATGTGTGGGCAGTAAGTGAAAACAAACTGCATCGACTTGTCCAAAAGGACGGATGGTACGAGATATATAGCGGTACTGACCTGCGTGACTTTGCCATAGTTGTTAACAATGGCGAGGATAGGGCAAAGGCAAGGCTGTGTGCTGACATTGACATGGCGGGCATCATGCTGGCAGATATGGGCAGTGAGCCTCGTCCATACCGAGGAGTGTTTGACGGACAGGGCCATGTCATCAGTAATCTGAATATCAATCGTGGCATGGACAGAGTGGGGCTCTTCAACTGCGTAGGTGATGGTTTTACTTTGCGTAATGTTACGCTTAGCAAGACATGCCGCATCAATGGCTTGGCTTTCGTGGGATTGGTAGGCGCTGTCGTAGGTGATGGTAGTGTGACGCTGTCGCATGTTGGAAATGAGGGCGTTGTGATGGCTGCTAATCAGAATGCCGGTGGACTGGTGGGATGTGTCTTCTCGGGCAACATGCGATGCCACATCGATAATTCCTACGTGTCGGGTCTGGTGAAAGGTGGTTTGGAGTCGGGTGCCATCAGTGGTTGGCTCAGCGTTGATCCTCAGTTGGAGAACTGTTACTCCTCGGCCACGGTGAGTGGCACGGAAGGCGACAAGACTTTCTACCGCTACAGCAGTGCTGGACGTTGCAAGGACTGCTATGAGACGTTGGGCAAGGGGCGTCAGGATTTGACTACCAAGGTTGATGCAAGTCAGTTGGCAACTGGCGAACTGACGTTGAGACTCAATAAGCAAAGTACGAGTCAAGATGTGGCGTGGCGTCAGAACTTGGGTGAGGATCGTCACCCCGTATTGCTACCGTCGCACGATGTCGTATTGGCCATTAACCCAAACATTTCGTTTGATGCATCTCCATTGCTGCATGGCATTATTATCAATGAAATACAGGCTGCCAACGTGGATCAGTTCGTTGATCCTTCTTTCAACTACGGAGGTTGGGTGGAACTCTATAACCCTGCCAACACATACGTGGAGTTGGATGGCGTCTATGTGACAGACGATCCAGAGAATCCCCGAAAGTTTTTACTGCCTGACTTCTATGGCGATATTCCTGCTCATGGGTACTGCAACATCTGGTTTGACCATAATGCTGCAGAGGGCGAATATGGACCGGAAGCCTACAAGCAGGTTGACTTCAAACTGGACGTTGAAGGAGGTACCATCTACTTCTATGATGCTAAGGGTGAACTCATTGCCTCGCAGAGTTATCCTCCTGCCGTGGCTCGTTGCTCGTATGCCCGACGCAGTGTTGATGGTGATGAATGGGGCATGACGTCGCATCCTACGCCGCAAGCCTCTAACGCGGGTGTTGAATTTGCTTCGGAACGTCTTGCTGCTCCGCAGGTTAGCAAGGATGGTTGCGTGTTCGACAGTCCCTTCTCCTTCACGGTGGATGTGCCCAGGGGAGCGACGCTTCGCTATACCACAGATTGCTCTACTCCTACGTTGACCAATGGTAAGACGAGTACTACACGACGTTTCTCCGTGGATGCAAAGACCACAATCTATCGCTTCTGTCTCTTCCAGGATGGCAAACTCCCCAGTGAGGTGGTTACACGCAGTTTCATCTATCGCGACCGTACCTATAATCTGCCCATCATCTCTGTGACCACGGATGATGCCAATCTCTTTGGCGATTCGCTTGGTGTCTATGTGAATGGTGTGAATGGCGTGCCGGGGCGTGGAGTAGGGAAGTCTAACATCAATATGGACTGGGAACGTCCCGTAAACTTCGAGTATCTGTTGCCTGACGGCACTACAGCCATTAATCAGGAGGCCTCCTTCCATGTGGCCGGTGGATGGAACAGACATATCTACCCGCAGCGCTCGTTCAAACTCAAGGCAGCAAAGCAGTATGAACTGAAGAACTCCTTTGACTATTCGTTCTTTGAAGGAAAGCCGTACAACAAATACAAGATGTTGCTGGTGCGCAATGGAGGTAACGACACAGGCAGCGGACGCTGTCAGGATGCCATCATTCAGGAACTCTTCCAATCGTCGGGGATGTATCTTGACGGACAGGCATGGCAACCGGTGCAGGTGCTTTTCAATGGCGGTAAGTTCTACGCTATGATGAACTTACGTGAAGCCAGCAATAAGTACTTTGCCTCGTCAAACTACGGATACGACACCGATGAGGTTGATGTGATGGAACTCGTGTCAGGCAGTGGACTGACACCTCTCTCAGGTGACATGGTGGCTTTTGAAAAACTGCATGAACTCACGACTCGCGTCAATGAGCCTGGTGTGTATGAGCAGATCAAGGAGATGCTTGACATTGACGAATGTGCCAACTATATGGCCGCAGAGTGCTACTTAGGCAGTTGGGACTGGCTTACGGCCAACAACAACACGAAGGTGTTCCGCTCGCGCAATGATGGACGTTTCCACTTCGTGATGTACGACGTGGAGTCGGCGGTGGATAATTCATACGTGGGCATGTGGAACGACTTGCGTAACAACCGCAATATCGTGCTTTCGTTCTTCAATAATCTGTGTCGCAACGAGCATTTCCTGCGTCAGTTTGTCGATGCCTACTGTCTTGTGGACGGAAGCGTGTTTGCCCGTGAACGTGTTGACAAGATGGTGGAACGCGTGAAGACGATGATTGCCCCTGCACTGGCAAACGAGGGTCTTTCGCCCAATGAGTCAGCCAATCGCATATACAATATTATTAATACGCGAGGCGAACGTATGCAGTGTATGCATAACTACTTCAATCTTGGTTCGCACACCAATTTTGCCTTCTCGTCGAATGTGCCAGATGCCAGCATCATGCTCAATGGTGTGCCAGTACCGACTGGCCGCTTTGAAGGACGATTGTACACGCCTTTCGAACTGGTGGCTACGGCTCCTCAAGGCTATCGTTTCATAGGATGGCGCTTAGGTGGGGATGTACTGAAGAGCACATTCTTCAATGCCGGCAGTCAATGGTCGTACTACGATGGTGGAGCGCCTGCGGGTGATTGGAAGCAGACCGACTACGCCGCCTCAAACTGGAAACAAGGTAAGACTCCTATAGGCTATAGTACAAAACGTAATGATTGCGTTACGGTTACGCAGTCTTATCTGTCGGCATACTATTTCCGTAAGGATGTCATTTTGGATGCCAAGCAGATGGACGATATGCTGTACTTGGAACTCGATTGCACTGTCGACGATGGATTTGTCATCTATGTAAATGGGGTAGAAGCGCATCGCTACCTGATGCCTGAAGGCGTTGTCGACCATAACACGATGGCCACCACCTACACCTCTGGCGATCCCGACAAGGTGAGTGTGACGCTTGACAAGTCACTCTTCCATACGGGGCGTAACACCCTTGCCGTTGAGGTGCATAATAATATTCTTGAGTCGAGCGACATCCATTGGAATGCGTCTTTGCAAATCGTGAAGAGCAATTCGTCAAACACTTCTACTTCTCCTAAACTTGTAGTTAACAGTAATCCTGATTTCACTCAGGTGGAAGCCATCTTTGAAAAGAAAGCAGAGATAGCCTCTACTCCCATCTTGGTGAATGAGGTGAGTGCAAAGAATGAGATTTATGTCAGCGATCACTTCAAGAAGGACGATTGGTTTGAACTGTACAACCAGACAGACGAGGACATTGATGTGGCTGGTATGTACTTGAGTGACAAGGCTTCAAACTGGCAAAAGTATTGTGTTCCCGCTACTGAGGGTGTCAACACCATTGTCCCTGCTCATGGTACTCTTGTCGTGTGGGCTGATGGTCGCGAAGCGATCAACCAATTGCATGTGCCCTTCAAACTAAACAACTCCGATGGTAGTCAGGTTACCATTTCTGCTGCCGACGGTTCGTGGAGCAATACCCTGCAATATCGTGAGCATGATAGCTCTACGACCTATGGACGCTATCCTGACGGTGGCAATGCAAGCTATTGCATGACGCGTCCTACCATTGATCTTCCCAATTACCTCTGCACCTTCGACTACGATGTCTTTGATGTCGGCGAGGATATGAAGAGTAGCACCTTACTCATGGCATTGAGCAAGGGATGGAACTGGATGTCGCATAACCTTTCGGAGGCTGTTCCCGTAGGTGTTTTCGAACGCAATGCCAGCCTTATCCGCAGTCAGCGAGAAGAGAACCGTACGGATCCCGTAACAGGATGGAATGGTTCGTTGCGTTACCTAATGCCAGCACTTGGATATAAGTTGCAAGCTATTGTTGATCATGAGGTTGAATTGCAAGGTGATGCCTATCCCGTGGATGAACGCTCGCAGAATCTGGTAACCGGATGGAACTGGATAGGTGCTCCCTTAGCCGCCAGCACGAACTTGACGTTGGCTCTGGCAAACTATAAGGCAGGTGATGGTGACGAGGTGGTTGGCCAGGAAGGTTTTGCCGTGTTTGAAGAGGGTGAATGGCATGGTAGCCTACAGTCCTTCACGCCGGGTGCTGCTTATATGTTCAAAGCCAATAAGTCACAGAGTTTCTTGTGGAATGTACTGACGCGTCGTACGTCTCGTCGTAAGTTCGTTGCTCCCGTGGCAGATGTTCCCGATGGGCCTTGGAGGCCTGACATGCATGCTTATCCAGAGGTGATGACGCTTGTGGTAAGACTTGATGCTGCAGACGTTCTCGAGAGTACGGAAGGCGTCATCGTAGGAGCATTTTGTGGTGAAGAGTGTCGCGGCGTGGCTGCCATAGAAGGTGGCGTATGCTTCCTGACGGTATATGGGGAGGGTGGAGAGAACATCTCCTTCCGAGTGCTGACAAATGATATGGACGAGTATGATGCAGACCAGTCACTGTCCTTTACCAGTCTTGCCTTACATGGCAGTATGTCGGAACCTTACACGTTGACCATCAATGAGGCAACGCCCGTGCCATCCGTAGCACTGGCAGACAAGGTCGTGTCTGTAATGTACTACACGCTGGATGGCAAGCGTCTCTCTGCCCCGTCACGACAGGGCATCACGCTTGTTCGTACAATCTATGCCGATGGCCGTGTTGTTACAAGGAAGCAGCTATAGACTTGATAACCTGAATGGTAGAGTCGGATGAAAAGACGGCATTGAGTCCTTGTTCCTCCATGGCCGGGTCGCCCAGGTGGTCATCCCATCGCTGCCATGAGGCATGTGCAGGTTTGGCGTAGCCGCCCCATGCCCAGAAGTTGCAACCTGCCAACATGCCAGAACCGCTGACTTGTTCGAGGACGAACTGATAGTAGGCATCGCGAGCCGTAGTAGGTGAACCGATGGCGATGGCATAATTGTCGCGTGGATAGCCAAACTCCTCCAATACCATGGGTTTGCCAAGATCCTTTATGGCCTCATAGTTCTCCGTTATATAAGACAATGTGTTGTTAAGGGCATTGTCAAGCATACGAATGGGGGCGTCAATGCCATTGTTGGCAATGGCTTGCTCTGTGGTACCGATATTGGGACCCAGCCATGTCCAGTTGTGAGGCCAGATGTGAATGCAGACGTAGTCGATCTCTGCGTAACTGTGAATGCGATGGAAGAGATCCATATTGCTTTCGCAGCCAAACAGACCTTCGCTTCCTGTCGTAACCAGGTGTTTAGTGTCGAGTGACTTGATAAGTTTGGCCTGGTGTTCCACCCAACAGGCGAAAGCCTCAAGGTTAGCGCTGTCGCGTGAGAAGGGGCGAGGCTCATTGGCTAACTCCCATGCCATGATGGCGGGTGACTCGGTGTAAGGCTTACCCGTGACGGTGTTGGTGCGTTCCACGATGTGGCGTATGTGCGCATCGCTTAGGGCAATGGCTTTCTCGTTGGTTACAAAGCGTTTGTGGTAATCCTGATAGGCATTCCAATCTGAAGTAGAAGGCACGGGTCCCTCGCCTGCCCATTCAAGGTAGGCGCCAAAACCACCGCTCCATTGCCATGCGTTGTTGAGGAAAAGCACGGCTGTCATGTCGCGTTTCTCCAGTTCGGCGATGAGGTAGTCAAGACCTACGAGCAACGTGTCGTTGTACTCGCCCGGCTGGCGTTGCAGCACAGGCACGATGTGGTCGGCCAGGGTATCGGGTCCCTCTGCACCCACCAGCACACGCACGTTGCTGATGCCACATTCCTGCATCAGATCCAGTTCCTTGGCGAGGCGCTCGCGATTGCCGCCTTGTCCCTCACTGGCTAGAATGGCTCCATACCAAAAGTTCGTTCCTACATATTTATATACGGAGTCCCCACGGTAGAACTTGCCATCCTTGACGGTGACGAAAGGCTTCTCCAACTGTGCCTTCTCCTTACTTTTGCAGCTTGTGATACCTGCTGCCACTATGCCGAACAGCATACAAAGTGAAATGATCCGTAAAGTCTTTTTCATGCTTGGTTTATTGTTTGTTATTTATTCATTTTCTATAACCTTGTGTTGTATCCTCCTCTGCGTTTTACTTAACTGCATCCACCACCTCATCGTAGACTTCACCAGCAATGCGTGTGGCTGTGGTGGGATCAATCTGATATTGGGAGGTGAGGGCTTCCTGAATCTCAAGGAGATGGAGATTGGCTTCACGACTTGCTTCCATGAATTTTTCTTGACTTGACATGTTTTCCTCAGTGTATACCTTCTGAAGGATGGGGCGAGCCTGCTGCTTAAACTGAGCACGGAACTTCTCTGAAGCCATAATCATCATCTGACGCTGATACTCTTTCATCTCTGGTGAAAGGCTTACGGCAGTGTCCATTGACATGTAGGTGGAGTCATGAATGTAGTCATCAAGCATACGGGCTTTCTCTGCCTCTGAGGCAGACTCAATGCTGGTGTTGACCAGAGGATCAAGAGAGGTGGAACCCATCAGTACTCCATCATCGAAGAGTGTTGTGTCAGGACCATTCAACTGCTTGATGTCGCGATGGTTGTCATCACCCCATGGGAAGAAGATGAGTAGGGCAGCAAGGCCAAGAACTACTGCTACGGAGATGATGACATTGGTGATGTTACCACCTGTTCTACGCTTACTGATAGTGTTCAGCATGGCAGTAGCATTCTTGGGGCGCTTATCCACTCGCTCGAATACTGCACTCTTGACAACAGCATTGTATTTGTAGGGCAGTGAGGGGTAGGGGTGGAGGAACTCAATGATGCGTCCCACACCATAGATGTCAGCATGTTGGTCAGGTTCCTCTATGTTGAAAAGTTCGGGAGCAATTCGCTCATCAGAGGTGGAATAGATGAGATTCTTGAGTGGAAGAAATTCTGACAAAGGAGGCATCAGCATGATGTGGTTGTAGGCATCCTTTGTGGCCATGACGCTATGGGGGGTGAGCTCAAGGAGGTAGTGGCCTTGACTGTTGGCATATTCTACAGCTTCGAGCAACTCGGTGATGCTGTCATCCACCCATTTCTCATTAAGGCGAATCTGATTCTTGTCAACCATGAGTTGCGCTAAGGAGGAGTACTTGCCAGGTGTCATATACCAGAACGCTCCCCTCTCATCGCTGCTGTATTCAAGATAGCGGAGAATGCGAGGGTGGGTATAGGACTCAGTCACCTTGTCCTGCTGACAGAAGATAGCCATAAAGGCTTCGTTGTCGAGGAAGTCAGGATGAGGTCGGCATACAAGCATCTCTTTCCCTTGATGCTCCTCTACAGCTATGTACATGGCTGCATTGTAGGCAATACGACCAGGCTCTTTATAATTACGTTTGGCTAAGTTTGCGAGTTTCATATAATCGGGTTTTAGTAATGCAAAATTACGATTTATTGATTGAAATACCAAAGTTTTAACGCATTTTATATTTGTAATGTGTATTTCCTCCGTTTTTTTTTGCATCTTTTAGCAGTTATGATTAATTTTGCACGTTAATTTTAAACATTAAGAGAAATGCCTAAGATTTCAGTCCGTGGTCACGAGATGCCAGAGTCACCTATCCGTAAGCTTGCTCCCTTGGCTTTTGCTGCTAAGGAGCGTGGCATTCATGTGTACCATCTCAATATTGGTCAGCCTGACCTTCCCACTCCCCAAGCAGCATTGGATGCTATCCGTAATGTGGATCGCAAGATATTGGAGTACAGTCCCTCACAGGGCTACTTGAGTTACCGCAAGAAGTTGGTGGGCTACTATGCAAAGTACAACATCAACCTCGATGCCGACGACATCATCATCACAAGTGGTGGTAGTGAGGCTGTGTTGTTCAGTTTCCTGGCTTGTCTGAATCCTGGTGATGAGATTATCGTTCCAGAACCAGCATACGCCAACTATATGGCTTTTGCCATTTCAGCTGGTGCTGTGATTAGAACCATTGCCACAACGATTGAGGAAGGCTTCTCATTGCCCAAGGTGGAGAAGTTTGAGGAACTGATAAATGAGCGCACAAGGGCTATCCTCATCTGCAACCCCAATAACCCCACTGGCTACTTGTATACCCGTAGGGAGATGAACCAGATACGCGACTTGGTGAAGAAGTATGACTTGTACCTCTTCTCTGATGAGGTGTATCGTGAGTTCATCTACACTGGTTCTCCCTACATCTCAGCCTGCCACTTGGAGGGCATTGAGAACAACGTAGTGCTGATTGATTCTGTATCAAAGCGTTACTCAGAGTGTGGCATACGTATTGGTGCCCTTATCACCAAGAACAAGGAGGTGAGAAAGGCTGTGATGAAGTTCTGCCAGGCTCGATTGTCACCCCCATTGATAGGCCAGATAGCAGCAGAGGCTTCATTGGATGCTCCTGAGGACTACAGCAGAGAGGTTTACGACGAATATGTGGAGCGTCGTAAGTGCCTGATTGATGGGCTGAACCGCATTCCAGGAGTCTATAGCCCCATTCCTATGGGTGCCTTCTATACTGTGGCCAAACTTCCTGTGGATGATGCTGAGGCATTCTGTGCATGGTGTCTGAGTGAGTTCAACTATGAGGGTGAAACAGTCATGATGGCTCCGGCAGCGGGTTTCTATACTACTCCTGGAGCTGGTAAGGACCAAGTCCGTTTGGCTTACGTACTGAAGAAGGAAGACCTTACTCGTGCATTGTTTGTACTGCGTAAGGCACTCGAAGCATATCCTGGAAATACTCAGAAGGGCTGATGAACTTAGCTTGGTATATGGCACGACGGCTGTATAGCCATGGAGGAGATGTGAAACGTGTCTCCCGACCTGCTATACGCATTGCCACAGTAGGTGTAATGCTGGGTGTCGCTGTCATGATCATTTCCGTCTGTGTGGTGTTGGGCTTCAAAAGTGAAGTGCAGCAGAAGGTGATGGGAATGGGTGGCCAAATACAGGTTCTCAACTACAACTATCAAATTGACCTTGAACAACATCCCATCGTTCTGAATGATGAACTGGTGGATGAACTGAGAGAGATAGATGGAGTGAAGAGCATACAGCGATTCTGCAATCAGGCTGGTATGCTGAAGACTGATGAAGCCTTTCAGGGAGTCATGCTGAAGGGGGTGGGGGCTGAGTATAATCTTGATTTCTTAAGGGAGCATCTGCTTCAGGGTGAGGTTCCTGCCTTCTCTGATACAGTTAGCTCGCAGCAGATTGTACTCTCCAAGATGTTGGCTAAGCAACTGAAACTCACCGTTGGCAGTAAGGTGTATGCCTACTTCTTCGATGGTAGTGTCAGAGCAAGACGCTTTACTGTGGCAGGCATATACAGCACCCACATGGGTGAGTTTGACAGGTCCATCATTTTCACTGACCTATATACAGCCCGACGCCTCTCTGGCTATGAGGATGATCAGTTCTCTGGAGCTGAGATTACGGTGGATAATCTTGACAATCTGAATGATGTGGACCTCATGGTGGCAAGTAAGGTGAACCATCTGACAGACCATTATGGTGCTAACTACACTTCTCCCACCATTCGCGATTTGTATCCTGGCATCTTCTCCTGGCTTACGCTGCTTGACACTAACATCTGGGTTATCCTTTGCCTCATGATAGCAGTGGCTGCCTTTACGATGATCAGTGGTCTGCTCATCATCATTCTCGAAAGAACACAATTCATAGGAACGATGAAGGCTCTTGGCGCATCAAATGCCAGACTTCGTCATCTCTTTCTCTACTTCTCCTCTTTTATTATATTAAGAGGTATAGTGTGGGGCAACATCGTTGGCTTTGCTCTCGTGGTGGCACAGAAGCAATGGGGCTTCATCCACCTCGATGCAGACACCTACTATGTAGATACAGTCCCCGTGGAGTTCAATTGGGTTTTCCTGATTCTGCTCAACGTGGGCACTTTGCTGGTGTCATTCCTCGTACTCGTTCTGCCAAGCTATCTTGTCAGCCGAATACATCCTGCCAAGAGTATAAGGTTTGAGTAAGTTGTGTTTAGAGTTTAGAGATTAGTGTTTAGAGATAAAATAAAAACAAATATTAGTAATTCTAAAAACAAGATTAGTTTATGAAAAAGATTATGACTTTGGCTCTTGCTGCCTGCATGGGTCTTTTTGCAACAAGTTGCGGTGAAGCGGGTACCAGTATCCTTTCAAGTCTGGTTGGCACAGGTACATCTCTGCTCACACAGTCTGCTACAAGCAGCAGCAGTAACAGTACAAAGTCTCAGCTTATGGCTGCTGGTGCTGGTATTTTGTCGCAGATGGCTACTAACTGGGTGCAGAACAAGGCTTCAAAGCAGAGTGGTACCAAGAAGGAGTACACGGGTACCTATACTGCCCAGCTCTTGACCTACAGTGCAAGTGCAAAGGGTTATCAGAACGCGGGCTCTCCTGTCACCACCAATGCTACTACTACTCTTATTATAGGCAAGACCTCTTTGGGTGTGACTTTCCCCGCTATTAATGCTGGTAATGCTCAGATGACTCAGGTTAGCCTTACCAACCTCGTAGCTAACGAGAAGAATGTGTTTGGCTTGAGCGACAATAGTACTGTTACTGAGGGACAACTCGTCTATGGTGGTAAGACCTACGATCTGGCAAATGCTTACGTTGAGCTGACTGCTACTGACACTCAGTGTGCCTATACTGCAAGCATCTACTTCAACTATGACGAGAAGTCACAGCAGTATCTGCAGGTAATGAATGTGAGCTTCAAGTAAGTAAATACTTGGTAATCTGTTCATTTCTAATCCTCTATATCAGTTTATTATTTCCCTTAATCTCGTTTTCCTATGATTGATGCATTGCATATTTTGACGCTCATCGGTTCTGTAGCCATGCTGATGTATGGTATGAAGGTCATGAGTGAAGGTGTTCAGAAGATGGCTGGTGCCAAGTTGCGTAACGTGTTGGGTACAATGACCACAAACCGCTTTACGGGCTTGCTCACTGGTTCGTTTATTACTGCAGCAATTCAGTCTTCTACGGCTACCACCGTCATGACGGTAAGCTTTGTTTCAGCTGGTTTGCTTTCCTTGGCTCAGGCTATCTCAGTCATCATGGGTGCCAACATCGGTACCACATTCACAGCGTGGATCATGGTACTGGGTGGAAGTTTCGATATGCGCCTTGTTGTCTATACGGCAATATTCATCTCTATTGTGCTCATCTACAGCAAGAAGAATATCAACCTCGGTGAGTTCATCATGGGTCTTGCACTCATGCTTTTGGGTTTGACTACCTTGAAGATCAATGCCGCTGAGATGCAGCTTGACACTGTGCCTGCTGTTAAGGAGTTCTTTGCATCAACCAGTCAATGGGGGTACGGCAGTTATCTGTTGTATCTGCTTGTAGGTGGTTTGCTGACATGCTGTGTGCAGTCATCTGCAGCCATCATGGCTATTACCATGACGCTTTGCTCTACTGGCGTTCTTGACATCCACATGGGTATCGCATTGGTAATGGGTGAAAACATCGGTACCACCATTACCTCAAATGTAGTGGCACTTTCTGCTACCACACAGGCTCGCCGAGCTGCTATGGCTCACTTGATATTCAACCTCTTCGGTGTGGTTTGGGTGCTCTGCATTTTTACTTATTTTGTGGATGGCATTTGTGGTCTGGTTGGTGTGGATCCCTACAGCGAGAGTGTTGACAAGAGTATGCTTACCGTAGTGTTGGCAGCTTTCCATACGATGTTCAATGTGGCCAACGTATTGATCCTTATCTGGTTTGTTAAGCCTATGGAGAAGGTGGTACAGATGATCATCAAAGACAAGAAGACTGGTGAGGAAGAGGAAGGACGTCTGCGTTTCATCACTGGCGGTTTGATGAGTACTTCTGAGTTGAGCATTCTCGAAGCAAGAAAGGAAATTGTGCTGTTCGGAGAGCGTTGTCAGAAGATGTTTGAGCTGGTACGTGAATTGCTTCATACTGAGAAGGATGAGGACTTCACTAAACTCTTCTCGCGCATCGAGAAGTATGAGAGCATCACCGACAAGATGGAAATCGAGATAGCCAACTATCTGAACAAGGTAAGTGAGGGTAGATTGAGTGCTGAGTCAAAGGGTGCCATCCAGCGAATGCTCCGTGAGGTGAGTGAGTTGGAGAGTATTGGTGACAGCTGTTTCAATATTGGTCGTACCATGAATCGTCGTCGTAACTATGCCAACGAGGATTTCACTGAAAGCCAGTATGACCACATCCACAACATGATGAGCCTTACAAGCAATGCCCTGGAGCAGATGAATAAGGTCATCTCGCGTGCAGAGCATCAGTATGTGGACTTCAATATCAGCTACAACATTGAGCACGAGATCAACAACTACCGTACTCAACTGAAGAACCAGAACATGGTGGATATCAACAACAAGGTGTATGACTACCAGATTGGTGTCTTCTATATTGACTTGATTTCAGAGTGTGAAAAACTGGGTGACTATGTCATCAATGTGGTTCAGGCCACTCGTGAGAAAAGAGAAATAAATGGTTAATAAGAATAACAAGAAAAAGAAGCAAAAACCACGGTGGGTAGTGCCTGCTGGCATGACACCCACTGAGATGGATTTGAAAATTCTGGAGGCGCAGGCACAAGGAAAACTTGTGCCTCGTCCTCGTATGATAAGGACAGCATCTCAAATTGAGGGCATACGTAAGGCTGGTGTGCTTAACACTGCTGTATTGGACTATGTGGCAGAACATATTCGTGAGGGTATGAGCACATTGGAGATAGACAAGATGGTGTATGAGTTCACCACTCAGCATGGTGGAATTCCAGCTCCCTTGAACTACGAGGGATTTCCCAACAGCTGCTGTACGAGTGTGAATGATGTGGTTTGCCACGGTATTCCTAATGATTGGGAGATTCTGGAGGAAGGCGATATCATCAATGTGGATTGCACCACCATCGTCGATGGATTCTATGCTGACGCAAGTCGTATGTTTGTCATTGGCAAGACATCTCCTGAAAACCAAAAACTGGTTGACGTGGCATGGGAATGCCTCAAGATTGGTGAGAAGGTGTGTGAACAGCCTTACGTCTTTGTGGGTGACTTAGGTAGTGCTATTGCCAAACATGCTCATAAGAATGGCTTCACTGTAGTAAGAGAGTACTGTGGGCATGGGGTAGGCTGTAAGTTCCATGAAGATCCTGAAGTGGAGCATTATGGTAAACCTGGTACGGGTATGCTGTTAGTTCCTGGTATGACCTTTACGATAGAGCCTATGATTAATATGGGTGACTATGATATCTGCGAAGATGAAGAGGATGAGACGGGGTGGATTGTCCTGACAGAAGATGGTCTGCCAAGTGCACAATGGGAACATACCTACCTGATGACAGAGAATGGTGTAGAGATTATTACGCATTGATTATGTCTGAATCTATATATATATTAGGTATAGAGAGCAGTTGCGATGACACATCGGCAGCTGTGATAAAAGATGGTGTCTTACTGAGTAACGTGACAGCCTCGCAAGCTGTACATGAAGCTTATGGTGGTGTAGTACCCGAATTGGCAAGCCGTGCTCATCAGCAGAATATTGTCCCTGTAGTGGATCAAGCCTTACAACGTGCTGGTGTTGAGAGAGAACAACTCTCTGCCATTGCTTTCACAAGAGGTCCTGGATTGATGGGTTCACTCCATGTGGGTGTGTCTTTTGCCAAAGGATTGGCAGCTTCATTAGGCATTCCTATGATAGATGTTAACCATCTGCAAGGACACGTTTTAGCCCATTTCATCAAGGAAAATGCGGAAGATGAAGGGCAACCCACGTTCCCCTTCCTTTGTCTCCTTGTGAGCGGTGGCAATTCACAGATTGTTTTGGTGAAGTCGTACAAGGAAATGGAAGTCATCGGACAGACGATAGATGATGCAGCTGGAGAGTGTATTGACAAGTGCAGTAAAGTGATGGGAATGGGTTATCCTGGTGGTCCTATCATCGACAGATTAGCACGTCAAGGCAATCCTAAGGCATTTGAGTTCTCTCGTCCTCAGATAAAGGGGTATGACTACAGTTTCAGTGGATTGAAGACCTCTTTCCTCTACTCACTTCGTGACTGGCTGAAAGAGGATCCTGATTTCATCGAACATCACAAGGAAGACCTTGCTGCCTCATTGGAATATACGGTAGTTGACATCTTGATGAAGAAACTTCGTCAGGCTGCCAAGGATTTGAAAATAAAACATGTGGCAGTGGCAGGTGGCGTGTCAGCCAATACGGGATTGAGAAATGCTTTCCACGATCATGCCAGACGCTATGGCTGGAAGGTGTACATCCCCAAGTTCAGTTTTACTACCGACAATGCCGCGATGATAGCCATCACGGGATATTTCAAGTACCAAGATAAGGAATTCTGTCCTATGGAATTGCCCGCATATAGCCGTGTAACCATGTAATTTCGTAGAAAAATGAACTTTTTTCTTGGAAATGTTTGGCAGAATGGAAAATAAGTAGTACCTTTGCACGCTGTTTGAAGGAAGTTATTTGAATAACTAAAGAAAGAAAAAGAGAGAAATGGCTAAGATTTGTCAAATTACCGGAAAGAAAGCCATGATTGGCTGCAATGTTTCCCACTCTAAAAGACACACCAAGCGTCACTTCGATGTTAACCTGTTCAACAAGAAGTTCTATTATGTAGAGCAGGACTGTTGGATTACATTGAGCATTTCAGCTAATGGTCTTCGTGTGATCAACAAGATGGGTCTTGACGCTGCTCTTAAGCAGGCTGTTGCCAAGGGCTATTGTGATTGGAAGAATATTAAAGTAATCGGTTAATTAGAGGAGAAAATACGCTATGGCAAAGAAGGTTAAAGGCAACAGAATTCAGGTAATTCTGGAGTGCACCGAGATGAAGGAGAGTGGTCTGCCCGGCACATCACGCTACATCACAACAAAGAATAGAAAGAATACTCCTGAGCGTCTGGAATTGAAGAAGTACAATCCTATCCTCAAGAGAATGACCGTTCACAAGGAAATTAAATAATAAGTAGAGAACTATGGCAAAGAAAACTGTGGCTACCTTGCAGACTGGCAAGACAGATGGCCGTTCATACACCAAGGTTATCAAGATGGTAAAGAACCCTCAGACTGGTTCTTACTCATTCGACGAGCAGATGGTTCCCAACGAAGCCGTAAAGGATTTCTTTAAGAACTAATTTCAGTAAGCATTTACACTTTTGTGTAACGTAATATTAAGAGGCATCTTCTTTGATGCCTCTTTTTTTTGTCATTCTTTACCTAAAATTGCTTTTTTTTGTGCATTCATCGCGATTATTTGGAAATCTTGTAGTATCTTTGTAACCGAATTATGGAAATGCATTAAATATGGGTTTATTTAGTTTTTTCAGTAAGGGCAAAAAGGAAACCCTTGATAAGGGTTTGGAAAAGACCAAGCAAAGTTTCTTCTCGAAGATTGCACGTGCAGTAGCTGGTAAGTCGAAGGTTGATGATGATGTGCTCGACAATCTGGAAGAGGTGCTTGTAACGAGTGATGTGGGTGTTGATACTACGCTGAACATCATACAGCGAATTGAAGCTCGTGTGGCTCGTGACAAATATGTGGGTACAGATGAGCTGAATGCCATCTTGAGAGATGAGATTTCTTCTCTGCTCACTGAGAACAATACTGATGACACCGAGGGTTATGACATTCCCGAGGGTAAGAAGCCATACGTTATTATGGTTGTCGGTGTGAATGGTGTAGGCAAGACTACTACTATCGGTAAATTGGCATATCAGTTCAAGAAGGCAGGGAAGAAGGTGGTACTTGGTGCTGCCGATACTTTCCGTGCAGCTGCCGTTGAGCAGATTGTCATCTGGGGTGAACGCGTGGGAGTCCCTGTCGTGAAGCAGCAGATGGGCAGTGACCCTGCGAGTGTGGCATTCGACACCTTGAGCAGTGCTGTGGCCAATGATGCTGACGTGGTGCTGATTGACACTGCAGGTCGTCTGCACAATAAGAAAGGCTTGATGGATGAACTTTCAAAGATCAAGCGTGTTATGCAGAAGGTTGTGCCCGATGCTCCACACGATGTGATGTTGGTGTTGGATGGCAGTACTGGACAGAACGCCTTCGAGCAGGCAAAGCAGTTCACCCAGGCTACTCAGGTTAGCAGTATGGCTATCACGAAGTTGGATGGCACTGCCAAAGGCGGTGTGGTAATCGGTATCAGTGATCAGTTCAAGATACCTGTACGCTACATTGGTTTGGGTGAAGGTATGGAGGATTTGCAGCCTTTCAATCGTAAGGAGTTTGTTGACTCGCTGTTTGGTAAGTAGCCCCCCCTAACCCCCCGTTTTTGACTTCGGTCAAAATGCAGGGGATAAGAATGAGGGGGAAATAACAATTTGTTATATAGAAGAATGAAGAAAACGACTGTAGATATCATTACGTTAGGCTGTTCGAAGAATCTGGTTGATTCCGAGCGACTGATAGCGCAACTTGAGGCTGTTGGCTACCATGTGACGCATGATGCCGATGATCCTCGCGGAGAAATCTGTGTGGTGAACACTTGCGGTTTTATCGGTGATGCCAAGGAAGAGAGTGTGAACATGATTCTACAGATGGGACAGCGCAAGGAGACAGGAGAACTGAAGAAACTCTACGTCATGGGTTGTCTCTCAGAGCGTTATCTCAAAGAACTTACAGAAGAGATTCCTGAGGTTGACCATTTCTATGGAAAGTTTGACTGGACACAACTGATAGAGGAATTGACCAAGGATAAGAAGTTCGAGGAGAATAATAAGCGTAGGTTGACAACTCCCTCGCATTATGCTTATCTCAAGATTTCTGAAGGTTGTGATCGCAACTGTGCCTATTGTGCTATTCCCATTAGTACTGGAAAGCATAAGAGTCGACCAATAGAAGACATTGAGGATGAAGTTCGTTGGCTGGTGTCACAAGGAGTAAAAGAGTTTCAGGTTATTGCTCAGGAACTTACCTATTATGGCTTGGACATCTATCATCGTCGTGCCATAGCTGAGTTGATTGACCGCATAGCCGTTATTCCTGGTGTGGAATGGATTCGTCTTCACTATGCCTATCCTACGGATTTCCCCATGGATATGGTAGCAGCGATGCGTAGACATCCTAATATTTGCCGCTATCTTGACATTGCTTTGCAACATGTTTCTGATGGTGTACTCAGTCGTATGCACAGACATATCAATGGTGAGGAAACACGCGCTTTGATAGAGAATCTGCGTAAGGAACTTCCTGGTATTGAACTTCGTACTACTTTGATGGTGGGTTTCCCTGGCGAGACAGAGCAGGAGTTCGAGGAACTTGTGGAGTTTGTTAAGTGGGCACGTTTTGATCGTATGGGTGCATTTGCCTATAGTGAAGAGGATGGAACCTACGCTGGCGATAACTATACCGATGACATTGATGATGAAACAAAACAGGCACGACTGAGTAAGTTGATGCGTGTGCAACAGCGTATTTCTGCTGAGGTACAGGAGCAGAAGGTGGGACAAACCATGCGTGTCATCATTGATAGGGTAGAAGGAGAATATTACATCGGACGTACGGAGTTTGATTCTCCTGAAGTGGATCCTGAGGTGTTGATAAAGACAGAGAGTTTAATAATAGGAGAGTTCTACGACGTGAAAATCCTAAGTGCTGATGACTTCGACTTATATGGTGAAGTCGTCTGCTAACGAGTAGAACTATTTAAATAGATGATTATAAGCATAGGCTTGATATGAACAATAAGGAATTTACAGCAGAACTGTCACGCAGAACAGATCGAAACCTGAAGGAGACTTCCACGCTGATGACAGCGTTGGTTTCAGAGATAGCGCAGCAGTTGGGCAATGACAACCAAATTAATGTACAGGGATTTGGCGTGTTTGATGTGAAGAAGAAGGTGGAGCATGTAGTGACAAATCCTTCTACACGTCAGCGTATGTTGGTTCCTCCCAAGATGGAGATCAAGTTCAAGCCAAGTGCCACAATTAAGGATAAATTGAAGTAAAGGTTATGGATAATAAAGTGTTATTGCAGGACCTCTCCAATGGTGTAAGCAAGCGCAGTGGATTGGCCAAAAAGGATAGCGAGAATTTTGTCCGTAACTTTTTCGCTGTTATTGAGCAGTATCTGCAGGAGGAAAAGATTGTCAAGGTAAAGGGCCTCGGTACATTCAAGGTAGTCGAGGTAAGTGGTCGTGACAGTGTCAATGTAAATACTGGCGAACGTATTCATATTAAGGGACATTCGAAGATTACCTTTACTCCTGATGCTGCCATCCGTGACTATGTCAATCGTCCTTTTGCCGACTTTGACACCATTATCCTCAATGAGGGTGTTGATCTTAAGGCTATGGAGTATGTAGACGATGCTTCACTTGAGAACAGCAATGAGCAGGATGAAGATATCACCATTCGTACAGAGGATATCACTATTCGCCCTGAAGATGTCACCATTCGCCCTGAAGAAATAGTTGAAACCATATCTGCAGAAGAGATAGACGTAACCATTCATACAGAAGAGGTTGAGGAAACTGTTCAAGAAGAAGTACTTCAAGAGCAAATCACAGAACAGCCAGCGGAAGAGGAGGTTATAGAACAGCCAGTGGAAGAGGAGATTGAAGAGACCAATCCAGAGGATATTACTTTGAAGACTGCTGATATTCTTGATGAGGATGAAAGTGCCACTTCATTGCCTATTCCAACGCAAGAGACTACAGTTCCTACTCTTCGCTTGGAGGCATCAGAAAGTGAACTCACTGAACCTGATAAGACTATTCGCCTTCCCGAACCTTTGGCTTCTTTCGGTTCTTCTGAGGTAGAAGAGATGCCTACAGAAAAACCTGCAATGGAAGAGGAACCTGCAATGGAGGAAGAGCCTATCGCAGAAGAACCTGCAATGGAGGAAGAGCCTATCACAGAAGCCTCTGCAATGGCAGAGGAACCTGCTGTAGATGAAGAACCTATCGCTGAGGAGCCCGTTGTCGATGAAGAGCCTATCGCAGAGGAACCTGTTGTGGAAGAAGAGCCTATCGCAGAGGAACCTTCTGTTGAAGAAGAGCCTGTCGCAGAGGAACCCATTGTAGATGAAGAGCCTATCGCAGAGGAACCTGCTGTAGATGAACAACCTGTCGCAGAGGAACCTGTTGTAGATGAAGAGCCTATCGCAGAGGAACCCGTTGTAGATGAAGAACCTATCGCAGAGGAACCTATAGTTGAAGAACCCGTTGAGGTGGCAAAGCCAGAAAAGTTGTCTCGTCGTAATCGTGAGATGAAGAAGCCTCGTTATGTGGTTTCTCATAGTTCTGGACGTAGTGTACAGGAAGACGTTGATTCCTCAAATGAAAGTGGTAGTGTATGGACTACTATCGCTAAAATTGTTGGAGTTTTAGTTTTAATGTTCATTTCGTATTTGGCCGGTTCTAATCATATCTTGGATAGCGGTTGCAAGTTTGCCCCCAAGGCACCCGAAATAGCAACTCCCGCTCCTCAAACAACCGATCCTATTGCTCAAGAGGAAACTGATGAACCCAAACTCGATGATCCCTATCGTTATGCTAATGAGGACGATGCAAGTTCAATCGATGTTGTTGATTATGACGAGGAAGAGGAGTTGATTGATGAGTCGCCCAAGGTGGATAATTCTCCTCAAATTCCTGGTACAAGTAAGCCTGTGGCAGAAAAGAAGCCCGAGCCTACAAAGGTTCAGAATGATCCGAAACCTGCAACCCAACCAAAACCTACTGCACAGCCAGAGAAGACAAATCCTGCGGTTTCCTATCCTCAGGTGAAAGGTGGAGTGTACGAGATTGTTGGTGTGAAATGCAGTCATACGCTTAAAGCTGGTGAGAGTGTGAGCAAGGTTGCCCGTCAGTATTTGGGTGATCCTAAACTGAACGTATACATTATTAAATTAAATAACATCTCAAATCCCGATATTGTTGAGGTGGGGCAGGTGTTGAAAGTGCCTGAGTTGAAGAAGAAATAGCCTCTCCTTTCCCCACATGCCCCTATATAGAGACGCTGCGTGTTTTTCAAAAAGACGCAGCGTCTTTTTTAAAATCATGCTGCGTCTCTTTTAAAATCATGCTGCGTCTCTTCAGAAATGATGCAGCATCATTGCATAAGAATTACTTAATTTGTGTTTAGAAAATTCTAGGAAAACTTAATTTCTTTTAAAACTCTTTTAAGTTTACTTAAAAGGGATGTCAAAAACACCATGATGCTTGGTAAATAGGGGGAAAAATTGTAACTTTGCAGTGTTTTGAAAACGAAAAATTAAAATCTAAACATATATACTATTATGGCAGAATCAATTGATATCCGTGAACTCAATGAACGGATTGAGAGGCAGAGCGCCTTTGTGACAAATCTGGTAACAGGAATGAATCAGGTTATTGTGGGTCAGAAACACCTGGTGGAGTCGTTGCTCATTGGTCTTTTGAGCGATGGTCATGTGTTGTTGGAAGGTGTTCCTGGTTTGGCAAAGACACTTGCCATCAGTACACTCTCAAAGCTGGTTGATGCTAAGTTCAGTCGTATTCAGTTTACTCCCGACCTTCTTCCTGCCGATGTCATCGGTACTATGATTTACAGTCAGAAGGATGAGAAGTTTGTTGTAGAGCAAGGTCCCGTTTTCGCTAACTTCGTTTTGGCAGATGAGATCAACCGTGCTCCTGCTAAGGTACAGAGTGCTTTGTTGGAGGCTATGCAGGAGCGTCAAGTCACCATCGGTAAGAGCACCTATCAGTTGAGCAAGCCTTTCCTCGTGTTGGCTACTCAAAACCCCATTGAGCAGGAAGGTACCTATCCTCTTCCTGAGGCACAGGTTGACCGTTTCATGCTGAAGGTTATCATCGACTATCCCAAGTTGGAGGATGAGAAGAAGATCATTCGCAGCAACATCTCTGGTGAGATTAAGAAGGAAATCCGTCCTATTCTCAACACTCAGGATATCCTCGATGCTCGTGAGGTAGTTCGTCAGGTATATCTCGATGAGAAGATTGAGCAGTACATTGCCGACATCGTTTTTGCTACTCGTTACCCCGAGAAGTATGGTCTCAACGACCTGAAGAGCTACATTGAGTTCGGTGGTTCACCTCGTGCAAGTATCAACCTGGCACTCGCTGCTCGTGCATACGCTTTCATCAAGCGTCGTGGCTATGTTATTCCTGAGGATGTGCGTGCCGTGGCTTACGATGTGCTGCGTCACCGCATTGGCCTGAGCTATGAGGCAGAGGCCAACAACATCTCAAGCGAGGATATCATTAGTGCTGTTATCAACAAGGTAGAGGTGCCCTAAGGCATAGATTGAGTTTCTATGGAAACTTCTGAGATTTTAAAGCGCGTTCGCCAGATTGAGATCAAGACTCGTGGCCTCTCCAACAACATCTTTGCTGGTGAGTACCATTCTGCCTTCAAGGGGCGTGGTATGGCTTTCAGCGAGGTGCGAGAGTATCAGTATGGCGATGACATTCGCGACATCGAGTGGAACGTGACAGCCCGCTTCAACAAGCCCTACGTCAAGGTGTTTGAGGAGGAGCGAGAACTTACCGTGATGCTGTTGGTGGATGTGAGTGGTAGCTTGAACTTTGGTACACAGGTGCAGATGAAGCGCGACATGCTCACTGAGATTGCCGCTACGCTTGCCTTCAGTGCCATTCAGAATAATGATAAGATTGGCGTCATCTTCTTCAGCGACAGAATCGAGAAGTTCATTCCTCCCAAGAAGGGACGCAAGCATATCCTATTCATTATCCGTGAATTGCTGGATTTTCAACCCGAGAGTCAGCGTACTAATGTTGGTCAGGCAGTGGAGTATCTCACTCGTGTTATCAAGCGCCGTTGTACAGCCTTTGTGCTGAGTGACTTCATGGACAGCAAGGATTTCCGCACTCCTCTCACTGTAGCCAATCGCAAGCATGACGTGGTAGCCATTCAGGTTTATGACCGCCGTATTGCGGAACTGCCCAATATCGGTTTGATAAAGGTGCGTGATGCAGAGACGGGATTCGAGCGCTATCTCGATACTAGCAGCAAACAGGTACGTAATGCACAGGCTAAGTGGTGGAAGGAGCGTCAGGAGATTCTGCGTGACACCTTCACTCGCAGCAATGTGGACTCCGTAAGTGTTCGTACTGATCAGGATTATGTGGCAGCCTTGATGAGCCTTTTCGCACAGCGAAGCTGATAGGCGTTGCCTGAAAATAATTTGCTGATAATTATTATTTTGACAACTGATGAACAAAAAGAATATTCTTCTACTCCTGCTTTGGATGATGGGCTTTACGACCATCTCTGCTCAGGGTACTGTTGACATCAAGATCGACTCTCTGCAACTGCTCATTGGTCAGCAGACGGGCATCACGCTTGACATTACCTGTGATGCCAATCAGCAGGTCACATTGCCCGCTTTGAGTGACCGCAGCATGTTGACCGATGGTGTGGAAGTCGTAAAGGTTTGTCCTACCGACACACAGATGCTAAACGAGGGTAAGCGTATGCAACTCACTCAGCGTTACATCATTACCGCTTTCGATTCAGCACTCTACTACCTTCCTCCTATGGATGTGGTGATCGATACGACGCACTACAAGTCGAAGGCTTTAGCTCTTCGTGTCTACACCGTTCCTGTCGACACCATTCACTTGGATCAGTTCTATGGTCCTAAGGACATCGAGGATGCTCCTTTCTCATGGGACGATTGGGCAAACGTAGTGTATGGCTCGCTGCTTATCATCCTTTTGCTCATTCTCACCTTTGTGATGTTGGTATGGCTGAAGCAAGGCAATCCTATCATCCGCATCATCCGTCATAAGGCCAAACTTCCGCCCCATCAGGTTGCTATGAACGAGATACAGCGTATCAAGGAAGAGAAGACTTGGGCGTCGGAGGATAGCAAGGAGTATTACACACAACTTACCGACACCCTGCGTAACTACATTCAGGAGCGCTATGGCTTCCGTGCCATGGACATGACCTCTTCGGAGATTATTGAACGTCTTGTGCAGGAGAATGACGAACAGGCTCTCAGTGAGTTACGTCAATTGTTCGAGACAGCCGACTTGGTGAAGTTTGCTAAGTACAGCACGCTTGTCAATGAGAACGATGCAAATCTCGTTACGGCTGTCAACTACATCAATGAGACGAAGCAAGAGGTGGATCCCAATGCCAAGTCAGAAGAGCCGGTTTACACGCCCGAACAGATGCGCAGCATCGGTATGAAGTGGACATTACGCATTCTCATTGGACTCTGCTCTGCTGCCATCGTGACCATCGTTGTCTTGATTATCATCCGTCTGGTAGATTTGTTGGGTTAGTTTATAATGAACTGAATAAGAAGTAGATTATGACATTTGTTAATCCATTATATTTCCTGCTGCTCATCCTGCTTATACCTTATATAATATGGTATATCGTGATGCACAAGCGCATTGACCCTGTAATGCAAGTGAGCAGTACGGCAGCATTCCGCCATCATCCTCATACGTGGAAGGAATACCTCGTTCATGCCCCCTTCCTCCTTCGCATCGTTTGCTTTGTTGCCGCAGTATGTGCCTTGGCACGTCCTCAAAGCACGGGTGAGTGGAGCGAGAAGAACATCGAGGGTATTGACATCATGCTCTGTATGGACGTCAGTACGAGTATGTTGGCAGAGGACTTGAAGCCCAACCGTATCAAGGCCGCCAAGGAAGTTGCCATAGAGTTCATCAATGGTCGTCCTAACGACAACATTGGTCTTACGATCTTTGCTGGTGAAAGTTACACACAATGTCCCATGACTACTGACCACGCTGTCTTGCTCAACCTGCTTAATCGCATGGAGTGCGACATGGCAGAGACGGGTCTTATCGAGGACGGTACAGCCATCGGTATGGGTATTGCCAACTCCGTGAGCCGACTGAAGGACAGTAAGGCTAAGAGTAAGGTCGTGATTATGCTGACCGATGGTTCCAACAACCGTGGTGAGATTTCTCCCTTTACGGCTGCTGACATTGCAAAGGCTTACGGGATAAGGGTTTACACCATTGGTGTGGGTACAAATGGTAAGGCACGCTACCCCATGAAGGTGGCTGGCTACACCCAATACATCAACATCGACGTGGAGATTGATGCCAAGACGCTCAAGCATATTGCCAAGACTACCGATGGTCAGTTCTTCCGTGCTACGGACAATGCAAGCTTGCACGAGGTCTACCAGGAAATTGACAAACTGGAGAAGACCAAGATGCAGGTGAATAGGTATGACACGCACAGCGAGGAGTTCTTCCCCTTCCTCTTGATTGCTGTCATTGCTTTGGCTCTCGAACTTCTCTTACGCAATACCGTGCTAAATAAATTACCGTCCTACCTTTGTAGCCGAAACAAAATAACAAGGATTTGTACTAACAAAAGTTAATTCGTACCTTTGTTGTATGAAGGACGGATTAACCTCCAGAGGGTACTCTAGAATTGCCGTAAGACCAGAGTCTACAATT
>JAZQQO010000077.1:0-37435 GCA_045629085.1 Bacteroidaceae bacterium
CGTGCTCGGAATCGAACCGATAAAACCTCCTTTTGGTGCAGACCAACAGGTAAAATCAATGCCTACTTGATAAAATCAAGCAGAGAACGTCTGTTTTTGAATAATTCTTTTGGAAGTATGCCGAAATTATCATAACTTTGCCCTCGATTGATTGATTGATGCCGCAAAGTTATATCATTTGAGACAATGCTCCAAATTTTTTTGAGGTTTTTTGTCTCAATCAGGACAATTTTCTTGGAAATTGCCCAAAAAATGACCGTATGCGGACAAAAAAGGCTTGAAAAATGGAAAACAATGACTTGAAAATTGGAGTTGTTGCCCGACTCCTCGAATTTAAGGAATACACTGGAATGTCCCTTAATTCATTTTGCTCTGGTATTGGTATGGGGCATACTACAGTATTTAACCAGGTAAATGGCAATCGTGCGCTTTCTCTCGATACAGTTCTTAACACACTGAACGCTTTCAGCGAGCTTTCAACTGATTGGCTACTTAGGGGTCGAGGAGAAATGCTGATCTCTAAATTCAACGATACTCCAGAGTCTATAAAGCTTCGCTACGACGAACGCATAGAATCCCTACTTGATACAATAAAGTTGCTGAATGAGACAATCAAGGCGAAAGATTCAACTATTGACGCGCTCAAAGAAGAACTTGCCCAGTATAAATCATCAAACGTCCAGAAAGCATGAAAAAAAGTATTTTTGCGTTGCTTTTGGTTTTGTCTCTATTTGGATGCTCTTCAAATAGTAAGCAAAATAATGAAGGTAATGAAGACGTTTTACGTGGCATTTACGATAGTAGAAAGTTGAGTTTGGAAAAAGATGGCATCTCTTTGGAGTACGACAGTGTAGGTCACCGAATGAGACTAACATCAAAAGGAGATATTATGACTGTGAGTTATAATGTAACTTACACTGATTTGACTGGCTCTACACCTAAATCCTATGCCAATGACTTCATTGTAAGTATGGTTGTCGCTAAAAAGGGAGCGCAAACAATATCGAGTGTTGACTTTGTGATAGAAGGCGTAAAAGTAAAAGTTGTACCTTCAAACAGCGAATCAATAGGAAATGGGTTCGTTATTTGTGGTTTAAACACACTTGACAAACCGTTCTGTGATGTTATGCAAACCCTACAAGACATTGTTTACGTCGAAGATGCTTTTGTTGTTACGGATAAAGGCTCTATAAGGGTTCCAACAAAGGATATAATGAACCTATTGAGTATGGCGCATAGCTATATTCTTGATGGCGGTTCTTTTGAATATAAACTCAAACTTTAAAGGCTTGAAAGATGAAAAAGTGCAGATTAGTTTCCGATTTATTGTCGGGTTAAATTTAAGATGAGCCCTAATTTGTGCTATTTTCAGACGATTAGCTATGATTTAATGCAAAAATAATGTATATTTGCACACTTAATTCAATAGGTAAAACAATAACCTAATACTATGCGTAAGACATTTCTTCTACTCCTCACTGCCATGAGCCTGTCGGCGGCAGCGCAGCGTGAACGCATCAGCATGGACGACCAGTGGCAATTTGCACTGGGACATGCCAGCGACTACAATAAGGACTATAAGGCTGGAACGGAATATTTTAACTATCTGACCAAGGCCAACTCCATACACAACGAGGCTCCCTATGTCCTGAAGTTCAAACCGGGCAACGAATGGAAAAACGTGGACCTGCCACATGACTGGGCAGTGGATCTTCCTTTCAATGGCTCAGCCAGCTACAGCCACGGCTTCAAGCAGGTGGGATGGAAATATCCAGAGACAAGTGTGGGATGGTATCGCAAGACGTTCCAACTACCCGAGAGCGACCGTGGTCGTCATGTGCGCCTGCAGTTCGACGGCATCTTCCGCAACGCTCAGGTGTGGGTAAACGGATTTCTGGTGGCACAGGAACCGAGTGGCTACGCATCGCAGGACTATGACATCACCGACTACTTGCTATACGGCAATGGAGAGAAGCAGACCAACCTCATCTGCGTGCGCGTTGATGCTTCGCTCGAGGAGGGTTGGTTCTACGAGGGTGCGGGCATCTACCGCCACGTATGGATGGAGAAGATGGCACCCCTGCACATCGCCACCGATGGCACCTTTGCACACTTTACACTCAATGATAATTTCACCGAGGCGCAGATGACCCTCGAAACGGAAGTGGTGAATGATGGCAACAAGCCTATCAGCAGCTACAGCGTGCAGCATGCACTCATCGCCCCCAACGGCGACGTCGTGACCACAATGACGAATGAGGGAAAAGCATTAGCTCCACGCGAGATGGCCATAACGAAGAGCGAGACAAAGGTAAAGAACCCTGCCTTGTGGAGTCTGGAGACGCCCCAACTATACAAGGTGCGTACACGCATCATCGTAAATGGACAGATGGTGGACGAACACATTACCCGAACCGGTATCCGCGACATCAAGCTCGATGCCGACAAGGGTCTCTTCCTCAATGGCAAGCACGTCACGCTGAAGGGTGTGGACTGCCATCAGGATCACGCTGGCGTAGGTGCTGGTATCCCCGACGGCTTGCAAGCATACCGCATCGAACGGTTGAAGTGGATGGGCGTGAATGCCTATCGTGCCAGCCACAATCCCATGACGCCGGCCTTGCTCGACGTGTGCGATTCATTAGGTATTTTGGTATACGAGGAGAACCGACTGATGGGCATCAATCCCTTCCAACTCGACGTACTGAAGGGTATGATACACCGTGACCGCAACCACCCCAGCGTCTTCTGCTGGAGTGTGGGCAACGAGGAGTGGGGCATCGAATGGGAATACCGTGGCGAACAGATTGCCGCCACCATGACGGCCTACGCCCATCAGGCCGACCCCACACGCCCCGTCAGTGTGGCTTCAGCCAGCGGTCCGCACATCCTGCGCGGTGTTGACGTGGCTGGCTACAACTACATCAAGCAGCATCACATCGACGAGGATCGTCAGCGCTATCCCAAGCGCATCGCCTTGGGTAGCGAGGAGACGACGGGATGCGGCACACGTGGCGTATATGCTCCCTGCGACAAGAGCACGGGACGCATGCCCTCAATGAACTACACACTCTCGCCCAGCGATTCGGTACACTTTGCCACAGAGTATGGTTGGAATTTCTACCACGACCGTCCCTGGCTGTTGGGTGTGTTCTACTGGACGGGCTTCGACTATCGCGGCGAGCCAGTACCCTTGGGCTATCCTGCCACGGGCAGCCAATTCGGCTTGCTGGACTACTGCGGTTTCCCCAAGGACGAGGCTTACTACCTCAAGGCATGGTGGACGGACGAACCGATGGTACACATCCTGCCCCATTGGAACCTGCAAGGTCATGAGGGCGAGGCAGTACGCGTACAAGTGTTCAGCAACTGCGATGAGGTGGAACTCATCGTGAACGGCAAGAAGATGGGACGCAAACCGATGCCCCGCAACGGCCACTTGGAGTGGACAGCCACCTACAAGCCAGGTAGCATCCAGGCCATTGGCTACAATAAGGGCAAGAAGACTGCTACCGAGCGACTGGAGACAACAGGCGAGGCCACACACACCAAGGCCGATGTGTCGCGTCATGGTGACATACACGTGCTGGACATCTCGCTGCTCGACAAGAAGGAGCGTTTCGTACCCACAGCCTCGCAACCATTCACCATCACCATCAAGGGCAACGCCCGCATCTTGGGCGGCGGCAATGGCGATTCAGCCTTCATTGGCGTAGAGCGTCCCACCGATGCCGCAGCCAAGACTTTCCGTATGAGCAGTTTCAACGGCCATGCACAGCTCATCCTGCAATCCCCCGACGGCGACTTCACCTACGACATCAGCATGGAATAGCATTATCCCGAAAAAACGATTCCCCGAAAAATCGAATCCTCGAACCATCGAATCCTCGAAAAAAACAAAAACCCTCATGAAAAAGATAGTTTTCAGCCTTTTGGGCATGCTCTTCACTATGACAGCATCCGCTCAGATGTTCCCCGACTTCAGCAAACTGAATTTCGGTTGTGACGGCAACAGTATTACCTCTGGCAACCAATGGTCTGCCACGGTGGTCAAGCAGTTGGGCTTTGCCACGCATCACAACGTGGCAGTAGGTTCAGCCACATGGGCTTGTCATGCCGACACGCAAGACTATGGTTCAGAAGGATTTGCAGGCATCTCGGGTGGATGGCAACCCACCGACGATGCACACGAGATGCAGATGCGCCACAACAACACCTCGAAGGTGCACATTCAGAAGTTCATTGCCGAGGTGGAGTCGGGGAAGTATCCCGAACCCGATGTATTTGTCTTCTCCATGGGCACCAACGATGGCAAGTTAGGATCGGCCGAAGAGGCTCTCAAGGGCAAGTCGTTGGACGAGGTAGACGTGACCACCATGGCTGGCGGTGCCCGTTGGGCCATCCAAACCATCATCGAGCACTACCCCAACTGTCGCGTGTTCGTCTGCACCCCCATCCAAACGGCCAATCCCGGCCACAATGAAATGAACCTGCGCAAGATTGAGATTCTGCGTGAGATATGCCGTTCGCTGAGCGTTCAGATTATCGACTGCTATGGCGAGAGCGGCATTACAGAGAAGTTGGAGAATGGTCATGGCGAGCGTTATCTGCGCGACGGTCTGCATCCTGCCGAGGAGGGACAACAGCAGATGGGTCGCTACATCGCCAAGGAGATTCGCAACAATTACTTTTAATTCAGGACGATGAAGAGATTCGCGATAATAACACTGGCCTTTTGTGCTGCGCTTGGCGGTTGGGCTCAAGGCTACAAACTGCAGCTCAACAAGGAGACGGGCGTCTACGATAAGGGCGAACGCATCGTGGCCCGCTTGCAGGGACAGACTGCTGTCGGCGACACGCTCAGCCTGCAAGTGGTGGTCAACAACCGTGTGGTGGCCGAGCAAGCAATCCACTATCAAGGGGGAGACCAGACCGTCTACAACCAGGCTGTGGATTCTACCTGTGCCGTGATGCTGGAGATACGCAACCGACAGCGTCTGGCCACGTCCATCGGCTTTGTAGTCTCGCCCGAGGGCTTCCGTCCTGGCTACGAAGAACCCAAGGATCTGATGGACTACTGGACCAGTCAGAAGAAACAGCTGCAGACCTTGCCCTGGCAAGTGAAAAGCACGCCGCTGCAGGTGCCCGATCAGTATCAGGGCAGATACCAATGCCAGGATGTCGAGATCAACTGCCTCGGTCCTGCACCCGTACGTGCCTATATGGCCAAGCCCGTGGGAGCCAAGAAGAAGTCGCTGCCCATCATCATCCTGTGCCGTGCAGCCGGCGTCAGCGGCAACTGGTGTCGCTGCCAGGTGGGCGAGTGCGTAGGCAACGCTGCGCTGGGCAACGGAGCACTGAGCCTCGACATCAATGCCCACGGTATGCTCAACGGGCAGACGGACGATTACTACAAGATGCTGGAGGATGGTCTGCTGCACAATTACTATGAACACAATGCCGCTGACCGCGAGACCTATTATTTCCACGGAATGTACCTGCGCCTGCTGCGCGCCATCGAGTATATGACGCGTCAGCCCGAATGGGACGGCAAGCGCATACTCGTCATCGGCGAGAGTCAGGGTGGAGGCCAGGCAGTGGCCGCCGCCGGACTCGACAGCCGCGTATCGGCCGTCGTGCTCAATGTGCCCGCCATGCAGGACCTGGGCGGTGCGCGTGCCGGTCGTCGCAGTGGTTGGCCTCAACCTATTGAGAATCATGCCAGATTGGAGGGTACTATGCTGGACAGCACCCTACCCTACTACGATGGGGCGCAGCTTATCCGCCATTCGCGTGCCGAGATCTATTGCGAGATGGGGCTTATCGACACCACCTGTCCGCCCAGCGCCGTATGGGCATCGCTCAACGTAGCCCCCGGCAAGAAGACCATCAACTGTGTGCCTTTCCGCACCCATGCCTGGCCTAGTGGCGAGGACTATCCTATATGGAACAAACTCTATTACCAGCCCCGTCTGGATTTCATCAACAATTATCTAAAATAAGAACACACACGAAAAATCGAACAATCGAAACATCGAAAATTCGGAAAATCAAACAATATGAAAAAGCTAACATTCATCATCCTTACCCTACTGGCGTGTACCGGCATGCGTGCCCAGAAATGGGAGAAGATTGGCGACCGCCCACAGATGGGTTGGAGCACCTGGAACAAGTTTGCAGGCAACATCAACGAGGACATCATCCGTGGCATTGCCGATGCCATGGTGGAGTCGGGACTGAGCGAAGCCGGATACACCTATATTAATATAGACGACTGCTGGCACGGCAAGCGCGACAAGGACGGCTTCATACAGGCCGATGCCAAGAAGTTCCCGAGCGGCATGAAGAGTCTGGCTGACTACATGCACGGCAAGGGTCTGAAACTGGGTATCTACAGCGACTGCGGCACGGGCACCTGTGCCGGTATGCCGGGCAGCTTCGGCCACGAGTATCAGGACGCACTCCAGTATGCCCGTTGGGAGGTGGACTACCTCAAGGAGGACTGGTGCAACACCACCAACATCAATGCCATGGGTGCCTACCAGCTGATGAGCGACGCACTGCGCGAGGCTGGTCGCCCCATCTTCCTCAGTATGTGCGAGTGGGGACAGCATCAGCCTTGGAAGTGGGCGAGCGAGATTGGCCACAGTTGGCGCATTGGTCCCGACATCTGGTGCAACTTCGACTCTACCCGTGTGCACAAGGGCGGTTTCACCGACATCGGCGTGATGCAGTGCATCCGTCTGGCCGAGCCGCTTCGCATCTATGCAGGTCCCGGCCATTGGAACGACCCCGACATGCTGGAGGTGGGCAATGGCATGGCCGTCAACGAGGATCGCGCCCACTTCACCATGTGGTGTATGCTGGCCGCTCCCCTCATCCTGGGCAACGACATCCGCAACATGAGTCAGGAGACCAAGGACATTGTGATGAACCGCGAGATGATAGCCATCGACCAGGACGAGCTGGGCGTGCAGGGTCTGCACCTGCGCAACGAGCAGGGTCTTGAGTTCTGGTTCAAGCCCTTGGCTGGCGGCGACTGGGCCATGACTATCCTCAACCCCACCCAGGCTCCCATTACCTACGACCTCAACTGGCAACGCTTCAACCTCACCGACGACCAGGTAAGCAAGCGCAGCACGCAGTTCTACAACACCATCTACAAGGTGCGCGACCTCTGGGCACACAAGGACGAGGGCAAGACCATCACGAAGGACAAGACGTGGCGTACCGTCACCGTGCCTGCCCGAGACGTCATCAGCTATCGTCTCACGCCCAGCAAGCCCGCAAAGGTTGCCGTCCAGGGCAAGAAGCAGACTGCCCAACTGCTGACAAGTCTGCACAAGATAGCCAAGAGTGGCAAGTATATGTTCGGCCATCAGGACGACCCCGTATACGGCCACGGTTGGAAGGACGACGAGGATCGCTCGGACGTGAAGAGCCTGACCGGCGAGTATCCTCCCGTGATGGGCTTTGACCTGGGACGCATCGAACTGGGAGGCAAAGCCAATCTCGACGGTGTGCCCTTCGACCGTATGCGCAAGGAGATTATCCGTCAGTACGAACGCGGTGGTATGTCCACCCTGAGTTGGCATGCCGACAACCCCTTGACAGGCGGTACGGCATGGGTGAAAGGCAAGGACAAGGCCGAGCAGGAGAAGATGACGGTAGCCAGCATTCTCGAGGGTGGTGAGAAACATCAGAAGTTTGTGATGTGGCTTGACCGCGTGGCCGATTTCCTCCTCTCATTGAAGACCGAAGATGGCACCCCCGTACCCGTACTCTTCCGCCCCTGGCACGAGCACACCGGTTCATGGTTCTGGTGGGGACAGAACATCTGCACCCGTGAGCAGTATGTCGCACTGTGGCGCCTCACTGCCAGCCGCCTAAAGCAGAAGGGTGTGGACAATGTGCTTTATGCCTACTCCTCGGGAAACGAGTGCGGTTCGAGCGAAGAGAAATACCTCGAGCGCTATCCTGGCGACGATATCATCGACGTCCTGGGCTTCGACTCCTATTGCATGGCCAAGCCCGAAGACAAGGCTGCCTTGAACCGATACACCCAGAGCATTGGCACTCTGCTGACAACCGTTTGCAGCGTAGCCAAGAAGCACGGCAAAGTGGCAGCCCTGACCGAGACGGGCTATGAGGGAATCCCCTCCGACAACTGGTGGACCGAGACCCTGGCACCCGGCATCAAGGGCCACAGCATCGCCTACGTACTCGTATGGCGCAATGCCCACGATATGCCCCGCCACCACTATGCACCCTATCCGGGCCACCATGGTGTAAAGGACTTCGTCAAGTTCTACCTATCGCATAACACCAAAGTGAGGTAGTGAGGTAGCGAGGCTGTGAGGTTAGATTGAATACCCCGAAAAATCGAAAGATCGAAAAATCGAAAACAAGCAAACTATTATGAACGACATTTTCAAAGATAGAAAGACAAAGATCACGGAACGCCACGAGGCACTACTCTCTCGCCCCAACAAGCGCGAGGAACTCGGCAATGGCATCGTCGACCGCTACGAGAACCCTGTACTCACCGCTGCACACACTCCACTGGAGTGGCGCTACGACTTCAACCCCGAGACGAACCCCTACTTCATGGAGCGCATCATGATGAACGCCACGATGAACAGCGGTGCCATCAAGTGGGGCGACAAATATGTGGTGGTGGTACGCGTCGAGGGAGCCGACCGCAAGTCGTTCTTTGCCGTGGCAGAGTCGCCCAACGGCATCGACAACTTCCGCTTCTGGGACGAACCCATCACCATGCCCGAAGGCGACAACGAACCCGCCACCAACATCTACGATATGCGACTGACACGCCACGAGGATGGCTTCATCTATGGCCTTTTCTGCGTGGAGCGTCACGACGACAGTCTGCCCGGCGACCTCAGCGCAGCCACAGCCACCTGCGGCATCGCACGCACCAAGGACCTTGTCAACTGGGAGCGTCTGCCCGACCTGAAAGCACGTTGCCAGCAGCGCAACGTAGTGCTGCATCCCGAGTTTGTCAATGGACATTACGCCCTCTACACCCGTCCCCAAGACGGCTTCATCGACACCGGCAGTGGCGGTGGCATCGGTTGGGCGCTCATCGACGACATCGAGCATGCCGAGGTGAAGGAGGAGACCATCATCAACGACCGTCGCTACCACACCATCATGGAGGTGAAGAACGGCGAGGGCCCCCACCCCATCAAGACGCCGCAAGGCTGGCTTCACCTGGCTCATGGCGTACGCGCTTGTGCCAGCGGTCTGCGCTACGTATTGTATATGTATATGACGGCACTCGACGACCCCACACGCACCATAGCCCGTCCCGGTGGCTACCTGATGGTGCCCAAGGGAGAGGAGTATGTGGGCGACGTGATGAACGTGCTCTTCAGCAACGGTTGGATAGCCGACGAGGATGGCCGTGTCTTCATCTACTACGCCTCGTCCGACACCCGTCTGCACGTAGCCACCAGCACCATCGACCGCCTTGTGGACTACTGCCTCCACACCCCCAAGGATGGCCTGACCACCACGGCATCGGTAGAAACGATTAAGGAGTTGATAAGAAAGAATCGGAATTATGAAAAGTGAACTCACCCGCATCCTCTCCTTCTGGCTCAAGATGCAAGACCAAGAGCACGGAGGCTTCTACGGTCAGATGAAGGGCGACGGCACCCTCGTGCCGACGGCCAACAAGGGCGGCATCCTGAATGCACGCATCCTATGGACGTTCTCTGCAGCCTATCGCGTCACACACCAGCGCGAGTACCTCGCTGCCGCCATCCGTGCCAAGGATTACATCCTCGGGCATTTCGTGGATCGCGAGTATGGCGGCACGTACTGGGAGTTGGACTGCCTGGGTCACCCTGCCGACATGCACAAGCAGTTCTATGCACAGGCCTTTATGCTGTACGGTCTCACCGAGTTTATACGCGCCACCGAAGGAGAGCAGGGTATGGAGGAAAGCCAACAAGAGGCCATGGACGAGGCACTCGCACTCTACGATGTCATTGAGCGCTACGGTCGCGACACGACAGACGGCGGCTACATCGAGGCCTGCACCCGCGAGTGGGGAGCCATGGAGGACATGCGTCTCTCCGACCTCGACGACAATATGCCCAAATCGCAGAATACTCACCTGCACATCCTCGAAGCCTACACCAACCTGATGAGGGTTAATGGAGTTAAGGAAGTTAAGGAAGTTAAAGGAGTTAAGGGAGTGGCAGAAGCCCAGCGCAGGCTCATCGGCATCTTCTGTGACAAGATACTCAACCCTGAGACCATGCACCTCGACCTCTTCTTCGAGATGGACTGGACGCGCAGCGGCGCACAACGCGAGAGTTACGGTCACGACATCGAATGCTCATGGCTCATGCACGAGGCAGCCCTCGTACTGGGCGACCAGCAGCTGCTTGCGCGCGTAAAACCCATCGTGCAGGCCGTTGCCAAGGCAGCCGAGAAGGGGCTCAACGATGACGGTTCGATGACGCACGAGGCTAACCTCGACACTGGTTATCGTGAGCCCGACCGCCACTGGTGGGTGCAGGCCGAGACCGTCGTAGGCTACTACAACATCTACCAGCACTTCGGCGACCCCCACGCCTTGCAACTCTCGCAGCGCTGCTGGCAGTACATCCAGCAGCACCTCATCAACCATGAGCATGGCGAGTGGTACTGGAGTTGCGACGAACAAGGCCATCCCAACACCCACGACGACCTCGCCGGTTTCTGGAAATGCCCCTACCACAACTCGCGCATGTGTCTCGAGATCATCGAGCGAGGATAACAAGTACAAGCCCCCCTAACTCTTCCACTGAGCCTATTATAAACTTTGCATCTTCGCGTCTTCTCGTTCAAAAAAAATGACATTCTGTACAAAATAGTACATCATCGCTAAAAAAATACAATTAAAATTTTGGTTTGATTGAAATATTATATACTTTTGCAGCAAAATACAAGTAAAATTGGGATAATAATAATTTATTAAGGAAATGAACAACACATCTAAATTATGCCTGATGGCAGCTTCCACATTCTTGTTTATGGCTTGTAACGAGAATTCGTATCAATATGATGAGCACAAATACGAGCAACTGCAGAAAGAGCAGTTCGCCAAGAATTTCGTGAAGAAATACGGTGAGGTGGCTGCCGATCAGAGTTGGGACTTAAGTGGCAACCCTATGACTGGGTTGATGGGCGACGTTAAACACCAAACACGTGCTGCCAGCGACACGAAGGTGACGTGTACTCCCGATGCAGCGTACGCTTACTATAATGCCGATGGCTATTACGACATCCCTGCCTCGACGCAGCAGTCGCTGAACAAGATTAAAGAGAACGTCGACAATAGCAAAATGGGCAACAGCTATGCTATGTCAGTGCCTGACAATAACTTCTCCATCATCCCTCTTCGTCAAGGTTATACCACGAGCACCTACGAACTGCACATGGTTATTGGCACGGGCGATGAAGCCGTAGACTATCTGTTGTGGAGTAAAGGGCAGATGATGCAGATTCGTAATGCAGGTTCGACTAACGCTTGGAAGAATGTGGCTAACCAGGAGACCTCGTATACCTACGGCAATTACGATGTGCGCGCAAAAGCAATCACCTTTAAGAATATGCCTGTTGATGCACCGATGTATTTTTACGTATATCGTCCCACGACAGGATACTACACCTCTTCACTCGACGGATACGTAAAGGATTTTACCAAAATCATCGAACTGCCCCAGCAACTTGTGGATGATGGTAAGCAGATCAAAGTACTTGGCGCCGAGGCATTGTACTCAGGTTCAGACTTCGACTATGAGGACGTGATGTTTATGATTGTGGGCGATCCCACGTTGCCAGAGGATATCACACCGCTCGACAAACTGAAGTTCTCCCAGACCGTTAACAAGCGCTATATGATTGAAGATTTGGGTGATACGGACGACACGGACTTTAACGACATTGTGGTGGATGTGCAGAGTTCGCGCACTATCTCGTTCGACTATAACTCTAGTACGGGTGAGATAACCAACCGTGTTTACGGCGAGTGGGGCAACCAGACCGCCACCATACGCCATCTGGGTGGTATGCTTCCCTTCCAACTGACCATAGGTGACACCGAATTGCACTGGATGGAGGGTCATATGAACATGAATCCCAACACTACGCACGAGGTGAGTGGATGGGATGCGGAGACCAACAACATCTCGATCAAGGTTAAGCAAAAGGATACTGATCAGGGTGTGAACAGCATCACCTTCCCTGCCGTGGGTAGCGTGCCCCTCATCATCGCCACAAATACCAACCAGCCCTGGATGGAAGAGCGTGTAAGCATCATCCCCATGCTGAAGGATCTCATCATCAACCGTAAGACAGAAAAGTAAAGGTTATAAGGTCGCTACGCTGGTGAGGTTGTGAGGTTAAACCTTAAAACCTCAAAACCTATCGACTTCAATTAAGCCACAACCCTCGACTTGAAGGTTGTGGTTTTTTCGTGTATTGGAGCGGAGTGAGCAAGACGGCCGCTCTACCCCAACCTCTCATCCAGTTCAGCGATCTATTCATCCGCATCATGGGTGCCATGACGAGGGTGGAGACAGGATGCCCTGAGGACAAGGTGCCTTGGGATGACATCAGTCATGGCTACAAGCTTGCACTCCATAACGGTGCAACAGGTCGGTGAACTCATGGTTTTTGAGTCCCCAACGGGGAGCGATGAGAAGAGAGGCAGGAGAGGAAGAGACAAAGCGCTCAAGGATGATGGTGGGTGGAAGCTGCGCTATGTAATCACGAACGAGGAGAATGTACTCCTCGACGGTGGGGGTGGGCCAGGGATGAGCCTCGTATTCACGTGCTAACTGCGTGCCACGGATCACCTGCAGCTGATGGAGCTTGAGGGTGGTGATGGGCAGTGTGGCTATGAGGCGTGCCTGGCGGAGCAGCTCGGCCCGGTCTTCGTTGGGGAAACCCAGAATGAGATGAACACCGACACGAATGCCACGCTCAGCGGTAAGACGGATGGCATCAACGCTCTGCTGCCAGGTGTGGCCACGGTTAATGCGAAGGAGGGTGTCGTCGTTGGCACTCTCCACGCCATACTCCACGATGAGGAAGGTGCGGCGGTTGAGTTCCGTCAAGTAGTCGAGCAGAGCCGCAGGCATGCAGTCGGGACGAGTGGCAATGACAAGGCCGACGACATCGGGCACGGCGAGTGCCTCCTCATAGAGTTGGCGGCAACGCTCCACGGTGTCGTAGGTATTGGTGTAGGCTTGAAAATAGGCGAGGTATTTCATCTCGGGATATTTGCGTGAGAAGAATGCCTTGCCTTCCTCCAGCTGCTGCGTGACGCTCTTGATGGTCTGACAGTAGGCGGGATTGAAGGTCTGGTTGTTGCAATAGGTACAGCCTCCACGGCTTATCTTTCCGTCGCGGTTAGGGCAGTTAAAGCCCGCGTTAATCGATATTTTCTGCACCTTGCAGCCTAATTGTTGCTTGAGCCAGGAGCCGTATTTCAATTCACAATTCATAATTCACAATGCACAATTCTCTAAACCAACTACTTGATCAGGTACAGCAGACACAGGAGATAGTGTAGCATTTGGTCGCAAGCATACGAGATTTTACCGTAGTGTGCCTTCAAGGCATCTATGGGAGCATGCAAAACCGTAATAACGCCCAACTGCCAGCATAGTCCGAATGAGAGGTAGAACGGCACAGCATAGAGCACACAATGCACAAAGAGGTGATACCAGTTCTTGCCTTTTGTCTCGCCGATATAGCGCGACTGCAGTACGTAGTCACCTATCAAGTGACACATCAATAGCCTTACTAACGTTTCTCCTAAATCCATATTCCTATTCCGTCATAGAGTACGGTTTCTCCTCTGCCTTCTGCCCACGGCTCTTGTTGGGCTTGGCAGACATCTGGAACTCAAGCGTGCCACCCGCGAGAAGTTGTTCGTGAGTAATATAGAGGGCATTAAGGGGCTTTCCATTCAACCTTACCGACTGTACGTAGCGCTTGCTGTCGCTGACACCAGGTGCCTTGATAGCAAGCGTCTTGCCATTGGGCAAGTGGAGTGTGATGGAGGGCAGGTAGGGAGCGCCTAGCACGTACTGGTCGCTGCCAGGACAAACGGGATAGAAGCCCATGGCGGTAAAGAGATACCAAGCAGACATCTGACCGCAGTCATCGTTGCCACCGAGGCCGCGGATGTCGTTGCGATACATGCGACGGATAATCTCGCGCGTCCAGTACTGCGTCTTCCAGGACTCTGTAGTCCAGTTATATAAGTAAGGTATGTGGTGGCTGGGCTCATTGCCGTGGACATAGCCACCTATGAGGCACTCAGCCGTGATGTCCTCGTTGTCGGCATAGTACTTCTCATCAAGATCCTGATAGAAGAGTTCGTCGAGTTTGCTGCGGAACGACTTCTCGCCACCCATCAGCTGCATCACACCCGCAACGTCCTGGGGCACGTGGAAGGAGAAGTTCCATGAGTTGCCCTCGATGAAGCCCTCGCCATAGGTCTGCTTGACGTCAAACTTCTCCTTGAACTTACCATTGCGATAGCGAGGACGGGCGAAGCCAATCTGCGGATCGTAGACGTTGCGGTAGTTGAGGGCACGCTGGCGGTACTGTTCTGCCGTGGCGTTATCGCCCATGAGCAGAGCGGTGCGATAGATAGTCCAGTCATCGTAGGCGTATTCCAACGTGGTAGAGGCTGCCGTGCCGCTAACATCATAAGGAACATAGCCAAGCCTAACATATTCGCCCAATCCATCGAGATATTCGACATTACTGGTCTTGACCATGGCACGTAAGGCGTCATCGCGTGGAATGTCGCGAGCACCCTTGACGATGGCATCGGCCAGGACGCTGACGGCATGGTAGCCGCTCATGCACCAGTTGTCATTGGCCATGTGGCTCCAGATGGGCAGGAGTCCGTGGACACTCTGCTGCTGGTGGCGTATCATGGACATCACCATGTCGCGAGCAGCCTGTGGCTTCATCAGGAGCAGGAAGGGATGCTCGGCACGGTAGGTGTCCCAAAGGGAGAAGATGGTGTAGTTGGTGAAGCCATCGGCCTGGTGTATATTCTGGTCAAGACCACGGTACTTGCCATCGACGTCCATGTAGACAGAGGGGTTGATGAGGGTGTGGTAGTAGGAGGTGTAGAACATCGTCTTCTCATCCTCAGTGCCCTGCACCTCGATGCTGCCCAACTCACGGTTCCACACGCGGTCAGCCTCCAGGGCTATCTCCTCGAACGACTTGCCGGCTGCCTCTGCCTGCAAGTTACGCACAGCACCCTCAGCACTGGTGGCAGAGAGCGCCACCTTCATCTCGATGACCTCGCCATCGGCTGCATCAAAGTCGAAATAAGCGACGAGCTGGCGCCCTGCCATCTCGGGAAAGTTGCGGTTAATTGGGAACTTTCTCCAGAATCCGTTATACTGAGGCTTCTTCAGATCCTGATAGCCATAGCTCTTAATCTTACGAGAAAGTGAGATGGCGAAATACATCTGATTGGTGCGCGCCCAACCGTTGGTGAGGCGGCTGCCGGTGAGCAGTGTATCATTCTCGACGCGGAGGGTAGCCCACAGCGTCTTGCCGTCGTAGTTGTAGATGCCATGCTGGAGGTCGAGGATGAATCGTGGGTCGACGCCCTTCTCAAAAGTATAGCGGTGCACGCCCACGCGCTGGGTGGCGGTAAGCTGTGCCTTGACGCGGTAGTCGCTGAGCACAACTTCATAGTAGCCGGGACGTGCCACCTCCGTCTTATGGTCGAAACGCGAGCGATAACCAGCATCGGGTTGGTCGGCCGTACCGGGATTGAGACGCAGCTTGCCCGTGGTGGGCATAACAAGGATATCGCCCAAGTCGCTATGACCCGTGCCACTGAAGTGAGTATGACTGAAACCTACAATGGTCTTATCGCCATACTGATAGCCAGCGCAATAGTCGTAGGCCTTGGGTTGATAGCGTCCGTCAATGTTGTGAGGGATCGTGTCGGTGTCGGGGCTGAGTTGTACGACACCAAAAGGCACACAGGCACCGGGGAAAGTGTGCCCCATGCCGTCGGTTCCAATCAGAGGATTCACATACTGTGTCTGCGCCTGGGCCGAAAGGGCAACGAAGGCGAGGGTTAGTAATTTTAGATTCATTCTTTTATAAGGTTTTGAGGATTTCCGATTTCTGAATTTTCGTTTTAAAAAGGCATGCAAAGTTACGGCTTATTGGGCAATCTGCAAAGAAAACGGCAAGGAAATTTGCAAAACACAAATAATACCACTAACTTTGCACCACTAATGACAATGAATATCACTATGAAGAAACTAATCATCCTTGCACTTGCGGCTCTGTTCCTTATGCCCGGCGCACAAGTGGTAGCACAAGAGAAGGGGCTACACAAACCCATCAAAATCGAGAAACAATGGAAGAAGTACGACCCGGGGAAGGTGTTCTTCAAGGACAAAAGTCCCGAAACGGAGGGTTCAAAGCTCTATCATCAAATCGTAAAGGATCCCGATTCCTACATACGTGAGAATGCGCTGCGCGTATTGCAGACGCTGTACTACGGTCCTAACGACCCTAACATCCCTAAAATCAAGAGCATCTACTACAACCTGGAGCAATACGACGGCGTGTCGGAGAAGAGCGGCAACGGCGACCATGTGGCCATTCGCTACTCCACAAACTGGGTGGAGCGTGCCCAGCGTGAGGCTGCAAAGGATCCCAACTCGCCCGTCTTCCACGGCATCAAGGGCGGTTATAAGGTGGATTACGAGACACGCGGTGTCATCTACCACGAACTGACCCACGCCTACCAACTCGAACCTCGTGGTGCAGGACGCTATGACGGAAAGTCGGAATGCTGGTCGTTCATCGAGGGTTTGGCTGATGGTGTGCGTGTGGCCTGCGGCTGCTTCTCGCACGACTATATGTCGAAGGATCGTCCCCGCAAGGGTAACTGGCGCACGGGCTACCGCGTGAGCGGTTACTTCCTCTTCTGGCTCCAGCAGAACAAGGACAAGGACTTCCTGCGCAAGTTCAATGCCTCGGCAGCAGAGTTGGATCGCTGGTCGTGGGATGCTGCCTGTCGCCACATCCTGGGCGAAGGCGTCGTAGACCTGTGGAAGCAATACAAGCAGAGCATCGGTGAAGAATTGCAGCCTGACGAGTTGACGGTACCCAACGATGAGCCTCGCGCCCGTCGAGAGGGATGGAACGGAGCAATGCCTGCCGTGAAGGCTGTGCCCTACGAGGAGTCGTGGGCACGTGGCAAGCAGATTGCCGTGTTCGGTGGCTCGTTCAGCGTAATACCTGAGTCGGATGTCACGAAGAAATATTGGGAAGAAAAACTTGATTGCCACGTTACAAACTATGGCATCGGTGGTGCTGGATTCTCTATCACCACGGGCGATGACCGCTGGATTTCACTGCAGATAGACCGTGCCTTGGCTGCCGGCACAAAATACGATATCTTCATTCTATGGGCTTCGACCAACGACGTGGCTCGCAAGGTATCGGTAGAGGATCAGAACCGCCTTATCGGTGAGGCCATCGACAAACTGAAGTCTGCCCGTCCCGATGCCAAGATTCTTTTCTTCACCTCGTTGCCCGTGCCCATGCTGGAGCACATGCAAAACATCGGTGAATACGTGCGTGGGCAGCAGATGGTGTGCCGCGAGAAGGGTATTCCCTGCCTCAACCTCTTCCGCGAGAGTGGCATCAATGGATACAACGCTCCCGACTTCTTCCAGGGTGACAAGTTGCATCTCAACCGCGAGGGCTACAACCACATCAAGGAATTGCAAGCCCGCTTCATAGCCACTGAGGCGAAGTAAACTCCGCCGATTAGGAACGAAAAATCACCAACTGCCATAAACAAGGTACATCCTCACTTCACCAACTCGTACACCAGATACGAACTATACTCCTTCAGCCATCCATTGGCCATAGCATAGTCGAGACGGGTGAGCGGACGACGCATAAATACCGGCAGTTTGTGAACGGGCAGCATCATCACGCCAAAACTTCTGTTTATCTTGAAAAGGCCGTCAGCCATTACCTCCACATCAGCATTTGACAACTGCGTACCGCCATGCCACGAGGCTTGCTTATGGTGCAAGAACTCACGGCGCTTGCGTGAAGGAATATCAATAATGAAACGGCCACCGGGACGCAGAATGCGATACACCTCATGGAAAATCTGACGGATGGTGTCCATGTCGAGGTGCATCAACAGGTGAAAGGAGTAGACCAGGTCAAAGGAGTTGTCGGGATAGCCTGTCTCTGTGGCTGAGGCCTCACGAAACTCCACCTTCTCGTGTCGCCGACGGGCAATAGCCATCATATTGGCACTCACGTCAAGCCCATGAGTAGCATAGTTGGTCAGACGCCCTGTACCACACGCTATCTCCAGGCGTTGCGACTGCTGGGTGACGTCAATGAGACGGTTCAGGATTCGGCGTTCCTCAGCGTCGATAAACCGTCCATAACTGTTGTTGAAGCGACTTTCGTCATAAGAGTCTGCAATGGAATTATAGTATTCTGCTACGTCTTTGTTCATAATATCACATATAAGTCCGACACAAAAAACAAGATACTTTGCCTATACTTCTATCCATAATACGCATCGGCATCATGCAACTACTCTCCCCACCCTGCGCGGTCCATATTGCGGTAGCCGATGGCCTCTGCCAGATGCTGCATTCCGATATCCTCTCTACCATCGAGGTCGGCGATGGTACGGGCGACCTTGAGGATGCGACTGTAGGCACGAGCCGAGAGGTTGAGCCTTGTCATTGCCTGCCGGAGCAGTTCTTTGGTTGATTCGTCGAGTACGCAATACTGGTTGAGCAGCTTCTCGGTCATCTGTGCATTGCAATGAATACCCTTGTAATCCTTGTAACGCTCCTCCTGTATCTTGCGTGCCTTAATGACACGCTCACGAATCGTTGCACTGCTCTCACCTGGAGCAGAACGCGACACCTGATCGAAGGTCAAAGGTACGATCTCTATCTGCAGGTCGATGCGATCCAGCAAAGGACCTGATATCTTGTTGAGATAGCGGGCAATCTGTCCCGGCGTACAGACGCAATTCCGAAGTGGGTGATTGTAGTAGCCGCATGGACAGGGATTCATCGCAGCCACAAACATGAAGTTGCAAGGATAGGAAATGCTATATTTGGAGCGCGAGATGTTGATGACACGATCCTCCAATGGCTGACGCAAAACCTCCAGCACCGAACGATTAAATTCGGGCAATTCATCGAGGAAAAGCACTCCGTTGTGCGCCAGACTGATTTCACCAGGTTGGGGATTTAATCCACCTCCTACCAATGCCACTTGCGAGATGGTGTGATGGGGACTACGGAAAGGACGTGTGGCAATGAGTGATGTGTCGCTCTTCAGACTGCCAGCAATGGAATGTATCTGGGTCGTCTCCAGACTCTCGCTAAGGGAAAGCGGAGGCAGGATGGTAGGAAGACGCTTGGCCAGCATACTTTTGCCGCTACCAGGAGGGCCTACCATTATAATATTGTGGCCACCTGCAGCTGCAACCTCAAAGGCACGCTTCACAAAATCCTGCCCCTTGACGTCTGCAAAATCGCATTCGAACTGGCACTGATGGTCATAGAACTCGCTACGGGTATCTATTTCCGTAGGCTGAAGCATCTGCCCTCCATTGAGCAGGTCGACAACCTCTGTAAGGGTGTGTGCTCCATATACCTTCAGTTTGTTAACCACGGCAGCCTCACGCACATTCTGTATAGGCACAATCAGGCGCTCAAATCCCATCGAACGAGCCTTGATGGCAATAGGCAGTGCACCACGGATGGGCTGTAACGAACCATCGAGACTCAATTCGCCTACCAACATCGTAGTAGGAAGTAACTGAGGATTCACGCTGCCTTCGGTCGTCATCAAACCAATGGCAATGGGAAGGTCATAACCACTTCCTTCCTTCTTGACATCGGCTGGCGCCATGTTGATGGTGACAGAGCGCAATGGGAAACTGAACCCACTGTTATACAAAGCGGCAACGACACGCTCATGACTCTCCTTGACTGCATTGTCGGGCAGTCCTACCAAGACGAATTTCGGGGGGCCGTTCACTACATTAACTTCCACGGTAACGGCGAGAGCCTCAAGACCTTGTACGGCGGCAGTATTGACCTTAACTAACATCTACTCTAAATATTTGCGAACATTGCGTGCCTCTTGAGTAAGAAGTTTTATCTTACCATCCTCACCCACGAGAATAAGAAAGGGTAATTCGCGAATTCCGAACTGATTGATCAGATTGCTATTGAACCCTTGCAGATCGCAGCAAGTTGGCACTTTCAGAGACTTGTCAGGCATATTACTATGCAGCATGATGGTGTCCATGTCAAGGCTATAGCCCAACAGTTCTAATTGCCGCGCCTTCTGGCCTTCCTCCGGATTGGCCAATTCGTCCCTCAGTTTGGTGAGTTCATGATGCAAATATCCGGAAGAGCCTTGCCACCCTGCCCAGAAATAGAGCACGAACATTTTCCCACGATACTCAGCAAGTGTATGGTGCACAGAATCTGTCGTTTCGATATCGAAATCCGGCATCTTCTTACCAACCCCAAGGGCAAAACGTTGCTGGACGTATCCGCCCAATACGGCGACTTTCGTATCCTGAGGCAAAGCATCGGCAATCACCTTGTAGAGAGTCTCTGTACTATCAGAAGGGACATCTGGCAGCACGAAATATTGCGTAAGCAGATATTGTGACACCTGATTGTCAGGATGATTGCGAATGAAGTTGGCAGCGGCATTACGCAACGCCACGGTATCGGTTGCAGCATTCTGCTGACGGAATTCCGTATAGAGTTCATTCTCCTCATTGCCCGTCACACTGACATGCCACAGGTCCTGCACATCGCCTTTAATGACGACGTCATCGCCGCCATGTGCCCAAAGCACCAACTGCGAGTTGTTGGGATAGACGATGCGATAGGTGGCATCTCCGGGTATGTCGCATGTGTACTCAAACTCACCATTCAGCACATGCAGCGTATCAACCGAACTGAGCCCTCCATCCGTACTGAGGATGAAGAAGTCTGCCTGCTTCAGATTCTCGTACTTACCCCTGACACGTACCTGTCCACTGGGAACACCACAGGACAAGAAAAGGAAGATGCAGCAAAGCCAGCAGCCCCACCCCAGGCCTCTCCCCCAAGAGGAGGGGAGCAGACAGGGATGGGGCTGAAAGGGGTTATATAGCATCTTTTCAGAAATCATGCCTTGTTTACTTCACCAGACTCTTCACTGTGCTGGCATACTTCGCAAACTCGATGTCCTTGAGCGCACGCTGACCGAGTGAAGGATCGATCTGGAGAGCCTCACGAAGACCGAGGGTCAAGTTGCCGAGGTCGTTGGTGCGAGCACCGAGCACAGCCTTCAGATAGCCTGTTGTGGCATCGGGATTGGCAATACCGATGATTGTCTTGTAGGCACCCTCATAATCCTTGTTGAGGATCTGAGCCAAAGCAGCCACGTTGTTCTTCACGCCACTGAGGTTGCTGGCAGCCTGCACGTAGTTACCCTTTGCCAGGTTCATGGCACCCATGATCTCGTTGAAACTGTCGCTACCACTACCCTTTGCCAACAGCATCTCTGCCTCCTGGGCATTGCCCTGAGTGAGTGCCATCAAGGCCAGGTTGGTGTTAACCTGAGGAGCATTGGCGTTGATTGACTTAGCCTTCTGCAGATACTGCATGGTCATTGCCATATCACCCTTGGTGTAAGCCATCTGAGCCAAGTTGTTGTATGCACGGTAGTCAGAGGGGTAGATCTGGGTGGTCTTGGTATACCATGCCTGCTTGTCAGCCTCCTTCTCCATCAAGGTACCAGCACCATAGAGCATTTCCTCTACACTGAGTTGTGAGGCATCCTTAGCAAACTGGTCGACGATCTGCTCGTCGCTGCGACCGATGATCTCATAGTTTACGATCAAGCGGGCACGACGCAACTCAGGCATGATACCCTCCTTGATGTCGGTATATATCTCGCTCATATTCTTGATCTGCTGCTCACGCTGTTCGGGATCCTCGTACATTGACAATACTCGAAGGATGACAGCCTTATCCTGCAGGTTGCTCTGCGAGATGAGTTGCTGGAAACCTTCCCAGTCCTCAGCGGTGTACTTGGTGTTGATGTCAGCATCCATCTTGATCTTCTTCAACTCCTTCTGCAGGTAACTGGCACCGGCGTTCTGACGCTTCTCTGCCAACTTCTCGTTGAAGTCATACTTACCATCGGGGCTGGCGTAAGCACTTACCTCAATGCTCTCCAAGGCACGGCTCTCCTCGTTGTCGTTAATCTCCTTCAGAACCTTCACTAGGTCCTTGATGCTCACGCTCTGCAACTCGCTGGTACGGATCTGCGCCTGAGAAATGAGGAACTTGATGTTGGCCTCCTGCTTCTGCTCAATAATGCGCTGGAAAGCATCGGGGGCGATTGAAGCATTAGCACTTGACAGGGCACGACCCAGCAAACCACTGGTAGCAACGACGCCGTATCCAACCTTCACTTCGGGGATAGTCACCTTCTTCTTGCCCAGCATGGCATCGAACTGCAGGTAGAGATCGCTCTGCAGCATCTCGTCAGTATAGCCCCAAGTACTCTTCATCGTGTAGTTGCCACCTACCTTGTACTGGATGGTGGTAGCATTACCCTCCACCTTCTCACCCTGGAAAGTAGCGCTCTGCCCCTGAGCCTCACCGCCCTGATATTTCAGTACGGGAGTCACCGTCACTACTGCCTTCTTCTTCATGTACTTGGCAGGGAAAGTACCGTTAATCGTGGCAGGCACCTGACCACCTATAGCCTCAAGGGGAGTGGGGTTAACAGTAAAATTGTCAGCACTCAAAGAGCCCAGTTTGTTACAACTGCTCAGCACAACGGCACTACCGACGGCAAGCAAGAGAATGTTCTTTTTCATAAGGATTCTATAAATAATGTATTTAATTTTAATTTTTGCGCAGCAAAGTTACTACATTTCTGCGACACAACCAAATTAGTGGGGCTATTTGTAACATATCAATAACCTATAACCCATAACCAATAACCTTTTCAACTTGCAAGAGTTGAATTAAGGAAGCTGAATGCGCGACACCACAGGATTGTGGTCGGAGAAATGCTTGATATTCTCACCTCTTTCTTCTGGCTGGATGTAGGTCTTCAGCACCTTTATGTTAGGAGAAGCAAAGATGTAGTCAATCTTCGTGCAGCGCGAAGGCTGTATGCGACTGAAATCATGGAAGGTGTAGTAGCGACCCTCATGAGGAGCCCCTTGCATATAGGTGTCAAGGATGGGGAAGGCTGCATCGTGAGTAATCACGTGGTAGGCAGCATCGCTCATGTCAATATTGAAGTCGCCCGTCAGCACGAAGGGAGTGTTCCCTGCGATTTCCTTTGCCTTTATTAAAATAAGGTGTGCACTCTGTTGGCGTGCCTCATAGCCTACATGATCGAAATGTGTGTTGATGCACATCAGTTGCTTGCCAGACTTGTTATGCTTGAGTAAAACATACGTCGCAATTCGTGTAAGTGCCGCATCCCAACCCACCGAGGCCACTACGTCAGGAGTTTCCGACAACCAGAAGGTTCCGCCCTTAACACGTGACCACTCATCTTTGCGCCAGAAGATGGGAGCATACTCACCCTTCTCCTTGCCATCCTCACGCCCTACTCCCTCGTAAGCGTATTGAGGCAGACAGTCCAAAAAATCAACGAGTTGCTCGTGCAGCACTTCCTGACATCCCACTATCGACAGTTGCTGGTCGAGGATGAACTTTGCCATCCTATCCTTACGCACATTCCAGCATCGGTCAGGATCCTTACGATCACCATTAGCGTAACGAACATTGATGGAACCGTATGCCAGTTCAACCCTGTTCTTACCTGATTTGGAAGCCTTTTTGTCTTTGGCCGCAAAAGAATTCGTTGCGGAAAACACGCACAACGTAAACATCAAAAGAAGATAACAGATCTTTTTCATACAGTTTATTTTTTCAATTTTCAACCTTCAATTTTCGACATCACATTGCTTGCCGGTCGCCCAGCCAGCAGTTCCTGTTTCATGAAGTCCATGTAAGGTGCCACATGCTCAAAGAACTTGTGGTAACCTTCACAAAGATAGTTGAGACGTGGAGTGAAACCGAGGTTATCATTACATATCTTATGAGTAACAGGATCCACGATACGATTCTTGGGGCACTCGCCATGGCAAGCAAAAAGCCACTGGCATTCCTGACATTGGATGGGCAAACACCCCGACTTCATCGTACTAAACTTCTGCTGATTCTCCCCATTCATCAGTTCGTAAATGGAATGTTGATGAATGTTACCCAACAAATGCTGCGGAAAAACAAAATGATCGCAACTATACACGTCGCCATTCCATTCCATGACGCCAGCATGCCCACAGTCCTTGGCCATGGAGCAAACACCAGGCTGTACTCCCATCCAGTTGGCAAGCGTAGCATCAAACAATTGCACGAACATTTCTCCTACATCTTTTTTCACCCATTCATCGAATATCTCGCACAGGAATCTGCCCCATTGATCGGGAGAAATAGAGAACCCCATCACCTCCGTCTCGCCATTGGCAGAAGGGGCCACCTCTACTATTGGCGTGAATTGCAGGAAACGGCAATCCAGTTCGTCGCGGAAGAACTTATAGAAGTCAAGAGGGTAATCAGCATTATAATCATTGACAACTGCCATGGCATTCCATTCCACCTGGTATTTGTTCAGCATGTCAATGCCATGCATTACCTTGGCCCACGAAGGGCGACCAGCCCTATTTCTTCGGTATTCATCGTGGAATTCCTGCGGACCATCAATACTGACCCCGACCAGCCAACGATTGTCATGCAAGAACTTAGCCCACTCCGGAGTGATGAGCGTGCCATTGGTCTGGATGCAGTTGTCAATCTGTCGGCCATTGGCATAGCGTTGCTGCAGTTGCATGGCACGCTGATAGAACGACAAAGGGCGCATGAACGTCTCACCTCCATGCCAGGTAAACAGGACTTGTGGTGTGGTCTGTGCCTCAATATACTGCTGAATGAAACGCTCGAGCACCTCCTCACTCATGACATGATGCGCCTCCTCCTTATACAAGTCTTGCTTCTCCAAGTAGTAGCAATACTTGCATGCCAAGTTGCAATGCGCCCCGATGGGCTTGAGCATTACATAGAGCGGACGAGAAAAGGGTGTGTTAATCATGGTGCTACGAATTCCCACATGCCACCCTTGCCGTCGTTAGGGCTATTCCACAGATTCACTGCAAATCCCTGACGCTCCATACTGCTGTTCAGGTACCAGTTGACGGTTTGAGTGGGACGAATGGTATAATAATTACTACCTGACTTGGTTTCTCCAAAGCCTCCATCGCCAAGGATGAAGGCATAATGCTTCTTGGACTTGTCGTACGTAAAACGGCCACCCACACCTTGTTCATTAGGCACGGGCACGAGACTTCCATCAGGGAAAGCCTTGCAAACTAACGCATATTTACTGGGAAATTCGGGTGAATCTTCCAGACACCACATCTGATAATCGTATGCTTTGTCACCAGCAATCACGGTCCTACCGTTCCACAGGACATTCTCCTTGGCGCCCTTATCGCCGTACTTCTCCACCATAGGAGACTGTGCGGTCAACAGTTCGAAGCAAGTATTGGCACGAGTATCGTTTGCCATGGTCTGTATGCGATACCACTTGCCAAGTACAGGGCGTGGCATGTCAGCCAAGGCATCGCGCCACATATGACGTCCGTACTCATAACCGCCCATGTTAAGCATCACGGTATCCTGTGCCATACGACTCTTGAAATCCTCGAAATTCTTGTCCTGCTGTTGCGTCCATCCAGCCTCAGCCACAGCCATCAAGCGTGGCAATGCCAAATATTCGAGGTACTCGCGATTAGCCACCCATTCACACCAGAAAGTAGCCTGCACACCGATGTATTGGGCTTTTTTCGCATCTTCAACCGAATTAGGCACAGGCACATAGGCATAGCAGCCCTCCACCGTGTCGTCACCATATCCTGCCCCATCAGGTTCCTTGGGACTATTGCTCTGACGACGGTTGATGTAATATCCTCCACCAAGGCCATCGGTACTGCTATGGTACTCCGTAATGATGGTTTGCAAACCCAATTCAGCACCCTTGGCAGCCCCAGCCTGGCAGGGATGCCAACTCATGACAACGGGATTATACTCCTTTACAAGATTCAGATCGGCGTCCTTGGCCGTAACGCTCTCGTTCCAAACGACAGTACGTTTACCCTTTGACTGCAGGTATTTGCTGATTTGGTTGATGAAACGACTCTGCAACTGACGGTAACTTGTTAAGCCAAGTTGCTTGTACAAGGTTTGACAGGCAGCATTCTCCTCCCATGCACTGGTCGGACATTCGTCTCCACCTATATGGAAGAAAGGATAAGGGAAGATATCTGCCAGTTCATCGATGATATTCTGTACGAATCGTATCGCCTTCGGGTCGGACACGTTCATCACATTGGTGCTGACACCACCATTCACCCACACTGTCGGAGGATTGTTGGGCCAGCAACTGAATTCGGGATAAGCGGCGAGCGCTGCCACGAAATGACCGGGCATATCAACCTCAGGCAACACATCAATGTGACGGTCAGCACAGTATTTCACGATCTCACGCATATCATCCTGCGTATAGAAATAAGGTCCGTATGGTTGGTTGGTCCAGTATGTGCCTCGCTTCATGTCAGTAATGCGACAGTTAGGAGCCGTAGCGCCCACGGTGGTCAGACGTGGATATTTCTTGATTTCAGCACGCCAACCCTGGTCATCGGTCAAGTGCCAATGAAACACGTTCATCTTATAGGCTGCCATGACATCGATCATGCGTTTCAGTTCCTCTACGGTAAAGAAGTGGCGCGAGACGTCAAGCATGAAACCGCGATATCCGAAGCGTGGTTCATCCTCGATGCTGACGCAAGGCAACGAGTATGTCTGACGCGCATCGTATTTGTGCGCCATCACGTTGGCAGGCAGCATCTTCTTTATGGTTTGGAAGGCATAGAAGAAACCCTTGCTCGTCTTTGCTTTCACCTCGATGCCTTCCGAAGTAATATTTAACGCATATCCTTCCTCTCCTTTCGTCGTATCGAACATCATACGCACGAAACCGCCAGACGCGTTGGTGGCCATGACCAGAATCCCTGTCGTAGCCTTGATGTCACTGGCAAATCGCGCAGCCTCAACAGCCATTTCATCGGGTAAATTGCCATAACTAACCGTCATGTTCTGAGGCAGAGCCACCTTACCATCATTCATCGTGACCGACTTGGCACGCGGTGTAAGGTTGATGGAGTTCTGTGCCATCATGCTTGTCGAAAACAGACAAACAAAGAAGAGGATAATGTTTTTCATGTTAATAAGTGACTATATTTACAACAGGTTTTTACTCAAATATCTCACTGGGTACCACACCGCTAACCACCCCACGACAAGTACGGTGACAAGCACCAGCACGATGTCCCACACATGAATGCTGACAGGATAGGCTTCGATGATGAAACTGCCCTCGGCATCGCCCATGGTGATGATGCCGAACGTCTGTTGCACCCAACTAAGCACCAATCCCAGAATGATACCGAAGATGGCTCCGGCAAGGCTAATCATACGACCCTCGAACATGAAGATACGGCATATCTGCTTGTTCGAGGCTCCCAGGTTGCGCAGCGTCTCCACGTCGGTCTTCTTGTCAATCATCAGCATTGATAGCGAGCCGATGATATTGAAACAAGCCACCAGGAGGATGAAGGTGAGGAAGATGTAGGCGATGAGTTTTTCGATGCGCATGATGTGGAACACCTCATCCTGCTGCTCGTAGCGATCCTTCACACTGAATCGGTTGCCAAGCAAAGCCTTGACCTCGTCCTTGGCCTTGTCCACGCTCACGCCTTCCTTCACTCGAAGGTGAACGGCTGTCAACTGTCCCTGCGCATCAAAGGCACGACGGGCAAAGCCGATAGACGTAAGAATAAAGTTGGCATCGTACTTGGCCTGCTTGACCATGAATACGAGACCCGGGGAATACAGTTGGTCCTGATTGAAACTGCTGAGTGGATTAGCCATATTCACGCGCTCACCCTTCTTGGGAGCATAGATGCTGATGGGGTCGTCAAACGAGGCCTGCAGTCCCATCTTGCCAGCCAACTGAATGCCTAGCACACCATAGTCATGCTCCTCGTCACGCAGCACCAGTTCACCGTCGCCATAGAAGAGTTCGTCGGAGTTGGTCTGGTCAAGGAAGTTCTCCTCCACGCCACGTATCGTCACCACGAGTTGATGCTTGCCTTGCACCACAAGAGCCTGTCCTTCCACGCACTCCGTGTACGTCTCAATGCAGTCAAGACGTTTCAGTGCCTCCAGATCCGGATCGTCGGCAGCCAGCACGCGCCCTTCGTTCAGCGTCACCTCCAGTTCGGGGTCAAAGGCAGTGAACAGGTCGGCGATGAGATCCTGAAAACCATTGAACACGCTCAGCGTACACACCAGCGCCATAGTGGCAATGGCCACACCGCACACCGAGATGCCCGATATGATGTTAATGGCATGATGGCTCTTCTTTGAGAAGAGATAACGCTTTGCGACAAACAACTCGTAGTTCATCTTCTATATAACAAGTTTGTTATTTCAACATTGCTCTTATTCACCCCCGGGGGGTAGGGGGCTTCTTTTTTACTTCTTCAGCAGTTCGTCAATATGCTCCACATAGTCCAACGAATCATCCACAAAGAACTTCAGTTCGGGGATGATGCGCAACTGGAAGCGCACTCGCTGTCCCAACTCGAAGCGTACTTGTTTCTGGTTGGCATTTATGTTGTTGACGATTTCCTCAGCCTTCTCGCTGGGGAACACACTGAGGTAGACACGGCAAATGCTCAGGTCGGGACTGATGCGGCAGTTGCTCACACTCACCAGCGTACCTCTCATCTGACGTGTCTGCTGTTGAAACACTTCGCTCAATTCCTTCTGGATCAAGCGTGCAATCTTATTCTGTCTTGTTGTTTCCATCTTTTTTCCTTATTATGGTTAGCCCGTCTCTCACGGGAACGATTACTTTCTCTACTCTGTCGTCCTTGGCCACAAGGTCGTTAAATGCCTTAATTCCAAGCGTCTGCTTGTCGCTTTCGCGTGTATCAGTCTCAATGACGCGCCCATACCACAATGTATTGTCGGCAATGATGTATCCACCAGGCTTGAGATGCGGCAGCACCATTTCGTAGTATTCCACGTATTCTCGTTTATCGGCATCGATGAAGACGAGATCCCACTCCACGTCCATCTCGGGCACCAGTTCCAAAGCATTGCCGATGTGCAGGTGTATGAGGTCGGCGTATGGGCTTTTCTCAAACCACGGACGCAGGAAATCCTCCTGTTCATCGAATATCTCAAACGTATGCAGTTCACTTCCAGCCTCCAGTCCCTCGGCCATCGACAATGCGGAATATCCACTGAACGTGCCAAGTTCGAGTACTCGCTTGGGACGTATCATCTGCACGAACATCTTGAGCAGTCGTCCTTGGATGTGTCCGCTAGCCATCTGCCCATACATCAGCCTGAGTTGCGTGTCCCTCCACAAGGCATGCAGGTATTCCCCTTCCTCATCAATGTGGGCCTTGATGTATTCCTCCATCGCGTCCTCATTGCTCTCTGACATTCCTCCTTGCACTGAGGCAGGCTTGTACAGTTGGCTTTTACCCTTGAACTTAGTCATCTTTTATCGCTACGCTATTTTTCACTTTTCACTAGTGCAGCGATTCCCAGTCGATAGCTATCCAGCCCGAATCCGCAGATGACACCCTTGCATCCGGCACTGATCATACTCTTGTGACGAAACTCCTCACGCTGATGTACGTTACTGATATGCACCTCTATGACAGGCGTTGTCACCGCCTTGATGGCATCGAGCAACGCCACGCTCGTATGGGTGTAGGCACCAGCATTGAGCACGATACCATCGTACTCGAAGCCCACGCGATGGATGCAGTCGATGAGGTCACCCTCATGGTTGCTCTGCATGTAGTCAATCTGCACGTCGGGATAACTCTGACGCAATTCCTCCAGATAACTCTCAAAACCACGGCTGCCATAGATGCCAGGCTCACGCTTACCCAGCAGGTTCAGGTTGGGACCGTTAATAATCTGTATCTTTTTCATTCTTCTATATAACAATTTTATTATTTCACCATTGCTCTTATTCCCCCTCGGGGTTAGGGGGGCTACTTTTTTCGAGTAAAAAGCAAAATAATTGCCTGTTCCTATTTCCTAATTCCTAATTCTTTTGTATTTTTGCGGCAAAGATAGGCAAATTAATTTATAATTCCTCAACTTAAAACATAATTTTCGGTTTTGAAAGTAGAAATTGTAGGTCATAGCGTACCAAAAGACATCGTCAAGGCATACGAGAAGTACCTGAGGCTGGAGCGAAACTATAGCAAGAACACGCTCGACAACTACCTCCTCGACCTTCAGAAACTGGTCAACTACATGGACGACGAAGGCATCGACTTCCGCGCCATCACGCTCGAGCAACTCGACCGCTTCGCCGGCACGATGCGCGACCTCGGCATCGGAGCCCGTTCCCTGGGACGAGTGCTCAGCGGCGTGCGTTCTTTCTACCGATTTCTCACCCTCGAGGGCGAAGTACCCACCGACCCCACCGAACTTCTCGTCTCCCCCAACATCGGCAAGCACCTGCCTGAGGTGCTCTCCGTATCTGAGATCGATGCCATTGAGGCAGCCATCGACCCCAACATGCGCGAGGCACAGCGCGACCTTGCCATCATCGAGACGCTCTACAGCTGCGGCCTGCGTGTCAGCGAACTGTGCGAACTACTCATCAGCAATCTCTATATGGAGGAGGGATTTGTCCGCGTTCGTGGCAAGGGCAACAAGGAGCGTGTAGTGCCTATTTCCCGCCGAGCCATCGAGGAAATCGGCCGTTGGTTCGAGCAACGACGCGAACTGAAAATCAAGAAAGGCCATGAGGATTACGTCTTTGTCTCCATGCGTCGCGGCACCAAACTGAGTCGCATCACGCTCTTCGTCCGCATCAAGCAGTTAGCCGATCTCGCTGGCATCGAGAAAAGCATCTCACCTCACACTTTCCGCCACAGTTTTGCCACCCATCTGCTCGAAGGTGGCGCCAATCTGCGTGCCATCCAGGCTATGCTGGGTCATGAGAGTATCTCCACCACCGAAATATACACCCACATAGACCGCTCACGCCTTCGTGAGGAAATCCTGCTGCACCATCCACGCAACATCATGCAGCACGAGGAAGAACTCGCAGCAGCCGACGATTGACGCAATGTTTTTAAGCACAAATAAATTCCAAGATACTTACAAAATCCTGATTAGAAGGGAGTCCGTTGGGCTCTCTTCTTTTCTTTCGTTACTGACACATCAATGCCATACCCAACAGCCGAAGAAAGCAAAAATGCTTAACAAATGACAAAATAACATGTAAAAAACATTCTTTTTGTACTATTATTTGGCATATAAGGAAAATATTTTTATACCTTTGCCTCGCAAAATGTATCTTTTTGATATTTCATTTATACAAAAACAATCATATTTATTTTAACAAAACTTTACAATGAGAAATCACAAAGCATTAACTCAGCGAGTCTTCATGATAATGTTACTCGCTATCTTTGGCTATGCGTCGGCTAATGCCGCTACGTACTATGCCAAGGCCATCGCCAAGGTGTCGTCTTCTGGTGGTGGTAAGGTGTTTGTAAGCACCACGAATTCAAGTGCTGATGCCGTATGGGCTGAGAGTTCAGAGGCAACAAAGTCCGGCTCAAGTAGTTGGGGCAGACCATCTATTGGCTTTTACCTCTTTGCACAGGCAGATGAAGGTTATGAGTTCGATCATTGGGCAACAACTGATGACAATAACACATCTGCAAGCAAAAATAATCCCTGGAATTACAGTTTCCAGCCTGCTTCTAGTGCTACTTCTGAGGCTAATGCTACCGCTAACACCCGCTATGCAGTCTTCAAGAAGAAGCAGAACTATTACTCTGCTTTGACAGCAAACGCGACAGAAGGTGGTCAGGTATTTGTAAACACAACCAATTCGAGCGCCGATGCTGTATACGCAGCCACTTCTTCTGCCAGTCAGAACACAGAGGCTACTGCTGCTCCCAGCCACAACTACTACCTCTATGCACAGCCTGCAGATGGTTATGACTTCGTAGGTTGGGCAACAACTACTGACGGCAGTACAGTTAGCAAGAACAATCCTTATAACGCTAAGGTCACTGCTAACAGCAACGATAGCGAAGCTCCTACAGAGGGCACTTATTACGCTATCTTCGCCAAGGCAGAGCTTCACTATTCACAGACAACAGCAACGGCACAGGAAGGTGGTAACGTGTTTGTAAGCACCACCAACAGCAGTGCAGAAGCTGCATGGGGTACCACTTCGACTGCAAGCAACAACTCATTCGCTCTCGAGGCACCCACCCATACCTATTATTATTTTGCACAGGCACAAGATGGTTACGAGTTCAAGGGATGGATGGCCGAAGGCAGCGATGCTGTCATCAGCACCGAAAACCCCTACGCCGGCACCGTAACAGCCAACAGCACCGACGAGGCTGCTCCCGCAGTTAAGAACCTCGTTGCCAAGTTCGTTACGGCAGTGCCTCACTACTCAAAGGTGATTTTGAAGCTGAACGGTAACAACGATATCAACAACCTTGGCATCAAAATGCTTGGTGGTAAGGTTTACGTAGGTCGCACCGCCGAGGAGGCTGAGTCGGCTCAATATGAGTTTACATCAGAGCTTGTTCAGAAGACATGGAGCGTTGACGCAGCTTCGCATGACTACTATCTCTATGCTAAGGCTGACGAGGGCTTTGAATATGCCGGTATGGGTACAACCGCTTCTGCAACAACATCTTTCAACAGCACGGATAATCCTTACAAGGTGACCGTTTCTGCTACCAGTACCGACGAGGCTGCTCCCACCGAGAAGATCTACTACGTTTCTTTCAAGTATGCTGCTGACAACAAGCCCAGCGTTTGCTACGCTAACTTCACCATTGTTGCAATGCTTGCACAGGACGACGGCACTGGTAAGCTTGTAAACGTTGAGAGTGCCGAAGCTGGTATGTTTGCAGTCAATTACAACGATGATGCTTCTGGTAAGGGCGCAAACACTGCCGACCCTGTATGGCATTCAGGTAGCAGCTATGCTTCAGAAGCGTACTCTAAGCCCTACACTTCAGGTACTGTTTACTTCCCCTTCACCATCTTTGCAAAGGCAAACACTGGCTATGAGTTCATCGGTTGGGCTTCTACGTCAACTTCAACCAATCCCACTCAGAAGGGTACACTCGTAGATGATTACTCTTACTATTATGCAGATTCCTACACCCGTACTTCTGTAAGCAACGTCAACTATCCCGGTTCTTGCGGTATTGAGGGTGGTGCTAAGACTAAGAAGTACTACGCTGTCTTCAAGAAACTGGAGCAGATGGAGGAGCCTACCGGCGAGACCACTGTTGAGGTTACCGAGGTTAAGGGCACCACATCACTCGTTGAGGGTTCTGTGGCTAAGGACTTCACCGTTGACCTCGTTCTCAATGAGTATGTTCCCTACGACAAGCCAGGCTCTGAAAAGAACGCTAAGCCCAACGAGATCCTGAAGCAGTTCGTAACCGTACTGGGTGCCAATGGTAACAAGGCTTCTGTAACTAACTACTCTCTCGTTTCAGAGTCAAAGGACCTTGGTGAGGATAAGGATGGTATCTCTCTTGGTACTGCCTACACTTGCCACACGCTGCGTCTGGCCTTCCCCTACAACGTCAAGGCTGACACCTACACTGTTCACCTGCCCTACGGTCTCTACACTACCGTTGATGGTAACAAGACTCCTACCTATGAGTTCACCATCACCGTTACCGAAGACGTGAATCCCTTCCTCACCATCAAGTCGCAGTTCCCCACTGAGGGCCTGACGATGAAATACAAGGCTGCCAGTCAGACCTCTGAACCCGACGCATCCAAGGGTGAGTTTGAGAAGAGCAACATCACTGCTGCTATCACCTTCAACGAGGTTGTAGAGAGTATCGACGAGAGCAAGAAGGATGGTATCGTACTCGTTAACAACACCGAGGGTGTGAACTACAAGCCTACAAGCGTAATCCGCAACGCGGCTATACTTGGCAAGGTTTCTGGCGAGGTTTCAATCGCATACCCCGAACTTGTGAACGGTTCTTACACCCTGACCATCCCCGCAGGTCTCTTCGCAGGCAATGATAAGACTAACGAGGAAATCACCGTTAACTTCACCGTTACCGGCTTCAAGAACACTCTCAAGCCCTACGAGATGGTAACTGACCAGATCACTCCCAAGGCTAACGATATGAGCCAGAAGATTGAGAGACTGAAGGACATCACCATCTCTTACAAGGGTGAGTTCGGTGAGGCTAAGGCATTGGTTGGCAATGCTTCTGACATCAAGGTTCAGCGTTACACCGAGGTTATCCAGGGTGACGGTGAGGGTGCTAAGCCCGTTCGTACCTACTACAACGACGTAACCAGTACTCCTTCTGCAAAGGTTGAAGACGGCAAGCTCGTCGTAAGCTTCACTCCCTCACTGACTACAGGTATGTACGAGGTAACCGTTCCCGCAGGTCTGGCTGCTAACATGGAGCCCGGCACGATGACCATGGGTCAGAAGGTAAATGCCGGCTACGCAGAGACCCCCGCATACACCATGACCTTCAAAGTCGAAACGCCCGTCACCAAGATCGACTTTGCCATTAAGGCAGAGAACAAGTACAGTACGCTGATTCTTCCCTTTGCCGCTGAGATCCCCGAGGGTCTGACGGTTTACACCATCGATGGCATCAAGGATGGCACGATAACCGTTAAATCAGTAGATGAAATCGAGGCAAAGACTCCCTACATCGTGAAGGCCGAGAATGGCATCGAAACCAGCTTCGATGGCTTCATGCCCGATAAGGTGGCTGCTTCCTACGATGATAACATGAACATGATCGGTGTATTGGCTGAAGAGGGTGTAGAACCTGCTTCAGGTTCATATGTACTCCAGAACCATGACGGAAAGGTAGGCTTCTACCAGATCGGCGAGGATTGGGGTAAGAAGGTTCCCCAGTACCGCTGCTACCTGCACCAGCAGGTTTCTATCAATGCCAAGGCTCTCTACTTCGATTTCGAGACTACCACCATCAAGGCTATCGACGCTCTAACCAGCGGTAAGGCTGAGATCTACGACATGAACGGTCGCAAGCTCAACAAGATGCAGAAGGGTATCAACATCGTTAATGGTGTGAAGGTACTGGTGAAGTAAGGCCCCTCCCCCAGCCCCTCCCCCAAATGGGAGTGGAGGGCTGGCGCCGAGAAAACGGATCATAATATTGAAAAATGAAACGAAAAGAAATGAAGAAGACTTATATTGCACCCGCATCTCAGCTCAAGATGGTTGCTGCACAGCAGATGATGGCTCTCTCACTTCTGGACGAGCCTGCTGATGACAGCGACGTACTGACCAAGGAGGATAAAACCTTCGACGACAATGGCGTCACCAACATTTGGGACAAGGAATGGTAAGACGACTGTGAATCGTTGGGGTCTGACACCAACGATTCAGACAATAAGCATGGCGGCGGGACTCGAAAGAATCCCGCCGCTTGTTTGTTGATACAAAGCTATACCTTATATATTATTTACAGGCTTCCACATCAGCCTCGCTGATGCCGAGTGCTTGAGCAATGATAGACGCAGGAATGTTTTGCTGTAACATCAATCTGATAGAGGCTGATAGTTTTGCCTTCTGCTCGGCAATCTGCGTGTTCTGCTCGGCAATCTGCGTGTTCTGCTCAGCAATCTGCGTGTTTTGCTCCGCTAATTGGTTCTTTTGTTCCGCAATCTGCGTGTTCTGCTCTGCAATTTGTTTGTCGCGCATGAGAATCTCCGTGTCGCGATGCTCGATGGCAGAGAAGTATTCATCCTCCACATTCATGTCATGGCGCAGCTTGCTGTCGCTGGCGGCCTCCTTGAGGCGACGGAGGAGGTAGAGCATGTCCTCGTCTCCATCGTACTGGTGCTCGTCGATATTGAGAATCTGATGGTTGGCATCTTTGCGCGTCTGGTCGAAAACGTTGAGGACAGACTCCAGACGGTTGTTGAGTTTGCCGTGCAGGCGTGGAATCTGTACGATGATGCTGTCGTGAGTAAGGCTGTCCACAAAGGCGTTGGGCAGTCCTTGCTGCACCTCGTTGTCGTCATAGTCGTATGCCTTGCGTCTAACGAAGAGGATAGGTTCCTCGATGTCTCCCACCTTATGTCCGAGCAAGTATACCGTCACCATGGGCAGCGCGTATCCGTTCTTGTCATTCTTGATGATGTTCTCGGGGTTGGCATAGTGTGCACCCAGATACTGTCGGAAGCGAAGGGTCTCAGTCTCCAGCCACGTCTTCTGCAGCTCAATGAGGATGAAGCGCTGCGTCCCGTCTGCTTCACGGACGGTAGCCCCGAAGTCGATACGGAAGATGGACAGATTGTCGCGCGATCCGTTGGTATACTCGTTTCTGCGTTGCTCCACGGTAAGCACCTCGCGCTTGAGCAGAGCCGACAGAATAGTCTTGGCTATGCGCTCGTCCTCCATGATGTACTTGAAGACGATGTCGTAGATGGGGTTCGCTACCTGTAACATGATTCTATGCGTTAAATATGGTTTCCGTGGCAAAGTTACGAATTAGCCACGGGAATAACAAATTTATTAGCACTATTTTCTCATCTTTTTGTACGAAACAGTGTATTCCAGTCCTGTTGACCATGTCCGCGAGTATGCACACTTGGGCTAGGGAGATGGCATTAAGCACACAAATGAGAATTTACGAATTCTGTGCAACATTTTTGTTAAACTTTACTGCGCACTTTCCCTAAGACTGCTAGGACAATGATTTTTCCTCCAATGGCGGAAAAAGAAATCATGCAGCGACATTTTACTTTCCGCCGATGGCGGAAAAACAAAACCCCGAGCGGCAATTCGTGCCACGACCACCAGGGAGTGCAAACGCACCCTAGCAGGAACAAAGCCACTGCGGCCAAGACAAAAGAATTAATGATAAAACACGAATTCTTCTGCCCTTCGAGCGAAGCGTCACCGCATGCGGATGCCGAGCGACCATGAATTATCCACAAATTTACTCATAAATTATTCCTTGTACAACTCAAAAAAAAGTTTTTAAAGCCCCAAAAGGTTCAAGGGTTCCGCTAAACACCACCTACAAAACTAATACTCAACAAGATACAAGCGTCGAACCCTGCGTCGAACCCTAAAACAGGGTTCGACG
>JAZQQO010000078.1:0-10617 GCA_045629085.1 Bacteroidaceae bacterium
TGTAGCTAGCGTTCATCCTGAGCCAGGATCAAACTCTTCATTGTACAATATCGATTCTTACCCCATAAAGGGGATATGTTCTGATTCAATAAGGCACGGAAATCATCTGACCTACGCTCTGTCTCGTTTCTTTCCAAATATTAAGGAAAAGACGGTTCGCTTCTTATTTCTTGTACTACAATTACTGTCTATGGAAATCTGTCAAAGAACTAATCTCTTGCGCCCGAGTTTCTGTATTCACCTCAGTGGAGGAGTTCCTTTCTCGTTTGCGGTTGCAAAGGTACGACAAATTCCTAAACCCACCAAACGTTTCGCAAACTTTTTTTCAAAAAAATGCAATTTTCTGCAAAAAGGGCAAAATGCATATATATATACCTTATTTAATATTCGCGCGCGAAGAAAAAGAACAAAAAAGAGATTTTTGCGCAAAGGAGTTTTGTACCACAAAGTGAAAGAAAAAGCAGCACAAATACCCCTTTGAGCATTTTTCGATCAAATTTGTACTTGTTCAAGAAGATTTTGTTGTATGATGCCGTTAGAAGCAATTATGTCGTCGCCATTAAGACATTGTGCGGAACCTGCAAAATTTGTCACCACGCCACCTGCCTCGCGAATAATGATGAGACCAGCCATATAATCCCACTGACCAATATGGCGCTCCAACCAACCATCCCAACGTCCACAAGCCACCATACACAAAGCTACCGCAGCTGAGCCATTCATGCGGATACCACCCGCAAAGCCATAGAAATGTCGAATGAGACGCAAGCCAGTTTCACGATAAGCATCTGCATCGTATGGCAACTCGATACCCAAAAGCGCCTGCTCGATGTTGTGCGTATGATTGACAGAAATAGGTTTTCCATTGAGCCAAGCCCCACCGTTTTGCCAAGCATAGAAGCATTCATCTGCCGACACCTCATAAACAACACCTAACAGCACTTCGTCAGACGTTCTTAAAGCAATAGACACCGCAAAAGGAGTATTGCCATGCACATAGTTGGTAGTACCATCAAGCGGATCGATAACCCACCAACAAGCCTCATCATCACGTCCTGCAAGTCCCTCCTCTGTCAAGAATCCAGCATCGGGAAGCACTTCCTTCAAAGCCTTGATAATCATCGACTCGGAACTCTTATCTACGTACGACACATAATCATGAGCATGTTTCTGCTCCACAACACTTTCGTCAAAACGCAATCGTTCGTCACGCAAGTAAGCACCAGCCGCGCGAGCAATGGCACAGACTTTTTCGGTTATAATTTTTAAGTCCATAAGTATTTTGTACAATAATTAATTAGAAATCCATTTGAAGAGGAAGAGACACAGAAGACAACCCGACAAAAGCCCATAAGGCTTTCAAGGCTGCCTCCTTCTTGCGTGAGAGCAAATTCTGCACACGGGCTTCCATTGGTACTTGAGACTCCTTATAGAGATATGTCTTGTACAGTAAAAGCAAGTACAACTCCATCTCGGCACACGTTCAAATCTTTACTAAACTTGACCTCTGTGATACCATCTTTAGTTGTATTCCAAGACACCGACTTTCCTGTAGAAAGCACTCGCACCCGACTTCCCCTTACAGGTCTATTACCCAACCATGAAACAGAAGAGATATCGCCCGGTTCTTCTTGCGGAGGAATAATAGCATAGAGGGTATGACCATCCTTATCTGCTGTAAACCACACATTTCCTTCCCCATTATTATATATCGGCGTGGGAACTGTATTATAGATAGCCCTACCATTTACCCTCAACCAATCACCAATCTGGTGCAGACGCTCCACATATCCATCCTCGATGATACCCTGCGGATTGGGACCTACCCCCAACAATAGTGACCCGCCTTTTGCCACGACTTCTACCAATGTGGCTAGAATCTTAGCAGGAGATTTGTAAACAGGATGATCTGTCCATCCCCAATCATGGGTCAGCGTGATACAACTCTCCCATGGCGTAGTGATTTGATGATCGGGAATGCGCTGTTCAGGTGTTTGATAGTTTTCGTGCTTTCCTGCACAGGCTCGGTCCACCACGATAAGTCCTGGCTGATGACTACGAGCATTGTTTACAATGGCATCCAGATTGATATCCTCACGCGGAGGAGTACACCATCCACCATCCAGCCAAAGGATATCCACCTTGCCGTAACTGCTCATCAATTCATCTACCTGATTATACACGAACGACTTATAGCGTTCCCACCGCTCCGGATACTGCTTTACATCGTAGTTATGCAATCTGTTTGGCGTAGAACGAGCCGTCCACCAATAATCATCGCTATGCCAATCTGGTTTTGAAAAATAGCAGCCAATCATCATGCCTTTCTTCCGAAAAGCATCAAACACATGACGTACCACGTCAAATTGTGGATTAGCGGCAAATGCAGAATGCGCTACGGAGAAATCCGTCTGCTTCGTGTCGAACAGACAGAATCCATCATGATGCTTCGTCGTGAACACCATGTATTTCATTCCGGCATCCTCTGCCACTGTTGCCCACTGTTCCGGATTGAACTGAGTTGGATTGAATTCGTCTGTCAATCCCCAATACCACTCCTTGAATTCATGGTAGGAACGTTTCGGGTCAGGCGTAATCCAATCCTCGCTCGTCAACTGCCATGACTCCACAATACCCGGCACAGAATATAATCCCCAATGCAAAATAATGCCAAACTTGAGATCTTGCCACTGACGAAGATGTTCCACCACCTTTTCGTCCGTAGGCCACTCGTAAGTAGATGACGGCTTATGCACAAAAGACTGAGCTCGTCCGCAAAAGCCCATAGCCACCCACCACAACAGCAGAAAACAGTATATTTTCTTCATACAATCTTGTTTATTTAATGCACAAAAATAGCGATTTTTCGAAAAATATACTGTTTTTTCATAAATATTTCACAAACAATCTTGCAAATCACGACAAAAATCACTACATTTGCCGAAAATTACATAATTAGGATAACCACAACAGGATAATAACGTTTAACAACAACAATTGTAAGACATGAAAAAGAATAACTTTTTTGCAGGTTCCTTGATTATAGCTTTGTCACTTTCTAGCTGTGTGGACAGAGACATGTATAGCTATAAAGATAATGAGCAAAAACCGGAATCAGAATACTTTGATTTCAACACCAGCCAACAGTTGCAATGCAACATCAATTATGGCACACTGGCAGCAGGAAGCTTGATTGAGCTTTATACAACCGATCCTTTCGAAGGACTTCAGGAAGGCGAAACGGTACCTGTGAAAGAAGCCGATTACAAGATTCACCTTGACGAAAATGGTGCATTTAGTGAGAAACTAACGTTGCCCTCTTACGTTAAGGAGGTATTCGTGTACTGCAACTCATACGCTGCGCCAACACTGATTAAAGCCACTGTCGAGAACAGCACCATTGACATCAACACAGAAGAGGCTGGAAAACACAACATCAGAAGAAAGGTTAAAACAGACGGCGAATTGAAGGTGTTCACGTTGGACAAGGCGAACTATTACAGTCTTTTCAGTGGATGGGACGAGTATGGCAACGTGAAGGACTATGATGAGAACGGGTTGCTTACGAATGGTGATCTTAACGCAAACTTCTATTCAGCCCTTCAGTACACATTGTGGGGTGGAAAGACTTCTAAACCCAGCGGTTTGGACAACAGAAAATATGCTGTAGGATCCGAAATCACCAACACTACCCTTTTGGACAAAGCCATCAACCCCGCTTCAGGAGAAGAGGAGGAGATTGAGTCAATCAACCTCTACTTCACGTTTGTAGGAGAAGCTGCTTGGTATGAGAACGCTGTGGGGTACTATTACTATGACACTGCCAATCCTCCTGCAAGCCCCAACGACTTGAAAAAGATTATCATTCTTCCCAACACCTCTCTCCCCAACAACGCCCCCTATGGAGCAAAGGGAAATTACATCATTGAGAATCAGTATGCACCCACCAAGAGCAACATGAAGGTACAGTTGCTTTATGTAGATGATGAGGGCAATGCATCTGTCAACTTCCCCGCAGGCATAACGGTTGGATATTTCCTTATTTCAAACGCCTTTGGAACCAGTTCTTCCCATCGCACCACAGCCAGCTTGAGCAATACCACCTATTATTCCAACGAAGCTTGGAATGGAGGTACAAAGCGTTTCATTGCACTCGAGGCCAATGATGGCAGTCTTGTCTATGGTGTAGAAGACAGTAATGGCGATTTTTCTGCTGACGATATGCTGTTTACCATTTCTGCAAGTCCCAACTTCTCCATCAAGAAACCTACCGAACTGCCCAAGATTGACGAGGACTTGAATGACAAGATTACCTACACAACGCAAACTACCACGCGCACTTACGCTTTTGAAGACATTTGGCCCAATGGTGGTGACTACGACCTCAACGATGTCATCGTGGAGCATCGCCGCAGCATCACATTCAACCAGAAGAACTACATCTCGGAAATCAAGGATGAGTTTACCCCCGTTCAGCCCAAGGGCTCTGCCAACTACGTTGATGCTTTTGCCGTACAGTACAGCCCCAACTATCGAGAGAACATCACCATACCCGAAGGTGCTATCGACGAAACAGCCACAAGTTCCATCATCTTGTTCCCCGATGCAAAGACTGTAGCTGGCCAAACATTTACCGTGACTCGCCAGTTCGGCAATTCACTCTCCAGTGGCGTAGCCAAGAGTACGCTTGAGAACGAAGCACTCAACCCCTTCATCATCAGTCAATACGTGGCTGGCCAAGTGAACCGTTGTGAGATACACATGCCCAAATGCGCATCGACAAAATTTGCCAACGAGGAATTAAAGGGAACACTGGATGATGCCTATTACATCAACAAGGATGGCAAACACCCCTTCGCTATCACCCTCCCCATTTGGAACTGGAAACCTGCAGCAGAGTCTGTTAGCGTCAGCAACGCCTTCCCAAGTTTCGACAATTGGGTAAACAGCGATGGCAAGAGTGCTACAGATTGGTATTTGCATCCTGCCGAATAACCCGAATTAAACAATCTTACAAATGCGAAGAGAGCCTGACAAACACGTCAGGCTCTCTTCTTGTTATAATCTTCGCTATTCTTTTTCTTCTCCAACTATTGCATCAAGGAACGCCATGAAGAGGGGATGTGGACGAAGCACGGTGCTTGAATACTCGGGATGGAACTGCGTCCCGACATAGAAACGATGGCCGGGAATTTCTACTATTTCACCCAAGCTGCTTTGTGGATTGACGCCGCTGACCTGTAAGCCAGCCTTTTCCAATTCATCGGCATATTTGTTGTTGAGTTCGTAACGATGGCGATGGCGCTCGCTGATCAGTGAAGTTCCGTAAATCCTTTGTGCACGGCTACCCTCACGCAGTTGACAATCATAGGCACCCAAACGCATCGTACCGCCCATCTGAGCAATATGCTTCTGCTCCTCCATGATGTCGATAACAGGATGCTGCGTGTCAGGATTCATCTCACGACTGTTAGCATCGTCGTACCCCAATACGTTGCGGGCAAATTCGATGACCATCATTTGCATACCCAGACAGATGCCCAAACACGGAATATCATGCTCGCGAGCATACTGTGCTGCCTGTATCTTTCCTTCAATACCACGTTGTCCGAAACCAGGGCAGATTACCACACCACCATAATTATCAAGGCATTTCACGTCGATATCCTCAGAGTTGACAAACGTTATCTTGACCTTGCGATGGTGATACGTGGCAGCATGCGAAAGACTCTCATTGATGCTCTTGTAAGCATCCTGCAAATCATACTTTCCGACCAAAGCAATGTTGACTTCCTCCGTAGCCGACTGTCGCAGTTCAAGGAAGCGGCGCCATGGTCCCAAGGCAGGCATTTCGCCTACAGGGATTCCCATCTTGCGCAGAATGGCAGCATCGAGTCCCTGACGCTGCATGTTGACAGGCACCTCGTAGATGCTTGGCAGGTCTTCACTTTGAATCACACATTCCAAGTCGACGTTGCAGAAGCCTGCCACCTTCTGCCGCATACCATCTTCCAGATGCTTCTCGGTACGCAGAATGAGGATGTCAGGTTGTATACCGTAACTCAGCATCTCCTTGACAGAGTGCTGGGTAGGCTTCGTCTTGAGCTCACCGGCAGCCTTGAGATAAGGCACGTATGTCAAGTGCACGCTGACAGCATTGCGTCCCAGTTCCCACTTGAGCTGACGGATGGCCTCCAAGAACGGTGCGCTCTCAATGTCACCGATGGTTCCTCCTATCTCCGTGATAACGAAATCGTAGTCACCCGTCTCGCCCAGATACATGATGCTGCGCTTAATCTCATCAGTGATGTGTGGCACCACCTGAATGGTCTTGCCAAGATAGTCGCCACGGCGTTCCTTGTCAATGACAGACTTATAGATACGTCCCGTCGTCATGGAATTGGCACGCGTGGTTTGTATGCCAGTAAAACGTTCATAATGACCGAGGTCGAGGTCGGTCTCCATACCGTCTACGGTGACGTAGCACTCGCCGTGCTCGTATGGATTGAGCGTACCGGGATCGATGTTGATGTAGGGGTCAAACTTCTGTATGGTGATGCGGTAGCCGCGTGCCTGCAGCAACTTACCGATAGAGGCTGATATGATGCCTTTTCCAAGAGAGGACACAACGCCTCCGGTTACGAAAATATAATGTGACATGAGGTTTTGGGGTTATGAGGTTTTGGGGTTATGGGGTTCTTGCTCTACGTATTCGCAGAAGGCCCTTCTCAGGAGTCGGAAGCCTCCGGGGGTGGGATAATCTCCAGTGAAATACCAGTCACCGGAATGGTTGGGACATGCCTTGCGCATTCCCTCGATGGTTTGGTAGATGATCTGTACCTGCGTCTCCACATCGGGCGGCGTGAGCAGATCGGCAATCTTCTTCGAAATCTCCTTATCAGTAAACTGATCATAGATTCTGGTCACAGGCTCCCCTTCATACACCTCTTTTATAATATGCTCCATGCCGCGCTCCTTGAGCAGGGCGATGGCAGCCTTGAAGGCAATGAACTGATCCATGCTCGACATGTCGATGCCATAGTAGTCGGGGTAGCGGATCTGAGGTGAGGAGGATACGATGATGGTCTTGCGAGGATGCAGACGGTCCAGAATGCGGATGATGCTCTGACGCAGCGTAGTACCACGCACGATGCTGTCATCGATGACCACTAGATTGTCGACGTAAGGTTCCAGGCTACCGTATGTGATGTCGTAGACGTGGGCTGCCAGGTCATTGCGGCTGTTGCCTTCGGCAATGAAGGTTCGGAGTTTGATATCCTTATGCACCACCTTCTCGCGTCGGATGCGCATCCCCCTATCCTCAAAGCCTTCGCACAAACCAAAGTAAGCCGCCTCGGCAGTGTTAGGAATGTAGGAGAACACCGTATGTTCGATATCGCCATCGATGGCTTCCATCACCTGGTCCACCAAGAGGCGTCCCATCTCCTTGCGCTCACGGTAGATGTCGGCATCGCTGCCTCGGCTAAAATAGATACGTTCGAACATGCAAGCACGCTTTACCTGCGGAGCATTGATCTGTTCCAGTCGCACCAATCCTACTTGATTGGTGAAGATGGCTTGCCCAGGCTGCAGTTCGTGGATGCTGTCGATGGGCACATTCAGAACGGTCTGTATGACAGGTCTTTCACTCGCCAGCACCAATAGCTCTTCGTCCTGATACCAGAATGCCGTACGGATGCCCCACGGATCGCGCAACGCAAACGACTCGCCGCTGCCCGTCAATCCACACATCACGTAGCCGCCATCCCAAATAGGACTTGCCGACCGCAGCACATTGGCCATATCCACCCGCTGCTCTATGGCGTGTGTCAGCTCCAACCCATCCTTGCCCTCTGCCTTACATATATTATATACACGCTCCACCTCACGGTCCAGTCGATGTCCCAGCTGCTCCAGCATGATGTGCGTATCGGCATATTTACGGGGATGCTGTCCGTTGGCCACGATGTGGCGGAACACCTCCTCGACGTTTGTCAGGTTGAAGTTGCCACACAGTGCCAGGTTCTTGGCTCTCCAGTTGTTGCGACGCAGAAACGGATGAATGTAGTCGATGCCGCTCTTACCCGTCGTGGAGTAGCGCAGGTGGCCCATGTACAGTTCCGCACTGAAATCGCGTTGCTCAGCCTTCTCGTGAATGGCATTGAACACCTCCGTAATAGCCGTTGTCCCGACTGCACGCTCACGAAACATATAGTCCTCACCCGGTTCGGCATTCAGTTTCACGCAGGCAATGCCCGCGCCCTCCTGTCCGCGATTGTGTTGTTTCTCCATCAGGAGATAGAGTTTGTTGAGCCCATATTGCTGGGTTCCATACTTCTTTTCGTAGTATTCGAGTGGCTTGAACAAACGGATCATAGCCACTCCACATTCATGCTTCAAAGGTTCCATGAACACAAAACTATCAAAATATTACTTTCCGATTGCAAAATTACGCATTTTCACAAACACAAGCAAACATTTTGATATTCTTTTTTCTTATAAAGTGTCATTTTGTTGTTTTTGGGCAATATTTCGCATAATCCGTTACATAGATTTACACTTTTCTAGACAATTCTCCCTTCATTCTGCAACAATTGCCATTTCGACTTGACAAATCGACACAGATTCATCAGTATTTTCCCTCTCTCCCATATACTTTCGCTATCAAAATGCTACATTTGCATACAACAACCAACAAGATTACCTTAAACACACAAATCTATCAAATCATGAAAATCGACAACATTATGAGCCAACTTGAGGCTCGTCATCCTGGGGAGAAAGAATATTTGCAAGCAGTACAAGAAGTGCTCCTCTCCATCGAGGATGTATACAACCAGCATCCCGAATTTGAACGCGCCAAACTCATCGAACGTCTCGTCGAGCCAGAACGCATCATCACGTTCCGTGTACCTTGGGTTGACGACCAGGGAGAGATTCAGGTCAACATAGGATATCGCGTCCAGTTTAATAGTGCCATTGGCCCCTATAAAGGGGGACTGCGATTCCACGCGTCAGTGAACCTCAGTATCCTCAAGTTCCTTGGCTTCGAGCAGACATTCAAGAACGCCCTCACCACCCTACCCATGGGCGGCGGCAAGGGCGGCAGCGACTTCTCGCCCCGAGGCAAGAGCGATGCAGAAATCATGCGCTTCTGCCAAGCCTTCATGAGCGAACTGTATAGATATATCGGTCCTGAGACAGACATTCCTGCAGGCGACATTGGTGTAGGCGCTCGCGAAATTGGCTATCTGTTTGGACAGTACAAAAAATTGACACGCGACTTCTCTGGCGTGCTTACTGGCAAGAACCTCGAGTTTGGCGGATCGCTTATACGCCCAGAAGCCACAGGATTTGGCGGTTTGTACTTCGTTAACGAGATGCTTGCCACACAAGGCAAGACACTCAAAGACAAACGTATAGCCATTAGCGGATTCGGCAATGTAGCTTGGGGCGCAGCCAAAAAAGCCACTGAACTGGGTGCAAAAGTCATTACCATCAGTGGACCTGACGGCTACATCCTCGATGAAGATGGACTCAACGAGGAAAAGATTGCCTACATGCTGGAACTGCGTGCCAGCGGAAACGACATTTGCGCTCCTTACGCCGAGCAATTCCCCAACGCCAAGTTCGTCCCCAGCCACCGCCCCTGGGAGGTGCCATGCGACATAGCTTTACCTTGCGCCACCCAGAACGAGCTCAATGGCGAAGATGCCCGAAAACTCATTGACAACGGTTGCCAGTGTGTAGGCGAAATCAGCAACATGGGATGTACCCCCGATGCTATCTCTGCCTTTCTCGATGCCAAAATGCTCTACGCTCCAGGAAAGGCTGTCAATGCAGGCGGCGTAGCTACCAGTTGCCTGGAAATGAGCCAAAACGCCATGCACCTTAATTGGAGTGCAGAGGAAGTTGACAAACAGCTACATCACATCATGCACAGCATACACCAGCAATGCGTCGTGCATGGCAAGCAGACGGACGGCTACATCAACTATGTAAAAGGCGCCAACGTAGCAGGTTTCATGAAGGTTGCCAAAGCCATGATGGCACAAGGAATTGTATGAATCTGACCAAAAGTGAGGGAGCAAACGCAAATTACCGCAAATTAGACGTAAATTATCGAATTTATTCTCATCAAGATTTATCTCCTTAATTTATCACCGATTCGAGGAGCCAACGGCGACGATCCTTAAAAACATCGTTCTCTCATGTCTTCGGCAGATTTAACATAAATTTTTGATAAATTTTCCGTAAACAGAATGAAGGCTTTTAAGACGATCGGGCTACGCCCTCGGATCAATGATAAATCAGAATGATAAATCAAGGAGATAAATTTGTTCCTCACTCCATATTTCGGATGGCCAAGAAAGTTCTCGTTTGTCCTCGGTTGTCCTCGGTTAACATCTTATAAGAACCGAGGAAAAACGAGGAAAAACAAGAAACGATCTTAATAAATTCTCATTTGTACAGCCCAGAAAATTTTCTTCTTTTTCTTAATTTTCGTTTCTACTCGATTGCGCATTGACGCGCTCGAGGACGCACATTAAATCCCATTACTCATTACCCATTATTCATTATTGACTTCGTCGAGCTCTTCGACCTTCATTGCTCATT
>JAZQQO010000079.1:0-79947 GCA_045629085.1 Bacteroidaceae bacterium
AAGAAATAAAATGTATCTTTGCCATAGCTTTAAAAACTACGTCAAAGTTACAAAAAAACTTTGATATGACAAAGCCCTGGCTTGGGAAAGTCGGGGCTTCGTTTATGAAAAGAGGGTGTGCCAGCATTTTGACACACCCTCATTTTGCATAGCGGAACTATTTCCAACGCTTATCAACGTACAATATTACATTGGCGACTGCATAGAGCGATATTTTGCGTCAAAATGTGCAGTTTCTGCTTTTTCTACATTATGTTTGTAGTTATTAAAAAGATAATCACTATATTTGTAGCAGCATACTAACCATAACCTACAAAATGAATATGAAGAAACAGGTATTGACTATCCTGTTAGCCATCAGCCAAGTGTGTTTGGCACAGGTGAAAACGTACGACTATCCCGAAGGTAAGGAGGGACTGACACCGATGAATGACTTCGGCGTCACAGCCGACGGACAGACGGTAAAGACGTATATGTGCGAGGTGAGCCCACACAAGAGGGTGCAGAAGGCTTCGTGGTGCCAGTTTGAGGCTGAGCAGGGAGCCGTGATGCAGGTGGTAAAGCGGGGCGAGAAGATCAAGGAGGCCGTGGTGCGCCCTCTATCGAAGTCCATCAAACACAAGGTGGTGAATGATTCCACGATACAGTTCCGCATACCAGGCGTGAAGGACAATCAGGGCTATGCCTTGGAGGTGGACATCAACGGCGACCGCGAGCACTGCCTGCACATCTTCGTGGATGGCAGGGAACAGGAGACCTACGAGGCTCCCGACCCCGACTCGAAGGTGGACATCAACTGGAAGACGATGAACAACCACGACGTCTTCGTGCAGAACCCACGCCTCATCTACTTCGGCCCCGGTATTCACAAACCGCACGACCTGCCCAGCGCAGAAATCAAGATACCGAGCGGAGCGACGGTGTACATCGCTCCCGGTGCGGTGGTGCGTGCCCGCCTCATCGTGGACAGGGCGGAGAACGTGCGCATCATCGGTCGTGGCGTGCTGCTGAACCCCTTGCGCGGAGTGGAGATAACATACTCGAAGAACGTACTGGTGGATGGTCTCACGGTGATCAACCCACAACACTACACGGTGTTTGGCGGGCAGTCGGAGGACATCACCGTGCGCAACGTACGCAGTTTCTCGCGTCACCCCTGGAGTGATGGTGTGGATATGATGTGCTGCAAGAACGTGACCATCGAGGATGTGTTCCTGCGCAACAACGACGATGCCTTTGCCATCTACAACCACCGTTGGTGGTACTGGGGCGGTTCGGAGAACTTCCACATACGCCGCGCCACCATCTTCAACGATCTGGCCCACCCCTTCAACCTGGGCAGTCACGGTGATGACCGTACGGAGAACGGCGAACTGCTGCACGATGTGTGGATAGAGGATTGCGACATCCTCTCGGCCGACTGCGACGGTGCGCTATCGATCAGCTGTGGCGACAAGAACCGAGTGGAGGACATCCATTTCGAAAACATCCGCATCGAGAATGTAGTGGGAGGCGCCATGTGCCGCTTCCAAGTCTGCTTCTCGGCCAAATACAATCGTGCCCCTGGCAATTATATCCGTGACATATGGGTAAAGGATGTACAGTACAATGGCGACGAGCAGAAGTTGCGACCCAACATCATCAAGAACTTCGATGACGACCATGCCGTCAGCGACCTGCATTTCGAGAACATTCGGGTGAATGGGAAGAAGGTAGAGATAAAGTAACAGAAGCCGCTGCCCGGAAATGGGGCAGCGGCTTCTATTGTATAAAAGTATAAAAACTCGTGGATTACTTCTCCTGCTTGAACATCACTCTTTTTGACGTGCCGTCCTCTGCCTTGAACACAGATGCAGTATTTACAGTGACAGAGGTGGGAATACCCTCCTCGGTAGCATCAAGATGGTAGAGAGTAACGCGTGCCATGGGGGTGGCCTCAGTACCCTCCATCATCTGGTCGGTTTGGAAGCGAGTACCCTGTGGGAGGACCTTGTAAATACCCTTGTAACTACCAGCCTTAGCACCGTTGACATCGTAGGGGATAACGAGTTCACCAGGCATGTAACCATCCTCATCAGCAGACTCGTCGGTGAAGGTTACGCTCCATACTGCACCCTCCTTATCGGGTTCTGCATAGGTGTAGGTACCAGCAACCTCGGCAACATCACCACCACCTCGGGGGTACTCGTACGTGTAGATAGTATCCGAACCGTAACGGATGGTGAACCGAAGATAACTGAGTTTGTCATTCTCCTGCAACAATTTGTCCAGTTCGTCCTCATACTTTGCAAGACCCTTGAACAAGGCATCACCCTTCTCCTTGCTGTCCACGTAAAGGAAGTAGCCCAACAGTCCATTACCTTCTATAGTAACATCTCGTCCTAACTTCTCCACGAGGAAATCGTGTACAATAGTGAGTGACGTTTCCAAGTCACCGTTGATGGTGTACGAGAGGGAATAAAGCACCTTCTCAGGCTGGGGAGGCACTACAGGATCATCATCACCACAGCTTACGAAGCTGAAAGGAACACACAACATTGCCACGAAGGCAACAACAGAAAGAATTTTTTTCATTTTCCGTTACTGTTTTGCAATTAGTATTTGTTCAACTTATCTCTACAACTTGATGGTGATCATCTGCACGCTGTAGGGCTGCAGCTCGAGGGTCATCTTCTTGGCAGCCTTGAAAGCCTCCTTGACGGGAGAAACGGGATGCTTGTCGTAGTTGTTTTCGTCGTCGAGCTTGCCAGAAAGGGTGGTCTTCTCGGCATTGGGCTTTACAGAGAAGCGCGAAAGGTCAATGTTAGCCTTCTTTGTCTGGTCGGTGTTGTTTGCCACCTTGACATAGAGCTCCTTCTTGTTGACGTTCAGCACAACTGACTGACCGAGGAGGTGGTTCTTGAACTCGTCGTCGCCATCGGCAAACTTCACACAATCACCATAGAAGTACTGACCGCTTGACTGGCCAAACATCTGCTGCACGTAGTAAGAGCAGGTGAAGAAGGGACGCTCGTTGTCAAAGTAGATCATGTTGGGATTCCAGTTGGTGTTGTGCTTGTAAGCGAAGAGGGGTGCATAAGAGGTCATCACTACCACGTCGGCATTACGCTCAACGTGCATCAGGTAGATAGCCTCGGCAAGGGCGTCGCCCCACTGGTTCATCTGGCCGTGAGCCTTGTCCTGCACACTGTACTCACCCAGATAAACCTTGGTCTTGCGAGCCTTGTCGTAGTCGTCGTACTGACGGTTGTCGATGAACATCTGACGAGGATCGTAGTAATGCTCGTCGATGATGGGCAGACCGGTCTCGTCGGCCAACTTCCAACCAGCCTCGTAGTCGGGGTTGCCCTTGTGCGAACCAGGACCAGCGGTACCCACGATGACGATTTCGGGATGAGCCTTGGTGACCTTGTCGTACATGTACTTGAAGCGCTCGCAGAACTCGGGTGAGATCTTCTCCTCATTACCGATACCCAGATACTTCAGATTGAAGGGAGCGGGATGACCGGCAGCAGCACGTACGGCACCCCACTTGGTGGTAACGTCGCCGTTAGCCCACTCGATGAGGTCGAGCGCATCCTGTACCCACTCGTCCATCTCGTCCATGGGCACAACCTTCTGTGCCTGCTTGGGCCACATGCCCCAACCGCCGTTCACGCCCTGGCAACTCACGCCACAAGGCAGGATGGGAAGGGGCTGCATACCCATATCCTCGCAAAGTTGGAAGTACTCGAAGTAACCGATCTCCATAGACTGACCATAGCCCCAAGTGTTCTTCAAGGCCTTACGTGTCTCCTTGGGACCCACCGTGGTCTTCCAGCGATAGGTGTTCCAGAAACCATCACCACCGCCGTGTACCACACAGCCGCCAGGGAAGCGGAGGAACTTAGGATTCAGACCCTCGAGAGCCTCGGCCAAGTCCTTGCGGATGCCATGACCATGGTAGGTGTCCTCAGGAACGAGGCTTACCATGTCGACGTCCATCTCGCCCAACTCGAGCATCAAGATCTGCAGGTAGGCATTGGGGCAGTCCTGAGCGGGAGTGAAGACAGCGGTGTACTTCTGCCACTCCTTGTCGAAGACGTTGAGAGTAGTCTCGGCCAGGATGGTGGGCTTGCGGCCAGGGGCGCAGAGCACCACGCGAACGGGCTTTGCCTTACCGGTGACGTTACGCATGAAGATGCTGAAGTCGTACTTCTGGCCGGCCTTGACGTTCATACCGTTGAAGCCATTGTTTGACATACCCACACCGGTCCAGCCGTCGAAGTCATCGTAGTGACCGATACGCTCGGCCATGATGCGCATATAGGTGGGGTTGTTACTGTGGATGGGGTTCTGCTGACCGAAGTTGATGTAACCAGCCGAGTGACCGGGACGCTGGAACGTCCAGCATGTGCCGGGGCCCCAACCATCGCGGACGGTGGGATTGTACTCGAATGAGCCGTTCTGCACGAGGTTGGCGTTGAGACCACCGTCGGCAGCAAAACTGATATCCTCGAAGAAGATACCGATGAGTTCGTCACTGATAGCCTTGCCACCGGCAGGCGCCTTCATAGCCTTCTGTGCGGACATACCGAGCGAAGATGCGAGCAGCACAGAGGCTGCGAAAATTGATTTTTTGTTCATATCACTTATTTTTTGGTTGAAGATAATCGTATCTTATAGTTTACCTTTTCTTGGGGAATGCAATATTCAGGGATGGTACCTGTGGCGGCACCGCACGAGCCATTGCCCACGCCTCGCTGTGCACCGTCGAGGTGGAGGTAGAGGTAGGGACGAGGCTGGAGTTGCCACTCGTGGTTGCAGTTCATGAGGTCGGCATCGGTGTAACGAGAGAGGGAGAAGGCCACGTTGCCCTCTGTCTCAAGATGCAGTTTGCGACCATCGGAGGCTGTGAGCGTGAACTCACGCAACTGACCGCGGTCACCCGTTGTCTGAGGCTTCACGTAATGCTCGCAAAGGTCACCGATAGCACTACTGTAACGCCCCATCAGCACACCGTCCTTGCGATCGGAATAGTTCTCCCACGGTCCAAGGGCATGGTAGTCGATGTGCGTGAACGCCGTGTCGAGCGCCATGGCCACACCGGCGCGACGCAGGTTGTCGGTCTTGGGAGAGAGCGTCACCTCAACGTCGACGGTACCCTGCGGATAGATTGTGTAGATGATGTCCTGATCGGCCAACGTTCCCTCGCGATGCGTCGTCACGATGTAAGGGCGGTGGCTGTAGTTCATTTCGAGCGTCTGCATCGTCTTGCGATTCTGGTGCAGACAATGCTGCATGTTGCGCAGTTCCTCCTCGCTAATGGAGGATGCCTGCTGCACACAGGTAATCGTACCCTTCTCTGCCAAGCCGTTGCTGGTATTAGTGAAACGGTCGTTCTCTATCCAACGATGATTGTCGAAGAGCGGACCCATGCCAGCAGCCAGCACATCGCGTCCGTCAAGACGCAACGCAATAAGGCGCCCGGTGGCAAGATCAAACTCTGTATATACCTTATTATTATATACGCGCACGGAGGAATCGCTCTGACGGGCCTCCAGCACATCGGCACTGTAGGCAGCATCAGCAGTCTCAGCCGACATGGGATAGAGAGCAGGCAACTTGCCGGGACGGAACACACAGAACTGAGCATTCGCTACCTCAAGGCCAGCAGGAGCATAGGTGGTAGCCAACGGTTCGATGACGCGAGCCGTCAGTTGGAGTTCCTTGTCTGCAGTATTCTTCACCTTTGAAATGAAGTTGGTAGTCACGATCAAGGTAGAATCGCCAGGCTGCACATCGCCAAGTTTTATCATCTTGACCTTAGCCACACGGCCATCGACCAAAGCCTCAAGTTTGAGTTGAAGTCCTTTCAACGAACGGAAAGCGTAGGCATTCTTCACAACAAGCACGCCAGCACGCAAATCCATCTTCACGAACTGCTGCGCACCACGCACCTCGGCCAACTTGGCGGTCTCACGACGGTCGGCAGTCAGAACGCCATTCGAGCAGAAGTTGCCTTGATGAGGACCGGGGAAGTCATAGCCGGTACGGAGTTTCTTTATGCCCTGTTGCAGTTCCTTCGGCTCATAGACAGCCTGGTCCACCCAGTCCCAGATGCAGCCACCGATGCAGGTATTGCTCTCTTCGATGGCCTTCCAATAAAGGTCGAGGTTGCCGATGGCATTGCCCATAGCGTGGGCGTACTCACAGATGAAGAGCGGCTTGTCCATGATAGGAACATTCTCTGCCATCCACGTCATGTTGGGGTACATCTTGCTATAGAAGTCGCTGTAGGCATTGCCGCCGAAACTTTTACCCATACGCGTTCCCTCATAATGCACGGGGCGTGTGGCATCCATAGCATGCGCCTTGTTGTAGCAAGCCTCGAAATTGCTGCCCGCACCTGCCTCGTTGCCCAGGCTCCACATCACGACACTGGGATGGTTGATGTCGCGAGAGACGAGTCGCTCAATACGATCCTCGAAAGCGGGTATCCACGATGTCTTGGCCGAGATGCTCTGGTTGGCATGGTCTTCAAGATCAGCCTCGTCGCAGACATAGAGTCCGAAGTAATCGAACATGGCATACATACGGGCATCGTTGGGATAGTGGCTCGTGCGGATGGTATTGATGTTGTTCTGCTTCATGAGCATCACGTCACGCAGCATCGACTCCACCGAGACGGTACGACCCGTCACAGGATCGGTGTCATGGCGGTTCACACCCTTAAGGAAGACCTTACGACCATTGACAAGGAGGGAAGAGGCTCCTCCCCGGGACGGGGAGGCGGGGGAGAGGCTGATCTCCACTTCGCGGATGCCGACCTTGGTGGAGAAGGCCATGTCATCCTGAATGATATGGAGCGAGTAAAGATCGGGAGTTTCGGATGTCCAAAGTTGCGGATTCTTGACGTGGAAGACAGCCTCACCATCCTTGAAAGGCATTACCCCTACCAACTTGCCACTCGGCGAATAGAGTTTGGCCGTGGAAGTTATGCCCTTGTTTATCTTGACACGCACTGTGCCGTCAGCCTTTGTCTCAATGTGATGATCCTGTACGTACGTTTTAGGCACATTATACAGATACACGCTGCGGAAGATGCCCGACATGCGGAACATGTCCTGGCACTCAAGGTAACTGCCATCACACCAACGATGCACAACGACAGTCAGCTGATGGTTTCCTGCTTGGGGGGTCACATAATCCGTCACATCGAACTCGCTGACGTTGTTGGCCCCTTGCGTATAGCCCACAAAACGACCGTCGATGTAGACAAAGGCGCTGCTGTAGATACCGCCAAAGTGCAGGATGGTGCGGCGGTTGAGCCAGTCGCCGGGCACGGTGATGCTGCGCTGATAGATGCCAACGGGATTGATGGCGTAGTTCTTGCCACCATCGTTATAACCGGGGCGGGCATTGATGTAGGGAGGCGTATTGCTGTGCGGATACTCCACGTTGCAATAGATGGGGCGGTCGTAGCCCTGCATCTCCCAACAAGAGGGAACGGGTATCTCTGCCTCCTCGGGATTGAGAATCTCGGAGTTAGGAGCCAAACTGCCACGCGTAACGGACTCCATCAAATCACGATTGAACGACTCGGTGGGCGCCTCTACGAAACGGAACTTCCACATACCGTCGAGCGACTGATAGCGCGAGCTCTTCGGTTCCGTCCAAGGTGTCTGGTAATATGCCTTGTCGGCCAGCATCTCCTTCTCGCTGGCGTAGGGCATGAAGGTCGCAGCACCGGGCAGTTTGTTGATGGCAAAGACGGTCTCGTCTTCCCAGATATACTGCTGCTTGCTGAGCGCGCTCTCGTCTACGCCGAGCAGTTGCGCCAAAGTCTGCTTGTCCTCCTTGAAAGTGTAGCGCTTCTTGTCGGCCCAACTGGGGAAGTTAGTGGGGATGAGGTCGTAAGTGCCGTCGCTGTGGAGGTGAAGCGTCCAGAGTTGTGCCTCGTCTGAGCCGTTCTCCTCGCCTAATGCCAAACCTTGTGCCGTGGCACGCACGGCCTGATGCGTTTTGGGGTTGATGATACGCCACGAACCACTCAAAGGCGTGACAGTCCACAACACATCCTGTCCTGCAAGCGAAGGCGTGATGCGATACACTGCCTTCTCGCTGAACGACTGCGCCAGCATGCTGAGGCTTTGCACGAGCAGCCAGACTATAAAGAGGATACTTTTCTTCATTAAATTCTTATATATCTATAACCTATAACCCATAACCTATAACCTTTACAACTACGCCTCGGTCTCTCCCTCAATGTAGCTCTCCAGGAACATGTGCTCGCCATCGTAGACGGCGTATGTGAATTGCGTAATCCAATCACCCAGGATGAGGATGCGACTCTGACGCGAGAGCATCAAGTCAAGTTCGATGTGACGATGGCCGAAGATGAAGAAGTTGACGTCGGGATGATCGGTGAGATAGCGCTTGGCATACTGCACCAGATACTCGTCTGCCTCTCCCATATAAGGAGGATCGCCCCCCTCAAGTCCGTGCTTCATCCTGCTGTGCTTGGCCCATTTCAGGCCGAAGGACATAGCCCATCGAGGATGGATGCAAGAGAAACACATTTGGCAGAAGCGGTTGCGGAACAACGAGCGCAAAAACCGAAACGAGCGACTCGGATCACCAAGTCCGTCGCCATGGCCAAGAAAGAACACCTGATCGGCAATCTCTATCGTGATAGGGTAGTGATGAACGATCATACCACATTCCTTCTCGAAATAATCCTTTGCCCAGATGTCATGGTTACCCGTAAAGAAATGCACCTCTACCCCATTATCCGTCAGTTCACTGATCTTGCCAAGAATACGCGTATAGCCTTTGGGCACCACGTTCTTGTACTCATACCAGAAATCGAAGATGTCACCCAACAGATAGACGGCCGAAGCCTTCTCCTTGATCTCGTCAAGAAAACGCACCAGCCTTCGCTCCTGTTGACGAGCATGAGGGATGGCCATACTGCCAAGGTGGGCATCGGAAAGGAAATATACGTTCTTCATTTAAAATCCCAGTTCGAGTTTTGCCTCCTCACTCATCATGTCCTTTGTCCATTCAGGCTCGAAGACGAGGTTGACATCTACACGCTTGAAGTTCTCGATGCTCTCCAACTTCTGTCGCACGTCCTCCACAATGAAGTCGGCAGCCGGGCAGTTGGGCGCAGTCAGCGTCATGTCTACCTGCAGCCAGTCGCATTCGTCGTTGATCTCCACACGATAGATAAGACCGAGGTCGTAGATGTTTACGGGTATTTCGGGATCATAGACAGTGCGGAGCAATTCTATGACACGTTCGTTGAGTTCTATATTCATTTCTATTTTTTATATTATTCTATTTGTATGTTGTTTATTCCTTGATTCTAGATTTTCCCTTCGTCGTAATAGGAATAGTATCTGCCAAGACCGATGATGATGTGATCAGTCATCGTCAAGCCCACGGCACGACTCGCCTCATTCAAACGCTTTGTCAGAGCATCATCATCACGACTGGGATTCGGACTTCCGCTTGGATGATTATGACAGAAGACAAAACTTGTTGCCCCACAAAGCAAAACCTGACGCAGCACCACACGAACGTCGACTGGCGAACTTGCAATACCACCAGTCGAGATAACCTTATAGCCAATAGGATGATGCTTCGTATCAAGCATTAACACATGACATTGCTCTACGTTTAGGTCCATCATTCGCGGTTGGAAATAAGCAAAGAGGTCGCTTGAACAGCCCATGCGCGGCAACTCATCAACCTTCTCCTTCATTCGCCTCTTACCCAATTCGCAGGCAGCCATGATGCTAATGGCCTTTGCTTCACCAATGCCCTTGTAACTCATCAGTTCCTCCAACGACATGCGGCCCAGGGCGGCTAATGAGTCGCAATGATCGGTCAGGATACGCTGCATCAAATCGACGGCACTCTCTTTAGCAGAGCCACTTCCTATCAGAATCGCCAGCAGCTCTGCCTCGCTTAGCGCCTCAGCACCCTTCACCATCATCTTTTCGCGTGGCCGATCCTCCTCTGCCCAATTATTGATACCACCACGAGGCTCAACAGAAACAGCATCGACACCACAAACACCATCGGCACCATAAAGAACGTGATCGTCTTCATGGACAAACGGATTGTGTATGAGTTTATGGCGGTTCTTCATCTCGCTATTTGAAATTTTGGGGTCAGACCCCATCGGTTCATTTATAAAAATTATCCTTATAGGCCTGCAGTTCCTCATTTCTTCCGCAGACGCATCGCAACCACCAGGCACGAAGGAAGCCCGTGCCGTAACCCATGAGTTGGGTGAAGGAGGCGCGTATGCTGAGGAGGCCTACCCAAAGGCTTTTGTTCTGTATCGTGGAATCGACGCATACCAGCAAACTGAAGAGTATGAGGGGAGCAAGGCCAAGTGCCATCAACAGACAAGCGACAGCGGACAACGGCGAAAAGGTCATAGCCAACACACCGCCCGTCACGAGCAACAACAAAAGGAACACCACGCCAAGCGTGAAGACGGCAGGAAGGAGGTGTACCAACTTCAGCGAACCGGGATGACGCTTGGTGAGGTTGATGCGGGCAATACCGCTGTTATGCACCTGTCGCCAGAACTTACGCATGTCGGTACGGCGCTTGTGCCACACCCAGGCTTCAGGGAAGAGTCGGCAACTGGCACCACTCTTGCAGATGCGGTACGAGAAATCGATGTCCTCGCCAAAACGCATGTTCGAGAAACCGTTCAACTGCTTATAGAGCGAGGACTTGATGCCCATATTGAAGGAGCGGGGGTAGAACTTGTCCATCGCACGTTTGCCTTTCGACGAAGCCGTACCGCCACGTATGCCGCCCGTGGTGAAGAAACTCGTCATCGAGTAGTTGATGGCTTTCTGCACCGGTGAGAAAGAGGGATGAGAACGGTCGGGACCGCCAAAGGCTTCGGCATCCTCCTCATGCAGTTCATCCTCGATGGCCTGCAGATAGCCGGGAGGCAGGACACAGTCGCTGTCCAGCACGATGAGATATTCGCCCGTGGCTCGCTCGACACCATAGTTACGCGTCTGCCCAGGACCGGAATTATCCTTCTTGAAATAACGAATTGTCAAGCCATCGGCATAGCGCTGGCACACATCTTCACAAGGACGGTCAGAACCATCCTCCACGACAATGACCTCAAAGTCGCGACACGTCTGCTGCGTGAGGCTCTGTAGCAATTCATCCACTTCGTCGGGACGATTGTACACCGGCACGATTATCGAATAACGACACGTCATATTTTCTTTCTTCTCCACTCTATGCTTTATTCTTTTTTCGCTCCGGCTGGCTTTTCCAATCATGCTGCATGATTTTCTGAGAGACGCAGCGTGTTTTTTCGAGAGACGCTACGTCTTTTTCTAAGAGACGCAGCGTCTCCCTATAGGAGACCCTCCGAAAGCGACCTTGCAAATATACGCTTTTCAAGCGAGATGACCAAATTTTGACAAAAAAAAGAGGACGAAAACGTCCTCTTATCTGTCAGGCATCGCGAAATGCCCATTTTTTCCTTTGGAAATTACTCCTTTACGCGGCCCAGGTAACTACCGTCGCGGGTATCAACCTCAACCTTCTCACCCTCGTTGATGAAGAGGGGAACGCGGATCTCAGCACCAGTCTCAACCTTAGCAGGCTTCAAGGTGTTGGTAGCGGTGTCACCCTTCAAACCGGGCTCTGTCCAAATAATCTCGAGAACAACCTTAACGGGTACGTCTGCATAGAGCACGGTCTCGGTGCTGGCGTCGGTAACAACCTCAACATCCTGACCCTCCTTCATGAAAGCAACACCGTTAACCTGGTCAGCAGCGATAGGAATCTGCTCGAAGGTCTCATTGTTCATGAAGATGAGATCCTCACCCTCCTTGTAGAGGAACTGGTAGGGACGACGCTCAACGCGTACATCCTCCAACTTCTCACCAATGTTGAAACGGCGCTCCAAAACGTTACCGCTTACAACATCCTTCAAGGTTACGTTCATGATGGTGTTACCCTTACCGGGCTTACGATGCAAGAAGTCGATGCAGAAGTACAACTTGCCATCCATGCGGATGCAGGTACCTTTCTTGATGTCTTGTGAATTAATCATAAGATAATGATGTTATTTTTATTAATAAATTGTAGTTTTTCCGTTTTGCGGGTGCAAAGTTACAAAAAAAAGTGAAAAGTGAAAAGTGAAAAGTGAAAAAATAGGCTCTAATGTATGAAAATACGGCTTTTAATCACATAAAAATAAAGAAAATCGCACTAAAGTTTGCGTGTTAAAAAAAAAGTACCTAATTTTGCACCCCGAAACCGAAGACTTTCCTGTTTCAAACAAAAAACTAAAGACAAATCAAACAAAACAACATACAATTATGAAAAGAACATTTCAGCCCCACAACCGTCGCCGCGTAAACAAGCACGGTTTCCGTCAGAGAATGGCCACTGCCAATGGCCGTCGTGTATTGGCATCTCGCAGAGCAAAGGGTCGCAAGAAGTTGACCGTTTCAAGCGAGAACCACGGCAAGTAATTCTCGGACGTGTGCGTCACACATGCACACACACGGACTTAAATTTTAAGGAATAAGGAGCAGAGCCTAAGGTTCTGCTCTTTTTTTCGCCCATAAATTTGCTCAAACCAACCGAAATGAGTATTTTTGCACAAAATTACGCGATATGACTGGAAAGGAATTTATGCACAAGATATTCAGCCCCATCATCTGGCTCAATCTGCTGGGCATGGCGCTGCTAGTGATTTTGATTTGCCTCGGCTCCGTTTGGTGGATGAAGAGTTACACTCACCACGGCGAGGGAGTCGACGTACCGGAAGTGAAAGGACTGTTGCTGAGCGACGCCACGATAGAACTGAAAGGACTTGACTTGGAGTGTGTCGTCATCGACTCATCCTACAACGCCAAACTCGCTCCCGGCATCGTCGTGGACCAGACACCTGGTCCTGGATCGCACGTCAAGGCTGGCCGCGAAATCTATCTCACGATAAATGCCAAGAACGAACCCACGCTGCCCATCCCCAACATCATCGACAACTGCTCGGTGCGCGAGGCAGAGGCTAAGTTGAAAGCATTGGGCTTCAAGGTAGGACAATGTGAATACGTGGAAGGCCAGAAGGACTGGGTGCTTGGCATCAAGTGCCGCGGACGCAACGTCTTTGCCGGCGACCGCGTACCCATCAACACGCCCATCGTCTTGGTTGTGGGCAATAGCGAGGTGGAATTCGACGAGAACGAAATCACCTACGACGACAACTGGGAGAATCCCAACGAAGAAGGGGATGCAGAACAGGGAGGATATGACATGGACGAGGAATTGGTATTCTAACGTAACACCTGGCACACCTTTCAACGAGAAACGATGAACGAATCAACAGACAAGAACATCCTTGAGGAACTGGAAGCCGAGGAACTGGAAGAATTCGATGAACTCGACAGTCCGGGATGCGAAGAGGATGGCTCATTGGACGTAGGAGAAGACGGTATGCTCTATGAGCATCGCCGCGTCATTGCCGACCAGGGGCAGTCACCCTTGCGCGTGGACAAGTTCCTTACAGATCATCTACGCGGCACGACGCGTCACCGCATCCAGTTAGCAGCCGAGGCTGGCTACATACAAGTCAACGGCAAGCCGGTAAAGAGCAATTACAAGGTAAAGCCCCATGATGTCGTCACCCTGATGTTCTCCCATCCACGCCGTGAGACGGAAATCATCCCTGAGGACATTCCTCTTAATATTGTATATGAAGACGACGACCTGATGGTTGTCAACAAACCTGCCGGAATGTGTGTACATCCCGGTTGCGGTAACTATACCGGCACAATGGTCAACGCCATCGCATGGCACTTGAAGGATAACCCGAAGTTCGACCCCAACGACCCGACCGTAGGACTCGTGCATCGTATCGACAAGGACACGAGCGGCTTGCTCGTCGTAGCCAAAACACCCGAAGCAAAGACACACCTATGCCACCAGTTCTTCGTGCATAGCACCAAGCGACAGTACAACGCTCTCGTGTGGGGTAACTTCGCTGAGGACGAGGGTCGTATAGAAGGCAACATCGGACGCCACCCCAAGGATCGTCTGCAGATGTGGGTCTTTCCACCCGACTCCGAGATTGGCAAACCGGCTGTTACGCACTATCGCGTATTGGAGCGCTTCGGCCACGTGTCGTGGGTGGAATGCCGTCTCGAGACGGGACGTACTCATCAGATCCGTGCCCACATGCGCCACATCGGCCACATCCTTTTTGCCGACGAGCGTTACGGAGGTTGTGAAATCATACGTGGAGAGCAGAGCAGTTCCTACAAGGCATTTATCCACAACTGCCTTGAGTTATGTCCACGTCAAGCGCTTCATGCCCGCACCTTAGGTTTCGTACACCCACGCACTGGTGAAGAGATGTTCTTCCAGTGCGACGTACCCACCGACATGCAGGCACTGCTCGAAAAGTGGAGGAATCGCGCTATCGCGCGAAGTGAAAAGTGAAAAACGAATAATCGAGAAATCGAGCAACCAAGAAATCGAAAATCGAAAAACGAATAATCGAAAAACGAATAATCGAAAACTCGAAATTTCGAAAAACCGAAATAAAAGAAAAAGAGAAATCAAGATATGAGAACCATAGCCATCATTTGCGGAGGCGACACCTCCGAGCACGATGTCAGCATGCGTAGTGCAGCCGGCATCGAGAGTTTTCTGGACAAGGAACGCTATATTATATATAAGGTAGAGATTCACGCCGGCAAATGGGAAGCCATCATGCCCGACGAGAGCCGTCGCACCGTCGATCGCAACGACTTCTCCTTTCCTAACGAGAAGGGTGAGACCGTTCGTCCCGACTATTGCTACATCACCATCCACGGTGCTCCTGGCGAGAACGGCATCCTGCAGGGATATCTCGACCTTATCGGTATGCCCTACTCCACCAGTTCGCTGCTCGTTGAGGCGATGACATACAACAAGTTCGTCACCAACAACTACATGCGTGGCATGGGCATGAGCGTGGCCGACTCACTCGTCGTAAAGCAAGGCCACGACAAGGAAGTGGCCGACAGCGACATCATCGAGCGCATCGGTCTGCCTTGCTTCGTTAAGCCCGCTGCCGGTGGCAGCAGTTTCGGTACAACCAAGGTCAAGACTGCCGAGGAACTCCGTCCTGCCATCGAAGTAGCCCTCAAGGAGGGTGAGGACGTGATGGTGGAGGCCTTCATTCCTGGCACAGAGATCACCTGCGGTTGCTATAAAACGAAGACGGTGGAGCGAGTATTGCCCATCACCGAGGTTGTAATGACCACCAACGAGTTCTTCGACTATGTTGCCAAGTACAACGGTGCTGTTCGCGAAATCACTCCTGCCCGTCTCAGCGACGAGGTGACGGCTCGTGTACAGAAACTCACCAGCACCATCTACGACATCCTCGGCTGTCACGGCATCATCCGCATCGACTACATCATCACCGAGGGCAATCACATCAACCTCCTCGAGATCAACACCACTCCCGGCATGACCGCCACGTCATTCATCCCCCAGCAGGTTCGTGCCGCAGGCCTCGACATCAAGGATGTGATGACAGAGATTATCGAAGACAGTTTCTAAAGCAAACATACGTACCATGACGAACGATTTCGATGCCATTAGGCCATACAAAGAAGGCGAAATGAAGCAGGCCCTGGAGTCACTCCTTGCCGACCGCCAGTTTCAAATTATCTTAAAAGGCTTCATACCCTGGTTGCCCAAAAGACTACGCAACGGACTGCTGCGCTTGGCCTTCATCGGCGTGAAGACACCGCTCCAGTTTCAGAAGCGCTATACCCGTAGGGTTGTGGATCGCGTCATCAAGCGATGCACGCAAGGCACTACCTTCGGTTATGAGGCTCTCAGCAAGGGCGATGAGCGCTATACCTTCATCAGCAACCATCGTGACATCGTACTCGACAGTGCCATACTCTCCGTACTGCTCTTCGACAATGGTTTCGCCACCACTGTCGAGATAGCCATCGGCGACAATCTGCTCATCTATCCTTGGATCAAGACACTAGTCAAGATGAACAAGGCCTTCACCGTGCGTCGTGGTCTCAGTCCCCGTGAACTGTTGGAGAGCAGCAAACTGATGAGTCAGTACATGCACTATGCCGTCAACGAAAAGAAAGAGAACATTTGGATTGCACAGCGCGAAGGTCGAGCCAAGGATTCCAATGACCTCACACAGGAATCGGTACTGAAGATGCTGGCCATGGGTGGCGAAGGCACGCCCGTCGAACGTCTGAAGGATCTGCACATCGTTCCGCTGACCATTTCATACGAATATGATCCTTGCGACTATCTTAAGGCTAAGGAGTTTCAGCAGAAGCGTGACGACCCATCCTTCAAGAAGAGCAAGCAGGACGACCTGACCAACATGAAGATTGGCATCTTCGGGCAGAAAGGCCGCGTACATTACGAGGCTGCCCCTTGCATCGACACGTGGCTCGACGAACTGAAAGACCTACCCAAGACGGAGCTGTTTGGCGAGATAGCACGCCGAATGGACAAAGCCATCCATGCAGGCTACCGTCTCTACCCCGGCAACTTCGTGGCTTGCGACTTGCTCTCTGGCACCCAAGAGTTTGCCGGCAAGTACACCGCTGCCGATAAGGCCACCTTCGAGCAGTACCTGCAGAGCCGCATCGACCTCATCGACCTGCCCAACAAGGACGTTCCCTTCCTGCGCGAGCGTATCCTTACAATGTACGCCAATCCCGTACGTAACCATCTAAAAGCAATAGAGAAGTAATGAACAAGATCAGTCATCTGCTACTTTTCACTTTTCTCTTTTCTCTTTTCATTTCGTCGTGTTCGCACGACGATGATGCACCGTACCCCAGCATCATTTCGGAAATGGCAGACCTGTACACGAACGAAAGCGGTACGCTTACTAAGTTCGTTCTCGACAACAACAAGGAATATCGTATCTCTAATCCGCAATCAGGCTACCACGCCAAGGCACTCTACCGCGTATTGTGCGGCTACGTGCCTACGGATAATTCGGCACGTGTCTTCCAACTCACATCTGCCTACATCCTGCGCGACTCCGTAGAGCGTCGCAAGCAAGACCCGACTGGTGTGCTGAGTATTTGGCGTACTGAGCGTTACATCAACCTGCACCTCGCATCCAAAACCTTTGGTGGCAGACAACATTGGGGGTTCATCACTGACTCCATCGTCAGCCACACCGATGCAGAGGGCAAAACGTCATCGCACGCCTACCTCTCCCTGCATCACAACCAGAACAACGATCCCACGAGTTACACAGAGGACGTCTACGCCTCTCTCCCGCTCGACAGTATCAAGGGAGTGGACAAACAAACTCCCGTCACACTCTCCATCCAAACCTTCGATGGAAAGAAAACCTTTGAATTGTGAATTATGAATTCCATAGCCGTACTTATCTCTGGAGGCGTTGACAGCGCCGTCGTCGTACACCAGCTTTGTGAGCAAGGTTACAAACCCGACCTACATTATATTAAAATAGGTATGGAAGGCGAAGACTCGTCCTGCACGGCAGAGGAGGACATCGAACTGAGCCAGGCCACGGCACGCAAGTATGGTCTCACCCTCGAAGTCACCGATCTGCAGAAGGAATACTGGGACGGCGTTGTGGGCTATGCCATCGACCGCATCAAGCAGGGCCTCACGCCCAACCCCGACGTGATGTGCAACCGCCTCATCAAGTTCGGAGCCTTCGAGCAGAAGATAGGCCATCACTACGACAAGATTGCCACAGGTCACTACGCCACCACCATCACTGACGAACAGGGGCGCGTATGGCTCGGCACGGCCAAGGATCCCGTCAAGGATCAGACCGACTTCCTTGCCCAACTCAACTACGAGCAACTCAGCCACACCATCTTTCCCATCGGCCACCTGATGAAGGAAGAGGTTAGACGCATTGCCCTCGACGCTCACCTGCCAAGCGCCTACCGCAAGGACAGCCAGGGCATCTGCTTCCTTGGCAAGATCAACTACAACGACTTTATCCGTAAGTTCATGGGTGAGCAGGAAGGTCGCATCATCGACATCGAGACAGGCAAGGTCGTAGGACGCCACAAAGGTTTCTGGTTTCACACCATCGGCCAGCGTAAGGGACTCGGTCTCAGTGGTGGTCCATGGTTTGTGGTCAAGAAAAACATCAAGAAGAACATCATCTTCGTTGCCAACGGATGGGACACCACCCTGCAGTATGGACACGACTTCCTCCTCTCCGACCTGCATTTCATCACCGCTCCTCTTGAGTTTCCGCAGGACGGTTCACCTCTCCCCATCAGTTTCAAGATTCGCCACGTCGACCATTTCATGCAAGGCACCATCACCCGAAGCGAAGAAGGCTACCTCGTCCACTCCGACGAGCCAATCCAAGGCATTGCCCCCGGCCAGTTCGGCTGCATCTATGATGCCGATTCCCGCATCTGCTATGGTAGTGGCGAAATAGGCTATCGCGCTTCGCGCGAAGTGAAAAGTGAAAAGTGAAAAACGAAAAATCGAAGAATCGAAAAATCGAAACCTCGACACCCCAAAACCTCATAACCCCAAAACCTAAAAACCTAAAAACCTCATAACATTATGAAGAAAATCCTTTTAATCCTCTGCTGCGCCCTCTTTGCAGCCAACCATCAGGCACAAGCCAAGTCCAAGAAAACACCCCAAGCCAAGTACATCTTCTATTTCATCGGCGACGGCATGGGCGTGAACCAAGTCAACGCTGCCGAGATCTACCTCGGCCAGGTGCAGAACGGCTCGGGTACCTCTCCCCTGTGCTTTGCCTCATTCCCCTACTCTGCATTTGTCACCACCTACAGTGCTTCGAGCGACGTCACTGACTCTGCAGCCAGCGGCACAGCGCTCTCCTCCGGCATTAAGACCAAGAATGGAACGCTCGGCCTCGATGCCAGCCTTCAGAATCCCATCAACAGCATTGCCTGGACAGCCAAGCAGAACGGCATGGCCGTAGGCGTCACAACCACCGTCACCACCGACCACGCCACTCCCGGTGCCTTCTATGCTCACGTCAAGGATCGTGGTGAGACCAAGACCATCCGCGAGCAGCGAGAGGCCAGCGGCTACGACTTCATCCTCGGTGCTCCCGATGGTGGCAGCCTGCCCTACCGCCTCGACCGTCAGCCCGGCGAACTCTCACAGGCCGACATCGTGCGCATGGCCATCGACAGCCTTATGAAGGTCAATTCCAAGGGCTTCTTCCTCATGTCGGAGGGTGGTATGATCGACTATGCAGGCCACAGCAACGACGCAGGTGCCATGATTGGTGAGATGCTCGACTTCGACGATGCCATCAAGGTGGCTTATAAGTTCTACGAGCAGCACCCCGACGAGACCCTCATCGTCATCACCGCCGACCACGAAACGGGAGGTCTTGTCCTCACCCGTGGCAAGTATGAGATTCACCTTGGCAACCTGCAGCATCAGAAGATGACCGTCGGCAAACTTGGTCGCGAGATGAACCGCATGCGCAAGGAGAATGACAACGCCCTCACATGGGACATGGTAGCCGACTTCCTTCGCCAGAACTTCGGCCTCGGTGGTGCATTGAAACTCTCTGACTCTCAAGTCAACCGACTCAAGACCGCCTTCGAGAATACCGAGAAGGGCAAGGGCAAGAGCCAGAAGACCCTCTACCAGGAAGACAGCGAATTCTGCGTCTGTGTCAAGACCATCATGGCAGAGCAAGCACACGTCACCTATGCCCACACCTGCCATTCAGCCGGCTACGTCCCTGTTTTCGCCATCGGTGCTGGTGCCGAGCAGTTCCACGGTCGCATCGACAACACCGACATCCCCAAGAAGATTGTCCAGGCTGCACGCTGGAAGTAGTAAGCAGCATAATCACACAAAAGTCGCGCCTATCAAGTCCACACTTGATAGGCGCTTTTTTATGCATTATTGCTGCATAACTCAGCAATAAAATAGTCATCTTACATCAGAGTTATGCTACGGTATTTCCAGACGAGCCTATTAATGATTACCGTTCTTTTGTACAGCGACATTACAAAAGTGACGCAGCACTACTCGGATAGTAATGTTGCGTCACCTGGAGAATATCGTGTGGTGATACCCTATTTTTTATTTACAAGTAACAGAGGGCGTGGCAAGGGATGCTTGATGATGGCCCTAAAGCAAAGGGCTTGGTCGTGGTTCATCTCCGAGCAGATCTGTGCCAGGCCGCCTGTTACCTGAGTCTGCACCATCGGTGCCGTCAGTACGCGGCCATCCATCTCGATGGCAATGGTGCGATGCACATTTTGTTTCGTCATATCGCTCCAGACGATGGCAGCCTCATCCGTGAACTGCAACGTCAAGGCAGGTTTCCCATCCCATCTCTCGTCCACCTCTATCTCGGCAATATCCCGATTGGTCAGAGCAGCCTCTGCCGAACCACGCACGGCATACAGTTCGAAGCAATCTTTATCAGCCGACTGGCTATGATATAGGGTCGATGCATCCTTGCCCCACATGGGCAGCAAGTCCGTCAACGAACGGCGCTGGCGCAACATCTCTACAGCATCCATCACAGCCATGGTATCAGGCTCATCCGCCACAGCGATAATACAGTTACCACCTACACCAGGTTGGGGATTTTGCAGTTTGCCCTCAAGATCGGTCATGCGATAGAGTTCCTCCAAATGAAGTTCGTCTACAATATACGTTTCACGCACGCTGAGCAGTCCCCTCGGTTCGAGTACCTTGGTAATCACCATCGAGTCGTCGGGCATCTCCATCACAATCTGGCCGCTCACGTAGGCAATATTGGCTGTCATGCCAAACTCATGCAAACGGCCCTCGAGGGCTTCACGATAAGCAGGAAAGGAGAGACTGTCCAAGCCTATACCCTTCAGACGTACCGTGGTCTTGGATGTGCAACTGATCAGCAGCCCCATGAAGAGCAGACAGAAAAGCATAATGCGAGCTTTTATCTTTCTCATATTCAAAAATGCTTAATAATACGCCGCAAAGTTACATCATTTGCCACACACATACAAACACAACAAAGGAAAAGTCTCCAAACAACGTTATTCCCACGCATTTTCGTACCATAGCGGACCATTGCCATGACCCACATGGAGGCCACGCCCTCCCTCAATGGCTTGCGTGACATAACGTTTGGCGGCCCCGACAGCCGCCACGAGCGAGTAGCCAAGAGCCAGATAACTAGCAATGGCCGAGGAGAGGGTGCAGCCGGTGCCATGCAAGTTGCGCGTGGCAATACGGGGCGACGAGAAGGTCTGCTCGAGACCTTCAGAGGAGATGAACAATGTGTCCGTCATCTCATCGCCATCAGCATGGCCACCCTTTTTCAGAATTGAGAATTGAGAATTGAGAATTGAGAATTGGGGGGAGTGAGTCTGCAGATACTCCAGTTCGGGAATGTTGGGCGTGACGAGCGTGCAGAGCGGGAAGAGATGACGGACGATGTAGTCGACACAGTCGGGATCCATGAGTTGACGACCGCTGGTAGAGACCATAACGGGGTCGCAGACGATGGGCAAGACAGACTTCCGCCTTTCCTCCTCCAACACCTTGACAATGACACGCGCCACTTCCAGATTGGGTATCATACCTATCTTGACGGCTGACACGCGAAGGTCAGAAAAGACACTGCGCAACTGACTCTCCACCACGTCTGCCGGCACGGGCATCACGCCCTGCACACCTAGCGTGTTCTGTGAGGTGAGGGCGGTGATGACAGTAGCACCGTACACGCCGCAGTTCGTCATCGTCTTGAGATCCTGCTGTATGCCGGCTCCAGCCGAAGGGTCGCTGCCGGCGATGGTGAGGACGATGATAGCCCCCTCCCCGCCCCCCGAGGGGGGAGCTGCATTACGGCTTGCGTACCGAGGTGACACATTAACTAAGTTATCATCCTGCCCCCCATTGGATATGCAGCCCCCCCCTCGGGGGGCGGGGAGGGGGCCACTTCCCCACGCATCACCCAGCACCATCACACCACCAAAACCGTAGCTGAGTGCCTCGTCCACATTGTCGTGACAGATGCCGCCGAGAGCCATGACACGCTCATCGATGATGCCGTCGGCATGGGCCTGACGGAGCTGTTCGGGCGTGAAGGCAGCCATGTAACCGGTCTTCGAAATAGAGTCGAAGATGGGAGAAAGGGAGAGGTAGTCAAACGTCTTCTCCAGCACACCTTCCTCGGTCGCCACGCTCCACGTCTCTGCCTTTCTTGCCTTCAATTCCTCCAAACTATGGCAACTGCAGCTGACACTACCCTTCCACCCTACTGGCGGCATAGGATTGCGACGGTTGAGATGCACGCCCAGCAGTCCGAACTCCTCGGTCAGTTCAAAATGGTCGTGTATCACGATGCGGCTGTGATAGCATGCAGGTATCTGCCGCAACAGGGCACGGCATTCATCGACCGTACTCTCGGGCTTGCGCAGATGCAAACGCTGCAATCCGCACTGAAACTTCTGGGTGATGGCTTCTGCCTCACCGTCGAAGAAATGGGGAAGGGTGATGACAATGAACATGTTCAAATTGATAATTGATAATTGACAATTGATAATTATGCATAGCTTTTGCGCCAGCCAATTATGAAGGTAGAAGAGCTCGACGGAGTCAATTATGAATTAAGAATTATGCATTATGAATTAAATCAAAGCTTGCATCCCAGTCCTTCCACACGGGTTCGCGGCCCAGTTCCTTGAGGCGGGCATTGATCTCCTTGGCGGTGCGGTCGTCGCTCACGGTGAACTGCTCCAAGGCCTGCGGATAGGTGTGGTAGCCACCGGGGTTGACCTTCGACTCGGCCGACATGGTGGTGACACCCAACGTACACATGTTGTCACGGATGTAGGCTGGCTCGCGTGTAGAATACGAGATGTCGACATCGTGGTCGAAGATACGCATGGCGAAAGTGGCCTGTGCCAACTCCTTGTCCGTCATGTAGCAGTTGGGATGGAAACCCTCATTCTGCGCCGGACGCATACGGGGGAAGTTGACGCTGTACTTCGTACGCCAGTAGTGCTTCTGCAGGTAACGCAGATGGCGAGCCATCATGACAACGTCGGTGCGCCAGTCCTTCTCCAAACCGATGAGCACGCCCATGCCGATGCTGTGTACACCTGCCTGTCCCATACGGTCGAAACCGTTGCAGCGCCACTCGAAGTCCGACTTCTTGCCCGAAGGATGATAGAGTTTGTAGTTCTCGCGGTGGTAGGTCTCCTGGAAGCATATCACGCCATTGAGACCGTGACCGCAGAGTTCCTTGTATTCCTCGGCAGCCAAGGGCATCACCTCGATCTTGATGTTCGAGAAGTATCGCTTCGCAATGTCGATAGCCTCGGCCAGATAAGGCACACCAGCCTTGGCGGGATTCTCGCCCGTGACGAGCAGGATGTTCTCGAACGGAGCCAACTGCTTGATAGCCTTGTACTCGTCCTTAATCTGCGAGGGCGTGAGGATGGTGCGTGCCATAGGGTTGCTGCGATGGAAACCGCAGTAGACGCAGCCGTTGGCACACGAATTGGTGATGTAGAGCGGAATGAACATCGACATGGTGCGACCGAAACGCTCTTCGGTGTATTTGCGCGAGAGGCGTGCCATCGTCTCCAGATAAGGTTCGGCAGCTGGCGAGAGGAGGGCCATGAAGTCCTCGACGTCGCAATGGCTCTTGGCGAGCGCACGGCGCACATCCATGTCGGTCTTCGACGCGATGCGCTCCGTCGTCTCATCCCAATCGTATTTCTTTAATTCTTCTGAAAACACAGTACAATTTACTTTTTTACGATTTACTATTTACAATTTTCAAGGATCAGTCCATCGGATAGCAGACACCCCATTCCTTGCGGAGAGCATCCATCTGACGCATAATGCTAAGCGTCTCAGCATGAGGCATGAGGGGCGATTCCAACAGACCTTGTTCCAGGCATCGCTTGCACTCTAGCACCTGATATTCATAGCCGTTGACCATATCTGCCGGACGCTCTATGCGCTCCACCAGTTCGTAGTTGCGATACACCTCAATAAGTTCAGGACAGTTCACATTATCGACACGGATGTAACCATCCGTACCGCTGATGATGCCCTGCCGATCGTTGAGCGTGAGACAGCCAGCTTGCAGGTTGGCCATCTTGCCGTCAGCATAACTCAGCGAGATGCTCTCCATCATATCCATACCCGTAGGGCCGAGGTGGCAGTTGGTAATTGTCTTGACGATGTCGGTACCAAAATACATTCGTGCAAAGTTGAGCACGTAGACACCAAGATCGAGTAACGCACCGCCACAGAGATCTGGACGCACGATGCGTTCCTTTTCCTCCATCATGTAGCAAAGCGTGGCAGTCAAGACACGTGGCTCACCGATGATGCCACTCTCCATGAGTTCCTTCACCTTATGTGACAGGGGCATGTAGCGTGTCCAGATAGCCTCGGTGATGAAGATGCCACGCTCACGAGCCTTGGCAAGCAGATCCTCCGCCTCGCGGGCATTGGCAGTAAAGGCCTTCTCTACAAGCACGGGCTTACCATGCTCAACAGCCAGAAGAGCGTGAGGATAATGATGGGAATGCGGAGTGGCAATGTAGACAAGGTCGATGTCAGCATCGCTGACCAACGCCTCATAGCTGCCATACGCCTTGGCTATTCCATGTTCTGCGGCAAACGCCTTAGCCTTTTCCTCCGAGCGAGAGGCAATGGCGCTGACCTCAGCCACCTGCAAGGGAGCCAAGGCCAGAGCCATCTTATGTGCTATCCATCCGGCACCGATGATGCCGACTCTTATCTTCTCCATTATCGTGCCATCTTATAGATGTTCACCATATCCTCACGGCTGAGCACCTTCAGGCAGCCAGCCGTGTTCTTGCCGTAGTTGCTGCACTTGTCGGCCATTTCCTCGATCTCGGCATCGGTGATGTCCTTGCCGATGAGGTCGTGGATATTGGTAGGCATGCCGATAGAACGGTAGAACTCCTCCATCTTCTCAATGCCACGCATGGCTGTGCCGACGGTGTCGTTGAAGTCGTTCTGCACACCCAGTACATTGACAGCAAAACGTGCAAAACGGGTGGGATTCTCCTGCAGGACGTAGCGTGCCCAACTGCCCCAAAGGGCTGCCAAACCAGCACCATGCGACACGTCGAACATACCTGAAAGTTCGTGCTCCAACATATGAGTAGCCCAATCGCCCGAAGTACCACAACCCGTCAAGTCGTTGTGCATCAACGAACCAGCCCACATCAACTGGGCACGATGGCGATAGTTCTCGGGATCCTTCAGCACAATCTTCACACTGTTCATCACGGTGCGGAATGATGCCTCGGCTAGGTTGTCGGTGATGTCCATATCATCGTCCTTTGAAAAATAACGCTCCTGGGTGTGCATCATCATATCGGTGGCACCACAAGCCGTCTGCCAAGCAGGCAGGGTGTAAGTGAGTACGGGATTCATGATGGCAAACTTGCAACGGAACTCATCGATGCAATAATCCTTCTTCAAACCACCCTCATCGTTGGTGATGACGCTACCATCGCTCATCTCGCTGCCAGCGGCAGGGATGGTGAGCACGCACGACGTGGGCAGACATTCCTTGTTGAAAGCCTTGCGTGTGTAGAAGTCCCACACATCGCCATCGTAGGGCACGCCCACAGAGATGGCCTTCATCGAGTCGATGACGCTACCGCCACCTACGGCCAAGAGGAAGTCTACACCCTCCTTACGGCAGAGCTCAATACCCTCACGAACAAGGCTGACACGGGGGTTAGGCACCACGCCACCCAGCTTTACATAGCCGATACCCTCGGCATCGAGCGAGGCGCATACACGGTCGAGCAGTCCTGAACGAACCACGCTGCCGCCACCATAGTGTACGAGCACCTTTGTACCACCAAACTTCTTTACCATCTTACCCGTCTGATTCTCAGCATCGGGACCAAACACCACGTGTGTGGGTGCATAATACTTAAACGCTTTCATAGTTATTCTTTTTTTAAAAGTTTTTCAATTTTACTGTTTATTTTGACTGACAAGGTTGAAAGGAATACTCCTTCAACGTTGTGATGGAAGGCGCATCGCCACAAAGCGGACATTGCGTATCGCGGGCAAAGTCCATTCGCACGAACTGGGCAGACAAGGCATCATAGGTCAGCACCGTATCGGTGAGCAGACTGCCGATGCCTGTCAGATACTTGATAGCCTCGGTGGCTTGCAAGGTACCCATCGTACCCACGGCACTACCCAACACACCCACCATGGCACAGGTCTCCACCTCGTTCTCCTGCGGAGGTTCGGGGAAGAGACAGCGGTAGCAAGCCGTACCGGGCACGTGGGTCATAATCTGTCCGGCATAACGCACGATGCCCGCTATGCAGAAGGGTTTGCCGAGCAGCACGCACGCATCGTTGACCAAGTACTTGGACGCAAAGGAGTCGGTGCAGTCGATGATGAAATCGTACTCGCGGAAGATGTCGATAGCGTTCTGTGCCGTGATGAAATCGGTATAGGTCACCACATGCACATCGGGATTGATGCGCTGCATCTTGTCCCGAGCCGAATCCACCTTGTTGTGCCCAGCATCGTCGGTGAAGTGAATGACCTGCCGTTGCAGATTGCTCACCGACACCACGTCGGCATCGGCAATGCCTATCGTCCCTACCCCAGCCGCAGCCAGATAGAGGGCACAGGGCGAACCCAGTCCGCCAGCACCAACAATCAGCACCTTGCTGTTCAGCAGCTTCTCCTGCCCATCCCGACCAAAGCCATCAAGGATGATGTGGCGATTGTATCTCCTGTTCTGTTCACCCGTCATTATTTCTTTATCTTCCTTAGGTCATGCGTCAACTTGGCGGCACAGAAGTTAGGACCGCACATGGTGCAATACTCACCATCGGTATGACCAGCCTCCTCGAAGTACTGAAGCGAGCGCTCGGGGTCGAGCGAGAGGTGGAACTGGTCGCGCCAACGGAAGTCAAAGCGAGCCTTGGAGAGTGCGTTGTCGCGGATCTGTGCCCCGGGATGTCCCTTGGCCAGGTCGGCAGCGTGGGCCGCAATCTTATAGGTCACCACACCCACACGTACGTCTTCGCGGTTGGGCAGAGCCAGGTGCTCCTTGGGCGTCACATAGCAGAGCATGGCCGTACCGAACCACGCAATCTGCGCACCGCCGATGGCCGAGGTGATATGGTCATAGCCGGGTGCGATGTCGGTGACGATGGGACCCAGCGTGTAGAAGGGTGCCTCGTGGCAGTGGTCGAGCTGGCGCTCCATGTTCTCCTTGATCTTGTGCATGGGCACGTGACCGGGACCCTCGATGAAGGCCTGCACGTTCTTCTCCCAGGCACGGGTGACGAGTTCACCCATCGTATCCAGCTCGGCAAACTGTGCCGCATCGTTGGCATCGGCCGTACAACCGGGACGCAATCCGTCGCCCAGCGAGAGGGCTACGTCGTATTGTGCCACGATGTCGCAGATATCATCGAAGTGCTCGTAGAGGAACGACTCCTGGTCGTGGATGAGGCACCACTTCGACATGATCGAACCGCCACGGCTCACGATGCCGCACAGACGACTGTCGGCCAAGTGTACGTTGTGACGACGGATACCGGCATGGATGGTGAAGTAGTCCACACCCTGCTCGCACTGCTCGATAAGCGTGTCCTTGTACACCTCCCAGTTGAGGTCCTCCACACGTCCGTTCACCTTCTCCAATGCCTGGTAGATGGGCACGGTACCCACGGGCACAGGACAGTTGCGGACAATCCACTCGCGTGTCTCGTGGATGTTGGCTCCGGTAGAGAGATCCATCAGCGTGTCACCACCCCACTTGCACGACCATACGGCCTTGTCCACCTCCTCGTCGATGCTCGACGTGGTGGCAGAGTTACCGATATTGGTATTGATCTTCACCAGGAAGTTGCGACCGATAATCATCGGCTCGGCCTCGGGATGGTTGATGTTGGCGGGCAGTACGGCACGGCCGCGAGCAATCTCATCACGTACAAACTCGGGAGTGATGTGGGTCTGGATGCCCAACTCCTCGCAGTTCATATTCTCGCGGATGGCCACATACTCCATCTCGGGTGTGATGATGCCCGCCTTGGCGTAGGCCATCTGGGTGATGTGCTTGCCAGCCTGTGCACGGCGAGGCAACTGGATGTGCTCGAAGCGCAATGAGTCGAGACTCTTGTCGGCCAGTCGCTGCTTGCCGTACTCACTCGTCACCTCGCTGAGCTGCTCGGTGTCGTTGCGGTCCAGTATCCACTGCTCACGCAGACGTGGCAGACCCTTCTTCAGGTCTACCTCGATGTTGGGGTCGCTGAACGGACCACTGGTATCGTAGATATAAACCGGAGCGTTGGGCTCGGTGTGGGGTATGCCATGCTCATCCTTCACCACGGTGGGTGTCAGGTTCACCTTGGTCATACCAACCTTGATATTGGGGAACAGCTTACCTTGCATGTAAGCCTTCTCGCGCTTGGCGTATGCTTTATTATCGTTTGGCATAGTTTTTCTTATTGATTATTTCTAGGTCTTCTAGATGTTCTAGATATTCTAGTTTTTTCTAGATGTTCTAGATGTTCTAGTTTCTCTAGACATTCTAGATTTTCTAGACTAGTTCATCTAGAGCATCTAGTTAGTTTAAGAACGCAGTGAGGGGTGAGCTTGCCTCAGCACAATCGCTGATGGCACCCAGGCCTGCCTCGTAGGCACGACGACCTGCGATGACAGCCTCCTTGAAGGCTACGGCCATCTGTACGGGATCGCCAGCCACGGCAATGGCGGTGTTCACCAGACAGCAGTCGGCACCCATCTCCATGGCCTCGGCCGCATGGCTGGGCGCACCGATACCGGCATCCACCACCACGGGCACGGTAGCCTGCTCGATGATGATCTGCAGGAAGTCCTTCATGCGGAGTCCCTTGTTCGTGCCGATAGGAGCAGCCAGAGGCATGACGGTGGCTGCACCGGCCTCCTCGAGATGCTTGCACAGCGTGGGGTCGGCCTGGCAGTAAGGCAGCACGACGAAGCCCAGCTTGACGAGTTCCTCGGTGGCCTTGAGCGTCTCGACAGAGTCGGGAAGCAGGTAGCGGGGATCGGGATGGATCTCCAGCTTGAGCCAGTTGGTACCGAAGGCCTCACGCGCCATCTGCGCAGCGAAGACAGCCTCCTCGGCGTTGCGCACACCACTGGTGTTGGGCAGCAGTTGGATGCGGGGGTTCTGTACGATGTGACGCAGCAGGTCGTCCTGCTTGTCCTGCAACTCAATGCGCTTCATGGCCACCGTCACCATCTCGGTCTCGGAGGCATCGATAGCCTTAGCCATCAAGTCGTTGTTGTTGAATTTGCCGGTGCCCAGGAAGAGGCGGGAGTTGAACTCACGACCGGCGATGATTAGTTTGTCCATATCTGTGTTGTTATTCTTTGATGCGGTTATTATTTGAGAGGGGGCAGTTTCTCAAGGATTCGAATACTCGATTACTCGATGATTCGAAGATTCGATATTTCGAGCTTTCGATTGATCGATTATTCGGGATAATGGCAGCCCGATGATTCTGTGATTTCGATGAGCCTCTTCATCTCTGCCACGGGGTCGACTGCGCGCAGCACCGTGCCAGAGAGGGCAATGCCCGTCACGCCTGTCTGCATGATGCTGGGAATGTCGTCGGCTGTGATGCCACCAATGGCTACGATGGGGAGCAGCCCCCCTCTTATCCCCCCAAGGGGGGAAGAACCTGCAAGGGATAATTGAGCCACTTCCATTTTCTCCACGATATCTTTGTACCCCTCCAACCCCAGCACCGGCGACAGTTTCTCTTTTGTCGTGGTGAAGCGGAAGGGGCCGCAGCCGATGTAGTCGGCACCGTTTCGCCAATGCATCAGTACGTCCTCGAATGTATTGGCTGTACCACCTATTATATATGTAGGGCCCAGGATGCGGCGAGCCTCATCGATGGGCATGTCGTTCTTGCCCAGATGCACGCCATCGGCCCCGATCTCCTTGACCAGCGCCACATGGTCGTCGATGATGAAAGTGGCACCCGCCTCGCGACACAGACGCTGCGCCTCCAGTGCCACAGGACGTATCTCATCCACCGTAGCATTCTTCACACGAAGTTGCACCCAGCGGCATCCGCCCTCCAAGGCTATGCGCACGGAGTCGAGATAGCCTATCGTATCGGTATAGTGTGTGATGAATTGTAACATAATTTAAAGACGCGCCAGCCTAATTATAAATTAGCCCCCTCTAACTCCCCGAGGGGAGGACTCATAGTTGGATGGGGATACATCGCGCCAGCCTAATTGTGAATTGTGAATTATGAATTATGAATTGCGAATTACGAATTACTTTTACCCTCCAAATGCGGCTTTGATGATGGTCACCTTGTCACCCTCGTTCAGCGTGGTTTCTTCCCATGCCGAGCGTGGCACTACCTTGTTATTCACTGCCAGTGCCACACCCCGTTCGGGCAACTGCAACTGCTGTGCCAACTGCATGATGTTGTCACATTCCACGTTAGTCTCCTCGTTGTTGACTACGATCTTCTTTGCCATAAAATGATAGTTTTTGCGTTCATACTCTCTACGCCGGCATTATCCGGTTCAGATCTTTAGGGTATATTCTCAGCGACACCAACAAAGCACCGCACCCCTGATAACGCTTGCAAAGTTACGAATAAGCGAGCAAAAAAGCAAATAAAATGCAAAAAGTTTTTTTGGCCCCTAACCCTCAAGGGTTCCGCTTTTTACTTATAGCATCATGATTATCAGCGATTTGAATGCATCGAACCCTACGTCGAACCCCGCTAAAGGGTTCGACAGGGTTCGACCGTTCTTGCCTGTCAAAATAGAAAGAACCCTTTTGAGCGTCGAACCCTGTCGAACCCTAAACGAGGGTTCGACGTAGGGTTCGACGCACATAACACACTGAATGTATGCTTATTACAATAGTATTTTCGGAACCCTTGAACCTTTTTGCCGTTTTAAAACTTTTTTATAATAAGTTTGTTATTTCAACATCGCTCTTATTCCCCCTCGGGGGTTAGGGGGGGCTACTTTGCGAGCGCCGTCCATCGGGCTATCCACCCATTCATACAGCAGCACCACTCCATCACATACCGCGGGTGTTGCAAAACTGCCGCTACGGCATTTATTTTTCCGCTGATGGCGGAAAATAAAATCACGCTGCATGACTTTTTTTCCGCGCTCGGCGGAAAAATCGCAGCCCGACGTAGAATACAACAAACACCGCGCATAAAAAACTGCAAACTGCCAATAGAGAAAGGAAACGAACTCGCAGCATAGCCTTTCTTACTGTATGAATGCCAGTGGAAAAGCATTTTGTGTAGAATTGACATGCTTCTATTTCGAATAATAAATGTTAAAATCGCACGCTTTTCGAAAGTTTTCGATTTCTAAACGATTCGAAATAGAAGAGATTCGTTTACCTTTGCAGCAGAATTGCAACAAGTAAAGAGTAAATCTATGAAACGAACGGACAGAACACTAACCAAGTCGGAATTCCAACTGATGACGGCCCTGTGGGACATTGGTCATTCTGCCTGTGGGAAGGACATCCTGGAGCGCTATCCCGACCCCAAACCTACCTACACCACCATCGCCACCTATCTCAAGATACTCTACGAAAAGGGATTCGTTGACTTCTTCAAAAAGGAGGGTGAGGGCAAGACGCAATGGTACGTGGCCAAGGTGACGCGCCAGGAGTACACACGCATGACAATGCAAAGCGTCAAGCACAACTTCTTTGGCGACAGCCTCAAATCCATGTTCAGTTACTTCGTCAAGGAGGAAAACCTCACGCCCGAAGAGGTGATGGAGATACTCCTGACGATAGACAAAGAAGAGGAGGACGAACTATGACAAACCTGTTTCTCTATACCCTGAAGTCAGCCTTTGTACTGACAATGCTTTACGTGCCCTACACGCTTATGCTCCGTCGGGAGAAACTGCTGCATTTCAACCGCTTCGTATTGCTGGGCATCCTGCTTCTCTCGCTTGTATTGCCTCTGCTCAACATCCCCATTCTGTCGATCGATGGCAATCCCGTGGTGCATGCTGCACAGCAGCAGATGATAGATGTAGGCATCCCCATCCGTCAGTTTGTCGTTACAGCATCGGCACCAGAACATACCGCCAACCATTTCTCCTGGTTTGATGCAGTAAGTATCATCTATGTGACGGGCATGATGGTCATCTTGCTTTTTCGCCTTGTACAGTTTGGGCGTATGGGATTCATCATTCGTGGCGGAAGCCTGTGGCAACAACGCGAAGAAGATGGTGTCACTGTCTATTGTCATGCCGACCCCGTGAAACCCTTCAGCTGGCTGCGCAACATCGTCATCAGCGAGGATGACTATCAGCGCGCCGGACGCGAGATTATCCTGCACGAACGCGGCCACATCCTGCATCGTCATTCGCTCGACATCCTGCTGCTTACCTTCGTTGAGATGCTACAGTGGTGGAACCCAATCTGCTACATGCTCGATGCCAGTATCCGCGATGTCCACGAGTATGAGGCTGATGATTACGTACTGCAGCAAGGTGTGTCGGCACATGCCTATCAGATGCTATTAATAAATAAAGCTGTTGGCTCCAGCTCCTACACTTTCGCCAACAACTTTAACCATAGTTCAATTATAAAACGTATCACTATGATGCAAAAACAAAATCCCAATCCCTGGCGTCGCAGCCGTGCGCTGTACGTCCTACCCGTAGCCGCGCTGTCTCTCTGCGCGTTCGCTACGCCCGAGTTCATCAAGCCCATCGAGCAGGCAGTGACTGAAATGCGTGACAAAGGTACGCAGAATACTGCAGATGTGCAAGTAAAAGTGCAAGAAATAATGGCAGAAGAGGTCACTTCCTCCAAAACGGATGCACGACAAATCGTAATCTCCCCTGCAGAACCACCTACCACAAGACAGATGGTAGAGGAGGTGGCCGTAGGAGACAGTGTAACTACGGATGCCACAATTTATGACAAGGTGGATGTTGTGCCCCAATTCGAAGAAGGCGACGCAGGGCTCTTCCAGTTCTTCTCCACCCACATGTCCTATCCACAGTTGGCTCAGGAGTGGGGCATAATAGGTCGTGTGTTTGTTGAGTTTGTGATTGAGCCAGATGGAAGCGTCAGTGAAGTCAAAGTCATCAAGGGAGTCAGCAAGCCAGAGGGACTATCCAAGGATGCCAAGGAAAAGACAACTACAGTAGACAAGGATGAAACAGTAAAAGAGAAAGTCCTCACCGAGGAAATCTTCAACGAAGCTGCCAAGGCTCTCGAGGACGAGAGCGTGCGTATAGTAAAGCTCACCTCCGGACACTGGAAACCCGGCAAGGAAAAGAACAAGAACGTGCGTGCCCGCTTTGTTCTTCCCGTCATTTTCCGACTTCAGTAATGATAACAGCCAATTAAAATTGTACGAACCTGGTCCACCAGTTCGATGATAAAATTAATAAACTTAGCAAGAAGGGCTCGTCTTTGCGAGTCCTTCTTGCTGTATGAATATACCAGAGCTGGCTGGCTAGGAATCATTTTGTGTAGAATTCATAATTCATAGTGCAGAATTATTTTGCTGTTCCACGCTTTTTTTGTAATTTTGCCATTGTTAATCCTTTCATTGATAATTGAAACAATACTTATGATAAACCGACTGATTGACTTCCTGCAGGAGTCGCCCGTGAATTTTCTGGCCGTACAGGCCGTGTCGAAACGTCTTGATGCTGCTGGTTACAAGCGCATTGATGCCGCTGCTGCCCTGGGCGAAGTGAAACCCGGCGACAAGTTGTATGTCACCAAGAACGACTCGAGTATCTATGCCTTCCACATCGGCCAGCAGCCTATGGAGGAGGCTGGTTTCCGCCTCATCTGCGCACACTGCGACTCGCCCACTTTCCGTATCAAACCGAATGCCGAGATGACATGCGAGGGTGGCATCGTGAAACTGAACACCGAGGTGTATGGAGGTCCCATCATGTCGACATGGTTCGATCGTCCACTGAGTCTGGCCGGACGTGTCATCGTGCGTGGCAAGGATGCCATGCATCCCGAGACGAAGTTGCTGCACGTGAAGCGTCCGCTGCTCGTCATCTCCAACCTGGCCATTCATTTCAACCGTCAGGTCAACGACGGTGTGAAGCTGAGCAAGCAGAAGGATATGCTGCCGCTCTTGGGCATCGTCAACGACGAACTGGAGCGTGGCAACCTGCTGATGAACGTCATCACCGAAGAACTGGGCATCGAGGCCAGCGAGGTGCTCGACTTCGACCTCTACCTCTATGATTGTACGCCTGCCTGCACGGTGGGAGTACACAACGAGTTCATCTCGGCCGGACGACTGGACGACCTGAGCATGGTGCATGCGGGATTGGAGGCATTACTACGACCCCTCTCCCCCGCCTCCCCCGAGGGGGAGGAGCCTGCCCCACAAGTCACCAATATCCTCGCTATCTTCGACAACGAGGAGACGGGCAGCCAGACGAAGCAAGGTGCAGGCAGTCCCTTCCTCGCCAGCATGATAGAGCGCCTGGCCGGCTCGCGAGAGAATATGATGAGAGCAATCGAACTGGCCTTCATGGTCTCGGCCGACAACGCCCACGCATGGCACCCCAACTATAGTGAGAAATACGACCCGACGAACCATCCCGTCTTGGGTGGCGGTCCCGTCATCAAGTTCAATGCAGCACAGAAGTACGCCAGCGATGCCGTCTCGGCTGCTATCTTCGCTGAGATTTGCCGCGAGGCAGGCGTTCCCTGTCAGCGCTTCGTCAACCATAGCGATGTGGCTGGCGGCAGCACGCTCGGCAACATCCTCGCCTCATCGCTCCCCCTGCGTGGCGTAGACATGGGCAACCCCATCCTCGGCATGCACTCTGTTCGCGAGACAGGCAGCGTCATCGACCACGAATACTGCATCAAGGCATTCACTCATTTCTACAACATGTAATCATGCTTCACATCAAACACATTCTTGCAGCAGCCCTCTTTGCTGTACCCATCCTCAGTTCTGCCCAGACCGACACGAAGCCCGTCATCCATGTCATCGGTGACTCCTACGTAGCGAACCACCGTGATTCCAAAGACAATACTTGGCACGCACAATTGGCCAAGAAGTTAGGCATGACGTACAACAACTACGGGCGCAATGGTTCATGTATAGCCTTCGACCGCACCCACGATGGCAAGTATAATTTCGGCCCTGCCCTTTGGCAACGCTACAAGGCCATGACCTCCGATGCCGATTATGTGCTCATCATCGCCGGCCATAATGATGCCGACAAGGTGGGCAACAACCGCGATTCCCTGGCCATGTTCTGCGACTCAATGGAGACGATGCTTCAGGGTATTGAGGCACTATGCCCCAAGGCACGCATTGGCTTCGTCACTCCATGGTATGTCGATCGTCCCGGCTTCGCTCCCGTTTGCAAAGCCATCCGCAAGCTCTGCAAGAAGCATCACATCCCCGTCCTCTGGAACTATGACAAGAAGAACGTCATCCAGGTTCGCGACGCTGACTTCCGCAAACAGTACTTCCAGGCTCCCAACGACAATGCTCACCTCAACAAGGCGGGACATGACCTCTTCCTGCCCGTAGCAGAACAATGGTTCAAGAAGAAATTGATTCAACTTTAGCAAGTTGAAAAGGTTATAGGTTATGGGTTATAGATATTATACATTTTCCTGTTTGCATATTTTGCTGATGAGTTATTAAAGAGGCCTAAAATCCCTTGGAGTTCCATGCCTCGGCACTGGCATAGAGAAGGGGGGCTTCGTTGAGATCGAGGTGGGAAACCAGCACGCGGGTTTTCCACTTCATCTGTGCAAACAGTTCTTCATTCAGTGCCTCAAGCACAGCACGCTGCATGAACTTGCCACACAAAGAGCCTACCCATCCACAAAGGATGAAAGCTTCGGGATTGATAAACGATGCAGTAGGAACGAGTGCCTTGCCCAACAGATTACCCGTATAACGGAACACTGCCAAAGCCAAACGGTCGCCTGCCTCAGCAGCCTCCACGACATCTTCCACCTTGAGGGTTGCCATAGGGATATCGCGCAAGGTAGTATTGACTTCGGGATGCGCCTTCAGCATGTCCTGCAGATTCATCAAGATACCACGCTGACTGACATAACTCTCCAGACAGCCCACCTTGCCACAACCGCAAGGACGACCACCGGGGAAGATAGTAACATGACCTATCTCACCTACTCGACCGTTGTAACCACGTACCACTGCATTATTGACATAAATGCCTGCACCTAAACCTGCGTTGATGTAGACAGCCACAAAGTTCTGCAAACCATGAGCAGCACCAAACACGGCTTCGCCTTGAGCTGCCGTCGTGGCATCGTTCTGCAACGTAACGGGTAACCCGAGACTGCCCTGGAACATCTTTGCCAAAGGAATGTTACCCTTCCAGTCCAGATTGGCAGGACTTTCAATACAGCCACTTCGGTTATTACCGCTACAAGTACTGATACCCATAGCCTTGATTTTTTCGATACCACCACACTGCTCCATCATAGGCACCAAACGATCGCACACATCAAAGACAAAGCTTGAAGGATCGGGATAGTCGGCCATTAGCACACTGTCGGAATTCAGTATACTACCTCGCGCATCGACTATGCCAAACAAGGCACGATGCTCCATGATACACAAACTGACCACGTAAGGCTTTACTAAAGTCAACATCTCGACTTCCTGAGTATGATCTTCAAGGGTATTCATAATTACACGGTACGATATTGGTTAAGAGATAGTATCAAATTTGGTGTGCAAATATACAACTTTTAAAGGAAATGAGAAAAGAATGTCAACAAAAACACCCAAATTCAAGAAAAAAGCACCAACAGAAAACAGTTATCAAAGAAAATCGCTAACTTTGTGTCGCAAAAAAGAAATAAAGAACATACAATAACAACAAACCTACAGAGAATGAAACTGACTGTCATAGGCGCCGGCAACATGGGAGGCGCACTCATCCATGGATGGGCAAAAAACAAACAAGTAGAGAGCATCACCATATCAGACAAGAACGAGACACTGCTTGCCACATTCAAACAGCAATATCCCGAACTCAACATCACCACCGACAACATAGCCGCCGTCAAGGATGCTGACATCATAGTCATCGTGGTCAAGCCTTGGCTCATGCCCATCGTGCTCGACGAACTGAAGGACGTGCTCGACTATGAGAAGCAGATCATCGTGAGCGATGCTGCCAACTTCACTACGGACAAACTAACAGAGACGCTGGGACGTGACGGGCAGTACCTCTACGTCATCCCCAACATCGCTGCGGAGTTTGGAGCCAGCATGAACTTCATCGCCAAGGGCAAGACGGCAAGCGACGAAAGCCTCGCTGCAGTCAAGGCACTGTACGACCTGACTGGTGACAGCATGGTGGTAACCGAAAATCTCGTGGGTCCTGGCATGATGATGGCCAGCTGTGGCATTGCTTACGTAATGCGCTACATCCGTGCACAAATGGAAGGTGGTGTGGAGATGGGCTTCTATCCCGCTCAGGCCAAGCAGATTGCCTTGCAAACGATGCAAGGTGCAGTATCGCTGCTCAAGGAGACCGGTTGGCATCCTGAAGAGGCCATCGACAAAGTAACAACTCCTGGCGGCGTGACCATCAAGGGACTTAACGAACTCGATCACGCTGGCTTCAACAGTGCCGTCATCCGTTCGCTCAAGGCTGGTTTGAAATAAGTGAAAGGGCTTTTACAGCCCTTTCACAGTTTTTATAACTCATTGCACTGGCTGAAGAAGTCAATCTCCTCCAACTCCTTGCGAAGCTGAACTTCTTCCTCAGGCGTAATGTTCTGGAAGGGAGTACGATTGGGGCCCAAGTCAAGCCCCATCAGTTTCATGATGCGCTTACCGCCCACTATGTTGCCGCGGAAGTGACAGATGACATTAATGACAAGCTGAGCAAAGTTCTGCAGTTCACGTGCCTTCTCGATGTCGCCAGCCTTCCAAGCCTCGATGATACCAGTAAGGCAACGGCCATTGTAATTGGTGGTACCACCGATGCCACCTTGTGCTCCGCCCATGGCAAGTGAGGGAAGGATGGTTTCATCCTGACCGTGCAGCATGTCAAACTTACCGCCACCATAGAGGCGACACTGGTTGTATTCGTAAATACTCTCGAAGGTGTACTTAATACCTGCAAAGTTGGGAATGCGTCCGTCGACAGCCTCCAACAGCTTCACCATAGGCAGGAAAGCCCCGTTGAAAGCAGGAATGTGATAGTAGTAGAAGGGCAGTTCGGGAGCAGCCGAAGCAATCTCCTCACAATACTTCACCAACTCCTCCACCCTACCGATCTTGGGGAAAGGAGGTGCCATGGCACCGATGCCCCATGCACCGATCTCCTTGGCATGACGTGCCAACTCCTGTGCATCGCGTACACAGCAGGAACCTACATGCACGATGACTTTAAAGGGGGCTGCTGTCGCTAAACCTTTTGTAGCCTCCATCCATGCTTCAGCCAACTGCTTGCGCTCCTCGACGGTGAGCATGTAGCCCTCACCGCTTGAGCCATTGATAAACACACCCTTCAATCCATTCTTTGCCAACATCTTGGCATACGCAGGAATAGGATCAAGATTGATACTGCCATCTGCATGAAACGGCGTAAAAGGTGCATCGATAAGTCCTATAATCTTTTCCATATTTCTTTATTTGTTTTCTGAAATTCTTTCAAGCGTCTTCCATACCTGGAACAGTCCACGAGGCACGTGGAAGCAACCCTTCCACTTACCACCCTTGAGGGTAAGCAACACCTCGCCACGACGGTTAAGATAACCAAACCACTCACGATGCTCCTCGTCGCGGAAGTGCGTCCACACGTAGTCGTGTACACGCTCGAACCACTCCAAGCACTCTTGATTACCGGTCAGCTCGTAGCCCTTGATCATCGTAATGAGCGTCTCGATGTGTACCCACCACAACTTCTGATCCCATTCCAATTGCTGCAAGGGATGGCCCAGGCGATCCATGAAATAGAAGATGCCACCATATTGCTTGTCCCATCCATGCTTAACCTCGTTGAGAGCTATCTGCACAGCCTTCTCGATAAGGTCCTGACGACCGAGACGCTTACCCAGATCCATGATGAACCACATGGCCTCGATGGCATGACCGGGATTAAGAAGGCGACCTTCATGACAATCGACAAGTTGTCCATCCATGCTGACATTCTCTACGACAAGGCCAAGCTCAGGACGATAGAACACATCGAGCACCTCATGTAGACAATCGTCGATGGTACGCTGCAGGAAGTCAGGATCGACAAGCGACTCTATCTCGAGTGCCACGTTGCAAAGAATCATAGGCAGGGCAAAGTCCTTGAGAGCACGAGCACCAGGTGCAGCCTTGCTCCATTTGCCTTTGGGGCATGAGCGCTTGCTGAGCACAATGTCGAAGGTGCGTTTGGCAATATCGGCATACTCCTGATTGCCGGTAGCCAGATAGAGTTGACCGAACGCAATGATGGCAAAGGTGTAGGAGAAAATGTTGTAAGGCTCGACAAGAGGATTGCCATCGCGATCGATGGAGAAATACCAATTCAGTTGACCATCATGACCATGTTGCTTCAGGAACTCGGCTCCCTGCACGGCAGCATCAAGCCATTCCTGCTTCTTCTCCACCTTATTATATAAAGTAGCGAGCATCCACACCTCACGGCATTGCAACCAGATAAACTTGTCGGTGTCATACACCGTACCATCCCGCTCAATGCAGGTAAAGAAACCTCCCTTCTCCTGGTCAATGGAGTTATCCATCCAGAAGGGCATCACTCTGTCAAGTAGTTCATCGCGGTACTGAGCCGCCAGTTGTTTGAAGTCAATCATAGTATTTTTTATTTTTCACACGAAGGCACAAAGGCACAAAGGGCTACGGGCGATCCCAAGCCTAGAATTGGAAATAAATGAAGGGTTGCATCTCGGCGGTGACGAACTGATAAACCAGGAAGACACCGAGGATGGCACACAAGCAAATGACTGGGAGAGGCAAACGAGAGAAGCGAACACGGTACCAACGCTTGGTGTTGGTGGGCAACCAGTGAATGATCATACCCAGCACGAAAAGCAGGAACACATTCTTGTAAGCCACACAGACATCCCAAACGTCAATGTTCCACGACGAACCGATACGCTCCACCATCGACTTGGCTGTGTTCCAAGCCGTTTCGTTAGCAATCTCGGGATCGAGGTTACTGCCTGAACGGAAGAACAGACGGGTAAAGGTGATGAAGGTAAAGGTGACGAGAATGGCCCACGAACGCCCCATTAGCTTCACGAAGAGAGAAGAGTCCGTTGTCTGTTGTCTGTTGACAATACGATTCCAGCCATAGCGCACCCATGCACTCACAGCCACGAAGCCCACGAACACAAGCAGGAGGTTCCACAACGGGCTGGGCATCCAGACGGCAAGCGCAAACAAGCCTGCAGCCAGACAAGAGGTGATGAGCGCACGCCAAACGGGACGCATATCCTTCCAAAACTTATATACGATCATTCCCACGCCATTGAGTCCACCCCAAATGATGAAGTTGAGGCTCGCTCCGTGCCAAAGACCACCCAAGAGCATCGTAATCATGGAGTTGAGGTTGGCGTAAATCTTCTTGCGTCGTTCGGGATAGCGGATGGCCGTATAGACCACCAGACAGGCGATGACCAACACGCCCAAGGCTATCCACATATTGCCCGAAAGGATCAAAGCCGCGCCCGTAAGCAGGAATATCCAAAAGTACGTACCAAAGGTGATGTTGCGATTACCACCCAAAGGAATGTAGAGATAGGTCTGCAGCCAACGGGAGAGCGAAATGTGCCAACGCTTCCAGAAGTTACCGCAGTTCTGTGCCTTGTAGGGAGAATTGAAGTTGGCAGGAAGATGGAAACCCATCAGTAGGGAAAGTCCGATGGCAATGTCGGTATAGCCGGAGAAGTCGGCATAAACCTGCAGCGAATAGGTGAAGAGCGCCATCAGATTCTCGAAACCAGAGAAGAGTTGAGGATTGTCGAACACACGGTCAATGAAGTTGACGGCAAGATAGTCGCTAAGAATAATCTTCTTCATCAAACCGTTGAGAATCCAGAACACAGCAATGCCGAACATGTGGCGGCTCAGGAAATACTTGCGATAGAGCTGGGGGATGAAGTCGCTTGCCTTGATGATGGGGCCAGCCACAAGCTGGGGGAAGAAACTGACATAGAAACCAAAGTCGAGCAAGTTACGCACAGGCTTGACAAGTCCCTTATAGACATCGCAGGTATAACTGATGGCTTGGAAGGTGTAGAACGAGATGCCGACGGGTAAGATGATGCTGTCGACAGAGAACAGATTGAAACCCAACAAGTCATTACCCCACTGCCCTGCCACATTCGTTACCTCGAGCTGCGTACCGAAAATGCTGTTCACAACATCGGTGAAGAAATAAGCATACTTGAAATAGCACAGGATGGACAAGTCGACACAGACACTCAGCGTCAGCCACGCCCTGCGCTTCCACCTCGTAACACACTTATAGATGGCTTGCGCTATCAGGAAGTCGGAACAAGTGACCAGTATGAGCAATCCGACGAAAAGACCGCTCGTCTTGTAGTAGAACAAGAGGCTGAAGAAGAAAAGGTAACTGTTACGCAACAAATGGCGGTTGCGTGTCAACGCAAAACCTGCAAAGACGATGGCAAAGAATGCCCAGAACTGAAACTGAGTGAAGAGCAGAGGGGTCTTGGGATCGAAAGAGAACACGCTCTGCAGGTATTGCCAAAATGTATCAAGTAGTTCCAATGTATTTCTGTATTTATAGTTATCAAATCATTAATTCTCAATGATCAGCTCCAATTCGCTTTCATCGAAGAAGGACTGTGTCTCACGATTGATGACCGCCTCGGGTATCTGTTGTTCGACAGGTAGGTTACGATAGTCGGTGACGATAGCGTTGTAGAGCAGGTCGCCCAGCATCTGATAGCCAGCACCAGTGAAGTGTACGTGATCCTTCTGCATCAGTCCCGCCTGTACCCACTTGGACGACGAACTGAAACCTCCCATCACACGGAAGAGGTTCCACACAGCTCCCTTGTACTCGCGGGCCAAGTCGAAGAAGGCCTGCTCGACCTGCTGAGTATTGGTGTTGTAGCTCTTACGGCGACCGATGTTGAGGTAGCAATCGTTGTTGGTCACGAAGATAAAGGCACAGCGGGGATTGACCTGACGAATGCGGTCGATCAGCATTCGGTAGTTCTGCTTGAAGGACTCTGGACTAAAACTCGTGGGCGAGATATTGGCGTCATTGATGCCAATAGCGAAGATGACGAGGTTGGGAGCCAGTAGCGTCAACTCATCCTGGAACATCTCGCACTTCAACCACGAGGGAACAGCGGCCCCATTAATACCCGACTCGCTGTACACCAACCCGGTGCCATCGGCATCACACAAGAAACCACGCAACGAGAACTTACCGCCTCGCTTACCGGCAAAACCGATACGGCAGGTCTTGGAGGGTTCCGTCAACAGGAAATCGTATCCGATAAGCTCACTGTACATCGGAGGATACAGCGTGTCAGTGCCTTCTATCAGGATGGGGAAAAGTGCCTCATCCTCGGTGGTATGTCCTAAAACAGTAAGCTGCTCCACAGGAATAGGCATGGTGAGTGTGATGGTTGCCATACTGTCAGCAGTGGTAATGGCAGCACCAGCCAAACCAAGAGGAACTGTGGGATTGGCCTCTACACAACGAGTACGCGACCACGAACCTTCATGACTGAAACTCACATCACGAGGTCCATTGGTGCCCATCATACCGTATGGGAAGATCAAGCCTCGTCCCACGGGACGTCCATCATTGAACACAGAGAGGTTCTTTCGCATACGACCGCTAAAGGCTCCTGCCTGCACATGGCTACCGCCAATATGCATGACACGCAGGGTCTCGGTCTTGCCTTTCGATAGTCCCGTTAGTCCCTGATAGAGTTCATCGAACAACTCATGTCCGGCAGGAAACTTCAGCACATTCTGCTCATAATGAACGACTGTGGTGTCGGAAACATTGAGCAAAGGTACGTTAAGTGTGTCACGCTGCACGGCAAAGATACCGGACAGCACACCAAACAGGCCTACGATTAATATCAATATCTTCTTCATGGGCTATTTCTTTGTTACAGAGGAAGTCACCTGCTCAAGCATTTCGCGTTGTCTTGCATTCTCGGCAGAATCCAACTCCTGCTTGATGGCATCCTGCTCCTTACCCGTCCTCATACGGTAGAACTTGTAGTAGAACTGTAGCGTCTCATAGAAGATGTCAGAAATCTTAGCGGCTCCCTTCGGAGTGAAATGTATGTAGTCGGAACCGGCCAACTGAGGTGACGCTTGATTCCACTTGATGATGCTGTTCTTACCACCCATTGAGGCATACATGTCCCAGAAGGCCACACCCTCCGACAAACTCATCTCACGCAGAGAGTCAATGACCTCGGGCAGGATGGGATAGGTCTGCAGCACACCACCCTTGCGGGTTGCCATGTCGGCAGGACCGATAAACAGAATACAGGAATTGGGAGCGATCTCGCGGAACATGCGTATCTGCGAACGCAACCTTGTCATATAGCCAGAAATCGATTTGGGGCCAGAAACGCTTGGCACGCTGTTACCACCATACTGAAGAATGATGAGTTTGACGTTCTCGTTCTTATAGAATGCCTCAACCGTACTGCGGTCAATCGTGGTGAAAATGGTACCCGAACAACCACGCATCGGCACATTGTCGATGGTCACACCTATCGTGTCGTCCAACTGCACTCCATACACATCAAACGTACCGTTGATGCTCAGCGACAGATTGTCTGCTCCCTCGGGAATGCGCACCGTGTATCGGTTTACCCCACCCTCCAAAGTCGCAGAAGCGAGTGAATAGGATGCTGAATCGCACTTCACACTCATGCTACCCGAACCGCTTGCCAGCACCGTAACGCTCGTGACGGGGAAGGCATGGGGATATTTCTTGGAGTCGCGTGCCTTAAAGGTCAGCGTTGCCCCACCTGCCACATGGTTGACCTGAGCCATAGCACCATAGCGATTGTGGGAAGCACGGAAACTTGAACTGCCATAATTGAGATAATGGCCCAAAGAAGGACTTGTGGACTGCGAAAGGCTGTACGTGGCAATGGTCTGCAGGGCTGGCACCATGCCTACGCCACTTCCACCGAACTCTGCCTGGAAACGCTCACGGAGGTCACCCGAGATACGGTCGCACTCCAACTGCGAGTCACCATAATGGACGATACGGACCTGCTTCTTACCGGCATAGTCCATGGCATCGAACAAGGGATCGAGATACGTCTCATCTCCACCAGGCAGATAGATGCGCGAAGGATTATCCTTGCAGAAAGATCGAAACTCCTCCACCCTTTCACCCTGAATGGCATTGACCCGCTGAGCCATCAGTTCCTCTGGCGAAATATTTGCCGTAGAATCATCTTCCTCGCTAGACGAGGCAGTCATCACTTCTGTCAAAGTGGGAAATTCGAGGTGTACGCCACCTATCTGAATGCCTTCCTTGGGCATCAACACACATATTAAGGCCAATCCGGCCAACACACCTGCAATAAATAGCAGTATTTTGGAAATCTTCATCTTAGATTTTGCATTTTGGGATGCAAAGTTACGAATAATCCATCTATTAAAGTAGAAAAAGTCTTTAAAATTTGTGATTGTAAAAAAAAATAGCGAACTTGCAAGCCAAAAGTGCGCAATTGCACCAAAATTACGACCATGAACACACGAATATTTGTTTTATTTCTCATTGCATTTTTTTACACAATGACCTCTTTTGCCCAAACTGTGGAGAAAGGAAATGCATCCTATTATTCTGCAAAACTAAAAGGAAGAAAAACGGCAAGCGGCGAATACTACAACGCAGACAGCCTGATGTGTGCACACAAAAAACACCCCTTTGGCACCAAGCTGCGTGTGTATAACCCAGCCAATGGCAAAGAGGTGATTGTTAAAGTAACGGACCGCGGTCCGTTCCGTAAAAATTTCATTATCGATCTCAGTTACTCTGCAGCCAAGGAAATTGGCATTCTGCGTGCAGGCTATATGCCCGTTGAAGTAACTGTGGTGCGAGAGACAATTGTACCATTCCTTCCTGAGCCAGAAGAACTTCCCGACCTGGAGTTAGGCGTTACGACCGACACGGTGTTCGGTCGTCCCATTTGGCAGACCGACTCCATCCCAGCAAAATAGTTCTATCCCTTGTGAACGCGACGGGACACCACCCAAGCCAACAACGCATAGACAATGCACTGAACCCAAAGCGCAATGTACTCAAAGTGTATGCTGTCGAAATGAGCACCCATATTGTTCATCTTGACAAAGGCATTAATGCCAAAGGTTGAGGGGAAAAGGTAACCCACATACTTCCAAAAGGTAGGCAAGGCCGCTCCTGGCCAACTGACACCACTCATGAAGAGCATCGGAACAGTGGTAAAGACAAAGAGAAGAATGATATTCTCACGGCGACGTGAAATACTGCCTACACAAAGACCGAAGAAGAAAACTGCCAGCAGATAGGGTATCATGAGCCAAGCAATCTCCCAGGGATTCGCCAACTGAGGCAGTGAAAACAGATGAGGCACAACACCCAGCTCATAGAAACAGATGGGCACATAGATCGTAAGAAATGCCAAGGCAATACCTGCTAACTGTGCAAGAGTATTGCGCTTGCGTGAGGCTTTCTCCCCACGTTCACGACGCGTTCCGGCTATCAGTCCGATGCCAAGCACCATGGTCTGCTGCAAGCAAAGCATGAGAACTGCAGGGATGAGGAAGGTGGCAAAACCAGACTGTGGATTATAAAGATTTACATACTCATATTCAACAGGATGCTGCATTACAGACTTCTGTTCTGCCGTACCACCTGCAATGCCAGAGGATGAAGCAACAGGACTTGCTCCGGCCTTAGCCACCTTGATCTCGGCATTCATATCGAGCGAAACCTCGGTATTGGCCACCAATATACCTTTATAATAGAGCAGACCGCTCATATCACAATAGGCCTGCACGTGAGCTTGTTCACCTCGGTAAAGCACATGCTGAAAATCGGAAGGAATGCGCACTATGCCATAACAGTTGCGGCTCATCATCAGTTGCTGGGCTTCGTTCATCTCAGCGCAGATGCCGATTACCTTGACTTCGGGCGTAGCGTCAAGACGACGCACATAGTCACGGCTCATTGCGCTGCGGCTGTCATCAACCACTGCCACAGGCACCTCGTAAACCGTCTCAGCATTGTAGATGATGGTGTAGAGTACAGGATAGATAAGAGGTACGACGATGCAGAAAAGCAGCGCACCTCCATCATGGAAGATGGATTTTATCGTTTTTGCGTAACTTTCGGATAAAGTCATTGCTTCTGAATATTTGAGCGATTATTCAACATACGCCACCTCACGCATCACCTTGCCAAATCGGCGGACAAAAAAGAAAGGAAGGATGGCGAACAAGATAAGAATGAACACATAAGGCGCAGCATTGAGAAGCGGATAGCCATCAAGTGCACTATTGACATAGAGGAGATAGTAATGGCGTAAGGGAAAGAGGAAAGAAAGCCCCTGTACCCAAGCGGGCATTGCCATCACGGGGAAAGACATACCACAGATACTGAACGAAATGACTCCCCAGAGTGAAGCAAAGGAGAGGCCCATGCGTAGCGTGGGCAACGAGCAGATCATCAATACGCCAAGTCCTTGGCAAGCGGACACGAAAAGACTCATGACAAGCAACATTGTGGGAATGCCACAATAGCAAGGGAATTGAAGGTATCCGTAGAAGTAGAGTATTAGCGACCAGCCTACCAAGTGGAACACCAAGCCCTGAGCTATCAGTTTGCCAAAGAGAGCATTAAAGGCAGAGAACAGTTTGCCGCATCGGCCTTCCTGCGAAGCTGCCGCAAGCAGTTCTTCACCGGTCTCCTCCTTGATTTCCACGCCAATGCCAAAGACCGTGACAAAGAGGACAAAGAGTCCCAAGAGACCAGGCACGATGATATTGGACAGGTAGACACTATAGTTAAGCGAGGGATTGTGAATGGGGTGACTGTCGACGACAATGGGCTGCAGGAACGGTGTTATCTGCTTGTCAGTTGCTCCCTTGGCGCGCAAGACGGAACGGCTGGCAGCACCAGAAAAGAGTTCGCTCATCATGCGCATGTCACGATAAGTCAGAGAGGCTGCCACGAAAAACTGGCCGTTCATGTAGAAGCTCACCTTGGGCACATGCTGCAACTGCAGTTCGTGTGTTGTACCTTCAGGAATATAGTAGAAACCATAGATGTCGCCCCGCTGCACGGCCTTGCGGGCCTCACTGACGTTGGCATAGCTTGCTATGATTTGGCTATTCTGGAAGGCATCGAGGTTACGTGCCAGCGAGCGCGTAGTAGCAGAGTTGTCTGCATCGACCAGGCCTATGGGCATCTCCGTAGGTAGCCCCTCCCCCATCAATGTCGTGAAGAACACGGCACAGAAAATGGGGCCCAGCACCAGACACAACCAATAGATAGGGGTTGTGGCAAGACGATGCAACTCTCGTGTTATTACTTTTAGCATTTCTTTTTATTTCTTTTACTGCTTCATCATCTGAACAGCACGGTCATGCCAGGACGAAGTCCCTCAATCTTTTGTACAGGAACAACCTTGACGCTGAAGGTCTTCATGTCATACTGACCTACGGTCTTGGTTGCCTTCCAGGCTGCATAGGAACCTACGTCCTTCAGGTTTGTAACCTTAACCTTGTAGCTCTTGCCATCGCCAAGTGCAGGAATCTGAACATCGATTACGTCACCCATCTTGAAACTTGACAAACGATCTTCACGCACGTTGAATGTCAGCCACATCTTGTCCATCAATGCGACGTTCATCACAGGAGCACCCGTGCCAACTAGTTCGCCAATGCTCGGGAAGATATCGGTTACCTCACCGTCCAACTGAGCGGTAAGCACAGTCTCGTTGATGTAGCTGCTGACCTCGGCAATGGCACCTTGTGCACGACTCTGCTGAGCACGAGCAGCATCCTTGTCTTCCTGCTGTGCACCATTTACAGCCAGATCGTATTGCGACTTGGCAGCTTTTTCGGTAGCGATCGCTGCATCGCGTTGTGCTGTCACCTCGTCAAGTTTTTGTGCAGTGACAACGCCCTCATCATATAATCGCTTTACGCGTTCGTAACTCTTCTCCATAACATCACGACCAGCGATGGCCTTCTGCCACATCTCGTAGGCAGCTCTTTTCTGCTCCTCGCGAGCACCCTTGTTGGCTTTGCGCACGAGTGCAGAGGCGGCATCCTCAGCGGCTTCTGCCTGGCTCAGTTTGGCCAAAACCTCGGGAGCCTCAAGAATAGCAAGCGTATCACCAGCTTTAACTTTCTGACCCTCTTCTACGAGAATCTCCTTGATGCGCCCAGGCACCTTGCTACTGACTCTGTATTCTGTTACTTCTGCTTGCCCCTGCAATGTGGTATCGGGCTCTGTAAAGGCATAGAATCCGCATACGGCAGCAAAAATTACCACGCCGATGATTAGTACTAACGCGGGGATGTAGTTGGGTTTCTTCTTTTCCATATTCTTGTTTTTTATTTTTCTTTAAAATGAATTTACTCTCCGATTGCCTTGCGATAGGCTGCCTGAGTTAAACGGATATCAATCTGAGCATCAATCTTATCACTCTCTGCACTGAGCCAAGCTGTCTGTGCGGCCAACAAGTCGCTCGTGGTCACGAGTCCCTCAGTAAACCCGAGACGTGCAACACGAAGATTCTCCGAAGCCTTCTCAAGGTTCTTCGTCGTGAGTTCCAACTTGCGATTGGCTTCGTTTACAGCAAATGCACTCTGCTTGACCTGCAGTTGGATCTTTTCCTTGACCTCATCATAACGCAAGCGCGAGATGTTAGCCTCGGTCTTGGCAGCCTTAACCTTATTGATGCCCTCGCCCCAATGCCATACAGGAACCTTGAGCGTAAGCCCCACGTTCCACATGCCGCGCATATTCTTTTGAAAACCATTCAGTAACGAGGGGTAGGTAGCCAAATAGCCACCTGTCAATGCGAGGGTCGGCAAGAAATCACTACGCGTGACATTGACCTTCTGATCTAACATCTTGTTAGCCAAATCAAGCTGCAACAATTCGGGGCGATTCTGGACGGCCATGTCTGCATCACCATCCAGCGACTGCAACTCTACAAAGATACCGTCCAGATTCTCATCGGCCAATTGAGGCACATCATCAAGTTGCATGCCACAGATTTGCGCCAAGAGCATACGGCTCAATACCAGACCGTCATCTATGCGCATCAAGGTCATCTCAGCTTCGTTAAGTTTCACGCTCACCGCCAATTCATTCGACTTGGTAGCTACGCCCTCGCGGATCATCTTCTCGACATCATCGTCAATCTTGGCGAGCATGTCGCGATAGCCCTGTGCCAACTTACGCTTGTTCACCAACGACACCACCTGCCAGTAGGCCTTATCGACATCAAGCACAATAGTCTGTTCCTCCTGACGAAGCTTCTGTCCAGCCAGTTCCTCGGCATAATGCGTTATCTTATTATAGGCCCTGATCTTACCACCCATATAAAGGGGTTGAGTCAGCATCAGACTAACGATACCCATGTTGCGAGTGTCTGTGTCGAAAGCATCCACAACACGTTGTCCTGCTGCATTCAAACTCTGGGCAGCCTGCTGGGCAAAGGCTTGTCCATACTGCTGTGCAACAGCCTGCCCCTGCTGGATAAGAGGCGCAAGACTTGGGTTGGCTTGGATAATCTGATCTGCCATCTGTTGTAAGGTCTTAGGCAAGCCACTCTGTGCAATTCCTTGCTGCACTTGCCCTACAACCCCAGTACCGAGATTATTTAGCGTAGCTTTGTTTTCATCACTTAACAGTTCTATCTTACTGCTGGTATACTGATAAGTGCCTATTACGTCTATCTTGGGTAGATAATTGCTGAAAGCAGCTTTGCGTTCATAAGTAGCCTTATCGCGCGACAGATTGGCCATCTGTAACGACTTATTGTGGGACAATGCCATTGATCGGCACTCGTCAAGCGTTAAGATGCGCTGTGCACAAACTTGCACACTTAACAGCCATATTACTATTGGCACAAATGCCATAGAGATTGTTTTTCTCATTATTCTATATATTAAGAGTTTATTTCGAACCATGTGGGCGTATTTAGAAAACCAATACTTGATTTTTCGGGTGCAAAATTACTGCTTTTCTTACTAACGCAAAAGGTTGAATAATGAGAATAGTTGTTCGATTTGTTCGATTTTATTATTAATTTTCATAAATTAACATCACTTTTCTTGTCTTATATGCAGAAAAAGAATAACTTTGCGAAATAAAACTAGAACTTTACGATATAACAAATAACAATGTTACGGCATGAAAAATAACACACTACCATTTCAAAAGATCAGGATTTCCGAAATGCCGAACTATATCGACAACGAAGGAAAGATTTCCTCTGTACTCAACATCTGCGGCTTTTTGCTTTGTAAGAAAGGATGGGCAAAGGTAAAACTAAACGAGTCTACCTACGTAATTAAGGAAGGTGACATGTACATCTATGCTCCTGCTACGTTTATCAATATTGTTGCCTGGAGTGAGGATCTTGAAGGAATTGCCTTCAAAAGCACGTTGGATTACATCATGCCCTTCCTCGAAAGAGCAGCAGCTCAACGAACAATCCTAAACATAAGAAATAAACCTTGCATCACGCTCTCCGAAGAGCAACAAACAAGCATCGAAGAATTATCCGATCTGTTGGATCGGAAAACACAGACTTTTCTGCAGGCAGAAGAGGAAAGTACACAAAGAATGTTTCTGAAGCGTGAGTTGGAATGTCTTTCTGAAGCGCTAATTTCAGAATTATTCCTTTACTACATCAACAATCAATCCATCACACCAGAATCTGCCAATCACAAAGACAAGATTATCCAACATTTCATCGCCTGCCTTTTTAAAAACTACAAAAAGGAGCGTGAAGTCAAGTTCTATGCAGAGCAACAGTGTCTTACTCCCAGATACTTTTCCACAATTGTGAAGGAAAGGACTGGAAAGACTGCTCTGACGTGGATTTCAGAAATGGTAATCAACAGTGCTTGCCAAATGCTGACATACTCAGACCTCTCGGTAAAGGAAATTGCCATGGAAATGAATTTCCCGACACAAACTTTCTTCGGAAAGTATTTCAAACAATATGTACATTGCTCACCACTACAATACAGAGCAAAACACAAACAAACTACCGATTTGTAAGATAAGCAAAATGCTCAACAAAAAAAAGACCTCTCTTCCATAACATAGAAGAATGGTCTTTTTTTATTTTAATTTTACATATTCTATTTTGAAGAAGGCAATGAGAATTCACGCAAAGTGACAAAATCATTATCACCACACGAAACAGATATACGGAACTTTAGCATACCATTCGACAATTTATTATCAGCCCGCAGAGAACAAGTATAACGAACAACATCTCCATTCTTTACAACCTCAATACGAGTACTAGGAGAAAGTGTAACATGACTGTTGCCATTAACTTCATAAACGTAAGGAACAACATCAAATATGTCTGCACCCGTTGAATTAGCAAGTTCAAAGATAATCTTGCAATCCTCGTTACGATTAATCACCTGATTGCCACCATCATCGATAAAACGAAGATTACGAAGTACAAGAGGACAAGATGCTTGATTTACAACACGATTCTCGTTTTCAACAGACTCTCTATAGTCAGAATTGCTATAATCTTCTACTTTACGAGCATTACGATTCGAACGCCTTGAAGAACGGTCATAATTACTTACGTACTCTTCATAACGACGCCTCTCCGCAGATGCAGCAGCATTTGCTGCAATAGAACCTGCTGCTGCACCAGCAATCACGCCAATAACAGTTCCTAAATGATGACCACGATGACCACCAACGAGCCCACCAATGGCACCACCCATCGTTGCTCCTGCCCACATACCTGATGAACCGCCTCTAAAGGAAGTACTTGTGCAACTCTGAATCAACAACACAGATGCTAATAAAAATACAATCTTTTTCATAATGGTTGGGATTAAGTTTTTGTTTTTTAACATAGGAGGTCGTTCCACCCTCACGGACGGAACGACCCCTACTATTGCAAATTAGAATCATTCTGCTTATTCAGCAGCAGCCTCGGCAGTTGCCTCAGCGGGTGCTTCTGCTGCAGGAGCAGCAGTGTTCTCTGCGTTGCTCTTCTTTGAGCGACGAGTACGCTTAGCCTTCTTAGCGGTCTTAGTCATATTATCATCGAAGTCAACGAGTTCGATAAAACACATAGGTGCATTATCGTTAGCACGAAAACCGGTCTTGATGATACGAGTATAGCCGCCGGGACGATCTGCAACCTTTGCAGAAATTACACCGAAAAGCTCAGAGATTGCGTACTTATCCTGCAAGTAGCTAAATACGACACGACGAGCATTAGTGGTATCCTGCTTAGCCTTAGTAATCAGGGGCTCCACGTACTTCTTCAGTGCCTTAGCCTTTGCAACGGTCGTAGTGATTCTTTTGTGCATGATCAAACTAACTGCCATATTGCTGAGCAAGGCAGCACGATGAGATGCAGTACGACCGAGATGGTTGAATTTCTTATTATGTCTCATTTTTTTTAATCTTTATCAAGTTTATAACGTGAAATGTCGGTTCCAAACGAAAGATTCAGACTCTCGAGCAAATCATCAAGCTCAGTGAGCGATTTCTTACCGAAGTTGCGGAACTTGAGGAGGTCAGTCTTATTGAACTGTACCAGATCGCCAAGGGTATCTACATTCGCAGCCTTCAAACAGTTGAGGGCACGAACAGAGAGATCCATATCGATAAGGCGAGTCTTCAAGAGCTGACGCATGTGCAATACTTCTTCATCAAACTCTTCATTGCCATCACCATCGGTATTTTCGAGGGTGATCTTCTCATCAGAGAACAGCATGAAGTGCTGAATAAGAATCTTTGCAGCATCCTTCAAGGCATCCTTCGGGTGAATGGAACCATCAGTAGTGATTTCCAGAACAAGCTTCTCGTAGTCGGTCTTCTGCTCAACGCGGAAGTTCTCAACTGCGTACTTCACATTTCTGATGGGAGTGTAAATTGAATCAATGGGAATCACATTAACATCGGTGCAGAACTCACGGTTCTCATCGGCAGGTACATAGCCACGACCTTTGTTAATACTGATTTCTATCTGCATCGAAGCTTTGGCATCTAAATGGCAAATAACTAATTCAGGGTTTAACACTTCAAATCCAGTAAGATACTTGTTAAAGTCGCCAGCACGGAACTCAGTAGTGTTCTCTACCGTTACGCTAACTTTCTCGTTCTCGAATTCTTCTACTATCTGCTTGAAGCGTACCTGCTTCAAGTTCAGAATAATGTTGGTTACATCCTCCTTAACACCAGGAACGGTAGCAAACTCATGCTCAACACCACTAATAGAAACTGTGTTGATTGCAAATCCATCCAATGATGAAAGAAGAATACGGCGCAAAGCATTACCTACGGTAGTACCAAAGCCACCTTCGAGAGGACGAAACTCGAACTTGCCGAAACGATCGTCTCCCTCCAACATTATTACTTTTTCAGGTTTTTGAAATGCTAATATCGCCATCCTTAATTATTATTTAGAGTACAACTCAACGATCAATTGCTCCTTAATGGTCTCAGGAATGTCTGCACGCTCGGGCTTGTGCAGGAACTTACCAGCCTTCTGGCTCTCATCCCACTCAATCCAAGGATACTTGCTGTGGTTGAAACCAGCAAGTGCATCAACAATAACCTCGAGAGACTTAGCGCGCTCACGCACACCAACAATCTGACCAGGCTTAACGCTATATGAAGCGATACCTACAACCTTACCATCAACAACAATATGCTTGTGGTTTACGAGCTGACGTGCTGCACGACGAGTGGGAGCAATACCCAAACGATATACAACATTGTCAAGACGGCTCTCAAGGTTCTGGAGAAGAATCTCACCAGTAATGCCACTAGTACGAGCAGCCTTCTCGAACATATTGCGGAACTGCTTCTCAAGTACACCATAGGTATACTTTGCCTTCTGCTTCTCAGCCAACATGACACCGTACTCAGAGGTCTTGCGACGACGGTTGTTACCATGCTGTCCAGGAGGGAAGTTTCTGCGAGCACGTACTTTCTCAGAACCGAGGATGGTCTCACCAAAACGACGGTCAATTCTTGATTTAGGACCTGTATATCTTGCCATAATTCAAATCTTGTTTTAATGTATTATACTCTTCTTCTCTTGGGAGGACGGCATCCATTATGAGGCAATGGAGTAACATCGATAATCTCTACAACCTCGATACCTGCACCATGCACGGTACGGATTGCAGACTCACGACCGTTGCCGGGACCCTTGACGTATGCCTTAACCTTACGGAGACCCAGATCGTAAGCAATCTTTGCACAATCCTGAGCTGCCATCTGAGCGGCATAGGGAGTATTCTTCTTGCTACCGCGGAAACCCATCTTACCAGCAGAAGACCAAGAAATAACCTGACCCTCGCTGTTAGCCAAACATACGATGATGTTATTGAAAGAACTATGTACGTGCAGCTGACCCATAGCGTCAACCTTAACGACTCTTTTCTTTGCTGCGACTGTTTTCTTTGCCATATCTCAATTAATTATTTAGTAGCCTTTTTCTTATTTGCAACGGTCTTCTTCTTACCCTTACGAGTACGAGCGTTATTCTTGGTGCTCTGGCCACGAACGGGAAGTCCGTTACGATGACGTACGCCACGATAGCAACCGATATCCATCAAACGCTTGATGTTCATTGAAATCTCAGAACGCAAGTCACCCTCTACTTTATACTCAGCACCAATGATCTCACGAATCTTGGCAGCATCGTCATCAGTCCAGTCACAAACCTTCTTGTCGCGATCAACACCAGCCTTATCCAGGATTTTACCTGCGCTGCTGCGACCCAGACCATACACATAAGTCAAAGCGATTTCACCTCTCTTGTTCTGAGGTAAATCAACACCAACAATTCTAATTGCCATATACTATTCTAATTTTTGCAATAATTAACCCTGACGTGTCTTGAACTTAGGGTTCTTTTTGTTAATTACATACAGACGACCCTTACGACGCACGATTTTGCAATCGGGGGTACGCTTTTTTAAAGAAGCTCTTGTTTTCATATCTATTTCTATTATTTGTATCTGAATACTATGCGACCTTTTGTCAAATCGTACGGACTCATCTCCACACGAACCTTATCTCCAGGAAGAATCTTAATGTAATGCATTCTCATCTTACCAGAGATATGCGCGGTAATCTCATGCCCATTCTCCAACTCAACGTGAAACATTGCATTAGAAAGAGACTCTGTGATTACACCATCTTGTTCAATTGCAGACTGTTTTGCCATATCTTAATCTTAAACTCCTAATTTTTCAATTTCTTCGAAAGAAGAGAGAATATCAGCCTTACCATGATGTATTGCAATGGTATGCTCGAAATGTGCAGCAGGCTTTCCATCACGCGTTACAATCGTCCACTTGTCAGGCATCATATATACCTGTTGTGTACCCATTGTAATCATTGGCTCGATTGCTATGCATAAACCGTTCTTCATCATTGCGCCGTTTCCACGACGACCATAATTAGGAACAGCAGGATCTTCATGCATCTCCTTGCCTATACCATGACCAACAAACTCACGCACAACCCCATATCCATGAGACTCGCAATGTTGTTGAACGGCATAACCAATGTCTCCTATACGCTTTCCAGCCAATGCATTCTCAATACCTTTGTACAATGACTCTTTAGTAACTCTTAATAAAGTCTTTACTTCATCGCTTACTTCGCCAACCATAAATGTATAGCAAGAGTCACCATTATAACCATTGAGAAGCGTACCACAATCTACAGAAACAATATCACCATCTTTCAATGGATCGTCTGAAGGTACCCCATGTACAACCTGTTCATTTACAGAAGTACATATTGAAGCGGGAAACTCAGGTCCATAAGGGTTAGGAAAACCCTTGAAAGTAGGAATTGCTCCGTTATCACGTATGTATTCCTCTGCGAGCTTGTCCAACTGTTTAGTGGTAACACCCGGTTTGATTATTTTCGCAATCTCTGCCAAAGTGCGTCCCACCAACAAGTTGGCCTCGCGCAATTTTTCAATTTCCTCCTCAGTCTTAAGAAATATCATATAGATAAGTCTTAATAAGCATTCATGCCTGCACGACCGTGGATTCTACCAGAACTCAACAGGCCATCATAGTGACGCATCAACAGATGGCTCTCAATCTGCTGGAGAGTATCAAGTACAACACCAACAAGAATGAGGAGAGAAGTACCTCCGAAGAATGCTGCAAACTCACGCGTCACATTGAACATACCTGCGAAAACAGGCATTATAGCAATGAAAGCAAGAATAAGAGATCCAGGGAAAGTAATTCTTGACATAATTCCATCAATGTATTCAGCAGTATCCTTACCAGGACGAACACCAGGAATGAAACCATTATTACGCTTCATATCCTCTGCCATCTGAACGGGATTCAAAGTAATTGCAGTATAGAAATATGTAAAGACTACAATCAAAATTGCGGTCAAAACATTATACCACAAACCCTGAGGGTTACTCAAAGCGATAGCAGCCTCAGAGGCATCGCCACCAATAGCGCGAGCAAGAATACCAGGGATAAACATCAATGCCTGAGCAAAGATGATAGGCATTACGTTAGCAGCAAAAACCTTCAAAGGAATATACTGACGAGCACCACCTACTTGCTGGTTACCGACAACACGCTTTGCATACTGTACAGGCACTTTACGAGTACCTTGTACAAGCAAGATAGCAACTAATACTACCGCAAAGAGAACAATAATCTCAATAAGGAACATTACCAAACCACCACCGTTCATGTTGTTAAGTCGAGATACTACCTCCTGACCGAATGCCTCAGGCAGACGAGCAATAATACCCAACATAATGATCAGTGATACACCATTACCGATACCCTTGTCAGTGATTCTCTCACCCAACCAGAGAATGAACATACTACCAGCAGCCAAGATAATAGTACTACTGATAAGGAACATTGTCCAGTTAACAGTGGGCATAGCATCACCCATCTGAGACTGAAGGTTAATCAAGTATGCAGGACCCTGAACCAAAAGGATAATCATGGTCAAAGCACGAGTGTACTGGTTGATTTTGCGACGACCGCTCTCTCCCTCCCTTTGGATTTTCTGGAAGGAAGGAACGGCTACGCAAAGGAGCTGAATTACGATAGAAGCCGAAATGTAGGGCATAATACCCAACGCAAAAATAGAAGCGTGAGTAAATGCACCACCAGAGAACATACTCAACAAGTTGAGCAGACCGTTACCTTCTGCCTGCTTACCGAGATTCTCTACAGCCTTGGTAGGATCAATACCAGGAAGTACGATGAAAGAACCAAAACGATAGATTGTAGCAAAAAGCATGGTAATGAGAATACGCATACGCAGATCCTCAATGGCCCAAATGTTCTTTATGGTTTCTATAAACTTCTTCATTTAATTACAATTTTGTGGCAGTACCGCCAGCGTTTTGAATAGCAGTTTCAGCAGACTTTGAGAATGCGTTAGCAACAACCTCAACCTTAGCGGTCAATGCACCAACGCCCAAAATCTTAACGGGCATGCTAGCCTTTACAAGACCTGCAGCAACCAACTCCTGAACACCAATCTTCTCGAGATTCTGAGTCTCAGCCAACTTCTGGATGGTAACCAGATTTACAACCTGATACTCAACACGATTGATATTCTTGAAGCCGAACTTGGGTACACGACGCTGCAGAGGCATCTGACCACCCTCGAAACCAATCTTTCTCTTGTAGCCAGAACGAGCCTTAGCACCCTTATGACCACGGGTAGAGGTACCACCCAAACCAGAACCAGGTCCACGACCGATTCTACGGCTAGAATGAGTTGCACCAGCAGCGGGTTTCAAATTATTTAGTTTCATAACTTTACAATTTATCAGATTTGAAATTAATCGATAACTGCCACCAAATGATGAACAGTGTTAATCAGACCGCGATTTGAGGGAGTATCCTCAATCTCAACAACCTTATTCAACTTAGTGAGACCTAAAGTGTCGAGAGTGGCCTTCTGAGTCTTGGGAGCATGGATTCTGCTTCTTACTTGCTTAACTTTAATCGTAGCCATTGTAAACCTCCTTATCCTCTAAATACTTTTTCAATTGAAACACCACGGTTCTCTGCTACAGTCTTAGCATCGCGCATTGAAGCGAGAGCAGCAATGGTAGCTTTAACCAGGTTGTGGGGGTTAGAAGAACCCTTTGACTTTGCGAGCACGTCCTTAACACCGACGCTATCCAAAACAGCACGCATAGCACCACCAGCAACCACACCGGTACCGGCAGAAGCGGGCATGATCAACACCTCAGCACCACCAAAGTGAGCAGTTGCCTCATGGGGAACAGTACCCTTAACAACGGGAACCTTAACCAGATTCTTCTTGGCAGCCTCAACACCCTTTGCGATAGCAGCGGTTACCTCACCAGCCTTACCTAAACCACAACCAATGATGCCGTTCTCGTTACCAACAACGACGATGGCAGAGAAAGTGAAGGTTCTACCACCCTTGGTTACCTTAGTAACACGATTGATAGCAACCAATCTATCCTTCAGTTCGGTATCGCTATTTACCTTTACAATATTTGCCATAATCAATTTTAGAATTTAAGTCCACCGTTACGGGCTGCATCAGCAACCTCCTTTACTCTACCGTGATACAGATAACCATTGCGGTCGAACACAACAGTGGTGATACCAGCCTCGAGAGCCTTCTTAGCTGCGAGCTCGCCCACCTTCTGTGCCTGCTCCTTCTTAGGCATGGCTTCCATACCCAGTGAAGAAGCACTACACAAAGTAGTACCGGTCAGGTCATTAATCATCTGTACATAAATCTGCTTATTGCTTCTGAAGACAGTCATGCGAGGGCGCTCTGCAGTGCCAGAGATCTTATTACGCACTCTGTACTTAATCTTGATTCGTCTATCTAATTTTGTTGTCATGATCTTCAAGTTTTAAAGTTACTTAGCACCAGCAGACTTACCAGACTTTCTACGAATCTGCTCACCAACGAAGAGAACACCCTTACCCTTATAAGGCTCAGGCTTGCGGAAAGTACGGATCTTAGCACATACCTGACCGAGAAGTTGTTTGTCACAAGACTTCAGGATAATCAAGGGATTCTGGTTACGCTCTGACTTGGTCTCTACCTTAATTTCAGAAGGAAGCATAATCAAGATGGGGTGAGTGTAACCCAAAGCAAACTCGAGCAGATTGCCCTGATTGCTCACACGGTAACCAACACCGACCAACTCAAGTCTCTTCTCATAACCCTCGTTAACACCAATAACCATATTGTTAATAAGTGAACGATAAAGGCCATGGAATGCATGACGCTGCTTAGCGTCAACGGTATCATTGGTCTCATCCATCTCAAAGGTCATTTCGCCCTCTGAGAGATTTATCTTGATGGAGGGATGAACTGCCTGAGTCATCTCACCTTCCTTACCCTTAACAGTTACAACGTTATCATCGCTTACGCTAACGGTAACGCCTGCGGGAATAGTAATGGGAAGCTTTCCAATTCTAGACATATTTCTTTCCTCCTATTAATATACATAACAAAGAACCTCACCACCGATCTTGAGATCAGCAGCCTCCTTGTCCGTCATTACACCCTTAGATGTGGATAAAATAGCAATACCCAATCCGTTAATAACTCTCGGCATATCCTTGTAACCAGTATACTTACGCATACCAGGTGAGGATATTCTAATCAACTTCTTGATTGCGTTGACCTTGTTCTTCTGGTCATACTTGAGCGCAATCTTGATTGTACCCTGAGGACCATCCTCTACAAACTTGTAGTTCAGGATATAGCCCTTCTCGAAGAGGATCTTTGTGATTTCCTTCTTCAAATTTGACGCGGGTGCCTCGACCACTCTATGCTTGGCCTGGATGGCATTTCTCAAACGCGTCAGAAAATCTGCTATAGGATCTGTCATTTGATAAAAAATTTAATTAATCGGGACTCTCCCGACAATATTAAACACTCAATTCTTTCGTCTTCATTAAACAGCGACTTACCAGCTGGCCTTCTTTACACCGGGAATCAGACCGTTTGATGCCATCTCACGGAACTGAATACGGCTGAGACCGAACAAGCGCATGTAACCCTTAGGACGACCAGTAATCTTGCAACGGTTGTGCATACGGATAGGGTTAGCATTGCGGGGGATTGCCTGAAGCTTCTGAGCAGCCTCAAAAGCATCAACGGGATCACTGTTAGGATCATTGACAATCTTCTTCAATGCAGCACGCTTCTCAGCATACTTGGCTACAAGCTTGGCTCTCTTGACCTCACGGGCCTTCATTGATTCTTTTGCCATATCAAAACTTATTTATTAGCGTTCTTAAAGGGAAGACCAAACTCCTTGAGCAGTGCATAACCCTCCTCATCAGTCTTAGCTGTAGTAACGAAGGTAATGTTCATACCGAGGATACGATCGATAGTATCAATGTTGATTTCGGGGAAGATAATCTGCTCCTGGATACCCAGTGTGTAGTTACCACGACCATCGAACTTGCTCTCGATACCCTTGAAGTCACGGATACGGGGCAGAGCCACACGAACGAGCTTCTCAAGGAATTCATACATACGCTCACGACGCAATGTTACCATAACGCCGATAGGCATCTTCTTACGCAACTTGAAGTTTGCAACGTCCTTCTTTGATACGGTAGCAACGGCCTTCTGACCGGTGATAGCGGTAATCTCATTGATTGCAACCTCAATAATCTTCTTGTCAGCAGTAGCCATACCAAGACCCTGGTTGATGACGATCTTCTTCAACACGGGGATCTGCATGGTAGAAGTATAGTTGAACTGCTTCTTCAGGGCAGGAGCAATGCGCTCTGCATACTCCTTCTTCAGTTGTGCTGTATTTGCCATTACTTAATCTCCTCTCCAGATTTTTTAGCATAACGGACGAGTTTTCCGTCAGCGTTTAACTTTCTACCGATACGAGTAGGCTTGCCAGTCTTGGGGTCAACAACATTCAGGTTTGAGATCTGAATAGGAGCCTCCATCTTAACAATGCCACCCTGAGGGAACTTGGCACTGGGCTTCTGGCTCTTGCTCACCATATTAACACCCTCAACGAGTGCGCGCTGCTCTTTTACGAACACTTTCAACACTTTACCAGTCTGGCCCTTGTTGTCGCCAGCATTTACGTAAACTGTATCGCCTTTCTTAATGTGTAACTTACTCATGTCTATTGATCTTTCTTTATAGATTAAAGAACCTCAGGTGCCAATGAAACAACCTTCATATTGACAGCTCTGAGCTCGCGAGCAACAGGACCGAAGATACGACTACCACGCAACTCGCCAGCGTTATTCAACAAAACACAAGCGTTATCATCGAAACGGATGTACGAACCGTCTGCGCGGCGTACTTCCTTCTTAGTGCGTACGATCAGTGCCTTTGATACCGAACCGGCCTTAACATCACTTGTAGGGATGGCGCTCTTGATGGCAACGACGATAACATCGCCCACCGAAGCATAGCGGCGACGAGTACCACCCAGTACGCGGATGCACAGTGCCTCACGGGCACCACTGTTGTCTGCGACTACCAGTCTTGATTCTGTCTGTATCATAATTACTTAGCTCTTTCTACGATTTCTACTACTCTCCATCTCTTAGTCTTGCTCAAGGGACGAGTTTCCATGATCAGAACGGTATCACCCTTGTGGCAGTCGTTCTTCTCGTCATGAGCATGGTACTTCTTCGTCTTGCTGACGAACTTACCATAAATAGGGTGCTTCTCTTTGAACTGTGCAGCTACAACAATGGTCTTGTCCATCTTGTCGCTAACAACGACACCCGTTCTTGTCTTTCTTAAATTTCTTTCTTCCATTTGTCAGACCATTTTATTTGTTAAGCTCACGCTCGCGGAGAATGGTCTCCAGGCGGGCAATATTACGACGCGCAGCCTTAATCTGAGAATTGTTCTCAAGGGGTGATACAGCGTGATTGAGCTTCATCTGATGGTACTGAGCCTTCTCATTCTGGATCTTCTCCTTCAAGTCAGCATCAGTCAACTCCTTAATTTCTGCAACTTTCATAATTATGCGTTTTTATCGTAATCTCTTCTTACAATGAACTTAGTGGTGACAGGAAGCTTCTGAGCTGCCAAACGAAGAGCTTCCTTGGCGATCTCATAGCTAACACCCTCAATCTCGAAAATGATGCGGCCGGGGGTAATGGGGAACACATAACCAACAGGATCACCCTTACCCTTACCCATACGTACATCGGCAGGCTTCTTGGTGATTGGTTTGTCGGGGAAGATGCGGATCCAACTCTGACCCTCACGCTGCATATAACGTGTCATGGCCACACGAGCAGCCTCGATCTGACGAGCGGTAATCCAGTGTGTATCCAGTGACTTGATACCGAACGAACCGAAAGCAAGCTGATTGCCACGCTGAGCATTACCCTTGCGGGCATTTTTCTGCGGCCTTCTGTATTTAGTTCTTTTAGGTTGTAACATGATTCAAATTTGTTTAACGGTTGTTGTTCTTCTTGCGGCGAGGACCACGACGATCATTGCCACCATTGTTGAAGCCTCCACGGCCACCTTCCTTCTGCTGTGTGAAGTTAGGAGCAAGATCAACCTTGCCATACTTCTCACCGCGGCAGATCCAAACCTTAATACCAAGGATACCTACCTTAGTAAGAGCCTCGCTCTGGCAGAAATCGATGTCAGCACGGAAAGTATGCAGAGGAGTACGACCCTCCTTCAACATCTCACGACGAGCCATTTCTGCACCATTCAGACGACCACAGATGAGTACTTTAATACCCTCTGCACCAGCACGCATGGTGTTAGCGATAGCCATCTTGATTGCACGACGGTAAGCAATCTTACCCTCTACCTGACGAGCGATATTGTTAGCCACGATAGTAGCATCAAGCTCAGGCTTCTTAACCTCAAAGATATTGATCTGAACATCCTTGTCAGTAAGCTTCTTCAACTCCTCTTTCAACTCGTCAACCTTCTGACCAGCCTTACCGATGATAAGACCTGGACGTGCAGTACAAACAGTAATGGTAACGAGCTTCAAGGTACGCTCAATGACGATGCGAGAAAGACTGGCATCGCCCAGACGGGTATTCAAATACTTACGGATTTTGTTGTCCTCGAGCAGCGTATCACCAAAGTTCTTGCCACCGAACCAATTTGAATCCCAACCGCGTACGATACCCAAACGGTTGCTTATAGGATTAACTTTCTGTCCCATAGTTTCTTCTTAATTAATCTTTCTTAGTGTCAACGAACAAGGTAACATGGTTACTACGCTTGCGGATACGGTAACCACGGCCCTGAGGAGCCGGTCTCATACGCTTCAGTGTAACACCCTCGTCAACGAATACACGTGTAACGAAGAGCTCACCATCTTCAGCCTTGCGCTCATTCTTCTGTTCCCAGTTGGCAATAGCAGAGCGCAGCAACTTCTCAACATCAGCGGCAGCAGCCTTTGATGCGAACTTCAGGGTAGCAAGTGCTCTATTAACCTCCATGCCGCGAATCAAATCAACCACATATCTCATCTTGCGGGGAGAAGAGGGACAACCCTTAAGTTTTGCAAAATACTGGGTCTTCAGGGCTGCCTTTCTAGCATCGGCAGCTAATTTCTTTCTTTTTCCCATTATATTATTACTCTAATTTTTCGACAATGTCCTGCCATTATTTCTTGTTACCTGCATGACCACCGAAACGACGGGTAGGAGCGAACTCACCCAACTTGTGGCCTACCATGTTCTCAGTAACATAGACAGGAATAAATTTATTACCGTTGTGTACAGCCACGGTATGACCCACGAAATCGGGTGAAATCATACTGGCTCTGGCCCAAGTCTTGACAACAGTCTTCTTGCCACTCTCATTCATGGCGAGAATCTTCTTCTCGAGATTTACCTCGATGTATGGACCTTTCTTTAATGAACGACTCATAGTTTCCTCTGATTATTCGTGGATTACTTCTTATTAGCTCTTTCGATAATGTACTTGTTAGACTGCTTCTTAGGTGCACGTGTCTTGAGACCCTTAGCATACAAGCCCTTACGTGAACGGGGATGACCACCTGACTGACGGCCTTCACCACCACCCATGGGATGATCGTGGGGATTCATAACGACACCACGGTTGTGAGGTCTGCGACCCAACCAGCGAGAGCGTCCAGCCTTACCTGAGCTCTCCAAGCCATGATCGCTGTTACCTACGCTACCGACAGTAGCCTTACAAGCTGAGAGAATCTGACGAGTCTCACCAGAGGGCAACTTGATTACACAGTAACGACCCTCACGAGAAGTCAACTGTGCGAAGTTACCAGCCGAACGAACGAGCAGAGCGCCCTGACCAGGACGAAGCTCGATGTTGTGGATAACGGTACCAACGGGGATATTAGCAAGGGGAAGTGAGTTACCGATTTCGGGTGCTGCCTCAGCACCGCTCATCAGTGTAGCACCAACCTTCAGACCGTTGGGAGCGATAATATAACGTTTTTCACCATCAGCGTAGAACAGAAGAGCGATACGAGCCGAACGGTTAGGATCGTACTCGATAGTCTTCACTACAGCTGGAACACCATCCTTCTCTCGCTTGAAATCAATGAAGCGATACTTTCTACGGTGACCGCCGCCGATGTAACGCATGGTCATCTTACCATCGTTATTGCGACCGCCAGTAGAACGCTTACCATAAACGAGAGACTTCTCAGGTACTGATGCAGTAATCTCCTCGAAAGTACCTATAATTTTGTGTCTCTGGCCCGGTGTTGTGGGCTTAAATTTACGTACTGCCATCTTTATTTATTAAATATTGCTATAGAAATCGATAGTTTCGCCCTCCTTGAGGGTTACAATTGCCTTCTTGAAGGCATTCTTCTGTCCACGGATGAGACCAGCACGAGTATAACGGCTCTTGCGCTTGCCAGCGTAGCGGCAGGTATTCACTGCCAATACGGTAACATTGTACAAAGCCTCAACCTCCTTCTTGATCTCAATCTTGTTGGCATCGGGACGAACAATGAAGCCGAACTTATTCTGCTTCTCAGTGATGCCGGTCATCTTCTCAGTGACCAGGGGTTTGATGATATTTGCCATAGTTCTAAACTCCTATTTACTTTGTCAGATTGCTGTTGATCACATCAAGAGCGCCCTCAGCAAGAACAACCACATCAGCATCCAATACTTTGTATGTATTGAGGGCTGCTGCAGGCATCATGCTAACGCGTTCGATGTTACGAGCTGACAAATATACGACTTTATCTGCACCTGGCAATACGAACAGAGCCTTCTTGCCGGACAAATTAAGATTATTTAAGATTTCGATAAACGATTTAGTCTTGGGAGCCTCAAAAGTGAAGTTCTCAACAACAACAATCGCATTCTCCTGAGCCTTGTAGGTAAGTGCGCTCTTACGAGCCAACTGACGTACCTTTTTGTTCAGTTTGAAACCATAATCGCGGGGCTTGGGACCGAACACACGAGCACCACCAACGAGTACAGGTGAGTTGACATCACCACGGCGAGCACCGCCACCACCCTTCTGGCGACCGAGCTTGCGAGTTGAGCCGCTCATCTCACTTCTCTCCTTAGACTTAGCAGTACCCTGACGCTGATTAGCCAAGAAAAGCTTTACGTCAAGATAGATAGCGTGGTCGTTGGGCTCGATGGCATAGATAGCATCGTTCAGAGACACCTTGCGACCTGTCTCTGCACCCTTTATATTCAATACACTAACTTCCATCACTTAATAATGCTTACGATTGAACCATTGTATCCTGGCACACTACCCTTGATGAGGAGCAGGTTGTGCTCGGGAATTACCTTTAACACTTGCAGGTTGTGAGTAGTCACACGAGCGTTACCCATCTGGCCACCCATGCGCATACCCTTAAACACCTTAGCGGGATAAGAGCAGGCACCGATAGAACCGGGCTTACGCAGACGGTCATCCTGACCGTGTGTTGCTTGGCCTACACCACCGAAACCATGACGCTTAACAACGCCCTGGAAACCCTTACCCTTTGAAGTACCGATTACGTCTACATAGTTGCAATCAGCAAAAAGGTCAACGGTGATCGTGTCACCCAGGTTGAGCTCCTGCTCGAAACCTGTGAACTCGGCCAAGTGTCTCTTGGGGGTAGTACCAGCCTTCTTGAAGTGACCCATGAGAGGAGCAGTGGTATTCTTCTCCTTAGCCTCCTGGTAACCGAGCTGGATAGCAGCATAGCCATCCTTCTCTACACTCTTGATCTGAGTAACTACACAAGGACCTACTTCGATAACAGTGCATGGTACATTCTTACCCTCGGCACTGAATACGGATGTCATTCCGATTTTCTTTCCTAATAATCCTGGCATTTCAGTTATTCAATTTGTAATTAATAATAAATAATGTATGCATCACGCATTACACCTTGATTTCTACTTCTACACCGCTGGGCAACTCAAGCTTCATCAGAGCATCAACAGTCTTAGCAGTGCTGCTGTAGATGTCGATAAGACGCTTGTAAGAACTCAACTCAAACTGCTCACGGCTCTTCTTGTTAACGAAGGTAGAGCGGTTTACAGTAAAGATACGCTTGTGAGTGGGAAGGGGGATAGGACCGCTGACAACAGCACCAGTAGCCTTCACAGTAGAAACGATCTTAGCAGCTGACTTATCTACGAGATTGTGGTCGTAGCTCTTCAGCTTGATACGAATTTTCTGACTCATTTGTTTTTAGATGATTTAAATAATATAATTTTCTTTAAGAAGGAAGGGTATCGCCTGTAAAGAGTCATTCGCTTGCAGGCGACCCTATCCTTGATTCTTTTTATTAGAGCAGGTCAACGCGACCCTTCAGTTCCTCAAGTACAGCCTTAGCAACACCAGTGCTTACAGGAGCGTGGTGATCGTAAGTCATAGAAGAGGTAGCACGACCAGAGGTGATGGTACGGAGAGCGGTTACATAACCGAACATCTCTGCCAGGGGAACCATAGCCTTAACCAAGCGAGCACCGGTACGAGTGGTATCCATACCCTCAACCTGACCACGACGCTTGTTCAAGTCACCGATTACATCACCCATGTTCTCCTCGGGAGTAACAACCTCAAGCTTCATGATGGGCTCCATCAGTACGGGCTTAGCCTTAGCGCAGCAAGCCTTGTAAGCCATCTGGGCTGCAATCTCGAATGACAACTGGTCAGAGTCAACGGGGTGGAATGAACCATCGCAGAGCTCAACCTTCAAGCTATCCATGGGGAAGCCACCGAGCACACCATTCTTCATGGCTGCCTCGAAGCCCTTCTGTACTGAAGGAATGAACTCCTTAGGAATGTTACCACCGGTAACGCTGTTGATGAACTGCAGAGGAGTCTCCTTGTAGTCCTCGTCGCGGGGACCTACGTTAACGATGATATCAGCGAACTTACCACGACCACCAGACTGCTTCTTGTAAACCTCACGGTGGTTAACGGTAGCGGTGATAGCCTCCTTGTAGTTAACCTGAGGCTTACCCTGATTACACTCAACCTTGAACTCACGCTTCAGACGGTCGATAATGATATCCAAGTGGAGCTCACCCATACCGCTGATGACGGTCTGACCGCTCTGCTCATCGGTACGAACGGTGAAGGTGGGATCCTCCTCAGCCAACTTAGCGAGACCGTTAGACAGCTTGTCGAGGTCCTTCTGAGTCTTGGGCTCTACTGCGATACCGATAACGGGATCGGGGAAATCCATTGACTCGAGAGTGATAGGAGCACCCTCCTCTGCCAAGGTATCACCAGTGTGGATATCCTTGAAACCAACACCTGCGCCGATGTCACCAGCACCAATTACCTCAACGGGGTTCTGGTGGTTAGAGTGCATCTGGAACAGACGGCTTACGCGCTCCTTCTTACCAGAGCGAACATTGTAGATATAAGAACCAGCCTCTACCTTACCGCTATATACACGGAAGAAGGTCAGACGACCAACGTATGGATCGGTAGCGATCTTAAATGCAAGAGCAGCGGTCTTGTCATCCTCGCTGGGCTGACGGGTCTCGGTCTCACCAGTCTCGGGGTTAACACCCTCGATAGCGGGAGTATCCAGAGGAGAGGGAAGGAACATGCAGACATAGTCGAGCAGTGTCTGAACACCCTTGTTCTTGAAAGAAGAACCGCAGGTCATAGGAACGAGGTCAAGAGAAAGAGTACCCTTACGGATAGCAGCGATCAGCTCCTCGGTAGTGATAGACTCGGGATCCTCGAAGAACTTCTCCATCAAGGTCTCATCCATCTCAGCAGCCTGCTCGAGCAGCTTCATGCGCCACTCCTCGCACTCGTCCTTCAAGTCAGCGGGAATCTCCTCCTCAGAGTACTCAGCACCCATGGTCTCATCGTGCCACAGGATAGCCTTCATCTTCAGAAGGTCAACGATACCCTTGAAGTTCTCCTCTGCACCGATGGGCACAGCGATAACAGCGGGATTAGCACCCAGGACGTCCTTCATCTGGCGAACAACCTCGAAGAAGTCAGCACCAGAGCGGTCCATCTTGTTTACATAACCCATACGGGGTACGTTGTACTTATCAGCCTGACGCCATACCGTCTCAGACTGGGGCTCAACACCACCTACAGCACAGTAGGTAGCCACGGCACCGTCCAATACACGAAGTGAACGCTCAACCTCAGCAGTGAAGTCAACGTGTCCCGGAGTATCGATCAAATTGAACTTATACTTGCTACCATTGTAGTTCCAGTAAGCGGTAGTAGCAGCAGAGGTGATGGTGATACCACGCTCCTGCTCCTGCTCCATCCAGTCCATGGTAGCTGCACCCTCGTGCACCTCACCAATCTTGTGAGTCTTACCGGTGTAGAAAAGGATACGCTCAGAAGTAGTTGTCTTACCAGCATCGATATGCGCCATGATACCGAAGTTGCGGGTCAAATGTAGATCTTGCTTTGCCATAATTTCTAAATTGACAATTAAGAATTAATAATTAACAATTAATATAAATTATGGTATTAGAAACGGAAGTGAGCGAATGCACGGTTAGCCTCAGCCATGCGGTGCATATCCTCCTTACGCTTGTAAGCACCACCCTGCTCGTTGTAAGCGTCCATAATCTCAGCAGCCAACTTGTCAGCCATGGTCTTACCACCACGCTTGCGAGCGAAGTTGATCATGTTCTTCATTGAAACGCTCTCCTTACGGTCGGGACGAATCTCTGTAGGAACCTGGAAGGTAGCACCACCGATACGGCGGCTCTTAACCTCTACCTGAGGAGTGATCTTGTCGAGAGCTTCCTTCCAGATTTCCAGGGGAGCCTTCTCTACACTCTGCATCTTCTTACCAACGATCTCCAAAGAATTGTAGAAGATCTCGTAGCTGATGCTCTTCTTACCATCATACATCAGATGGTTCACGAACTTACTTACCTTAACGTCACCGAATACGGGATCGGGAAGGATGATTCTCTTTTTTGGTTTTGCTTTACGCATTGTCTTGTTGTTTTGTGTTTTGGGTTGTTTTCGTCTTTGTTCTTCAGCGCCTCTCTAGGCGCTTACTCAACCTAACTTACCAAAACGGGATTGATTAATGAAATTACTTCTTAGCCTTGGGACGCTTAGCACCGTACTTAGAACGACGCTGTGTACGGTTAGCCACACCTGCGGTATCCAAAGTACCACGAACGATGTGATAACGTACACCGGGAAGGTCCTTTACACGACCGCCACGAACCAGCACGATGCTGTGCTCCTGCAAGTTGTGACCCTCTCCGGGGATGTAACTGTTGACCTCCTTTGTGTTGGTCAAACGAACACGGGCTACCTTACGCATAGCCGAATTAGGCTTCTTAGGCGTGGTGGTGTACACACGAACGCAAACGCCGCGACGCTGAGGACAGCTATCGAGTGCGGGGCTCTTGCTCTTGTCTACCAACACGGTACGGCCTTTTCTTACCAATTGTTGAATTGTAGGCATTTTGTTTAAATTTTAATTATTATATTGTATTATTTGTATCTAAGTTGTTGGCGAACGGGCATAGTCTATGCCTATTCGGGGTGCAAAGGTACGAACTTTTTTTTAATAATCAACCAACTACGAGTAACTATTTTTATTTTCTACCTCAAAAAAGTGCATTTTACATCACTTTTAACACAATTTAACCACATCAAAACCATATTCAATGCATTTTGCGCGAAGAATAGCCGAAAACAAAAATCACGAAACCACGAAATCCCCATCTCACTCAGGCACATGTGCCGCAAAGGAGAGAAGGAATTCGTGATTTCGTAATTTCCGCTTTTATAGCGTCTGTCGCTTAAGCTTCACCGCTACCGAAGGGAGCGATGGTACGGCCACCCTGTGGCTTGGGAGCACCGGGCAACTCAATTGTGCCGAAAGTCTGCTCGTAGCGTGCAATATTCTCCTGCAAAGCATAAAGGAGACGCTTTGCATGCTCGGGCACCATGATGATACGCTTCTGCACCTGAGCCTTGGGCATGCCAGGCAACATACTGATGAAATCGATGATAAACTCGGTATTGCCATGAGCAATCATGGCGAGGTTAGCATAAGTACCGTTTGCCACCTCAGGAGTCAGTTCAATCTGCAACTGTCCCTGCTTGTTTTGTTCGTTTGCCATAATATCTATTATAAATTAAAAATGTTGTTGCATTCTATCACCTTACCCACACCTTTTTCCCATTTCGGATGTAGATACCCCTTGTGGGAGGAGCCATCAACTTCTGGCCCTGCAGGTTGTAGATAGCATTATCCTTAGACAAAGGTGAAATCGTCAGATCCTCAATACCACTTGCCTTATTATCATCCACCAGCATGACCTCGTCAAGATATAGACGGCAGTCAGCAGCAAACTTGATGCGAGCCTTGCCCGTGCCAGTCGTCTTGACCGTGATGTCCGTCCACTGCTTCTCGGTCAGCTGGAACTTCGTGTTGTCGAAGCTCAACTTGCCATTCTCATCAGACACCGTGAGCGTCATGCTTCCTTCCGTCGCAAATGGAGCCGCACGAAATGTCAAAGTGCAGGGACCATCCACCTCAACTTCAGGCATGGTGGCAGACGCATTGCTAGCAGACGAACCGAAACGTGCACAATGAGAAGCACCCCTCATGTAGTCGCCTACCCAGTTAGCATTGTCGGGAGTGAACGCACCCACAGCCACTTTCATCGTCAGCCAGCTTCCATCGTTAGCACCAGTCCCCACGCACTCGTCGAACGATTCGGCAAAGAGTACAGCCTCGTCAGCCTTGGCAGGATCGCCGAAGACAAAGGAGATGTAACCATTCTCATCCTTAGCAATCTTACTGATCTTAACATTCATGAACAGAGAACCATCCACGTTCTTGTTGTAAAGCGTAGCAGCGGGAGCGGTGAAGTTCGACAGTGAGTTGTTGTTGCCATAAGGATAGGGGTCGCCAGCCTCATCGTCAACGCCATCTCTGCCGTCAGCATGGAAGATGGTCATACGCTGATGGTCATTAACCCCATCGATAAAAGTATTAGGCTTATTGTGATTGGTAAAGATGTTAAAGTCATAATCGACATGCAATATCAGCATGCCCTCACCTCCCAGCGCAGCATCCCAACCTTCCTTCTTGCGGTTCTCCAGCATGTAGTACTCATCCTTGTTGGCAGGATTATAAATAATGTAGGCGTCACCATGCTGTGACATAGGCTTCATACCCTTAACCGAGAGATCCCGAGTCAACTCGATAGGCGTAATCCATCCAGCCATCATCTTCTCCCAGCTCGTATAGCCAGCAGGTGTGTATCCGCTATTGTTATGGTTACCAGAGTTCATCAAATCCCACGTACCCATACCGTAGTTAGGCTTCTGCGAACCACTATTGATGGTCGTGTCATACATGTCAGGGAAACCCAGACAGTGTGAGAACTCATGACAGATGGTACCGATTCCACAGACACTTTTTCCTCGCATCTCGTTCGAGCAAGCATAAATGTCCACCTCTACCCCATCCACGACCAATGGCTTCATGCCACTGTAGCCATAGTAATGTATGGCAGACTTGTGAGGCCAGACGGTGTCGTCACCTCCACCTGAAGCCTGTCCTTCTCCTGCATAAAGCACATACACCTGTTCCACAGCCCCATCGCCATCCCAGTCGTAGTCCTTCATGTTAACCTCACTGTCAGCAGCAATCACAGCTTGGCAAATCATGTCAATGGCATGATAATCCTGACCATGGGTTGGATCATCTACGCCATAATAGGCATAAGGTTGTCCAAGTTTTATCGGTCCTACCACATCAAAGTCGATCACAAACTGTCCATTACTCTGGTCTTTGAAGTAATCATGCAAACTACCTTTCTGTTTTCCTTCATTGTACCCTTCCTCATTAGCCATTCGCTGATAGAACGCCTTAGGATCATCCATTGAGAACTTCTTGTCGGTAAATTCCACGAGAATGATGAGTCCCTTCTTGTGACCGATAACCGGTTTCACATCACCACGCAACCCACGCAGCTTTCTGCGGTCAGATTCTGTTCCTGCAAAACGAGTACGATTGACACGTTCCACCTCAGCAATCTCACGTGCAGTCACCTCTACGCACTTGCCAGCCTGCTTCATGTAAAGCTTGTTGTCGGCAGCCTGCCAATAGTGTACGGATTCGTCACCACACAACTCGGCACGAATGACAGAGCCATCAGCTAAAGTCAAAGTCTGCCATATTCCAGACTCCGCCTTATCAGCATAAACACAGAGAAAAAAGAAAGATAGAAGAAAAAATAAGAATATCTTTTTCATGTGTACCAAATTAACAATTAATCACAACCAGAAAGCAGAACATACTAAGACTACCTACAAAGCCTACTTAACTAGTTGCGCCATGAGAAGGTTAAAGGGTGAATTTGTTGGGACAAATCCACCCTTTAATCTATTAGGATTTATTTGATTACTTCTTTTTCATACTTACAACAGTTCCCTTATCCCAAGTATAACCTGCCTCAATATAGAAGTACAAGCCCTGTGCGCCCACAGAAGGATCGAAGGTGATTGACTTAAAGTCTTCACTCCAAGTACCGACCAAAGGAGTCTCTACGGGACGTCCCTCTGAATTCATACCATAGAGGTACACGTCTTGTACACCAATGCTACCGAAATTAACCCCTTGGGCAAACAAGCTAGGCACGAAACTCAAGGTACCCTTCTTGGTTTCCTTATCATAGTTATACTCCAAGACACCGACAGTCCAACTTTGACCCATCATACCTTTTACGTACATATAATGATCATAATCAGGATCGTTTTCTTCTGCAGTAATGATTTGCAGATCCCACGTATCAGGCTCTTCTTCATAAGCAGACTGGAACACCATAGTCCATTTGCCAGCAAACTTTTCATAGAAAGCAGCGTCATTGTCTTTCAGTGTGACAACAGTTGAACTTGAGCCATCAACAAGAGTACCACCCTGGACTTTAACAATCTTTACCGTGAACTGACGATTTTCATTAATATCCTCGTCATCTACGGCCATAATCTCAATATTTCCGGTAGTCTGGTCAGAGCTGATATTGATAGTCTTAGTGGTCACGAGGTAATGAGTATCCTCCTTTGCAGGATTTGCCCCCACTTCGGCGACCTCAACAGTAACCCTTACCATGCCGTTACGATCGCCACTCACAGAAACAGGAACATTAAACAAGCCCTTAGCTTCACTTATGGTCATTGTACCGTTCTGCATTGCTACGGTAGCCTCGTTCTTGTTCAGCTCAATCTCATCACTTGAGCATGAGCCCAATACTGAAGCGGCAGCCAAGAACATAAATATTTTAAAGAATTTCATATCCTATTCTATTATATAATGTTACTATAATAAGATTAATAACCGGGGTTCTGCTGACCCTTCAGGTTGGGGTTAGAGTCCATCTCGGTTGCAGGGATGGGCCAAGTGAAGCGATAATCATCAGCCTTGTACTCCAACTCAGCACCAGCTCTAACAACAACACCATTCAGTTTTTCGTTCTCGTCATGGTTGCCATAACGCTTGAAGCCCTGGTTCCAACGACGAAGGTCGCTCATGCGGAAGCCCTCACCCAGCAACTCACAAACACGCTCATTGCGAATCTCATTCATGATAGTTGAAGCAGGATAAACACTCTCATTGTAACCTACGATACGGTTCTTACGAAGCTCATTCAGATAATTACTTGCAGCAACAGTTTCGTTGGTCTGTGCAGCAGCCTCAGCAGCTACAAGGTACATCTCAGCCAAACGGAAAGGCTTAGGCATGTTCACGTAGTTGTTCTCGGTAGTAGTGCGGAGTGACTCATTTCCTGGGTACTTCAAGAAGATGTAAGACATATATTCATCACCCTCGATATCGAGATTCCAAACAGAGAACCAAGTATCGAAACGGATGTCACCATCCTCAAATGCATCAAGAGTAGCGTATGTTGCAATATAGTCAGCACTGTTCTCAGTTGTGCTAGCAGTGTAAGCACCACCAGTAGAAGAGAGACCTTCAGTATTGCTCATGAAGGGACGGAAGATAACCTCAGAACCCTCATCCTTTGACCACAAAGTAGCGTAATCAGCAATTTCAGTCAAACTGTACTTACCACTCTCGATAACAGTCTTTGCCTTTGCCAAAGCAGTTGCGTAGTCACCCTTTACCAAAGCCACACGTGCCTGCATAGCAGCCACAGCGTATGAAGAAAGGTATGCAGCGTTGGGAGCCACATTGCTGTCATCAATCTTCTCGTATGCAACCAATGCATCGTAAGCAGCAGCCAGGTCACTTTCAATCAGCTTGTAGGTTTCATCCAAAGTGCTACGGCTGGGGTACTTAGCAAGGTCACCCGTAGGCTCATACTTCGTAACGATAGGAGCACCGGTAGCAGCAGCGGTGGGATCAACCTGAGCATAAGGCTGGCAATAGTGGTCAGCCAGGAAGAAGTAAGCGTATGCACGCAGGAAATAACCTTCACCCTGATAGAGGTTAATCTTGGCCACATCAGCATCGCTGAATGCACCAGAATTAGCCATTTCAGGACACCTTGCAATCAGATAGTTTGCCTTGGCAATAACACCATAGCAACTACCAAAGAAGCCCTCAAGGTCACCATCTGAAGAGGTCAGTAGACCATTGGAAATGATACCCCCACGATTACCATTGCTGATAAGACCGTGGAACTGGTCCATCTGGATGTCCGAGGTGGTAACCCAAGAACCACTTGTCATGCCACGCAAGCTGGTGTACACACCGTTGCGGAAACTACGGAGGTCGTTCATATTCTGAACAGCAGATTCCTCATTGAGTACGCCGTAAGGCTGTAGGTCCATGTGGCAAGATGTGCAGAGACCCAGCACCAGCATCATTGATAAAAATATCTTTTTCATATCCTTTTCTTCTTTATAGATAACTAATGTTAGAATGTGAGCTCAGCACCCAGCACGAACTGACGGGTATTGGGATAGTTGAACTTAACCAAGTTGATATCGGGCTCGGGATCGTAGCCAGAGAACTTGGTGATGGTAAACAGGTTACGACCAGTGAAGAAGATCTTTGCATTCTGCAGCACCTTAGTAGCGCTCATCCACTTCTTGGGAAGGGTGTACTGAAGGATCAGGCTCTTCATACGCAAGAATGAAGCGTTCTCCAACAGGTGATCATCAAATTCAACAGCTTCACCATAAGCGGGGATGTTGGTCACATCACCGGGCTTAGTCCATACGTTGAGCATGTCAACAGCCTGATTGTAGCTGGTACCGAAGTTAGCGTTCTTACAGAAGTAGTTGTCGTTGCTGATCATGTACTTCTTAGCCTGCCATGCAAAGTCAGCGGTAATAGAGAGACCCTTCCAGGTGAAAGTGGTACCAAAACCACCACTGATGGGTGCATATTGCTGCTTGCCTGTGAAGACTGCATCACGCTCCTCATTGTAGGTCTTGGTCAGGTTACCGTTCACGTCATACCACATGGGCTTACCATCGCGTGAGTCAACACCAGCATAGCGAACATAGTAGAACTCACCATAGGGCTTGCCTACCTCAAGCTTCAAACCTGTGTTAGCAAGGATGTACTCATCACGACCAGCGAAGAGCTCGGTAATCTCGTTCTTGTTGTAGTTCATGTTAGCCTTGAAAGTCCAGTTGATATCCTTGGTCTTGATGAGGTCGATGTTGATATCAGCATCGAAACCCTTGTTGACCATGGTACCAATGTTACCTATACCGCTGCCGAAACCAGTGGTGTAAGACCAAGGAATACCCATCAACATATCAGAAGTTCTCTTGCGATAAGCATCGAGGCCGAAGGTGAAGCGATCGAGGAAGCCGAAGGTTACACCTACGTTCAGGATACCCACCTTCTCCCAGGTCAGAGTATTGTTGCTGGGTGAAGAGATGTACATAGAACCCTCTCCCTTATACAGAGAACCATCACCTCTAAATTTGCCAAAATAATCGTAGCTACCAGCACCCGAAGAGTTACCAGTCAAACCATAGCTGGCACGCAGACGCAATACATCAAGCCACTCCACATCCTTCAGGAAGTTCTCCTTCTTAGCATCCCACATGCCACCAACTGAATAGAAGTGACCCCAACGATAACCGGGAGCGAACTTAGAGCTGGCATCTGCACGGTATGAAGCATCGAAATAATACTTCTCAGCATAGTTGTAGCTTAAAGTAGTGAATAGTGAGTTGAAGGACTCTTCGGCACGAGAATCACTGATATTGTCTATAGCCACGTTAGTACCATGATCAAGCTGCACAAGACGAGGATCCGTCTGACCCTCTGTGTACACACCGAATCCACGGCTGCGGCTATAGATAGTCTCCTCACCGATCAAAGCGTTGAAACCATGATCGCCCCAGTTGTGACGATACTCAGCAGTGTGAGTGAAGGTGTATGAACCGTAGCGAGAGAAGCTTGCACTGGTAAAACCAGTACTCTTAGCTACAGGAGTACCCATGGGGGTAGTGAACGCCTCGTAGGGATAATACTTATTGTCAGTAGTATAATCGTAGCCCTGAAGAGCCTGCTGAGTACGGATGGTCAGACCCTCGATGGGATTGATCTGCTGGTAAGCGTTAAGGTTCAAGGTCAAGCGGTTTCTTTCGTAACTACGATTATCATTTACGAACCAAGGGAGCGTCAGTCCTGAATGCTTCAACTTCTGAGCACGGTCACCCCAAACGATGTTACCATTACCATCGAAACTGTAGTAGTAGGGAGACTCATAAGGCATAGCCAAACGGCAGAAAAGCATAGGATTGCTGGTGTAAAGGGCATCAGCCTCAGCCTCGTTGTTCTGACGGTAGGTGTTAGAACCGAGGTTAGTCTGTACACCGACCTTGAACCAACGGTTCAGACGTGCATCGATGTTGGCACGCAGAGTCTCACGATGCATCTTTGACTGTTCGATAAGACCGTCCTGGCTGTGGTGGTTAAGTGAAATGTAGTAGCTGATGTTCTGGCTACCACCGCTCATTGCAGCATCCAAAGTGTAGGTAGGAGCAGCATTGTTGAGTACCTCGTCACGCCATGTTGTGTTGATGCCGTAGTTATTAATAAGGTCCTTGACGTCACCGCTCAGAGGCTGACCGATCATTTCACGGAACTGCATGTACTGCTGTGAGTTCATCATCTCGAGGCCATCGGCAACGGGCTGTGACCAACCACCCTGAGCACGAACAGTGAAGTTAGCCTTCTCGTTGAGCTTACCCTTGCGGCTGGTAATCACGATTACACCGTTAGCAGCACGTGAACCGTAGATAGCGGTTGAGGCAGCATCCTTCAGGACGGTGATGCTCTGGATGTCAGAGGGGTTCAAGGTGTTGAACACGCTTGAGCTGACGGGAGCACCATCGAGGATGAAGAGGGGTGTGTTGCTTGATTCAATTGAGTTGACACCACGCAGACGGATGCTTGCGCTATAAGAGGGGTCACCGCTTGATGACAAAACGCTCAAACCAGACACCTGACCTGCCAAAGCGTCGGTGAAGTTAGGAGTTGTAGCCTTCTCGAGCTTAGCGCTGTTCAGAGTGGTTACAGCACCTACGATAGAACCCAACTTCTTAGCATCACCATAACCGGTGATAACCAACTCGTCCATGGCCTTGGTGTCAGTCTCCAGACGGACAACCATACCTTCGTGAGCAGCCAGCTCTACGGCCTTCATGCCCATAAAGCTAAAGCTAAGGTTCTTCTTACCTGCGGGGAGGTTAATGGAGAACTTACCGTCAGCGTTTGACAGTACACCATTGTTGGTGCCGGGAACGCGGACAGCTACTCCAATCAGGGGATCGCCGTTTTCAGCATCGACTACTGTACCAGTAATCTGCTTCTGGGCGAATGCCATGCTTGCTGTCATCAACATGCAAGCAAGGAACAACCATAATTTTTTACCCATTTTTTGATTGAATTTTGATTAATAATAAATAATGTATATAATTTTTTCTCTTTTTACCCAATATCGACCGAATAATGGCATCATGCGGGCACTATTACCATTTTTATACTAATTCGGCGCAAAATTAATGTTTTTTAATGAAACTGCCAACAAAATCTTAACAAAACTTGCATTTTAGCGCTTTTGGCTATCAAAAATGTAAAAAAACAAATGTATTTGTACACTTTTTTGCATTTACAAAACATGTTGGCAATAATATGCTACTTGGCTAAGATTCGGCCAAAGATTCTTTTCCTGGATTGATTTAAGATTCGCCCAAAAGATTCTATCAAAGTTTTGTACGAAAAACACAAAGGGTTCCGCTTTTTCTTCATAAAACACTGTACTGCAAGTATATATAGGCGTCGAACCCTGCGTCGAACCTTAGAAGGGTTCGACGCAGGGTTCGACGCCTATACCACATTACATATCAACTATTTATAAAAGTATTTCGGAACCCCGAACCTTTTTGCACGAAAAAAAAAATTTCTTTTAGGCACGGTATGATATATTGACACAGATTGCGTCAAAAAAACAGATGCGGCGATTGCAGCATAATTGCCGCTGCGGCTCTCATTTTTCCGCCATCGGCGGAATTTTAAATGTCCGAGCGCCAATTGGCAAATAACCGATGGGGCGATGACAACAGACGTGTGGCCTGTCGGAAACTACTCCTCGAACAACGCCTTCATGAAGGAGTTGAGATCACGCTCCAGGTCGGGCATCAGCTCGCCATTGAGAATCTGCTGTTCCTCATCGACAAGGTAGATGTCGCTGAGCGTCTCATGGTCGCCATCCACCAGGACGAACGAGAAGGGATGGAGGATGGACATCTGGTCGATCTCCGGACGCAGGGCATCCAGACGAGCATAGAGGATGGGAGTGACTTGGTCGTAGAAGTCCTCCTCACTACTGTTGATCCACTGCTCCACGACACAACGGTTGATCTCGTTGTCATCGTCGTCGTAGGCGAGGAAATCGCCCGACTCCTGACGGAGTTCGAGATGGATGTCGGTAAGCACAGCATCCCGGTCGGCGGGATATTTGGCGATGATCTTGCGTATGGCACGATCAATCTCCAGAATGGTTTGTTTTGTTGCGTCCATAGGCCTCTCCCCCAACCCCTCCCCCAAAAGGGAGGGGAGTCTGCAGATGGGGATGTCTGTTTTATAAGTACTATTGTTTATCTACACATTTGCCCTCCCCACTCTAAGTCTCCCCCCCCTTTTGGGGGGGGGGGTGGGGAGAAATGCCTATGGACGCAACAAAACAAACCATT